>JANSWY010000001.1 GCA_024743255.1 bacterium | reverse complement strand
TCCATCATATTCTAAAATCTGTCCAGTTGTTGCGCCACCTGCTGTAATCACGGAAGGAGCTACTGCACCTACACTTAGTGGAGTAATATCACCATCTCCCAAAATTGAAGTACCATCTGATACTGTTGCTGTGCTTTGAGCCACCGGTATCCAATTTAATCCATCATATTCTAAAATCTGTCCAGTTGTTGCGCCACCTGCTGTAATCACGGAAGGAGCTACTGCACCTACACTTAGTGGAGTAATATCACCATCTCCTAATATTGAAGTTCCATCTGATACTGTTGCTGTGCTTTGCGTTACTGGTATCCAGTTTAATCCGTCATATTCTAAGATCTGTCCAGTTGTAGCGCCACCTGCTGTAATCACGGAAGGAGCTACCGCACCTACACTTAGTGGCGTGATATCTCCATCTCCCAATATCGAAGTTCCATCCGATACTGTTGCTGTGCTTTGTGTTACTGGTATCCAGTTTAATCCGTCATATTCTAAGATCTGACCTGTTGTTGCTCCACCTGCTGTAATCACAGAAGGAGCTACTGCGCCTACACTAAGTGGGGTAATGTCTCCATCCCCTAGTATTGAAGTACCATCTGATACGGTAGCTGTGCTTTGTGTTACTGGTATCCAGTTTAATCCATCGTATTCTAGTATTTGTCCTGTAGTTGCGCCTCCGGCTGTTAGTAACGATGGTGCTACAGCGCCAACACTCAGTGGTGTAATGTCCCCATCTCCAAGTATCGAAGTTCCATCTGTTGTAGCTACAAAACTTGGGGCTACCGGAACCCAATTTGCTCCGTCATATTCTAATATCTGACCTGTTGTTGCGCCTCCTGCTGTTAGTAGAGAAGGTGCTACCGCGCCTACACTTAGTGGAGTAATATCGCCATCTCCGAGAATAGTCGTCCCATCTGAAATTGTAAAAGAACTGTTTGGTGCCGCTACCCATGCTACGCCATTCCACTCAAGTATTTCTCCTGTTGCAGCAGTTCCGGGAAGTTCATTATCTGTAAATACTGCACCAGCTGGTACTGCTGTCAAGACGGTTAATCCATTAACAAGCTCAGCATTATCCACGATACCATTTGAACCAACATCATATGTGGCTTGTGTCATATCACCTGCTGCACCATCAATATCTGTTTGCAACTCGACTAACGCTGATTGTACATCTGTACTTGTCAAATTGCCCGTCGCGGTAACCGGAACGTCTGTAGCAGTTTGATCATCTGTGAAATCGGCACCTACTGGCACTGCAGTGTCTACTGTTAAACCTCCATTAACTGTGTTGGCATCTTCTGCTAAATCAACTGTTCCGTTTGCATCTACATCATATGTGGCTTGGGCCATGTCTCCTGTTGCCCCATCAATGTCTGTTTGTAATTCTACTAATGCTGACTGTACATCTGTACTTGTTAAATTGCCTGTCGCAGTAACCGGAACGTCTGTTGCGGTTTGATCATCTGTGAAATCGGCACCTACTGGCACTGCTGTATCTACTGTTAAACCACCATTGATAGTATTAGCGTCTTCTGCAAAATCAACAATCCCGTTTGCATCCGTATCATACGTAGCTTGTGTCATGTCCCCGGTACTTAACCCGTCAATTGCAGCATCTAGTGCTTCAATTGCAGCCTGCACATCAGTTGCTCCTAAAACCGCTACCGCATCGTCAAAAGGTACTGAAGCCGCATCCTGAGCATCATTATCTGCTGAAAGTAACCATTGGGTGCCGTCCCATTTTAATATATTGCCGGTAGCTGGCGCTCCTGCATCAACCGCGTTACCCTGGATACCAGTTACTTGTAAAGTGGAAAAATCTCCTGAAACATCTCCAGCAGCAGTACTAGCAGTTGTTAAATCATCTGTGGCGTCTGTATCACCTGTATTTGTAATGACTGTACCAGTTACATCTATACCTGTCCCAGCTGTGTATACATTACCTGCATCTGGTTGAGGTAACCACTGGCTACCATCCCATTTTAGGACATAGTCCAAGGTTGGTACTGTATTTGAAACTGGTTGCCCCTGGATTCCTGCAACACTTAGGTTAGCAAAATCTCCGGTAACATCACCAGCGGCTACTGTGGCTGTTGTAATATCATCTGTAGCATCTGTGTCACCAATATTTTCAATTGTATTTCCGGTGATTTGAATTCCTGTTCCCGCAAGTAATGTTGTTGTATTTACCCAGGATCCATTGTACCAAAAGTACACTGCACCTTCATCAGTATCGAAAACCATTAGTCCGTTTTCAGTAGTGGTTAGCCCTGAGGTGAAAGTGGCATCAGTACGTTGTACGGTTGTCATTCTTGGCATAAGGAATCCTTGATTATTCCCTGTCGAAACAAGTTCAAGGACTGAATTTGTGTTTGGGGTATTGGTACCAATCCCTACTGAGTTCTGCGCGGACAGTTGAAAACTAGTAAAGATTAAACCAATAATGCAAAGACATTTTAGTATCTCTCTGGCTGGAGTATTCATAACGGTAGATTAATAATTTTTCCAAAAATTCGGTTGCACTAAATATATGTAGCTTTCAGTAGACTGAAATTATTTTTCGATCAACCAAATAATAATTTAGATTAATAATAGTATTTAGTTATTCCCATTCTAAAGTATTAAGAATTAAGTGGAGCCAGATGTATTTTTTAGTGAACGGCCTATTTCTTCTAGTATACGTCTAAGTTCTTTGAGAATTTGTAAAACAAAAAAAGCCTCTCCTTACAATGAAAGAGAGGCTTCCAGATCTATCTACTGTAATTTTATTCCTTAATTATTCTGGCATTCGTAATATTCAACCCAGTAACTCTGTCAGTGAAATTAATAATGTAAACACCTGATTCAAGGTTTGAAACATCAATCTCAACCATTTGATCCACTCCCTTGAACAATTCCTGACTCATTACAAGTGATCCCGTAACATCATAAATATTAAATATTACATTCTCCGAATTAAGTCTTCCATACCTCAGATATAATTGGTCTCTGGATGGGTTTGGATAGATTGTTAAATCCTTGAAATACTCTAGAAGTATTCTTGTAATATCTACAGGCACAACTATAATCCCGTCTTCAGTAACAGTTGCGACTATGGAGAATGAATCTGAGCTACCATCAGCACCTAATTCGAATTCTACGAATGAGCTTAAATCCATTGGGACTCCAGGATACTCAAAGTTAATCCTGTATGTTCCCGGAGGTAAGTTTTCAAATGTAAACTCACCATTGTCATCAGTTTGAACATAAGCGAATAATTCGAACCCTTCGTCATCTTCAGGTCTTGAATCTGGTGGCCTCCTTCGAAGCATAACCCCTGCACGCTTAACTCTTCTTCCACCTTCGAGTCTTCCTTCTTCTTCGCCAAGTTCGTCTTCTAAATATCCGCCAAGTCCACCGTCACCTGTTTCGTCAGGATCACCTGGTACTGCTTGCATATCAATTTGGAATCCATTTATCGTGTCTCTTAGGAATAGCGTATCTGCTTCTGCCCAAAGGAAAGATGAAATATAATAAGTAGGCAAGAATTCTGAAGTATCACCTTCCGCAGCAATTACGTAATCCCCAAGTACCAGATCATCAAATAAGAAACTTCCGTTTACAATATCCTGGGTATCTACGGTATCAAAAGCAACCTGATCAGGTTCAATTTTCAAAGCATAAATAACTCCTTCATCAAGTGGATTGCCGTTTCCTAGGACAGTACCATCAATATCGACATGTGCCTCGGTAAAGTTCTCCTTGCTTTGAAGCTGAAGTGCCGATGCAACAGTGTTGTTAACCACAACATCATATGTTCCCATGTTATTGTAATCGATATCTACAACCGAATAACTGGAATTGGTAGCTCCTGAAATGTTGGATCCGTTTCTTCTCCATTGGTAAGTATTGTTGCCACCGGAAACAGTCACTGACAAGTCAATGGTTGTACCTTTCGGAACGGAATAAGAAGTACCATCACCAACCTGTGCCTGGTTGTCATATAGGAATGTAGCAACATTGCCAACTGTTGGTTCTATAGATCCAAATTGCAAGCTATTTCCTGAAACATCTAATGTACTGAGGTTCGGCATTGAGCTAAAATCAGGTATCTCCAGTAGGCCATCTCTATTTTCAGTTCTGTTATCCGAAAGATCAATTGAAGTTACATTGATGATATCTAATATCTCGTCTGGCATAATACCTGTGCCCCCAAGATTGTTATTACTTAAGTCAATGGAAGTAACTCTGGATCCATCAGATCCAATTCTATCCCATGTTGTAATATCTCCACTGAACCAATTGTCATTGTCTGTCCAGTTATCTCCGTCCAAGGCGTTATAAATAATCCTTAAAGCAGTCGTATCCCGCTCAAGAGATGATACTTTCAAATTGATTGTGTTTGATATCAAGGTGATGCCACTAGCAATAGTGTTTTCAACTTCTACATAATACTCACCTTCATCTCCGAAAGAAATACCTGTTAAACCCAGAGTTGCGTTAGTTTCTCCAGGTATAATTGATCCATCCTTAAACCACTGGTAAGTATTGGAGGTACCGGATGCTGTTCTATCAAGTGTAATGTTATCTCCTTCGTTCTCAATGATATTTAACTCTGTCAACAAGCTATCTTGCGGACTGAATGTTCCAGGAATAGATGAGATGGTCTCAATAGATCCAAACCCAAGATTATTATCCTGAACCTGAAGATCAGTCAGTGGTAGATTCGTAATATCTGCAACACTGTCTATTGCATTGTCATTTAACAATAAGGTTAACAATTGATCCAGTTCTTCACCACTAAATGTTGGGAAATCACCTGACAGGTTGTTGCTGCTCAGATCTAATGCCGTCACTCTCCCTGAAACCAATGTCACATTTTCCCAGAATTCTAATCTTGATGTGGTCCAATCAGTATTTCTATTCCAGTTTGCACCATCCATATTGTCGTAGATTCTTACTAATGCAGTACTATCAGCGCTTGTACCTGAAAGTATTATGGTGTTAACAGTTATCGGATTAGAGTATGCAGAAGTATCACCTACTGCTATGACTGTTCTCAATCTGTAATAATAGGTTGTTCCATAATTCAAGCCTGACACAACCTCAGTTGAGTCCGTTGTAGCGAAGTTCTCGTAACCTGATACGAACTGCGTAAACGAATTATCAGTTGCTACCTCAAGCACATAACCAGCTATACCAGTGAAATTATTCCAATTGGCGGTAAAGTCAAACGCGTTAATGTTAGTTGCAGCTTCCGCAGTAGGTACGGCATTGACAAGTAACTCATCTACAGTTGCATCAGTCCCAACATTGGTAGCTTTATCCGTTGCGTTAACAACCACATCAAACGCTCCTCCACCTAAGTCAGGAGAAATTGTATTGTCCGGTAACGTCCATGTGCCATCCTGATTATTGGTTGCTATATAATTGTTACCATCTACGGTCACATCGATATCAGCATCATTATCATCAACAGTTCCTGTTAATTCCGGAGTAAGATCCGCGGTTGTCAAGGCATCTACCGTAACAACAGGAGCAGTAATATCAATTGTTACTTCATTAGTTTGAACATCGGCTGTGACATTACCAGCTGAATCCGCTGAGTTGATCGCAACATCATAAACACCTTCTGCAATGGAGGCACCTCCACTTAAATCCAAGGTCCAGTTTCCAGAACCATCTGAAGTAAGTTCAGGATCAGTATCAAGTACGTAAGTAACTCCATCTAAAGTTATATCAAGCAATGTTCCTTGCTCATAAGTACCAATCACAATTGGAGTTTGGTTGTTGGTTATTAATGTATCTGTCTCAGGAATTCCTGGGGCAGTGGTATCTATTGTCAACTCGTTTGAAGATGCATCATTTGCAATATTTCCTGCAGAATCAGTCGCTGTAATCAGCACTTCAAACGTTCCTTCAGCTAAATCAGGAGAAATCGTTCCTGCTGTCAATGTCCAGGTACCATCTCCATTATTGGTTGCTGTATAACTAGATCCATCAACATTTACATCCACAGAGGCCCCAAGGTCATCAATATTTCCAGTTAATTGTGGAGAAACCACATTTGTATAAAGCGTATCTATTGATGTAACTGGTGCTGTTAGGTCAATTTCCAACTCATTTGTGGAAGCATCTGTACTGACATTACCAGCTAAATCTTCGGTATTCGCAACTACCTCATAAATACCTTCTGTTAATGAGGTAGCAGATGAAAGATCCAAAGTCCAGGTAGCTGTACTGTCATGCGTTAATTCTGGATCTACACCAAGGATGTAAGTAATGCTATTGACTGTAACATCCAACGAATCTCCAATATCTGAAGTACCTTGAATAATTGGGTTTGCATTATTTGTCAGAAGCGAATCAATAGTAGGAATCGTTGGTGCTGTAGTATCAATTGTAATTTCATTAGAGGTTGTATCAACCGAACTTAGAAGCGTTAATGTATCTGTACTTGTTGCAACTACATCAAATACTCCATCTCCGGAGACTGCAAAACCAGCCAGATCCAGACTCCATGTTGAGATACCGTCTGTTGTTAAATTAGCATCTGTTCCTAATATATAATTGGTGCCATCAATGGTCACATCCAAATCAGTCCCAAAAATATACGTCCCTGTAATGGTTGGTTCCAGAGTGTTCGCTATTAAGCTATCCACAGTAGGAACATCTGGAGCTTCTCCATATCCAAATACCGCAGAAAACGCTGATGAACCATCTGTTGCATTGTATGAAATTGCTGTGAGTGAATCACCTAATGTCAGACTTAAACCTGAAACTGTCCAGCTTCCTGCAGTTACAGTGGTGCTTCCCAAATAAGTAATCCCCTGATCGCTGGTACAGCTATCGTTGGCCATATATAGATCAATGTTATCACCAGTTATACCGGTTCCATAAACATTGTTAACATCAACCGAATCAATAGTAGGAGCCACTACACTGTTGTGTGCTCCATTTGATAATGAAATACCTGTTGTATTACAGAAAATGGTATTAACATCCACCTGATTCTGAAGTGTCCCAGATCCGTCGAATACAATACCATTAGTGTTATTTGAGATTATGTTAGGGGCAGCTGAACCACCAATCGTGTTTCCAGTGCTGCTTCCATTAAATTCTATTCCAGTAGAATTGGCTCCTGCCAGGGAATCATAATCCAGTCCGATATAATTACTTTCAATTAGACCATTTGAACCACTTATACCTTGTATACCTACCAGGTTATTAATGAAGATATTTTCACTACCAAGGCTACCAATTTGGAATCCATCTGTATTGCTGTTGATAATAATACCAGAGCTTAGGCCATTAAATCTCAATCCATACACTTCAAAGTAACTTGTCACAACTTCCAATCCATTAAATGAAGCTGTGCTATCGTGAATTTCCACTACCATTCCAGTTGATAAATCCCATCCCGGTTGCGAAGTACCATCTACATAAATACTATCACTAGAAGTTAAGCTGGATTGAAGTGTGATAATCCATGGGCCACTTCCAGGTATATCGAATTTAATGGTATCAAGGCCTGCATTTGCATTTGCGCTATCCAGAACAGCTCTTAGCGATCCAATACCCGTATCATTAGTGTTTATTACTGTATAGGCCGGTACAGCAAATGCTCCTGAAGCAACCCAATCTGATGCCGTTTCCATGTTGGTTAGAGTACCACTTAAGTTAGATTCCAGATCGTGAAGTGTAGTTGAACCAATCCCGTCATCAAATTTTTGATAAAGCACCAGGTCATTGATGTTAGGATGAATATCATCTACTAGCTGGAAAGCATAAGAAGCTATAGTATCAGTTCCTAATGTGCTGTTCCATATCCTTAACTCATCTAATTGTCCATTCAAATAATTACAATCACAGCCATACCCTTGTTTACCAATAAAAGCCGAATTTGTGTCATTGTTGTTTGAAGGAGTCAAAGAGTAAACATGCTGCCCATCCTGTGAACCGTTAATATAGAATGTAGCTGTTTGTGTAGCACTTACATAGCTCACCGCAACATGACTCCATTGATTTTGAGCTACATCTGAAGTTGAAAATCCCCACTCAATGCTCGCTCCATCTGAGAATTCAAGACCAACTTTGTTTGCTTGAATTTGGAATATGAATACATCTGGGTTCGCTCCTCCACCTCCATGTCCTTTGGAAATGATGGTCTCAGCTTCTGTTGTATCAGGATAAACCCAGGCTTCAATAGTAAAATCTCCTTCAGCAATGTTCAATCTATCATCATGTGGAATATCGACATACTCATTGGTTCCGTCGAAGATAAGAGCATCACCTGCTGTGGTGAATAAAGGATAGTTGAGTTTTGCATATGCAAACTCCCCAGATGTCTGATTAGTTACAAATATTGAATCATTTGCAGTATCTAAATCAAATATGCTACTCGCACCGACCCAGGTCGGATCAGCATTATTAAGTCTTCTAACAATTCTAAGACTATCCTCGCCAGAATCAGGAGTGTATTGGAAATCAATATCAAAGGTGCTTCCCGGCGCGAAAACCCCATAGTAAACTGTATCAACAATATCTTGGAAACCTGTCAGCGAATCTAATTCAGGAGTCTGCTCAATCATGTATGCATGAAACCCTTCTGTGAAATTAGAGACATTTGCAACTCTTATAGGAGCATCCGGTGAAATGTCGATCTCATTTGAAGTATAGTTGTATTTACTTTTGCCACCCAAATATGCTCCCGATGTGACTTTTGTTGCGCCAAACAATGTAAAGTCAAATCCTTCTATTAAGTCTTGTACATCAGTAGCGCTGGATTCATCCATTCTATAATAAACCAGAAGGCTATCCAAATTTGCGGACTGACCTGTTATTTTACTCGCCAGATGTTCCCTGATTATTGAATCAGGAAGTGCATAACCCCAAACTCTAAGCTCATCCAATTCACCTAAGAAGTCATCTCCACCAGTAGCATTTCGCCCCAAGAAAATAGTACCAGATCCCTGGAAATTGGCAGATGCAGTTCTTGATGCTAATTCAACACCATTCAATAATATCCTTTGTTCTCTCGAAGTGGTATCATAGGTAAATGCCCAGTGATTCCAATCTGATACTGAATTATAGGTTGTAGTCAAATCATCACTGCCAAAACCCATAATTGCGGTTTGACCACTTTGGAATCCAAGTGAAAGCAAGTTACTAGCCCCTCCAGCACCAACACTAAATGCAATATCATTACTTGTTGTATCTGTTCGACTAGCCCAGAATTCTACGGTAAATGAATCAAACCCTTCAGCTATTCCATTTGAAGATGCATAATCTGAGGATGACCCGTTGAAACTAATGGCATTTCCTGATCCCGGTGAATTCGGATAAACAGTAGTTTCCAAAGTTCCTGTGAAAGGACTTAATGGATCGTTACTGGTTATATCAAAGCTTGAATAAGCAAATGGTTCTGCGGTCGGCGAAACCCGAACTTCTATTTCCCTAGTCGAAAATGGGTTAAAGGTAGAATCACTTAGTGTTTGTGAAAACTGATATTCAGCATTACCTAGAGTAATAGAGGAAATGTACAAAGTATCATTACCAACATTGGCTAACGTAAGTTGTTGGAATGTTTCATCACCCAAAAAGGATAAGCCAATATTGATTGTATCATTAAGATTTAATACTGCTGCATCTCTGCCAAAAACCTTAACTCTGGCTCTTAGTGAATCTATTTCCGATTCCACAAAATTGGAAGTAGCCCCAGTTAATGTAAATCCGTTTAATGTACCATCATTAAAATTCCCGCTCAGGTCTTCCAACAAACTAATACCAGAATTATCTGCTCCTGCCTCTCCCTGATCAAAATTGAAATAAGCTTCAAGATGGTTCTCACTTCCAGTTGGTCGAGTATAAATGTAATCCTGAATGTCACTATCAGATTTTTCTGTAGACCAGAACCTGACCTCATCTATACTTCCGTTGAAATCATTGGATAAATCGAAGTTTGTACCGATGTTAAATACTCCTGAGGTAAGATCAGCACCTATTAAGGACGCTTCCATACTAAACTCCTGAATTCCATCAACGTAAAACGCTACATTTTGTGCACCTCGGTTAAAGGACAAAGCCACATGATGCCAATCTCCGTCATCTATAATTGTGTGGCCATATAAATCATCAGTAGGAGGAGACTGCACTGAAGCACCATCTCCAATTTCAACTGCCAGCCTACCATGATATACGATCATACTAAATCCGGTAAAGGTTGGAGAATTTGTTGCCATTGTAATGATACCAGCACCATCAAAGTTTGTCCCAGATCCCTTAACCCAGGCTTCCACAGTGAAATCTGTAGTATCAGCTACATCATAATTGGAAATATTCGGAACTGATACATAATCACCAGAACCGTCAAAGTTCAGAGTGTTTTGATTTGTTGGCGATGTAAACCCAGTTGATGTAATCCATCCAGAGGTGCTGAAATCAAAATCAATATTTCCTCCGAGGATGGCTGGTCGATTACTTCCTGTTTGATCTGGAACTGTATACCCTGTGAATTGATCAAACTTGTAGTAGACTTCTAAATCAGAGTTTATTCCATCTACTGGAAACAAGTAATTGCTGGCAATCTGTGCGGAATCCCGGGCAACTTGCCAAATTCTGAATTCATCAATACTAATGTTTGTTGCGTTACCTACTACATTTCTTCCCAGTAACATAGGACCTGACCAGCTTGCAGCACTTATTGTTCCAGCCGAAGTTGCATTAATGAATGTGGCTCCAATATCTTCAATTCCATCAATGTACATTTTGATACCTGTGTTTTCTCGAGTTATAGCAATATGGTGCCATTGATCATCATTAACCTTTATTGAGCCTTTGTAAGATTCTTGTGATCCAGTATAATGCATGTCGATTACGATGGTACTATCCGTATCTACAAAAACATTTACTGTATCACCTCCAATTCCATGTTGAAGAATCGGGCTGTAATTAGGGTTGGGTTGATTTATTTTCGCCCAAAGCTCAAAAGAGAAAGCATCATTATAACCTACGTCTGTGAGTGTTAAAGAATCGTCTACTCCATCCAAAATGATCGCATTTCCAGGATAAGCATCAGAGATACCTAGTGTAAAGAATGCCTTATCTGGCAGGCTATCAACCACCACTGTGATTCCTACTGTATCATTAAGAGTAACAACTGATGTATAGTTGACAGGTATATAGTCATCAAAGCCTTCGATTCTACTCATGAAATAGTATGTTTTAGTAGAATCTACTGCAGGTATGTTATCAAAAAGTAGATCCAACTCTCCACCTTCCTGTAGGGTGGTTGAATCAGAGAATTCAATATACCAGGATCTCTCCAACCTTCTTGTAATCAGCCCACCAGAATCAAAGATATTGTCAGTAGTAATGTCCGAGTCTGCGATGGCATCATTATCATGTGCAAAAACCACATTATCGCCATCATCCGAAATAAATGCATCCTCACTTATCTGTAAATTGGCAGATGTAGCTACCAGATTTCCAGGCCATATTGCACTCTTCTCAAATAAAGGCTCAAACTGATCTTCATTATTCAAAGGAGCATGGGAAAAAACAAATGTTCCTATAGTACCGAAATGTTCCCCATTACTATTTCCGGTCAAATCATATACAATGCTATCAATGCCAAAATCTGCTCTGTAGTAAGCGCCCAAGGTAGTGTCAGAAGGATCAATTACACTCAAATAGTTTTCATTGATTTCCTCTGCAGTTCTTTCAACTTTCCATAATCTTAACTCATCAATTCTTCCATTGAATCCCTGACTTGGACCGTTTACTCCTCCAATAAAGGCTGGTTCCGTATTCCCAATTGAAAAAGTACTGATATTATCGGTAACCACATTTGTATCAACTGAGTCACCGTTTATATAGAATTTAACTCCAGAGGCAAGAGCACTACCATCAAATGTAACTGCCACGTGATTCCATGCCCCGCTATCAATGGAAACTGTACTTTCAACTTCAATGGCATTTGGGCCAGCTATATTACCTTGAAGAACCAACTCCGGTTTACCATTATCAAGTCTAAAATTAAATCCTTCAACACCTGATGTAATTCCTTCTTTTGATAAAATAGTACTGAATCCTGTGGTATCTATTGGGTATATCCATGCCTCAATAGTAACAGGGTCATCCTCTGTAAATTCAAATGGGCCTGGTTCTTCTAGTTGAACATATTGATCGGATCCATTAAATGTAATTGCATATCCGGGACCTGATTCATCAGGATATCCGGTTCCTGTGATTTCAAAATCATAAGACTTCTCTCCGTACGCAATCTTGATATAATCAGTGAAAGCGGAAGGAGAGGTAGGGTTAAAGTATACAGTCAATTCCGCAGAATCAAGAGGTAGCACAACTGTCTTATCAGTACTTGCATGAAATTCTGAAAGACCATTTGTGATTGAAGAAATGACCAAAGTGTCAAAACCTTCATTAATTAACAAGAATTGGTTTGATACTGTATCTCCTTCAAGGACAGCACCAAAATTCGTTCCATCAGCAAGGCTGGTTGTATTTGAACTGTCTCCCGGAATAAAAATATCATTACCATATAGTCTAGGTATTAAACCACATTCAAGAGCTTCAGAAACTACCCAGTTGGAAGATGCGAAACTAAGCCCCCATGTTCCTTCAAGTGTACCATCAAATGCATTGTCAGATTGGTCGATTACTGCGGTAAAACCGGTATTATCAGTTCCACCCAGTAATCCATTATTGAGATCATAACGTGCTGAAAGGCTAAGAAAATCGGGATGACTCGATATTTCTTCAGTAGTGGCGAACCGTCTAATTGTGTTAATATCAAGAACAGCATCCCATATTCTTACTTCATCTATATCACCATCAAAAGGGTTGACATACGGGCCTCCGGATTCAATCGCTCCAATAACAAAATTAGTTGGACCAGATGGATGTGTGGCTAAAGTTCCGGATGCAACTTCCTTAGCATTGATGTATAAAACTATATCATCTCCAGTTTTAGTAAATGCTACATGGGTCCAATCACCAGTTACTAAGGTATCTGGAGGAAAAGAAGATATAAATGTGGCAGCTCCATTATCTGTGTAATAACGTAATTCGCCATTGGTAATTTGTAATCTCGCATTGTCGGTACCAGCAAAATCCCATGAAGCAATCGTAAAATCACCACTTGTAAACTCCGGTCTAACCCATGCTTCAAAAGTAAGGTTTGTATTATACTGGGGACCTGATGTAACTTCCACTCTTTCATCGGAACCTCCGAAATTTAATGCTAACTGCGGATCCAATTGAGCTTCGGAAGAAACCCAACCAGAAGTGGTACTAAAATCAAAGTTTTGAAGTACTCCATCGTACATATTAGTTGTAAGATCCACCAACACTGTATCTTCAGTTGGGTCAGTTGTTTGCATATCGTATGCTGCATAAAGAAGTGATTCTCCACCAGTTAGAGTTGCAAATCGGTTTGACTCAATCGCAGACTGATTTAAGTCATTTAGCCAAACTCTAAATTCATCTATTTTCCCATTTAAGAACTGGAAAGTTCCACCAATTGATCCAACAGTTAAAATTGGAGATACACCAGTCGCAACAGCAGCAGAACCACCAGAGTTTGTTGGCTGTCCATTTACATAGAACTGAACAGTATTACCAAACGTGAGAACCATGGCTACATGTACCCATTGATTATTAGGAAGTACATAGGTATCTGTTACAGACCCAGTTTGCATTGCTCCATCATCATTAGAAAAATGAAGACTATTGTTATTTATTTGAAACCTTGCGTTTCCACCTGCTCCAAAATCAAAATCTGCGATAGTTTGAAAGCCAGATCCGTCATTAAGGTATAACCAGGTTTCAATAGTAATTGAATCCGGGAAATCTGGAGCACTTGCGAACGTGACATAATCGTCTATACCGTCAAAACCTAAAGCATAATCCACATCACCAATTAGACTCAACCATGAAATGTCCCCTGCATCTATACTGTCATATAGAGGTCCAGAAAAATCTCCGTAACCTTTATTGACATAGACTGTTCCAGAACCGGAGGAAGAAGTTTTGATAATATTTTTTAAAGGACCAGAATAAAATGCAACTGAGTCCATTCCCTGATCATCAAGAGCATTAGAATTTATAGTGATGTAAGAATTTCCAATTCCATTAAGAAAAGACGATGTACTAAATGGACGTGATACAGTTCCTCCGTCAATTCTGATTCCATCCCCAGATAAATCCGAAAAATCAGTAAAATCAACTGCCAGGTCACCTGATGTTTGGGTGATTTGGAGGTCTCCAGCAGTTGTTGAAGTACTTTGAACTGTTACGCTAAAAGTATTTCCTGGATCATATGGGCTTCCTATTGTAAGCTGCCCGCCATTATTTAATATTTGTGCTCCAGCACCAAATAAGATTGTACCATCGCTATTAACTTCAAA
Organism: bacterium; assembly: GCA_024743255.1. Classification (GTDB taxonomy): domain Bacteria; phylum Bacteroidota; class Bacteroidia; order Cytophagales; family Cyclobacteriaceae; genus JANSWY01. Next base: position 539,573 of record JANSWY010000001.1, on the reverse strand, counting down.
AGTTCCTGAATTAATCTCAACTGTAGCATTATCATCAAGGAAGATACCCCGACCATCGCCACCAATAAATTCTCCTCCATTCAGAATCAAAGATTCATTTGGCCCTATCGGAATATCTCCAAGTGTTGTCAGTAGATCAAGAACTCCATCCTGAACTATTTCAATGGTTGGAAACACAAAATCTTCTGGACCAAATAGGTAGTAACTTGATAGAAAGTTGGACATGTATTGGTCTATTACAAACCTCGCACCTGTTGACCAAACTATTGTATCCAGTAGAAACAGATCTGCGCTATACCCCGGTACAATTGAGTTTGTACCCATGTCAATGGTTCCCGAGCCAGTAGCTGTGATTGAGGTATTGATATATAGCGAGTCTTGTAATACAACAGTACCTGTATCGATCGCCATTGATTCAAAAATTCCTCCGAATATTGTATGGTAATTACCATTAAATTTTACGGTATCGCCGGTAAGGTTATAGCTTCCATATGATTCCCACGAAGCACTGTCAATTAATGTTGTATTATACCCGAAACTATTAAATGTACCTGTGCTGTCTATAAATACACCACCTTTAGTAGTCATAGGCTGAGATAAGTTTATTAAACTACCATCAGCAAAAAACAAAACTGGAAGTTCATTACCACCACCGTCAAGGTTTGATTCATTGCCAAACAAGAATATGGTATCATTCGCATTGGAATAATGATTCCCAAATAGCTCCAGACCTTTCAGCATCAAAATGTTAAATCCCCTTTGATCAATTGCTGCCAATGACTGAACGGTAACTGCTGAAACATCTACATCAGTATCCAGGTATACGCTATCTGTACCATTTATCTCTATTGAATGTATCAACCTCGGAACAATCCCATTAAGCCATGTTCCTGCTGATGAAAATGCTCCATTTCCATTAGAGAAAATTACAAATGGTGTCAAAGCAGAACTTCCTGTCCACTCATTACCTGTCATATTAATGAGAAATCCATTCTCACCACTAATCTGATCGGAGAGTTCGGAGGATGAAAATTGATTAAAGTCATAGTAGTTAAATGAGAGGAACCCGTACCCGACTCCTTCTTCAAATATGCCCGAGATAATCTCTTCTCTTGTCAAGGCTCTACCCCATATTTTGAGCTGGTCCATTTCACCGGCAAAATATTCGGTACCGGAAAATGTACTCCTTGCCAATTCAGCTAAAGTTCCATCTAAGGCTATGTTATAGTTTGCATTACTTTGAAATGATCCATCAAGATACATCGAGAACACGCTATCCTGATAAACAACAGCTGCATGGTGCCAAAGTGTGTCATTTATATCCAGTGATGATGTAATTAATGTACCATCCCCAGTTAATATTTCAAGAAAGTTTGTGTTATTCTTCTTCAATACAAATCCCTGTCCCGGTGAATTTGGGCCTACACTGAAAAGAGCCTGATCCTGATTGGTTGAATCTGATTGAAACCAGATTTCAACAGTAAAATCTCTCTGACTGTTATCAAACAAGGAAAGGTTTGAAAAGGAAACGTATTGGTCAAATCCATTAAAAGGAAGGGAATTTTGCTGGCTGGACGCATCTATAGATATAAATGATGCCAGTAAAAAGATTACTATCCAGATTTTGTTTGTCCTAACGAACTCCCGTTGGTTCCTTTGGACAGGCGGATTAAGTCTCTGGGTGAGTCTCATATTGTCAAGTTCAATAACGATGCAATAGTGCGATTTAGATTATTATTCCGCCGCTTAGAACTAGTGAAAGTATGAAAAATAATTATAATTTCTAACTACAACCTGCGAAATAACACTCAATTTTTCGACGAATGCTCGAATACATCCCACGAATAAAAAACGATTCGAGCAGTTCTCAAGAAATTAGTATGATACAATTAAATTTACTTAAATTTATATTTATTACCCATACAACACAGATGAGAAATTAATTAAAATTCATTCAAGTTATGAAGAATTATATGACCAAATATAGTGCTACTATATTTCTATTAACACTATTTTTAAACACACAGCTACACGCACAATTTGAGTCAAAAAGTTCTAAAAAACTTTACAACAAGCTAGATGAAGCCTATTTAAATTATGACTATGAAACGATTCTAAACGAAGAAGAATCAATTAAGGAGAAGTTCTCTTCATTCTCAGACACGGTATCATTTAACGCCAATACGTTTCTTGCTGAGGCTTATATGTTTTATTATGGAGACCTTGAAGCAAGTCTGGACCTCTACACCAAAGTTCTAAATGGCATGGAATCAGCAGGTACTGATTTCGAAGACCGGAAAAACACACTTTATAATATTGCGAATGCTAACGATCAATTGGGATATTATAACAAGTCCGAGGAGATCTATATTCAAATAATGGAAAGTGATGCCAAGTCTTTTGGAAAAGATAGCCCGGAGTATATTGAAACTGCACTATCACTTGCAGTGAACTATGGCTTGAGTAATAAGAATTCCAAGGGCATCAAGCTTTTGAAATCAATCCAACAGTACATTTCCAAGGATGAGGAAACCTACCCAAGATTAATGGCGCTTTATGGAAGTTTGTATAGAGCTAATGGTTCCTACAACCAGGCAGAACGTCATTTGAATAGATCATTAAGTGCTTTTGAAAGACTTGGTTTAAATCCTTCTATTGACTACATAGGAGCCCTTAATAATTTGTATGACCTCTACATGGACATGGGTCGATACCCAGATGCAGAAGAAGTTCTTCTGGAAAGTATAGACATGTCAGATAGAATGGAGGGTGATATGAGTGACATTAATAGTTTACTATATCACAACATTGCTGAGGTATACCGAATAATGGGTAATTATGATCAAGCTGAGAGATTCATCAAGCAAAGCATCGATATCCAAATCGAATATGGAGGAGAGGAATCACTTCTTGTTGCTCAGGATATGATGGTTTTGGCGAGTATTTATGATAATTCCGGCCGATACAAAGAATCTGAAGAAACTCATAAGAAGACTATTGCAATTACGGAGGCGAGTCTGGGAAAAGAGGATATGCTTTATCACAACCAGAAATCAAATCTTGCCAATGTCTACAGAAAAACAGGAAGACTTGACCTAGCGCTCCAACTTACCAGAGAGGCAACTACCGGATTTGAGAAAAACCTGGGAAATAAGCATTATCGTTATGCCTACTCTTTATTCAGATTGGGAGAGACTTATCAACTACTTGGTGATCTAAAAAATGCCGAGGAAAACCTTTCTAAAAGCCTGAAAATTAGAAGAAATGTATTAGGAAAATACCACCCTGATTATGCCGTTGGTACACGCCAAATGGCCATTTTAAAATGGGATCAGGATGAGACTGAAGAGGTAGTTTCTTACTTTGACGAAACTTTTGATAACTACTTCGCCCAGATTAACGCATACTTTCCAACTCTAAGCGAAGAAGAAAAGGCAAAATTTTATAACAATAAGATCAAAGTTTCTTTTGAGCAGTTCAATTCTTTCGCAGTTCAAAACGCTGAGAAAAACCCAGAACTCAAATCCAACATGTACGATTTTCAGTTAGCAACAAAGGGGTTGATCATGTACGCTACGAATAAGGTTCGTGAATCGATCGTTAACAGTGGCGATTCTGTCCTTATGGCTAAGTATGAGCTTTGGATTTCTCAAAAAGAGCAACTTTCCAGACTGTTTAGTTCTCATGAGGGAGATGTGACAGAAAGAAATAATAGAATCGATTCCTTATTAGAAGCTTCCAATAACCTTGAAAAAGAACTAGGGAAAGGATCTGCAGTGTTTGCTGAAAACATGAGCAAGCAGAAAGTCACCTGGCGCGATGTTCAGAAAAAACTGAAAGAGGGTGAAGCAGCCATAGAGATGATTAGATACAGAGAGTTTCTTCCTGATTCCGCAGGTTCCTTTACTGATAATGTCTACTACGCTGCACTAATCATAAAGCATGACACAAAAGATCACCCAGAAATGGTGGTTCTTGATCAGGGAGCTAAAATGGAAACCAGATACTTGGCTAACTACAGAAATGGAATTAGATACAAAGTAAATGAGGATTACTCCTACCGATTATTCTGGAAACCAATTTCTGAGAAAATGGGTGATACAAAGAAAGTATACTTTTCACCAGATGGTGTGTATAACCAAATAAGTATTTATACCCTAAGAAACTCTGAAACCAAAAAATTTCTGGTAGATGAAATTGATATGCAAGTGTTGACTAACACGAAGGACCTGGTAACATTTAATTATGATGACAGATCATATTTTGATGAGAGCAAGGCTTATTTATTTGGATTCCCAAATTACAATATGGGTTCAATTGAGGAGAATGATGGAGATGTTGCCAAGGCTGCTGAAAGTATCGCAACAGCAGTTAGTCAAGGTAGAGGAAGAGGTGTTTCGAGAGGAGCTCGAGGTACTAGGGGAGACAGAGGCAGTGGTAATAGCCGAGGCGGTGGATTATCAAGAGGTGTAAGAGGTAACTTACAGAGATATTCCGGCAATAATTTACTCGCACTATTACCAGGAACAAAAAGGGAGGTTGAGCTAATTCAAAACCTTTACTCTAACCAGAAATTTCAGCCAGAAGTATTCATGGCCAATGCTGCAATAGAAGAAGAAATTAAGGTAGTGAACTCTCCACAAACCCTTCATATTGCTACTCACGGATTCTTCCTTGAAAACGATGAGCCTGCAGAAGGTGATGCAGTAGATGAATATGTAGAAAACCCTCTTTTAAGATCAGGATTAATCTTTGCCGGGGCTAACAGTTTCCTTAGTACTGGTGTAATAAACATTGACTCTACAGCAGAAGAAGATGGTATTTTGACTGCATATGAAGCTATGAATATGAATTTGGATGACACTGAATTAGTAGTGCTCTCAGCATGTGAAACAGGACTTGGTGAAGTTTCCAATGGTGAGGGTGTTTATGGTCTTCAAAGAGCATTCCAAATCGCAGGAGCAGAAAGTATCATTATGAGTATGTGGACAGTAGATGATGATGCTACTCAGGAACTGATGACCACATTTTACGAAAAATGGATGGAAACCGGAGACAAACAACTCGCATTTAATACCGCACAGAAGGCTATTAAAGAAAAATGGAAAGCACCTTATTACTGGGGTGCATTTGTAATGGTGGGTTTGTAGAAAAAATATAGAATTTAAATTGAGGAGGCGCTTATCTATTAAGCGCCTTTTTTATTGGTCTATAGATTAGCAAGCTTCTCAACAATAACTTTTCCCCTCAATGGCCGATCCAAATAATTTTGAATACTCACGGATCTGCTCAATGAAATGGCGGTTAATGCCAAAATAAACGCGAAAATTATCACCCGAAACTGTTTCATTTATCTTTCACTTTTCAAAATCCTTAGACCATCAGAAAAAATAAAGGTTTAATTGGGTTCTAAAATCATTGGTTTCATACCTTTACCCACTATGAGTAAACCTGAAAAGAAACTATTCCTTCTCGATGCTATGGCTCTTATTTACCGAGCACATTTTGCGTTGAGTAAGAACCCAAGAATGAATGCAAACGGAATGAACACCGGAGCAATTATGGGATTCACAAATTCCCTGTTGGAGATTATTAATAAACAGCAGCCAACACACCTGGCAGTTGCGTTTGACACAAGTGCACCAACTTTCAGACATGAGGAATTCAAGGAATACAAAGCAACCAGACAAGCTCAGCCCGAAGAGATTAACATAGCTATTCCAATTATTAAGCAAATAATAGAGGGTTTTAACATTCCTATTTTAGTCCTTGATGGCTATGAAGCTGATGATATCATTGGAACATTTGCCAAAACTGCAGCCAGGAAGGACTTTGAGGTTTATATGATGACTCCAGACAAAGACTTTGCCCAACTGGTTGAAGAGCATATCTATCTGTACAAACCTGCCTACATGGGGAATGCCGTAGATGTATTAGGTATACCTGAGGTGCTTGCCAAATTCGATTTGGACAATGTGGATCAAGTAAGAGACTTTTTGGGACTTAAAGGAGACTCAGTTGATAATATTCCTGGTATCCCAGGTGTTGGCGATAAAACTGCAGTGAAACTTTTAAAGGAATTTGGTACTGTTGAAAACATAGTGGCCAATGCGGATCAATTAAAAGGCTCATTACAAAAGAAGGTTCAGGAATTTGGTGAGCAAGGAATTTTCTCGAAGAAACTCGCTACCATCAAGATTGATGTTCCGCTGGATTTTGATGAGGAAGCATTGAAATACACTGGCCCAAATGAAGAAGTACTGCGGCCGCTATTCGAAGAATTAGAATTCAGAACTATTGCCAATCGGGTATTTACTTCTGAAGAGCCTTCATCTGTAGCTGCAAAGAAGAAAAAAGATGATTCCCAGTTGGATCTTTTTGGTGGATCATCGGATGAAGCACCTGTTGCAACCTCACGCACTAGTGTAGATACAGTGCAACATGAATACCACCTGATTGACTCAGCTGAAAAACGGAAAGATCTGATCACCCAATTAAAATCTCAAAAACAATTCTGCTTCGACACAGAGACAACAAGTCTAAGCACAATTGATGCAGAACTAGTTGGACTTTCAGTTTCAATAAAAAAAGGTGAGGCATTCTATGTTCCATTTGGAGATAATTTTGAAGAAACAAAAGCGGTTATTGGAGAATTCAAGGAAGTCCTTGAAAATGAGAGCATTTTAAAAATTGGCCAAAACTTAAAGTATGACATTCAGGTACTTCGAAACTATGATGTAAATGTCAAAGGGGAAATATTTGATACCATGTTGGCTCATTATCTGATTGACCCGGAAACAGCCCATAGCATGGACGTAATGGCGGAAAATTATCTCAATTATTCCCCCATCAAAATTGAGTCCCTGATTGGGCCAAAGGGTAAAAAGCAAAAAACATTAAGAGATATTGAGGTTGAAAAAGTAGTGGAATATGCAGGAGAAGATGCTGATATCACCTTTCAACTTAAAGAAAAGTTAGAAGTAGATTTAAAAGAGAATAAGCTAGAAAAGCTTCTGGTGGAAGTTGAACAGCCTCTGTCATTTGTTTTAGCAGAAATGGAATATGAGGGAGTAAATGTAGATGTTGATGCTCTGGCAGAGATGTCCAAGGAACTAGAAAAAGAAAGCCTCAATGCGCAAAATGATATATTCGAAATTGCTGGAGCTGAGTTTAACATTGCCTCACCAAAGCAATTAGGAGAAGTTTTATTTGATAGATTAAAGCTGGTTGATAAACCTAAAAAAACGAAATCAGGCCAGTATGCGACTGGTGAAGATGTGCTGGTTAAGCTGGCTGCTGAACACGCCATAGCTAGCAGAATATTAGATTTCAGAGAATATCAAAAGCTGAAGTCAACTTATGTTGATGCTTTACCAAAACTGGTTAGTTCTAAAGACAATAGAATTCATACAGACTACAGGCAAACGGTTGCTGCAACAGGAAGATTAAGCAGCAATAATCCAAATCTCCAGAACATTCCAATCAGAACGGAAAAAGGACGAGAAATAAGAAAGGCGTTTGTCCCAAGAACTGAAGATTATCAAATCATGTCAGCGGATTACTCTCAAATTGAATTGAGAATCATGGCCGCATTTGCACAGGATGAAAGTATGATGTCAGCTTTCAAAGAAGGAAAAGATATTCATGCCAACACGGCAGCAAAAGTATTTGGAGTAGATCCTGCAGATGTAGAACCGAATATGAGGAGAAAGGCCAAGGAAGTGAATTTTGGAATTATCTACGGAATTTCTGCATTTGGACTTTCTCAAAATTTGAATATCCCTCGGGGTGAAGCGGCTGAAATTATTGAATCGTACTTCGAGCAATTTCCTGCAGTTAAGCAATACATGGATGAGGCCGTAAACAAAGCCAGAGATACCGGATATGTAGAAACTATCCTTGGCAGGCGAAGATATTTGAGAAACATCAACTCCAGAAACTTCACAATGCGTAGTTTTGATGAAAGAAACTCGGTAAACGCCCCAATTCAGGGAAGTGCTGCTGATATGATTAAGGTGGCTATGATTAACATTCACAAATGGATGAAATCTGAAAACCTAAAGTCAAGAATGATCATGCAGGTACATGATGAATTGGTATTCGATGTTCACCGGGATGAAATTGACATCATGAAATCCAAAACTGATGAATTTATGAAAAACGCCATTACTCTTGATGTGCCGATGGAAATCGGTTTGGGTATTGGTCAAAACTGGTTAGAAGCACATTAATAATTCGTAAATATGTCAGAATCTATTCCGAGCCTAAGTGATATCAAAAGAGCTCACCAAAGAATAAGCAAGTACATCATTCATACTCCAATTCTCACGTCTCATAGTATCAATGAAATGACGGGAGCTGAGATTTATTTCAAGTGTGAAAACTTCCAAAAAATTGGCGCCTTCAAAATGCGTGGAGCGGCCAATGCTATTTTTAGTCTGAGACCGGAAGAAAGAGAAAATGGTTTTGCAACCCACTCTTCCGGAAACCATGCCCAGGCTGTGGCACTTGCGGCTAAATTAGCTGACTCCAAAGCTTATATAGTAATGCCCAAAAACGCACCTGAGGTAAAGAAGAACGCTGTAAAAGAATATGGTGCTGAAATCATTTATTGCGAGCCAAATGAGAAGTCCCGCCAAGAAACATGTGATCGCATAGTAAAAGAAACTGGCGCAATCTTTATTCCTCCGTTCGATGATTATAAGATCATTGAAGGACAAGCAACTGCAGCTAAAGAACTAATTGAAGATACTCCCGATTTAAATGTAATCATGACCCCAGTTGGAGGTGGTGGACTTTCAGCAGGTACAGCGTTGGTTGTTAAGTATATTATTCCTACAACGGAGGTGATTCTTGCGGAACCTAAAAATGCAGACGATGCTCACAAATCTTTCAAATCAGGAAAACTCAAGACTGTTAAAAATCCTGATACAATTGCTGATGGTTTAAAGGTGTCTTTAGGAAAAAGGAACTTTGAAATTATTAAAGACAATGTTTCTGACATCCTGCTAGTAGAAGAAGATGAAATTGCAAATGCAATGAGAATAATTTGGGAACGAATGAAAATTATCATTGAGCCAAGTTGCGCTGTTCCATTAGCCGCAGTTATTAAGAACAAAAAGAGATTTGCAGGAAAGAAAATAGGAATTATTATAACTGGAGGAAATGTTGATTTAACAAGACTACCATTTAAATAGTCTTAGTCATCTTCACCAGCCATTAAATTTACCTTTATAGAAGCGTTATTTCCAAATTTGAAAAAGGCTATCAGGTCTTCCTCATTTTCGAGTTTACTTTTGCTTTGGCGTAAGAAATCACTCAGTACTACTTGTTGACCCTTGAAGAGTCCTACCAATTCTTTTTTCTTACCCAGAGTATGGACACTACCTTTTGTCATTAGGAAATATGGAGTTCTGTTTGAGCTTCCGTATTCCTCAAAAGCAACTCCTTCTCTATAGAGAAGTGGGACTTCTCCATCAACTAATGCAGTGAAGAGAAATCTTTTTAAATGAATACCAAAATAAGCAGCATAATACACTTCTGTAGTTCCCTCAGGGTTGACCAGAACTACCTTCTTCAATTGGTCAGCGTGTAAATGAGAATAATTATTACCAGATTTCAATAAGACATCATTGTCTTCAACATTAACCTGGATTTTAGCCCAGATAGTGTCGGCAAATGTGACTACATATCCATCTCTAAGACTGCTGGTATGATATGATTGTCCGTAAATTGGTGCATGTAGAATAACTAAAGCAAGCACCAAGAAAAATATCCTTTTCATGCTCCATCAACTGATTTGTTGCGAAGTTCACGTAGAATACTTGCTTTGGATGCGTCGTTGCTCAATACATAACACAGATGTAATGATTCCCATAATTATTAATCTGCCGTTTATTCAATTCTAATGAATAAATAACGATGAGTTAACATATCGAAACTATCTTAATTTGCTTTTTCATGAATGGTATCTCATCACCCACCTTTTTGCCGAGTAATTCCTTTCCAATCGGAGCTACCGGAGAGATTGCAAGAATGTCTTTGGTTTCAACTTTAATAGCACCTAAACTAATAGCTAAATAAAACATTGGACCACTTGTTTCTACCAGACATCCAATTTGGATCTGATCTTCTATTTTTGAATTGCTTAATTGCGAAAGAACTTTTTTGAGCTTGCCATTTTCTCCAAGTTGGGCAGTCAACTTATCACGTTCCAACTGAGCCATCGCTCTGCCGGTTTCATACTTGTCTCCCATACTGCTTTTGTTCTCTTCATTGGCCGCCTGTTTGTTCAGCTGAATCTGATTTTCCAGGTTCCTAATTTTCTGATCAACCAATTCCACACAATAAGAATATACCTTGGATTTTAACTCAAATAATTCCATTCTACACAATTTCATGATTCATTCATGTTCGATATTAGCTATTTTGTAGAATTCCAGGGTAATAGAATGCATTTATTTCGTTATTAGATTGCCAAATAAGGAGTTTTTATAAATCTTTGACCTCCTCGGACTGATATTCAACTTGCGATTATCATCTAGATATATAGCCCTAAGTTTATTTGTTGTTATTGCACTTGTGTTATTAGCATCTAGTAACTCCTATGCCCAATTATTAGAGGACAGAGGAAAATTGAGAACGCAAAAGAGTCAATATAGGGGCCTTGTCCTTTTTGAAAGAAAAATCAAGACAGATAAATCCAAGAAAGACAAACCCAAGAAAAAAGCTTCGGTAAATGTAAAATATAGTGTTGCAGGAAAGCCGGGCAAAATCCGAAGAATCACACCAAAGTTCTCCAATCCAAAACTCACTAAAAGAAGAACTCCAGTATCTCCAAGATTTTCACCAAGAAGAAGAGCTGCAGTGGAACTAGCTGGGGGTCCTCGCTACAGTGAGAAAGTAGGTAAGAAACAAAAACGAACCACAGTGAGTCCAAGGTTTTCACCGCGAAGAAGGGATGCAGTTGAATTAGCAGGATCACCCAGGTACTCAGAAAAGAAGAAAAAAGGAGCTAGGATTCCAGTGAGCCCCAGGTTCTCAGCAAAGAGAAGAGAAGCCGTTGAACTTGCTTCCTCACCGAGATACTCTGAAAAAAGGAAGCCAACAAAAAAAGGCGCTGTTTCTCCAAGATTCTCCCAACGTGAAAAATCAAACAAAAAACTAGCAGCAAGCCCAAGATATTCAGAACGTGAAAAAGCTAACAAAAAGTTAGCTGCCAACCCTAGGTATTCCGAAAGGCAAAAATCAAATGGGAAAATTCCTGTTTCACCCAGATTCTCAACTCCTCCAAAGGAAAGAAAAATAGCGGCAACAGCACCAAGATATTCAGAAAGGCCAATCTGGGGTAAAAGAGCAAAAGTGAGTCCCAGATACTCTGAACAAAGAGATGATCAAACGAGGGTTGCTGTAAGTCCCAGATACTCCGTAAAAACTGGTAAAACCCAAAAAGTTATCCGTAAGAATGGGTTCAATGTGATTGATTATTTAAGAGCAGCATCACCAAATGTCGCACTTGGACTTAAGCCATTCAATGAACAAATAAAGCAATACAAAGGAAGGCTCAAGAAAAAGGATGTTTATCTGACTAAACGTGAATCACACAGGTCAAGAAACTATACTGGTGATTACAAGAAAGACATCAGAGTTGTTAAGAACTTTAAAGATAGGCGTCAGGAAGGTCGATTGAGTGGCTATACGGGAGGTTTTACTACAAATAGAAAGTTCATAAACGACTTCCAGAAAAAGAATCAGGCAGAGAGAATGTCAAATTATGCCGGAGGGGAGATCAAAGCAAACAGAAAGAAGAGAAGCATGCATCCTAGCTCAGTTCATTTGATAGCGAAGCGACAAAGCAGTAAACAAGTTAAGGAGGGAATGCGAAAGTTTAATGTCTTTTGGTCTAGATTGAACGGGAATAAAGAGCAACCTCCAAATGTGCGTGGCAAAGTAAAGAAGGCCAAGTTTGATAAAAAGGAGAAGGACCTCTGGTACAATTAGAAAATTATGGATTGGATTAGACTAGAAGAATTAAGCCAGATTGATACCATTATTGAAGAATCAAAACAGGCACCAGTTGTAATATTTAAGCATAGCATTAGATGCTCTATCAGCTCAATGGCAATTAATCGTATTGAAAGATCATGGAAAGCTGATCAGACCAAAGCATATTACCTTGATCTGATCAATTACAGAGATATCTCCAATAAGGTTGCTGAATTATTCGAAGTTCAGCATCAATCTCCTCAAATTCTGGTGATTGAAAATGGCAAATGCATTTACGATGATTCCCATATGGCAATACATTATGCTACGTTGGAATCATACATTCATACCTCAGCAGCTTCAAATTAGGAGTAAGGGGAGTTAAAAATTAATTTGTTCCTTAATCTTGAGATGCACGGTCATGTTTTGTATATTACTAATACGTCATTTTTTGAATCAACCTTCAAACTTATTCTGTGCTTTTGGCGTTTCAGTTTTACGCACTTGATTAATTTTGTATTTAATGATTGATAAGTCCATAAATAAAATATCTAAAATTACCCTGGCAATAGCTGTCTGCATTATGTTGTCACAATCTGCCTTTTCGCAGTTCAGTGAGCAGCAAATAGACTATACCAAGGAGATTACATGGGGACTTAACAAAAACACAAATGGAGGATTAATAGGCGGAATCATCCTTAAGATGGGTGTTTCTCGTGGAAATGATGTTTTTCAAACATATGCCATTGAATTAAGTAACGTAAAGCATCCAAAGGAACTTTCATACAGACAAGCAAGCTCATTCGTATGGGGGAAACAAAACTTTCTATATTCCATAAGAGGCCAGTATGGTCGTGAGAAACTACTCTTTAAAAAAGCTCCTCAACAGGGAGTTCAAATAAGCATGGGAGCTGCAGGAGGACCAAGTATCGGAATAATTGCTCCGTATTATATTCAGTACGGCGAGCAAAATACTTACGAACAATTTGATCCTGAAAAACACGCTTTTTCGAAAATTTTAGGTTCTGGACGTCTGTTTCAAGGATTAGGAGAATCAAAACTTACAGTTGGTGGTAATTTCAAAGGTTATCTAAACTTTGAATTCGGGGCTTTCAAAAATAATGTGGCTGGACTCGAAATTGGCGCAATGCTTGAGGCTTATGCCAAAGAAGTAGTGATTATGCCTACCCAGGATAACAGAGCGATTTTCCCTTCTGCATACTTTACCCTTTTCTGGGGAACTCGAAAATAATTGAACCAATTTGGTCAATACCGGGTTTGGAAATTAACTTTGCGTTTTTATTGATACTGATATGATAGAATTACCGGTAGTAGAAAAATCTTCTGACGAAAAAGTAAGAACGGCAAAACCTAATTGGTTAAGAGTAAAATTACCTGTAGGTAAGGAGTATGCTAAAGTCAGAAAAATAGTAGATGAGAACAAACTGCACACCATTTGTGAAAGTGGAAACTGCCCAAACATGGGAGAATGCTGGGGTGCGGGCACAGCTACTTTCATGATTCTTGGAAATGTATGTACAAGAAGCTGTAGTTTTTGTGCTGTTGCTACCGGAAGACCACCTGAGTACGATCAAGAGGAACCGCAAAGAGTTGCAGAAGCAATCAAAACAATGGGGGTTAAGCATGCTGTATTGACATCTGTAAACAGGGATGAGCTAAAAGACAGAGGTGCGGAAATCTGGTATCAAACTGTAGCTAAAACAAAAGAACTCTCTCCAGAAACTACTATAGAGACATTAATTCCAGACGTAAAAGGCAATTGGGATGCACTATACAGAATGATCAGTGCTGGTCAGGAAGTAGTATCTCACAATATGGAAACCGTAGAGCGTCTATACAGGAGAGTAAGACCGCAGGCAAAATATCAAAGAAGCCTAGACCAGACTAAACTAACTAAAGAATACGGAAAACGTACAAAGTCAGGTATAATGCTTGGGCTCGGAGAGACGGAGGAAGAAGTGTTCAAAGCAATGGATGATCTGGTAGAACACGGATTGGACATTTTGACTTTGGGACAATATCTACAGCCAACAAAAATGCATATTGAAGTAGCAGAATTCATTCATCCTGATCAATTTGAAAAATACAAAGAGGAAGGATTGAAGAGAGGCTTAAAATATGTTGAGTCTGGTCCATTAGTTAGGTCTTCATATCATGCGGAACGTCATGTCAATGTTCCAATCTAGTTAATTCTCAATATTTCATACTGGTGGGGTTTTAACCTCAGTCGCTGTATAATTTTCACTAGATTACAATCGCTATAATGGTTTATCCATTCTGGCATTGATAATTGTGAAATTGTTAACCGATTGTGTATTAATACCCGTTCAATGAAAAACATTATTACTTTTTGCATGTTGGTTGTGCTTTCTATGAGCGCATTTGCTCAAGATATACACTGGACCGATATGAACGCTGGAAGGACTTCAGATCAAGTTTTCAGACAACTTACTGTAAACGAAAGTGATCTGGCGGACCTACTTCTCACCAAAAGGTCTTCTAAAATTGAAATTTCACTTCCATTACCAAATGGGGAATTTATAAGTTTTGAACTCACTCCCTCCGGTGTGATGTCTCCAGGACTTGCATCTAAATTTCCAGGAATTAAAACTTACAATGGGTTATCAAAAGACGGTAGGACCAGCGCTAAAATTGATTATTCCTCTAAAAAGGGGTTTCATGCGATGATCTTTACTCATGAGGGAACTGTATATATTGATCCTAACAATCACCTTAAGCCAGAATATTACAACTCCTATTACAGAAATGAATACAAACAGAAGTTCACGGCACCAGAGTTCATTGAGGAAGGTGTGGTAACCGATAAATCTCTTGATGTAAGAGGAAGAGGGCCATTTTCTGCACGAAGAACTACTTCTGGAACCGAACTTAGAAAATATAGACTTGCCGTTTCTGCTGATAACGAATACTCAGCATTTCACGGAGATACAAAAGAAGAGGTAATGGCGGCAATTGTGACTACCATTAATAGAGTCACAGGAATCTACGAGATTGATGTTGCTGTAACTTTAGAGTTAATAGATAATAATGATCTACTCATATTCCTTGATCCGGAAACTGATCCATTTGATGGAGCTGGAGCATCTGCAGCATTAAGTATTAATCAGGAGCAAACAGACAATATAATTGGAACAGAAAACTATGACATTGGACATATTTTCACAACAGGGTCTGGTGGATTAGCAGGTCTGGGTGTTGTTTGTTCTGCTACCAGAAAAGCTCAGGGCACAACAGGGACCAACAACCCAACTGGTGATCCATTTGATGTGGATTATGTTGCTCACGAAATAGGGCACCAATTTGCCGGAAATCATACATTCAATGGATCTTCAGGCAGCTGTTCAGGAGGAAACAGAAATGGAGGTACTGCATATGAACCTGGTTCAGGGACAACTATCATGGCGTATGCCGGTATTTGTAACCCTCAAAATGTACAAAGTAACAGTGACGCATTTTTTCATGCTATAAGCCTTGAGGAAATTGTGAACTTTACCACAGTGAACGGTGGAAACTCATGCGCAGTTATTACTGAGTCAGGAAATACTCCGCCTGTTGCAACTGTTCCAGATGGAGACTTCTTCATTCCAAATAGTACACCTTTCGTATTAGAAGGTTCAGCTACTGATGCTGATGGAGATAATTTAACTTATTCATGGGAACAATTTGATCTTGGACCTACAGGAGCTCCAGATGAGCCGGAAGGTAATGCTCCCTTGTTTAGAGCTTTTCTTCCAACTGATTCACCTATCAGACAATTCCCTCAAAATAGTGACCTAATTAATGGTACTCAGACAATGGGAGAACTTCTTCCCGAGTATCAAAGAACAATGAACTTCAGATTTGTTGTAAGAGATAATAACCCTGCTGCTGGAGGAATTGATACGGAAGACATCTCATTTACGGTGAGCGGAGATGCTGGCCCATTTGTAGTCACTTCTCAGAGCTCAGAAGAAACATATATTGGTGGTTCTCAAATTATGGTAGAGTGGGATGTTGCCAATACTGATCAGGCACCAGTTAATTGTAGCAGCGTTTCAATATTGCTTTCTACAGATGGTGGTCAGACATTTCCAACTGTTTTAAAATCAAATACTGCAAATGATGGTTCTGAGGCAGTATCATTACCTGTTTTAGGATCAACAAATGCCAGAATTAAAGTTGCTTCAGTTGATAATATATTTTTCAATATCAACAGTTCAGATTTCATCATAGATGAGCCTACAGAGCCAGATTTTGTTATTAATCTTGTTGAGACTGAATTGACTGTTTGTAGCCCGGAGGATGCTACTTTTGAATTTACTACTCAGGGAGTTCTTGGTTTTGCTGATGACGTTAGCTGGACAATTGAGGGTCTTCCTTCTGAATTGAATTCTTCACTTTCGAATAGCTCATCTGCAATAGGTGATGACGAAACATTAGTGATTTCAAATATCGGTAATGCTTCAGGTGAATCGGTTTCATTCACTCTTGTAGGAACTTCTGGTTCATTAACTCATTCTATCGGACTAACAGTGAATATTATCAATGACTTTGCAAATGATGTGGCTCTAAATTCCCCAGCGGATGGTGCTGATAATATATCAACTTTACCTCAGCTAATTTGGGAACGACTAGAAGATGCTGACACTTATACAGTTCAGGTATCTGCAAATAGTGATTTCTCCACAATATTAGAAGAGAGAACAAACATGACAGACACATCATTCAGGGTTCCAGAGAGGTTGAGTTCATTAACTGAATACTTTTGGAGAGTACAAGCATTCAAAACCTGTGATCATACCACTGAATTTGTTTCAGCATCTTTCACTACAGGTGATGAGAAAATACTAGACATATACGATAATAATCTGAATATTGAAATCCCAAGCAGTGGCACACCAACTGTTACTTCGGTAATTGAGTTTGATCAAACTTTCGAAATCATCGATGTTAACGTAGTTGGCCTTGATATCAGTCACAGCTGGATTTCTGACCTGACAGTTACTTTAATTGATCCTTCAGGTGTAGAAGTTGAGCTATTCGCTTCTATTTGTGATAGTGAAGACAATGTTTTAGCAAACTTTGATAGTGATGCATCTACATCCACATTGCCTTGTCCACCTGTTGATAGTTTAACTTATCAACCTAGCGGAGACTTATCGACATTAGTAGGTAATACAACCAAGGGAGAATGGACGATTAGAGTAAGTGATGGTGTTAATCAGGATGGAGGTACAATCAATGCCTGGGGGCTTGAAGTGTTGTACAAACTGCCAGAAATTCCAGCAGCTCCTTCAAATCTGGAAATTCCAACCGCTGGTTCTTTTGTGGCTTTAGAATGGACAGATAACTCCAATCTGGAAGATGGTTTTATACTACAAAGATCCTCAGACCTGACAAATTGGGAAACACTAGATTCTCTAAGCGCTAATGTTACATCATTCACAGATTTAGATCCGTCAGAAAGAACTGCACATTACAGAGTTGCAGCTTTCAATATTTCAGGCGCATCGGAATATTCAGAACCTGCTTCTAATGTCATTACTGGTATTAATGACTTTAGAAATGATATTACCATTGCTCCTAATCCCGGCGTAAATGAAATATTTATTCAAAACAGAAGTAACCACGAAATCACTCAGGTAAGCCTAATTGACTTATCTGGAAAAGAAGTTTTAAATGTGCAATCAACAACAACAATTAATACATCAAGTATATTGAGAGGAATCTACCTTGTAAAGGTATTGGTGAATAACAGACCAATGACTTTCAGATGGGTTAAGAAATAATCTCTGTTTTACGAACCAACTCAGTTATGGGGCACCTTAATTAAGGTGCCTTTTTTTATGCTGGCGCTAAATCTTTGTTGACAGAAATAATTTCATTAATATTTCTTCTGATCTTAACAGATAGCTCATTCAATGGAAGGTCATTTACATCAGTACCAAATGGATCTTCAATTTCTTCAGAAATCAATTCAATACTCACTAAAAAATAAAAGGCAAACAACACAAGAGGTACTGTGTAATATCCAATTGAGCTTACAAAGCCTATTGGAAGGGTAATGGCATATAGAAACAAGAACTTCTTGATAAACATAGAATAACTGTAAGGAATTGGAGTAGATTTTATTCGCTCACAGGCTCCAACAATATCTGTAAATCCCTTGATCTCTTTATCCAATAAAAATAGTTGTTCAGCAGTTATCACATCTTCAGCTCTAAGTTTGGTTAATCTTTGGTACATCAACTTATTAATAGCATTTGGGCGATGCTTGCTTTTGATGATTTGCTCTTTGTATTCATCATTGATGAAATCCATTTCACCAACCAAAATACTATCTCTCAGATGCTCTTTTATTGCTACAACTACATTCCCAATCATCTTCCTGAAGAAATCTCTGTCTTCAATCCTGTCTTCTGGAAGAAACGCATTTAGCTTCAAACTGAAATTTCTACTGTCATTAACCAAGGCTCCCCACTGCTTTCGCCCTTCCCACCATCTGTCATATGCTGTATTGGTTCTTAAAACCAAGAACAAACCTAGCACTACCCCAAGTATGGAGTGAACTGCTGGGCTACCACTGAAATCAAGTTTGAAAACATCCAGAACTAAAAAACAAAATAGTGCTGTAGAAGAACCAATGAATAAAATCAATGGTAATAACGCTTTCATCACATGTCGGCTGTAAACGTCAAAAATCAGTGAAAACCATGATTTCGGATTATATTGGATCATATCTGTATATTTCTTCTGGAAATTGAATTTAGCAAATCTATGCTTTCTACTAATTATCGAGCAGTCTTTTTTGAAGTTGTTCCAAATAGTTTGGTGAAAGTAAGCCCAGGTCGCTTTTCATTTTAATAATGCGATTATAGGACTCATCGATGCTTGATTCCGAAATTTCTCCGGAATCCACCAACTTTCTGATCATACCATGCAAATCCTTTACAGTTACATTTTCAGAACCAGGAACATTGTTAGCAAACATTAATACATCCACACCAGCAAGTATTGCTAATTTCACAGCATTCTCAAAACCATAGTGATCACTTATTGCCATCATCTGCATATCATCAGAGAATACAACTCCCTCATAATTCAAAAAATCACGCAAAATACCCGTAACAACCTTATCGGATAACGTCGATGGATACTTTCTGTGGTCCAAATTGGCATTCACGATATGAGCAGTCATAACAGCATCTACCATACCCGAATCCAGCATTATTTTATACGGCCTCAACTCCTCAAATCTCCAATAGTTGGTTACATCTGCAATACCTAAATGTGTATCACTTTTAGAACTTCCATGTCCCGGGAAATGCTTTAACACTGTACCAATACCCATCAGCCTGTGTTGCCTGACAATTTCCATTGCATATTTTGAAACATCAGCTGGATCTAAACCATAACTTCGTTCTACCTTGGCAATAACTGGATTGTAAGGATTGACTGCAAGGTCTACATCTGGAGCGTAATTCAGGTTGATTCCCATCTCATACATATTTGATACAATATTGCTGATGTAGTGTGAAACCGAGTCACTATTGTTTAATCTGGCCATCTTAGCTGCAGAGATTGTAGGTAAAAAACCATATTTTGTTTTCAACCTATTGACTCTTCCTCCCTCTTCATCAATGCTTATAAAAAGTGGAATATTGGGTTTTGTCTGATAGTTGTATACCAGGTTCTTCAAGGCAGGCTTTGGGTTTTTTCTTAAAATATTCTTTTCATAAAGAACAATGCCTCCCACGTATCCATCTTCAATATATTTTACTAATCGATCAGTGGAATCATATTCATCAATTGATCCAATCCCAATCATCACCATTTGCCCAATTTTAATATCCAGGCTATCTATTTCCTGTGAAAATCCATTGAAGCTGGTGACAAAACCAATAGCAAGAAAAATAGCTACTTTTAATCCTTTCATAAATATGTGTTTTTAGGCATTTGCAAAATCCTATTGCCTGTCAAAGTTAAGTATGATCCCATCAAATTTGCGGCCAAACAAGAATGAATTGGGATTATCCCAACAATATCGCCAACTTTTAGCTTATCAAATAGCTCATTATCAGATACTTTTAAAATACCATGCTCCTGAGATAGTCTCTCTAAATGACAATCCTGTGAGTATTCTTCCCATCCATCGTTTGTAAGGGCGACTAATTTACCAAAGGTCTTTTTACTGTCTATCTCAATATAATCCTTTGAAAAATGTACAGCACCACCATGAATTACTATCTCATTTCGGTCCTTATGCTTTGCTACAATTGGTACTGCCATACACACGGCAATATCATCAAAACTGCAACTCGTAATATTATATTGCATCCAATCATAAAAGATGAAGTTACCTGGTCGGATTTCATCAATATCATCAAATCGGTCAATTACGGAGCATGTAGGAGTGTCACCATATGAAATTATAGGGTTGTATCGCTGATATTTAGCCTTCAGTTCCTTTAAAATTTGGAAGGTGTCTCTATAAACTTCTTTAATGGTAGAATTATTTCTGGACCTGTATGCATGACCTGCATGCCCAAGGAATCCGATGAAATTGATTTTATCATGTTGGACTATTAAGTGTTCCAAATCACTATTGGCATTCAAACCCGTTCGGCCTGTTCCAACGTCAATTTTCAAAAAATAATTTAATCGCTCAGTGCTATTTTGTATCAAATAATCCAACGTATCCTGGTCCTCAATAACCAGATTAATTGTTGATTTTGAAGAAAGTTCCAGGATTTCCGGGAGTTCATGTCTATTAAATGGAAAAGCAATTGTGATATTCTCCCAACCTGCTTTAGAAAAATATGAAGCCATCTCCATAGATGAAACTGTACAACAATTCACACCTTGCTCTCTATACCATTCTCCAATCTCACTGGAAAAATGAGTCTTAAAATGTGGCCTGAATATAGTATTTGTCAATTTCGCCTTATTTGCCATCCTGGAGATATTGCGCTTAGCAATTCTCTCATCTAGTAGCAGAGTTGGACGTGTTATCTGCATGTTTTAAAATTAGCTTCTTTGTTAGTTGTAAAAATAATTCTCCATTTCCCGGACCATACCAGTTCATACTTCTTGTTTCGTACTTAGGCAAGTCGTACCAGTCATCCTTTGTAATATAACCAACATATCCACCATTAAAACTGGTTATCATAAGATTCAAACCATTCTTCTCTGCCAATGAATCTAATGGCTCCACTAATTCCCCGGAGAAATCACAAGGCATTCCAACTAGCAAGTTATTGCCAAGTTGCAATGCAGTGATTTCACTGCCTGCGTAGGGCTTTGTAAGGGAATTAAATAACCAAGGTCTAATGATCAAGTCTCTGGATATTTTGAATTGCGGTTCTCCAAGATCAATTGGAATATGAATAATAGACAGAGAATTCTGAGGGCTTCCCTGAATCAGATTGCTTAATAGATTGATTTGAGTATCCAATTTATCAACTACAAATTCAACTTTTTCATATCCCCTAAACCCAGGTGCCTGTGGAGACATGCTTCCTACAGCACCTGCTGCATAAATGGCTATTTGAAAGGTAGAATCACTTTCAAGATTCTTCATCAGAAGTCCGGGGTAGTCTCCTGAAAGGTCATTGTATTCAGCTGACAAGCATGTAGCATGAGCCGCAAAAGTGAAAAACAACCCAGTACTGCCATCTTCTCTCGAAATATTCAATATTCTAAGCCAAGGATCAGTTGTGCCTTGTTCTCTGACTAATCTATTTCTTATTAAATCACTGTTATCAGATTTAAGGAACCCGACAGTGGCGGCCTGCATGTCATTTTGTGCTAGCTCAATTGATTCAAGTACTTTTTCAGTCAGAAAATCAATGATTGTAGAATCGTATTCTCCAGCTATTGCATTTCCCAATAAACCTGGTTGCCATGCTCCAATTGAGGAGTGCGTATGTGTTGCGGTAAAGAATATGTTTTCAAAATCTTCTCTGGACAATTTTAGTTTCAAATTTTCAATTAGTGCAGGAGGCACAATGAGCATCTCGTGGTTAACTATGATTTTTGTTGATAAGCTGTCTTTGAAGACCAGTGTTCTCACAAATAAAGAATCATGGATTGCCGAATACATTTTATCTTCCCGCGCTCCATAGCCTGCAAGTGGTACAACTTGATCCGGGGTGATGCTTACCTTGGACCATCCTACCTCTAATGAATCAGTCCCAGGAGATCTTTCAAGTGTGTTATTATCAATCCAGCTTACAGATTTCGAATAACCCTCAGACCGCAAAGGATCTGTTCGATCAAGAAAAGTGATAAAAAATGGTAACGCAACTAATACTAAAATGACCAAAACCACGAGGATCTTTAGAGTTCTTGCCAAATAGTATTTCAACTTATTCATTTTATTGATTTAACCAGCCCAACCTTCCCGGTCAAGGCTTCTGTATTGAATTGCTTCTGCCAGGTGCTCTATTTTAATTTCGTCAGAACCAGCCAGATCAGCAATTGTTCGGGATACTTTGAGGATTCTATCGTAGGCTCTGGCGCTTAAGCCTAGTTTTTCCATTGCAGTTTTTAGCAAAACTTTTCCCGCTTCATTGATTTTACAAACCTCCTTTACCATTTGGGAGCTCATCATAGCGTTGTTATATACACTATTCGCTTCCTCAAACCTTTTTGATTGTATTTCCCTGGCATCAACTACTCTTCCTCTTATTTCCTCGCTGGATTCAGCTTTCCTGTCGGCCGTCATTTGATCAAATGAGACCGGAGTAACTTCTACATGCAGATCAATTCTGTCGAGTAGTGGCCCGCTCACTTTGTTGAGATATCGTTGAACAACACCTGGTCCACAAACACACTCCTTTTCCGGGTGATTATAGTATCCACATGGACAAGGGTTCATGCTGGCAATAAGCATAAAATTGGCCGGAAAATCTAATGAAATTCTGGCTCTTGAGATTGACACCCTTCTTTCTTCAAGTGGTTGCCTCATGACCTCAAGGACTGTTCTTTTAAATTCTGGTAGCTCATCCAGGAATAATACTCCATTATGAGACAGTGAAATCTCACCTGGTTGGGGAACTCCACCGCCACCAACAAGAGCAACATCACTTATAGTATGATGCGGCGACCTAAAAGGTCTTGTAGCTATTAAGGATGCATTTGTCCCCAACTTCCCTGCTACTGAATGGATTTTGGTAGTCTCCAAGGCTTCATGTAATGATAATGGAGGAAGAATCGAAGGAAGTCTCTTGGCTAACATTGTTTTTCCTGCCCCCGGAGGACCTATCATAATCACATTATGACCACCAGCAGCAGCAATTTCCAGTGCTCTCTTAATATTTTCCTGCCCTTGAACATTTGAAAAATCAGCTTGATAATTATCCTGGTTATGGAAAAATAAATCACGAGTATCGTGTAACTCAGGTGTTATTGGATGATTGCCATTTAAATGGTTTATTGCCTCCTTTAGATTATTTACTCCAATTACATCCAGGTTATCGACGATTGCAGCTTCTGACGCATTTTCTTTTGGTAGTATAAAACCTTTAAAACCCTTCTTTCTGGCCTCTATTGCTATAGGTAGTGCTCCTTTAATCGGTCTTAGAATTCCATCAAGGGATAATTCCCCCATTACCACGTATTTCTCTAATTCATCAGCCTGGATTTGTTCTGAGGCTTTCAAAATTCCTAACGCAATAGGTAAGTCATAAGCGGAACCCTCTTTCTTGATATCAGCAGGGGCAAGGTTCACCACCACTTTTTGTCTAGGCATGAAATATTGAAAGAACTTAATGGCAGACTCTACTCTTTGTTCACTTTCTTTCACAGCAGAATCCGGTAACCCTACCATAAAAAATTTATTTCCCTGACCTACATTGACTTCAATAGTAATGGTAGTGGCTTCCACCCCATATACTGCGCTTCCAAAACTCTTCGCTAACATGGATTAGTTGATGGTTTGTTCAACCGTAAGAATGATTGAATGAATAATCTTGATGTGAATCTCTTGAATTCTGTCGGCAAATCCAAAATGATTTACCCTGATTTCTAAATCTACATTCCCGGCTACTAACCCTCCGTCATTTCCAGTCAAAGCAATAGTTTTCATACCTTTTTGTTTAGCTGCTTTGATAGCTTCAATTACATTCCTGGAATTTCCAGATGTGGTAAGACAAAAAAGAACATCACCTTTCTTTCCAAGGCCCTCAATAAATCTGGAAAAGACATAATCATAACCATAATCATTGCCGACACAAGACATATAAGAAGGGTCACTGATGGCTATAGCGGCAAATGACGGTCTTTCTTGCCGAAATTTTCCGGTAAGCTCTTCTGCAAAATGCATAGCATCACAATGAGAACCCCCATTTCCACAAGAAATAATCTTATTATCACTTTGCAGAGCTCCAACTATAATTTTTGCTGCTTCCGAAATTTTTTGAATTTGACCTTCATCAGAAATGAATTCCTCCAGAACCTTTTGTGATTCTTCAAATTGGGATCTGATCAAATTATTTATTGTCATCTAAAATATCTCCATCCAACGCGTCATCGCTTTGCTCAGGTTCTTCGATGGTTGGCTCTTCGGTAGTTTCAGGTTGTGATTCAGTTATCTGCCCCTGATCGTATAATTTTGCCTTTAGATTCGTAATCTCCTTTTCCAGACTCGTAACTTTTCTGCTATTCTTTACTCTCAGGAAATTTTCGAAAACCAATTCAAATAGCATCACGAAAGCTATAAAGTAAATGAATTTTGATCCCAAGGAAGGTAACTCAGAAAAGTATTTATACCAACCCCAACGCTTTAGCGTATCTAGCACGTCTACTAAATCATAAGCCAAATAAAATAGCACAAAGGTAAATACCACATAAATGATGTAGTAAATGGACCTAAAATTTTTCAACTTATTTAACAGCTGGATCATGAGTGAAATTTAGAAAATTAAATTCAATATTAAATTAAAATCACTGCATATCTATGAGTTTTTTGTATTTCCCTTTACTCGCATATAACGCATTGTGATTCCCTCTTTCAATAATTTTACCGTTCTCAACTACCAATATCTCATCTGCTTCTTGGATTGTACTTAATCTGTGCGCAATTACAAGAGAAGTCCTATTTTGCATTAAGTTACCAAGCGCTTCCTGAACCAATTTCTCGGATTCTGAGTCCAATGAACTTGTTGCTTCATCCAGAATAAGAATTGATGGGTTTTTTAGAATAGCCCTGGCAATACAAATTCTTTGTTTCTGACCACCAGATAGCTTTTCTCCCCTTTCACCAATATTGGTATCATAATCATTCTCCAATTCATCAATGAAATTGTGTGCATTGGCTAGTTGCGCTGCATCTATTACTTCATTTCGTGATGCATCTAAATTTCCCAAAAGAATGTTATTATAGATTGTATCATTGAACAAAATTGATTCCTGCGTAACAATCCCAATCAGCTGTCTTAATTCTTCTAACTTGTATTCTCTTATGTCAATACCATCAATTGAAATCTGGCCAGATTTTACATCGTAGAACCTTGGAATGAGGTCTGCAATAGTTGATTTTCCTCCACCAGATGGCCCCACCAACGCGGTTGACAGGCCCTTCTTTATTTCAAATGAAATGTCGGATAGGACAGGATCCTTATCATTATCATATGCAAATGATACTGAGTCAAACTTCAAACTGGTACTTAGGGTGGAAATTGCTTTTGGAGATTGGACGTTAGCAATATTGGGCTTTAGATCAATAACTTCAAAAATTCGGTCTCCTGCTGCTATCCCTTTTTGGATATTGCTATAGGAAGTTGAAAAAGCTTTCAATGGATTAAGTATTTGACTGAATATAATGAGAAAGGCGATGAACTCAGGTCCATTAACCAGAGCGGATTCCGTCAAGATCAAATTACCTCCCAGAAGTAAAATTACGGACATTGCCACTACTCCTAGAAATTCACTAATTGGGCCGGATAACTCGTATCTTTTTGAAATATCCATACTGAGCTTCTCGTAGGTTTTTGATTCATTTGAAAACTTGGTAATGATTGATCTCCTTACCCCAAAAGCTTTGATAATTCTCATTCCGGATAAAGTTTCATCCAAAATCACAGACAAACGGCCCATCACTTCCTGACTTTTCTTTGCTTTTCTTTTGAGCCTTTTGGCAATCGCTGAGATTAATATACCAGCTATTGGAAGAATCAGTAAGCCATAAATTGTCAGCTGCGGTGAAATCGAAAATAGAGCAATACATAATCCAATTATGAGAAAAGGTTCTTTAATCAACACTTTCATTGAACCTATAACTGTTGCTTCAATTTGAAACACGTCATTCATTATTCTTGAGGATATATCTCCTTTTCTGGCCTCAGTGAAATAACTCAATTGCATGGAGGTGACAGATTCAAAAATGTTCAAGCGTATAGAAGAAATAACTCCTGCACGGATTTTAGCAAGTATTACAGAGGATAAATATCTGAGGGTATTCGCAACAAGGTTGGATACCACAAGGATTATGCAAACAAACTTCAATGCAGCATATGGGCCTTCCTGTTGTAAGTATTGGTTGAAATGATAATAAAATAGTTCCTTAAAGTAATCTACGCTAAGGGTGAAGCTCTGAGGTTCTTGAGTTAGAATACTTTCTGTGTTTGAGGAATTAAAGAGCAGCTCAAGTAAAGGAATAAACAATACGAAATTCACTACCTGAAAAATGGTGTGAAGTATTGTAATCACTAAAAAAACCGGGATCAACCCTAAATAAGGTCTTGCATATTCCAGAATTCGTCGGTAAGTCCTCATCTTTTAAAAGACAATATCAGTTGAAGCCATATTCAATCGAACTCCGATAGAGGAAATCGAAGTATTTGTTTTAGTAGCATTAAAAGTTCCAAACGGCTGAAACTCCAATGTTCTAAAAGTCTGATTAAAGTCGATAAAAAGATTATGTTTCAACTGGTAAGAAGCTCTGAAATCGACATGAGCTAGTTTATAATTATCACCTTGTCCCAAAAAATGACCAGTTTCTTCAATTCTTGTATCATAAGGCTCCAAAATATCTCCTCCCAAATTCATACCTGCCGGGTCTCTTCCGTATTCAGCTGCAATGATTCTACCTCTAAGAAACAACCTGGGAATAGGTTGATACCTGATTATTCCTATAAGTTCTTCAAAATTGGCTCCTAATGGATGTGCTAGTGGCTGATTATAGTGTGCATAATTAGTATTAAAACTCTCATGCGTATAGGTAAAAGGTCGGGCGAAATTATATTCAAACTGCAGATCGAGATTGTTGACATTTAAAACATTGAGGTATTTAGCACCCACCTGGAATGAAAACTTATTTGTCCAGTTTCCCTTATCGCCAAAAACATTACTGACAATGAACTCATCAATCAAAAATTGGCCGTAGAATGAAAGTCTATTGGCTACATTCCATTTAATATCCATTCCCAAAATTGCATTATCAGGACTTCCGGTATATTGTTCCACTGACCTATATAGAATAATAGGATTCAAATAATTGAGCTCAAATTGGTTATTGCCTAAACTATCTGCTCGACTGAACATGATGGATTCAAAAAGGCCCACATTAAGATTTGGAGACAGGTTAATGCTTAAGTGATGCATTGCCATAAACTTTTTAGGGAATTGATCTGTTCCAAGCGTTCCTCCCTGAAAGAATCCAACGTCCGCAGTTAATTGGGCAAACACATTAGTGTATTGAAGCTTCCATACCTTTGTTTTTATCTTGAAATAAGGATAATTAGTTGCAAAATCTGACAGAAGTAGTGAACGATATCCATTCCCAATAAAAAACCGATCATGACCAAACTGGAGATTGATATGTTTGGTAGCATTAAAGGAAATGTGCCCTCTCGCAAAAATGAAGTCGTAGGCGTTTTCATCTAACAGCTTCCAAAAACCAAGTCCGGGAATCACACCATTTTGAAGTTGGTACCCTCTCACATAGCCGGGATATCGTAATTGGTTTTCTGTGAAAGACGTGTAGAACGAAACTTTTTGATCCACACTTCCTCTTACTTCAACCCCCCTGGTATTAGTGTATAACATCTCATCTGTATCACTATCGTTCCCAATTTGGAAGCTGAATACTGGATTCACATGAATATTGAGGTCCTTATTTCTGAAGTGATATAAATCCGATTTAGATTTATAAAAAGTGCCCA
Organism: bacterium; assembly: GCA_024743255.1. Taxonomy (GTDB): domain Bacteria; phylum Bacteroidota; class Bacteroidia; order Cytophagales; family Cyclobacteriaceae; genus JANSWY01. The sequence goes on along the minus strand of JANSWY010000001.1, from coordinate 511,404 downwards.
AAAATGGATTCCTCGATTGGTAATCTAAAGAATCAGAATATTCCCAATTATCTTGTAATAGATAGTTTCTGTTAAATTCATCACTTTCAGAGGCACCTGGCATGGCACTGGCATCTGATATTTCTTCCCGCTGGTAAGGCTTAAAAGAGGTAAATATCTCCTCTTGTGAATTAAGAATATCAAGCCTATCAAGAATATGGTCGTTATAATCATCACGCTGAGAATAGGTCTGGCTTTGCCCAAAACTAATTTGAACAATCATCATTATATTTGCCATCAAGATTACTACTCTCATATGTGTGAAATGCATGTTTGACACAAAATAGTAGAAATAACAGGAGTTTTTTAACAATTCATGTACTTTTATTAGTTGTGTCTTGTTTGTAATTCAAATACTTATGCATATCTTTGCAGTCCTTTTTAAGGAAACGCATAGTAATTACAAAAGAAATTAAAGATGAAAAAGGAAATCCATCCAGAATATAAAGAAGTTGTTTTTCTTGATACTTCAAGTGATTTCAAATTCTTAACGAAATCCACAATGACTTCTGAAGAGACGATCAAGTGGGAAGATGGCAATGAGTATCCTTTGGTTAAGATAGAAGTTAGTTCTGCTTCTCACCCATTCTACACTGGTAAGAAACTATTTGTTGATACTGCTGGTAGAGTGGAGAAATTCAACAGAAGATACAAGAAGTAAGCATCTTTCATCAAAAGAAATTGGAGTCTTCAAGAGTAATCTTGGAGACTTTTTTATTTTTGTGACCATGAGCGTAATCCTTTTCGACCTACCTGAGATTCGCAGTGGTCTACTTCCTTTTACATATACCAGACCTGTCTCTGAAATCAGAGTAGGAATTCTTACCGTTGCTGAAAAGTGGAAGCATTTTCTTAGCAAAGACGTATCCTATCACACAGAAGAATATTTACAGGAGAAATTCAGTTTAATCACGGATGAGGAAAACGTAGTGATTAACTCCTCGATAATTCCGAATGACCATCTTATAACACAAATTCTTGGCCTGAAGGAAAGGGCGAGTTTGTTCCAGGATGGAATGTTTATTGCCGCTAAATGCAAAAAGTCTGACCTTTCTGAACTTTGGTCATGTAATTGGGACCGCTTCCCTAAACAAGCTTTTAATGGCAAGTTCAATCAAATCAAAAAGCAATGGGATGTCTTTCATTTGAATGGCGAGGAAATTGCCAATGATTTCGCATTAATTACTAAAGGACGATCAAGTCAACCTATATCAGACCCTCATACTATTGTTTATGGCCAAGAGAATATTTTCCTTGAAGAAGGTGCATCTGTAAGAGCAGCCATTCTTAATGCAGAAAATGGCCCTATTTATATTGGGAAAAATGCTCAAATTCATGAGGGAGCGATTATCAAAGGTGCTTGTGCTATTGGAGAAAACTCTCATGTTAACATGGGAGCAAAATTAAGAGGTGACAATACTATTGGTCCGAATTGCAAAGTAGGAGGTGAAGTTTCAAATTCCGTATTCTTTGGTAACTCAAATAAAGGTCACGATGGTTTCCTGGGCAACTCTGTAATTGGGGAATGGTGCAACATTGGAGCCGATACCAATAGTAGCAATTTGAAAAATAATTATGCTGAAGTAAAAGTTTGGGATTATCAAAGTGAATCATTTGCCAGAACAGGGCTGCAGTTTTGTGGATTGCTAATGGGAGATCACTCCAAGGCAGGAATTAACACAATGTTCAACACGGGAACTACAGTTGGGATATGTGCGAATGTATTTGGTGCCGGTTTCCCAAGAAATCTGATTCCGTCCTTTTCCTGGGGTGGAGCTACGGGATTTACAACATTTGGCCTTAAGAAAGCCTTCGAAGCTTCAAACGCAATGATGAAAAGAAGAAATAAGGAGCTGACTAATGTTGATGAAGGCATCCTGGCTCATGTTTTTGATATTTCCGCAAAATATAGATCCTGGGAAAAATAATGAGGTTTTCAGATATACCCGGACATAGTGAAACAAAGACTGTATTAATCAATGCAGTAAAAAATAATCACGTAGCACACGCACAATTATTTTTTGGGAAAGAAGGCTCAGCCAACCTCACACTAGCCTTGGCTTATGCAGCATATTTAAACTGTGAAAATCCAACAGAAACTGATTCTTGTGGTAGCTGCCCATCCTGCATCAAAATAGATAAACTGGTACACCCCGATTTTCATTTTGTATTTCCCAAAACGGCAAAGCAAGCCAGTGATGACGAAAGCGCTGCAAAGGGAGACACAATGACTTTATGGAGAAGCTTTCTACTTGAAAACCCATATGGAAATGCCGTGGATTGGGCGGAACTCTCTGGTAGCGCGGGTAAGCAGTTGAATATCTCCAAAGATGATGGCAAGCACATTATCAAAACAGTCTCTATGAAGGCATTTGAGGCTAAGTATAAGGTACTGCTTATATGGTTACCAGAATTCATGAACATTTCAGCAGCCAACAGTATACTTAAAGTACTGGAAGAGCCTCCTGAAAAAACGGTTTACTTGATGGTTACAAATGATTATGAAAAACTAATCACCACCATCATCTCACGAACCCAACTTATTAGAGTACCTGATTTCCAGGTTGAAGACATTCAGCAATACCTCGTTGAAAAGCAGCAAATAGACTCAGAGAAAGCCGAAAAGTTAGCTTTAATGAGTGATGGTAGTTTAAGGGTTGCAATGAACTGGGAGCATCACTCAGAGGAAGATAGTCATCAAATATTTAGAGAATGGATGAGAGAATGTTGGGGGTTAGACATCCTTAATCTTCATTCTAAGAGTTATAAATTTAATGAGTTGAATAAAGCGACTCAGAAATCAATGTTGGTTTATGGTTTGGCTATTCTTCGAGAGTGCCTTGCAACTTCAATGACTGGCAATGAACCAAATAGACCCGATGGTGAAGAAAAAACTTTCGTTGAAAACTTTGCTAATAATGTTCCAACTGAGAAGTATGAGAAGCTCTCTTCAATATTAACAGAAGCTCATTTTCACCTGGAACGAAATGGAAACCCAAGAATAGTGTTTATGGACACAAGCATGCAAATCTCTGGTGTATTAAGAAGTAGGTAGGTTTGGAAAAAATTAGAATCGGAACAAGAGGAAGCAAGTTAGCCCTCTGGCAAGCATATTACATAGAAGATCTTCTAAAAGAAGGTGGTCTGGAAACTGAAATAGTCATTATCGAAACCAAGGGTGATAAAATCCTGGATGTATCGATTTCTAAAATTGGCAGCAAGGGTGTTTTCACAGAAGAAATCGAAGCGCAACTAAAGTCAGGTGAAATTGATATTGCTGTGCACAGTGCAAAAGATATGCAATCCGAATTGCCTGAGGGATTCTCCATATTGGCATTTACAGAACGAGAAAAAATCAATGACGTAATTGTCTCGCATCAGAAAGTTGACATCAGTGATCCTGATTGTAAAGTTGTTCTTGGAACCTCGTCTACAAGAAGAATTGCTACCTTAAAACACTATTATCCACATATCAAAACTGTAGATATGCGTGGTAATCTTCAAACAAGAATATCGAAGTTGGAAAGAGGTGATTGCGATGCTCTCGTATTGGCGTATGCCGGAGTAAAAAGAATGGGATATGACAATATGATTCAACAAGAACTGGATGAATCAATATTTACTCCTGCGGTAGGGCAAGGTAGTGTTGCTATTGAAATCTATAAAACCCTTGATAAGTCGAAATCTGAGAAATTGAAACAACTTCTCAACAACGAAGAATCAGAAACCAGATTGAAAGCAGAAAGGGCGTATTTAAAGAGATTACAAGGAGGTTGCAGTATCCCTGTATTTGCTTTGGCAAACTTGTCAAATAATAAAATCTCCATCAAAGGAGGCATTATCAGTCTTAACGGACAAGAAAAAATAGTAAAGGAGCTTTCTGGAGACATCTCTGATCCGGAATCCCTAGGTACGCAGTTAGCAAATGATATATTGGCTGCTGGAGGCGATAAAATCCTGGAATCAATAAAAAATCAGATAAGATAACTATTTTTAGAACCCAAATAGATTACAATACATCATGCGAAACACGTTTCTAATATCATTAGTAGTTCTCCTAACTTTCTTCGGTTGTTCTGAACCTGAGGATTATCTTGTTGTAATTGATACTGAATATGGAGAAATGAAAGCAGTTCTTTACGATGAAACTCCTTTACACAAAGAGAACTTCATCAAACTCACCAAAGAAGGAGCTTTCGACAAAACGATATTTCATAGGGTAATTCAAAACTTCATGATCCAGGGTGGTGATGTGAATGCTAAATCAAATGTTGAAAGTACAATTGATTACACGATCCCTGCAGAAATTCAGGAGAACCCATCCGGGAAATTTTTACATACGAAAGGTGCCCTGGCTGCTGCAAGACAAGGTGATGACATCAATCCTGAGAAAGAATCCAGTGGGTGTCAATTTTACATTGTTGATGGACAAAACTGGAAAAAAGAGCAATTGACTGGTCCGGATTGGGCTAAACTAAATCTGGCAATGAGGGAGTTGATAAAGAAACCAGAGTTTAGTTATTGTAAAGACACGATAACCAATATGTACAAAACAAACAGGGTTGCAGAGGTTAATGATTTTGTACTCACTTTTAAAGACACTCTCGAACAAATTACTGGAGAAAGCATGGAGCTTCAAATGCCAGAAGAGCGAATTAATGTTTATACAACTGGTGAGGGTTCTCCTCATCTAGATGATGAATACACAGTGTTTGGAAGAGTGGTAGAAGGCCTGGAAGTAATTGATAGTATTGCAGCGGTTACTACTGCTCCTGGTGACAGACCGATGCTAGATATACCAATGACTATTGAGCTTGAGGGTATTTCTAAGCAAGAGATCAAGGAAAAATACGGACTATAATTCCACAGTGAAAGTTCTAATTACAGGTTCTAACGGGTTATTAGGTCAGAAGCTAATTGACTTAATGGCTCCAATGCAGGATGTAACATTAATCGCCACATCAAATGGTAATAATCGATACCCTGTTGGAAAAAATGAATTTGATTATTATCCTATGGACATTACATCTCCGGTTGAAATCAAATCAGTTTTTTCCAGAACAAATCCTGATTTCGTGATTAACACGGCAGCAATGACCAATGTTGATCAGTGTGAATCTGAAAAGGAGAATTGTTGGAAACTGAATGTAGAAGCGGTTTCACATCTTGTGGAAGCTTGCAGAGAATCCAACTCATTTTTTCTCCATTTATCTACAGACTTCATATTTGATGGAGAAAACGGCCCATATTCGGAGGAAGATATAGCAAAACCTGTAAGCTACTATGGTGAAAGTAAGCTCGCCGCTGAAAATCTAATTACGGAAAGCGACATTAGTTGGGCAATCGCAAGAACAGTGTTAGTCTATGGTATTGCGCATGATATGTCCAGGTCAAATATCATTCTTTGGGTAAAAAATTCTCTTGAAAACAAGAAAGAGATTAAGGTGGTAAATGACCAATGGAGAACCCCTACACTTGCCGAAGATCTGGCCATGGGTTGTTACCTAATTCTGAAAAAGCGAGCCACAGGCATCTACAACATTTCAGGAAAAGACTTTTTGAATCCTTATGAAATGGCTGTGAAAACCGCAAATTTCTTTAAACTGGACATGTCTACAATGACAGAAGTTGATGGGTCCATTTTTTCACAGCCCGCAAAAAGACCACCAAAGACTGGTTTCATATTGGACAAAGCAAACAGAGAATTGGGATATAACCCAAGATCATTCGATGAAGGAATTGCCATATTAGCAAAGCAATTGGAAGAAGGACTCTAGTTGTCCTTCTTCTTCTTTTTCTTCTTACCAAGGAGCCCTTTTAATTTGTCTTTTGCTTTGTCTATTTCATCCTTAGTGGCATCCTTTATTTCGTCTTTCACATCCTCTGTAGCATCACTAACTATTTCTTTACCCTGATTGACCAAGCTATCCTTCGCGGCATTTACTTCCTCGGCTATCTCAGCCTTTTTCTCGTCAATCACTTCAGTAACTTCAGCTTTTACAGAAGACCCGATAGATGTACCTTCTTTAGTTTCGATACCGGCTAATCTCACCTTAGGGTCATCATAAACTCCTCCCACGTTAAACCTCATTACCAAATCAGAATTGTTGGCAGCAAAAGTCTTACCAGCAAATGAAGATATCGCGTTTGTAACTGCTTGCCCCACTGCTCCATTAGGGACATCCATTTTGAGGTCATAATTTAAGGAGCCGTCAATTCCGTTGCTCCCTGAAATATTAGTCTTATAGCCTCCAAGGCTCACATCAAATGGTTTTAGATGCACTCTGCCTTCTTTTATTTCCGCAAACATTAATACATCGTTTAGCTGTAACTGGCCATCTTTCTGACTCAGGTTACTGACAGAAGAAACTGCTGAAAGTAGTTTCATATCAGCCACAGCAGCAGAAGCAATATTTAATAAACCATCACCAGTTAATTGGTCATATAGTGGCATCATATCCTCTCCTAAAACTCCTCCAATAGAGAAATCAGTTGAGAATTTACCAGTCATTTTCTCTGCAACAGGAGCTAATACCTGAACAGTACTAAATGCTTTATATGCCTGAGCAATTGAAAGTTCTTTTATTCCCAACTTGAAATCGAATGTAGGAACTTCAGGATTCACAGTGCTGTATGCCCCATCCATCGTGAATGTACCATCCAACATATTAAAATTAAGACCGTCCATAATCACTTCTCCGTTTTTAACAAGAAGTGCTCCTTTCGCATTAGTCAAAGTCAGGTTATCATATATGATTTCATCCAGTGAGGAATTGAGTGTGAAATCGATGTTTTTTGGGATTACAACAATAGCCATTGGAACTGTATCCGCCGCTGTTGCTGCGCTATCAACAACAACCTCTTCATCCGATTCTACCATGAACTGATTTAAGTCCATTTTCTTGGAAGAGAAATCAAGTGTCCCCACCAATACTTCATCTGGTTGTAAGGCGTATCCAAGATAATTAGTGATCATCCCGTTTGCAGACATATCAGAGTCTCCGATATCCGCATTAAAACTAGCTAGTTTCAAAGCTTTAGGATCGAAAGTCATACTACTTTCAGAAATGGAAAATCCTTGTGGTAAATCAGGACTTACAAACTTAAAATCATTTATTGCCAAGCTTCCACTGGTTGGTAGTTTATCGTACTCTTCTGCGTCTACTGCAGACATTCTTCCTTCTGTAATTAAGGTTCCGTTAATCTTTCCTTCTAATGTCATTCCTTCCTCTAAAGGCACTACCTTGGTAAGTTTCCCAAGGTCTAAATGTGTTTCAGCATTTAGTTTCCAGTAGTAATCTTCAAGGTCTTTAAAAATTAATGAAGCTGTTGTCTTCTCACCGTCTAGTAACATAGAGAAATTGTTTACAACGAATGAGGTCTCTCTTAAATCAGCCGATGGATATTCAAATACGGCATCCATATTCACAGCTTCTAGTGGGAAAGGTACATCAGTGTACTCAATTGAACCATCCGATACAGATAGCGATGTTTTTACTACTGGCATAGATTCTGCATTGTATGTACCCGCAACCGATCCGTCAAACGCCACATTACCTGAAGCTTTCAATCCCGTTGTATATTCCTGATATACACCTGGAATTAGAGAAAGAATACTTGTTAGGCTTATTTCCTGACCTGAGAATTTGATATCCATATCTATATCCTCTGATGGCATTGCAATGAAGCCTTCAAATGCTAATGGGAAATCATTGAGTTTAACAAGATTCTCCTTGAAGGTATAGGTCGAATTAACCAGGTCCATCGACATGGTGATATCTGCGCTAATAGTTTTGTTGCTCAGATACTCGACATTATCATAACTTAAACCAAATTCATCAATGGTTGTGGTAGTAACCATATCAAACACATCCTGCTCAAAATCACCACTACCGGAATGATTTAATCCATCTATGGTGGTGTAGAAAGGCAGAGAAAGATCATAGTAGACAAACCTCGCATTGTTTATACTCCAGTTATCAATACCAATAGAAATTGGAGCGGAAGGCTCATCAGAAGCAACTTCTTCAGTTGTTGCACCTGTTTCTTTTGCGATATCATAATTAGCAGTTCCGTCTTCCAGAACAATGATATGGATATCAGGCTCATTTAAAGTAATTCCTTTGATCTTGATTTGGTCACCGGAAATTACAGACATTATATCTAAAACAACCTGAAATGATCCAACAGAAACCAAGGTGTCTTCTTCAAACTCATCAACACCAATCACACCAAAGTCGCTCATCCCAACTGTAATGTTTGGGAAGTTCTTGAAAAGTGTAAGCTCAAGGTGGTCTGTATCGTAATAAACTGTCGCTCTTACAGTGTGATCTATTTCTTTATCAATGGCGGCAGTAATATCATCTTTGAAAATAACAGGAATAAGTGCTGCAGCACCTAAGACTACTACAAAGAGTATGACTACTATAATTAGGAACTTTTTCATGGCAACTGATGAGTTTGTGTGGTTTAAAAATTATTCGCCTCTATCTCCCTAAACGTTAATATAGGCACTTATTTTTCTAAGTGCACAAAAATATCCTTCATTAACTGAAGCTTAATCTTATCCTCTTCTTGCGACACGATTTTATAGGTCATTCCATGAATCTGATCATCATTAATCAGACTTAAGGTATCATTGGCTACTTTCCATTTCTGAGTATGAATAATGGTATCCTCTCCAAAAATACACCCCTCAAATCCATAAGCAGCCACAGTGATATCGCCCTTCTCGTCAAAAGTCCATTTGCCATCCATCGTAAAAGACTTCACATCGGTAACATCAGGATAGGATTCCGCGAATGTTTCCCATTTTGCATTCCATTCTCCTAACATAGAAGTAGGTAGCTCATTTGAGGTAGACGAACAACCAAATACGGTTGCAGCAACAAGTAAGGTTAGCAAGTATTTTCTCATGTTATTTCTAATCATTCGGATTTTAGACAAAAATAACCTTTCGATTCTATTTTAAAATTAAGTTAATAAATAGGTCTATGATTTTTTTTGCTTTTCCATACGGAGGTCTCAACATACTGATATTGGTAAGCCCTGATCTTTGTACCAATACAGCTTTCTCATTAGAGAATGCCAGGAAACCATATTTTCCATGTGACTTTCCAATACCTGAGTTATTAACGCCACCGAAAGGAAGATTTGGATGAGATTGCTGCTGAACAGTGTCATTTATTGCAACAGTGCCGGCAGACAACCTGTCTAAAAGAAACTTTTTGTTCTTCTTCCTCCTTGAAAAAACATATAACGAAAGAGGTTTTGGTTTCGAATTGACTATTTCAACTACCTCGTCCAGGTTGTCGAAAGTTTTAAGACCCATTACAGGTCCAAATAATTCATCTTCTGCCAACCTTCCATCAAAACCATCGATAATGGTAGGAGAGATGAACCTGTCATCAGAATTGGTCTTGCCTCCATATAAAATGTCAAATCCCTGGTTTATGGAATCTTCTATGATCGAACTTAGTCGTTCATAATGTCTGTCATTAACAATTCTTGCATAGCTATCAGATTTCTGGAAGTCATCAACACCTTCTCCAAATTGTTTAATCATTTCCTCCTTAATAGCATCCACAAGTTTATCCTTGATACTGGAATGAACCAACATATAATCTGGAGCTACACAAGTCTGTCCATTGTTAAGAAGTTTGCCCCAAGCTATTCTACTAGCCGCATCTTTCAAATTAGCAGATTCATCAACTATTACTGGAGACTTACCTCCAAGTTCCAATGTCACGGAGGTTAGGTTCTTTGCAGCTGCCTGCATTATTATTTTACCTACATTAGGGCTACCAGTAAAAAAGATATGATCAAAAGGTAATTCAAGAAGGTCAGTAGTAACCTGAACACCTCCCTCTATTACAGCAACCTCCGATTCATCAAATAGTTCATTGACCATTTCTGAAACCAATGCTGCATTATTGGTAGTTATTTCTGATGGTTTTAATATCGCCGTGTTTCCTGCTGCAATTGCTGAAATCAATGGGTTCAACATTAATTGGAAGGGATAATTCCAAGGAGCTATTATCAAACAAACACCTTTTGGCTCATATTGGACATACGCTTTTGAACCTAGAAATGTAATATGACCATCCACACGTTCATTTCTTGCCCATTCATCCACCTTGCTTAGGTTGTGGTTGATTTCGAGCAAAATTGTGGCAATCTCAGTAAGATCTGTTTCTGAATGAGGCTTCTTAAAGTCCTTATAAAGCGCTTCCTGAATCTTACTACGATTATCCAGAACCCACTTTTTTAACTTTCTAAGCCTTTCCTTCCTCTTCTTTATCGATTCAGTTCGCAATTCATGGCTTCTCTTACGCTGCTTATCGAAAAGCTTTGTTAAGTCAATGTTATCTATTGTGTTCGTTTCCATTAAGATTAAGTACAATTAACATTAAAAATCACCTAATAGCACCAAACAATGCGTATTAGGATTACGTTATTTATTTTGTTAACTTTGACTTAACATTAAATTAACATTAGACAAAGTCACCCAGCTTGAAATTAATTGTCACCATATGGTCCCTTATTTTGATAACCGTCAGCTCAGTGGTTGCACAAGAAATTTCTATTCATCAAAATAACGAAAATTTCAATCCTATTTTATATTTCACTGACGGTAAGATTACAGATCAATCCATTTCGGAGAATTACACATTACTTTTAGACAGACTTCAAACTAAACAGCAGAAGTCCTCCAGTGATCTTAGATTCTTAAGACAGATGTATTCTTTAGTGCACAAGAAACAGTTAGGTCGCTATCAAAAGTATGCTTCTCTGGAGGAAACATTGAGTGATGAAAAGAAATATAATTGTTTAACGGGTACCGCGCTTTATGCTATGCTTCTTCAGGATTTGGGATATGATTATTCCATAATTGAATTTGACTACCATGTTTTATTAATGGTACATCTGGAAGAAAGAGATGTAATGATTGAATCCACTGATCCTTTGAATGGATTTGTTGTGTCAGACGAAGAAATGAAGGAGGTAATTGATGCTCAGCTGAGTAAAGAATCAAATATCCCAGATAACTCCGTGTTAAACAGAATCTTTGCAGAGCAAGGAATTAATAAAATTAAATTGGAGGAGCTTGCTGGATTGCAATATTACAACAGTGCAATTATCAACTACAATAACGGAAGTTACTTCAAAGCACTTATAGAGCTCCGAAAAGCATATACCCTTTATCCAAGCAAAAGAATAAAGGGCATATACGATCTTATTAATGGTGAATTAGCTGTTGCTTCTAAATAGCTTCAACAACCTTAAATTCAACTCTTCTATTCTTAGATTTATTAGCCGATGAGCTGTTTGGAACAGCAGGTTGCTCCTCTCCAAAGAATTTCATGATTAGTCTATCTTTAGAAATGCCATTTTGGATGAAGTAATCATAAACAGATTTAGCTCTTCTCTCAGATAACTTCATGTTATACTCATTAGGACCAGTAGAATCCGTATGTCCTGAGATTTGAACCTTTCCAACTTTCTGGTCAGATAACAGCTTTAAAATTCTTTCCAATTCCGGATAACTTGATGTCTTAAGTACTGACTTATCGAAATCAAAGAAGATATTATTTAGTTCAACAACAACACCTGTTTCAATTGGTGTTAAGAATAGATCCCTTCCGATGTTTGTAGAACCATTTGTTTCATTTAAATCAATATTTTCATTTCTTGACAGGTATCCATCAGCTTGTGCCAGGAATCCATATCTGGCACCAGGCTTCAATTGGAATGTATACTCCCCAGTTTCAGGATTCGATGAAACAGTGCCTAGTTCTACACCATCAGGTAACCTTTCAACCAGTACCGTTGCTGCTACTGGAGTTTTTGTTTTCTCATTAAGCACTTTACCTGCTACCGTAATTATTACTTCCTCCACAACCTCTACAGTATCGATTTGAGCAATAGGCTCTTCTGTAGTCTGAACAGTATCAACTGGATCCTCAACAACAGCTACTACTGTAGTAGTTGTCGAAGTAGTATCGTTGATTAAAGGCTGATCTGGTTCAGTTATGTAGAAGTCGTCAGCTCTGAAACTGAATATATCGGTATCTTCATCTACATCTCCTCTGGTAAAGTAGACATGTTTTCCAGTTGTTGGGATGTTGAAATAAACATCATCGCCAGTTGTATTAATACCTTTTCCGAGGTTCTCAGGTGGAGACCAGTTTGTCCAGCTATCATCTAACCTCTTACTTACATAAATGTCTTTTCCTCCGTAACCTTTAAAACCTGAGGTAGAGAAGTACATTGTTTTAGTATCAACACTTAAATAAGGTGACGCTTCTTCCGCAATGGTATTAACTGTCTGACCTAAGTTTTTAGGAGCAGACCATGTTCCATCTCTTTTTTGGAACGATACGTATAAGTCTCTATCTCCAAAAGAATCATCTCTCTCTACTGCAGATACCAAGTACTTAGTATCAAATGTTAGGAAGAAATCAGCATTTGCTGAGTAGTTGTATTCATCTTCAATATCAATATTAACCGGAGGTGTAATGTTACCATCCTTGTCAATTGTGGCCATAGAAACTCCTGATACCATTCTACCTTTCTTCTCATACCTGTTTCCAAGAAGCAAAACAGTATTTTCACCTTGCTGAACTATGGAGCTTATAAAGTTTGGTCCTTCATTATTTAGTGGAGCGCCGATATTTTTAGCAGGTAGCCATTCGCCGGTTTCAGGATCCAGCTCAGAGTACCAGATGTCTTCATTATCGTTAACGCCACCCTGATTACCTGGGTGGTATTGTCTACTGAAGTATAACCTTTTACCATCTGGAGAGAGTAAAGGAGAGTGCTCGATGTAGTTACTGTTTACATTTGTGCTTAGTTTTTCTACTTCCAAGTCCTGATTTACGTTTTGAGCGATATCAATTAAGACGTTAATCGGAAGGTTTGAATTAGAGATACCAATAGCATCAATAGCATTAAATCCTTCAACTTGTGATCCATCTAATTCTATTCTGATTGCTTCAATCGGGTATGCTAAATCCTCAAAGAATAGGTTTAATAACCTCTGCTGAAGAGGGATACTTCTTGGAGTCAGTTCAAAAAGTGTATACTCGTTGTAATCAGGATCATATGCTACAACCTTAGTGATAGCACCAGGGTTTTCAGATTCGGCAATGGCAATTTGCTTCGCTTGTACTGCTTTCTCAAACGAAACCATAATGAAGCTTTTAGCATCTTCTGATTTTGGTCTCCATGCGTTCGGGTTATCTCCTCCAGCTGGATACACATTTGGTTTATGTAAAGCCTGTATAGCAGAATACTCAAGTGGTGAGTACTCAGAAGAAACATCTATCACTTCATTTGCCCAGTAAACAGTTTCCTGTGCTCGAAGATCAAACATTGTTAGACTTAAGAAACTAATTACTAGTAAAATTCTAGTCATAATTAATTGGTTGGTTAAATTTTTAAAACTCAAACTACGATTCCCTTTTCCTAGCGTAAAAATTTAGTTCAAAATTCGTACTTCCACTCTTCTATTCAAAGCTTTGGCCTCTGAAGTTCTTTCACGAGTGATAGGTTGTGTACCTCCAAATGCTTTTGTTAATACTCTTTTCTTCTTAATACCCTTTTTTATCAGATATTCCTTCACTGCAACCACTCTATCTTCAGATAGTCTCATGTTAGCAACAGCGTTTCCAGCAAAGTCAGTGTGTCCCTCTAGCTGAATTTTCTTATCTGGCCGTTCGTTCATCCATGTCACCAGTTCATCAAGCTCTTCATATGACGATTTACTGATTACGGATTTTCCAGATGCAAAAATTAGATTATCAAGACTAATAATTTGATGTTCCTTATCAGGTTGCAACGAAAAGTGCTTTGTCATGTCTCCACTGTTATCCTCATCAAGAATCTCGATTTCCCCTTCCCATGGATCAAATCCGTCAGCTTTAATCTGAACCAGATACTTAGTGTTAAGCAACATGAACATTTCATAATTCCCTGTTCCTTCTTTTGCTGATGCCATTCCCATATCATCGTAATATGGTAGTTTCTGATAGGTGATTGTTGCCTTTACACCAGAACTATCAAGGTCGCTTAATACATTTCCTGTGATTTTAATAAGACTGTCTGCAGAAACTAAATGATTTGCCTGAGTAAAATTGCTCAATAGTAGTATCAATAGAATTGATGCCAGTGGTTTCATTTTCATAGTGCTATACGTTGAATTGCGCCTTACTCGTAAGATAATACCAATTTTAGAAGAAAATACTATACTTTTTTGAGAATTTGACCTAGTCTGCGCTTGCTACAAACGAATCATTGACCAGGTTAATTGCGTCTAATCGAGCCATTATTTCTTCTTTTACCTCTTCGTATGCCTCTCTGTGTTCTTCCTTAATTGGCTCTGAAGGTGGTAATTCTACCTTCAATGCATCTACTTGTCTTCCATTTTTCCAAAACCTGAAACATAAGTGAGGTCCGGTTGCCAAACCAGTACTTCCGACATATCCTATGGTTTGACCTTGTTTTACTTTTACCCCTGGTTTAATTCCTTTTGCAATCTTATTCATATGCAAATATTGCGTCGTGTAATTTGCATTGTGCTTAACCTTCACATAATTCCCATTATTTCTTTTGTATCTGGCATCTGTTATGATTCCATCACCAACAGTCCTGATCGGAGTACCCCTAGGAGCTGCATAGTCAGTACCTAAATGTGCTTTATATCGTTTCTGAACTGGATGAAACCTTCTTAAGCTGTATCTGGAGCTAATTCTTGTATAGTTAAGTGGGGCCCTTAGGAAGGCCTTTCTAAGCGAATTCCCATCTTCATCAAAATAATCTACACCACTTCCCTGATCATAGTAAATAGCATAGTAAGCATTGCCAAAGTGTTCAAAGTAAGCTCCTTTTATTTGACCAATCCCAACAACTTCACCATCCACAACCTGCTCTTCATAAATCACCTTAAACGAATCGCCTTTCTGTATTCTAAAGAAGTCGATTTGCCAAGCAAACACATCTACAAGTCTATTCACCAATAATGGGCTAGCATCCTGTTCAAGAATGGCTTCATACATTGAAGAGTTGATCTTGGCAACTAATTCCTTTTCTCTATATTCTATTGGTTTCTCCTGCTTAAATGCCTGTACAGTGTCCTTCAATTGGTAAACAACATATTCGAATGGGTTTGGCTCATAAATGAAGTGAGTTGCGGTATTTAGTGAATCTTGCTTTGCGAGAATCGTATATTTCCTACCATAATTCAGTTTACGAACATCAAATACACTCTTTGATTTTTTAGCCAGCTCATTGATTTTCACAAAATCAACATTGTACTTAACAAGGATATCAGCAAGGTTTTGATTTCTTTTAATCTTATCCTCAACAACATTCAAAGAATCCACAACGATCCCAAAAAGCTTCTTTGGCTCTTTGGCTTCAGCTGTGACCATATCCGACTTAGCGATTTTGTTTTCGCCAATCTCATTTAAACCATTAGGTAGGAACTCCACCAGGAAAACCATACCAACCACTACTATCGCAAGAGCTGCGTAAAATACGTATTTTACTTTCATTGGTGCGCAAATTAAATACAGGAAATAGTGTACTTGGTGGGGTTATTATTTGTTGTAGGCTTCTTTAGCTTTATCTAAAAACTGAACAAAATTAGAAACATTTAGGTCATATGCCTTAGGTTTTACTAATAATTTTTCGTTTTCGTCTAGAATTACGTAGTATGGTTGAGCATTATTCTTGTATCTGGTGATTTGGAAATCAGCGTTCTTCTTACCGATTGATTTCTTCATTTTTCCATCATATGAGGACTTTACCCACTCATTTTCGGGTAAATCATTTTTATCATCAATATATAATCCCACAACTACAAAATCTTCTTTCAATCTTCTCAAAACTTCTGGATGAGGCCACACTCGCTCTTCCATTTTCCTGCAATTCACACAGCTGTGACCAGTGAAATCAATAAAAAGGGGTTTATTCTGAGCTCTTGCACATGCCAAAGCCTGATCGTAATCAAAGTATCCTTGAATTCCATGTGGCATCTTTAAGAATTCCGTGTATTTCGGTGGCTCACAGCCTTCTTTTTCAGAAATACTTTCCGTTTGTAATCCACTATTTGAAGCCGAGATATTAAAATCCATGCTTGATACAGGAGGTAAGTATCCTGCCAATTCCTTTAGAGGAGCTCCAAACATTCCTGGTACCAGGTAAACAACAAAAGAGAAAACTAAAGTTGCCCCCATTAACCCCATCACTGACGTGTGTTCAGACTTAGAATCATGCGGCATTCGGATTTTTCCAAGCAAATAGAAACCTAACAGTGTTGCTATAACTATCCATAATGCCAAATAGATTTCTCTGTCCAGAATATGCCAATGGTATGCCTGATCAGCAATACTTAGGAATTTCAGTGCTAATGCTAGCTCAATAAAACCCAACACTACTTTTACACTATTAAGCCAGCCACCTGATTTTGGTAAGGATTTCAGCCATGCAGGGAAAATTGCAAAAAGACTAAACGGTAACGCAAACGCAAGAGAGAATGCCAGCATCCCTAAAATTGGTTTTACGAAAGCTCCTCCAGCTGAAAGAACAAGAACACTTCCAACGATGGGAACGGTACATGAAAAAGACACCAGTGCAAGTGTAAATGCCATGAAAAATACTCCGACCAGTCCTCCTTTATCTGCCTTGGCATCAATCTTATTTACGAATGCACTTGGTAATGTGATCTCAAATAAGCCAAGGAAACTCATTGCGAAAATGATAAAAATGATAAAGATAAAGGTATTTGGAAACCAATGAGTTGCCATTGCATTAAGTCCATCAGGACCTAATATTGCTGCGAAAGCAGTACCCAAAATTGTGTAAATCGCTATTATCGAAATTCCAAAAATGATCCCCTTACGATAACCAGTTTTATGATCCTTATTATCATCCTTAAGAAAGAAACTAACGGTCATAGGAATCATAGGGAAGACACATGGGGTAACTAATGCTGCCAATCCAGTTCCAAATGCTATCAACATAAACCAAATTAAACCCTCATCTTCAATATTATCCAATTCGATAACTTCATCATTCCCTGATTTTCCTAAAACATCTCCCTTCACCTCAAACTCTCCATCCCCAGGAATACACTTGCCAGTAACATCAGTACAAACCTGAAATTCATAGGCCCCTTTGATCACAAAATCATCTTTCAGGATCTGGATTTTTTGTCGAAACTGCGCCTTGCCAATAAAGTAGGCTATATCACCAGCCCAGATTTCATCGTATTTGATCTTGTGATTGATTGGTTTCACACTGTCAATCAGCTCAAAAGTATCATTCAATTCATATTCAAATGTTGTTGGAACTGGTCCCAGATCCGGATCAAAGCCCGAGGATGAATATAGGTACCACTCATCATCAATAGTCACATTGAAAATAAGCTCTACTTCATCTCCCGCTTTCGCATTGGGATTAGATAGTTCGTAGGACCACTTTGATGGCTCCAGAATTTGTGCCTGCAACAGATTTGGAAGCAGGGCTAATACAAAAATCAAATTCTTCATTGCTGATCAGTTTTACCGCAATTATATACGATCAGTGTTTTTATTAGTTAAGATCTACTTGCCGTTATCGCGACATTTCAGCAAAGTGCTTGTAGAACATTGTAATTGTTTCTATGCCTTTGTAGTAGTTAAACAGACCGTAACTTTCGTTTGGAGAGTGAATTGCATCCTCATCTAACCCAAAACCAAGCAGAATAGAATCCAACTTCAGCACGTCCTGGAACAAAGCCACAATTGGAATGCTTCCTCCTTCTCTCATTGGTATTGGTTGTTTACCCCATGTATCTGTCATGGCTTGCTCCGCAGCTTTATAACCTACAGATCCAGTAGAAACTACCGCTGCTTCTCCACCATGGTGAGGAGTCACTTTAACTTTAACAGAAGCAGGAGCAAGGCTCATAAAATGATCTGTGAATAGCTTAGTAATTTCTTCGCTACTCTGGTTTGGAACCAATCTCATAGAAATCTTAGCATATGCTTTTGAAGGCAATACTGTTTTAGCTCCTTCACCAGTATATCCACCCCAGATTCCATTTACATCTAAGGTAGGTCTGATGCCAGTTCTTTCCAGAGTAGAATAACCTTCTTCTCCTTTTACATCATCAATATCTAATTCCTTCTTATAATGATCAAGATTGAATGGTGCTTTAGCCATTTGAGCTCTTTGTTCATCGGAAAGCACTTCTACATCCTTATAAAATCCAGGAATTGTAATTTCACCTTTCTCGTTCTGTAGCTTTGCAATCATGTCGCAAAGGATGTTGATAGGGTTTCCAACAGCTCCTCCATACATTCCAGAATGTAAGTCTCTGTTTGGTCCTGTAACTTCTACTTCTACGTAGCTTAGGCCTCTTAGTCCGACAGTAATAGAAGGATTATCGTTATCAATAATTCCCGTATCAGAAATAAGGATTACATCTGCAGCAAGCTTTTCTTTATTTTCTCTAACGAATGCTTCAAGATTATCAGACCCAACTTCTTCTTCACCTTCAATCATGAATTTGACATTGCAAGGAAGCTCGTTATTGCTCATTAGTGCTTCAAAAGACTTAATGTGCATATACATCTGACCTTTGTCGTCACAAGCGCCTCTTGCATAGATTCTTTCATTCTTGATAACAGGTTCAAAAGGGGGTGAGTCCCATAATTCGTATGGATCAGCTGGCTGAACGTCATAGTGACCATATACAAGCACAGTTGGTAGTTTTTCATCCAACATTTTTTCACCGTAAACGATTGGGTGGCCTGCTGTTTCTACAATATCAGCAGAGTCAGCTCCGGCATCCATCAATTTCTTTTGAATGAATTCAGCTGCTTTTCTTACATCTCCCTTGAATTTGGAATCAGCACTAACTGAAGGGATTTTAAGTAGATCAATAAGTTCTTCCAGAAATCGATCTTTGTTAGATTGGATATAATCTAATGCTTGCATACTTAATTACTTTTGGATTATTGTGAGTGGCAAATTTGGTGGAATAGAATTAGAATCCAAAACCATCGTCATCATCATCTTCCTCCTCGATGGTATCAAAGTTCTCGTCATCCTCTAGTTGGATGTCATCCGGAAGTTCAAGATTGTATGGATCATCTATTCCCATGTGGTTACTTCTGAAGTTATTAATGAACCCAAGCACTTCGTTTATTTCGGCAGTAAGTAATACCAATTCTCCTGGTTTTGCTGTTCCATTGTTGGATTTAGCTTCTATATCTGCATTGAAATCAGGATTTGAAGATATTAGGAACAAGTGATGATCTTCATAGCCAATAAAGTACCACGTTCCTGCGGCAGGTTGTAAGAAAATGTTGATCAAATCCAGCCCTGAATCATTTTGTGAGATTTCCATAAAGCCGTTCATGCTTGCGTTTATATCGGTGGATCTCACATTTGACAAGCCTATTTTTGAAGTATTGTACCAGACTCTGTTATCCTTATCCCATTTCAAATGGACATTGGAAAAAACAAAAGTTTTCAGCAGCTCCTCAGAAGTTTCATTTAAAGGTATGTAGGTTTTTAAGCCTTTTTCTTCGTACTCCCTGGTTGCCTCTTCTCCAATCAAATTGGCCAGATTGTACATTAATTCTATACTATTATCATGCGCTACAGAAGATCCAATTCTCTCAATTAGATCTGTTAAATCGAAGCTCATCTCATCTGTAATGGATAATGGAATACCAAAATCAAGAGTAATAAAAGCATCCATCTCAAACTGTTCGTCTTTAGCGTTTCCATTTCCAAGGACGGTAGAAGAGATAGAATAACCTTTTTCAGTGGCATGTGAAAAATTAAAAGGTCCTTCAAAAATTACATCTTGGGTGGCATCATCGTAAATGAATGTACTTCCTGCATATTGTTCACCAGCAGTTTTACCTGGTGTCTCAATGATATAATATTGATTTTCTACGTCAAATCTAATTTCGCCCGATGGTGTGAATAAATCATGGTCACCATAATCCTTTTTGTCGCTAATGAATGTTGGATAAATATCTCCTCTTATACTGTAATGCAGTCCGGCTATTAATTCATCGCCCTCCTCAAATTGAGAATTATCAAAATCTATAACCACTTCATCTACGCTAGCATCGGTTCTTTCATAAACAACCCATCGATCATAATCATTTCCGAAACTCTTGAGAAGTAGTTTTACATATCCATCCAGTTCCAGAGGCTTTTTGTAAGCATACATAGTTGCAGAACCTCGATACAGGAATCCGGCCGATACTTCCACATTATTGGATTCAACAATCTCTCCTCCGGAGACTGTCATCAATCTTTTCTCTTTGCTATCAATCTTGACATTCTTAAGTTCAAAGCTATTGAACTTGATTTCAAACGTATCTAAAGCCGCAGTTGTCAACTCGTACGTTCCAAATCCCTCAAATTTATTCCGACTCAGAATTTTAATATTGGCGTCAAACAGTCTGTGATATCCATTCAAAGTATCAATTACTACAGTAGCGTCCTCAAATGGTGTCAATTCTGAGTTTTCCAGAATTGTTGTTTCACCATTAGATGGAGTAATTTTTGCATCCGCAACAATGATGTAAGGGATTCCTTTAATATCTAATTCATATGTATTGATGTCATAAACTGCTTCTTCCGCATTGAAAACTAAGGAGTCAAGTTCTGTTCTTGTAGAATAAAAGTAGGAGTCTTCAATATCTACAGTTGCCGGTTTTCTCATGGTCACAACCGAATCGGCAAGATCCCAGAATGCTTCGGTGATTGATGTCTTCATTTGAGCATAAGGAAAGCTAATTGCTGCAACCCCTGAGTTCTCCGGAGAGATATCAGCAGAGTTTTGGATTAGATCAAATCTAAGGGAAATGTCATCTCCGGCCATTGCTGGTTTTTCAGGATCGTCTGTTAATACTTCAAAGTCCGCATGACGAGCAGAATACTCAAACTCACTAAAACTCAGTTCATCAGAAAATGATCTCGAGCCCCTTGTTAACATAGTACCAGAGCCAAATACACCAAGTTTTGTTACGTTAGCTTCTCCATCCAATGTTGCTGTATTGTTGTAGAAACTGAAGGCCTCTCCAATGTTGGCTATGTACATACTGTCCTTTTTAGGAAGCCACTTCATGCTAAATGCTCCAAGCCTTGCCTGTGGATAAGAGGCTCCCTGATAATTTCCTGGTTCAATCTTTCCATGTGTACCATAGGCCGTAACAGAATCCATGTAGAACACAAAGTCTCCGGAATGAATAGAGGTAGTGAGATAGTCGAGTTGTCCACTTGTTCTGATTCCGTTTCCATCCAAATTGATATGATCATATATTTTCGCCCCAGAATTGTACAGGTTATATCCTTCTTGTGGCACATCATGGGTGAAACCCAAAGTTTTATCTGGCATGATCACCAACTCTTCTTCAAATTCCGGGAAAATCCCTGAAACCAGTCGTCCCTGAAAAACAATTCCACCCACATCATCTTTGTTGACACTATCCATTTCAAACGGTGGAACAATAAACTTGATTGATTTATCATACGCACCATCCAAGTATTCCGGACTATCAAAGTATACTACTGCCTCGGAATCTGAGACGAAGTAAGGGTAGGATGCTTTTTCTGATAAACCAGATTTATTTTGAGGTTCATTCAAAAACAGCGTCCCGGAAGTATTCATGATATGGTTGCCTAATTGTTCTTTTTCTGCCGGTTCCCTTGAGTTGTCTTGTAATGAATCGGGGAATGTTACCTGAATGGTAATGGAATCAATTGTAGGCATTGAAATTAGAAACTGGTCATAATCAAAGGTGAAACCTCTTCCTGTGTATTGGAAGTCACCAGCGTTAATAAGCCCATCGAATTCCAAAAGCCTGTTTCTGCCAAGTACCAATACTCCACTATCTGGTTCTATTCTTAAATCTCTATCCTCAGACAAGTAGAACTCGTCGATTCCTCTAATTGTCAATAAGTCATCATTAAAGTTTACTGTTGCATTAGGTGAAGAATCAATTAATGAGGCAATAAGTAAATGGTCATAATCTGATTTTCTATAGTTAGCTCTGTAATCCTGATAAGCCTGATCTAATAAAGTAAGTTGTCTTTGTTCCCTATTATATGTGGCGTAACCATGTTTGCTGAGCATGTTTGCCATCTCAAGAGCCTGGGATTCTGTGATCTTGTGCTCATTAATAATCTCATCTATGTAGAATGTTCGTGCATTATACTTATTGGCATAGTTTACACAGACTATAACTGGATGAAACCCAAGCCCAGATCCATATTTCCTGAATCGGGAGGCTGAGAAGTAGTCATCTGATATAAAAACTGTTGGTATTAAATTTCTCGCGGAGTTGATTGATATATTCAAACTGTCCGTACTCATATCCCAAACAATCTCATCTGTATGAAAACTCATTTTATAAAATGAAGACTGGAAAGCTGAGTTTTTGTAATTACCTACAGACTTGTCTAATTCTAACAAATAAGTAGCAGGATCATACTTAAGCTTAACGCTAGGGTGAGTAATGGAATCCGACCCATGTACAATTGTTACTTCTGCGTCGAGTGATGTAATAAGAGAGTCAACAAATGAAAACGCAACTGATTTGGCTATCAATTTTCTTCCTTTTCCATCCACAATCTCAAGTGTTCCTTTTTCTCTGGATATCGCTTTTCCATACATTTTATTGCCCTGGAAGGCTAAACCTCCTGTATACTTAACCTTATCAAACGGTAAATTCACTACCAGGTCTGCATTGTACGATTCAAAATATGGGAATGGTTTATCCTTTTTTCTGCGGGTTCTTACGCTTTTGAACCGGTATAAACCCTGAGCCTCACCTTCAAAAAAATCTGGAAACGTAATTGTTGCATTTGGGGTCCATAATTCTGCTTCATCCACTTCAAAGTAATACTTGCCAAACTCAATCTCGGCTCCTCTCATCACTTTTAGTTCACCTGGCCAATAGCTCTTACCGCCATTTCCAACAAAAGCATGTCCTTTAAGTTCATATTGCCCGGATGTCCCTTCAATGATCATCGAATCAATGTCAGTAACCATCACGATATCTGTACTATCAAGATTTAATACAGGACCTGTTAATTGTGGCTCCAGATATTTGGATTTTGCCTCATAAACATAGTCTTTGATGGCAGGGGTAAAAGTTTCTCTTTGTGGTTCATTTGAAGTCTGCTGTTGGGAATTTCCCCAGGGATCATTGGCCCATGGATCGTTGTTTGCCCAATCATCGTTGCTCGAATTGCCCCAAACGTCATCAGTCTGATCATTGTTTCCCCAAACATCATCAGTTTGGTCGTTGTTTCCCCAAGGGTCATTCGCCCAGTCGTCACTACTCTGATCATTACCCCAAGGGTCGTTGGCCCAATCATCACTGCTTTGATCATTTCCCCAAGGATCATTCGCCCAATCGTCAGAACTTTGGTCGTCACTTCCAAAACTCTGAACCTCCTGATCGGTCACAAATTCTGAAGTGTCAATTTGGGTTTCTTCTGCAACAAACTCTTCTGCTGTAAAACTGGCATCACTGGAAGTAATTTCTCCTATAGATTCGAATGTATAAACACCTCCAACAGCTTTTGTATAATTATCTCTCCCCCAATAGAGATACTCTCTTGCGAAATACAAATTAAGGGATAGAAGGAACTTTCTTAATTCTTCATTATTGTAGTTATACGCTGCTTCTTTGGTAATAGTAAGAACTTTGGTAAGCTGATATTCATTGATACCTTTCTGTTTAACAGCATAGGTAAGGTATCCGAAAAAATATTCATGATAAGGCCGAACCTGAAGCCTTCGTTCCACCATCTTCTCGCTGATTCGAAGAACTAAACTTCTTTGTTCATTTGTAATCTCATAGTCCCAAACGCTTCTGAAATCGTATGCTACTTTTCGTGCTGATTCCGTATCGATCCTGTTTAGAACATTAATTACCTCTTTTGGAAAGCTTATTGAGTCACCGGAATAGAAGAATAATTGCGCCTTTGCCAGAGGGGCAATAGCGAGAAATGCTAATAACACAAATATCCTTTTTGTACTCATACTATGTAATTGTACTTAAATTTAGTGAATTGGTTCCCAAATTCAATTCACACTATGATTTAATGCCAACCGCGGCAGCCCATTTATTTTGAACCGTGTGTCTTTGGATGGTGATATCATTCTCTGCAGCAGCTGCAGAAATATCTTTCACATCATCTTCATAAAAGCCACTAAATACGATAATACCACCACTATTTAATAAAGCACTATACATCGACATCTCACTCAACAGAACATTCTTATTAATATTTGCGAGTAATACATCAACCTTCAAATTATCAAATATCTCAACCGTACCAAGCTCTGTGACAATATCCTGGCAGTTATTCAACGAATAATTTTCATGACTATTATCTACACACCATTGGTCAATATCATTGGCATATACTTTTGATGCACCCAGCTTTTTTGCCATGATTGCCAAGATCCCTGTTCCGGTTCCTGCATCAAGAACAATCTTGTCCTTGTGATCTATTTCTAACTGTGCCTGAAGAATCTGGTGGGTGGTATCATGATGACCTGTCCCGAATGACATCTTTGGTTCAATTATGATCTCATATGGGAATGAGTCATCTGATTCATGAAAAGTGGCTCTTACATGTATTTGATCATGAACTTTGATCGGGCTAAAATTCTTTTCCCACTCTTCATTCCAGTTTACTTTTTCGATAGACTTTGTAGAGTATTGAATCTCCCCAAGAGCTTTATATCTATTGATTATTTCTTCAACAGCCTCTAGGTCAAACGAGTCTTCTTCTGTATATGCCTTGAGACCGGAATCGGTTTCTTCAAAGGTGTCAAATGGTAATTGGGAAAGTTCTGCGAGGATTATCTCACTGATTTCTGGGTTAGCAATTACTTCGAGCTCAATAAAATTCATAGCGAACAACCGGCTAGAGATTCAAAATCTGTAAAATATACACTGAAGTCGGCAGCTCCTCTTCTTTCGGTGAAGTATACTGAGTATCGGGCAAAATCGGGATTATCAGTGAAGTACCATTTACCTGGTTTATCAGCCATGATTTGACTGTTTTCTTCAAATACGATCATTCTTGCAAAAGCTTCTGACGACTCTTCAAAAACCAATACATCAGCTCTTTCTGGAAATTCAGCTACATAAATTGCACCATACACATCGCAAAAATCAATTTGAGGCTCTTTTGGAGCCTCAAATAATATCATTAATGAAAGTATGGCACTAAAAAAATGCATCTTAAATTGATTTCACAATATCTACAAATCCTCTGGATTCAAGAGAAGCTCCACCAATAAGTCCTCCATCTACATCTTTACCAGCAAAAATCTCTTCTGCGTTTCCAGGTTTTACACTACCTCCATAAAGAATTGAAATTTCTTCAGCCAAGTCACCATATTTAGAAGCAAGGTGTGCTCTTAGCTTCTCGTGCATTTCCTGAGCTTGCTCTGCAGAAGCTGTTTTACCTGTTCCAATTGCCCAAATTGGCTCATAAGCAATTACAACTTTTTCCAACTCCTCAGCACTTAAATGGAATAGACTCTCAGTCAGCTGATTGCATACAAAATCAAAATGGTTTCCAGATTCTCTGGTTTCAAGGCTTTCTCCACAGCAGAAGATTGGAATTAATTCATTTTCAAGAGCGATATTCACTTTTGCTGCCAATTGCTCGTTGGTCTCGGAGAAGTATTCTCTTCTTTCGCTATGCCCAATGATTACATAAGGTACATCAATCGATTTGAGCATTGGCGCACTAATCTCACCAGTATAAGCTCCTGAAGCGTGTTCGCTACAGTTTTGAGCTCCTATTTGAACCTTTGATCCGTCTGTAAGTTTTAAAGCTTTGTTCAGGTAAACATATGGTGTGCACATTACAACTACAGTATCAGTCATAACTTCATCTTTCACCATGTTTACCACTTCGGACGCCAGGATATTAGCTTCCTGAAGGTCTTTGTTCATTTTCCAGTTACCAGCAACAATTTTTTTTCTCATCGTTTTCAAGCATTAATTTCAAAATGTGCATTACGCTCACTCCTGGGTTTGAAGATTGCAAATAAACAATAATTAGTTCACTCTTCTCTAAAAAGCCGTAATGAATTAAACCTTACCTTTCAAAAAGTCAGCAGTGTGATTTCCAGTTAGTTTCACCATTTCCTCTGGAGTCCCAGAAAAACATACGGTTCCTCCGTTTTCACCACCTTCTGGTCCAAGATCAATAATCCAATCGGCACTTTTCACAATTTCAGTATTGTGTTCGATGATCACTACAGAGTGTCCTGTATTGACCAAGGCATTGATTGAATCAAGAAGTTTTTTAATATCATTAAAGTGAAGGCCTGTAGTTGGTTCATCAAAAATGAATAGGATATGCTCGCCTTTTGCAGCTGTATTTTTACCTAAAAAGGAAGCTAATTTTACTCTTTGTGCCTCACCTCCACTTAAGGAGCTAGAAGATTGACCAAGAGTTACATATCCTAATCCTACATCATACAGCGGCTTTAACTTGTTAACCAATGCTGGCTTTTCTTTAAAGAACTCAAGGCTTTCTTCTACAGTAAGGTCTAATATATCGCTAATGGTCTTTTCTTTGTATTGAATATCCAGAACCTCCTTCTTAAATCGTTTCCCCTTACAGTTTTCACAAGTAAGGTTAATATCAGCCATGAATTGCATTTCAATCTTAACCGTACCTTCTCCCTGGCAGGTTTCGCATCTTCCACCTTCTACATTGAATGAAAAATGTGCTGGTTTATAACCTCGTTGTTTGGCCAATTGCTGTTCTGCAAATAACTGTCGAACTGCGTCATAAGCTTTCACATACGTGACAGGGTTTGATCTTGAGCTCTTTCCAATTGGGTTTTGATCTACGAACTCTATTTGAGTAATCTGCTTATAGTCTCCTTCCAGTCGATCAAATTTGCCAGTTGCTTCTGTTGCAGTACCTAATATTTTACCGATTGATGGATATACAATTTTCCTAATCAGCGTGGATTTACCAGACCCAGAGACTCCTGTAATAACTGACAAAACACCCATTGGTATCTCTACATCAATGTTTTGAAGGTTATTTTCTCTTGCCCCAAAGATTTTTATACTCTGGTTCCATTTTCTTCTTATTTCCGGAACATCAATTGTGTCTGTTCCATTTAAGAATCTGGCTGTGTGCGAGACTTTTTCGGTCTTAATGTCTTCACCATCCCCCTGGAAAACTAAGGTTCCTCCATGAGTTCCGGCACCAGGTCCAATATCTATAATCTGATCTGCAGCTTCCATGATTTTTTCTTCATGTTCCACTACAATTACGCTATTACCGATATTTCTTAATGTATTTAGAACATTAATTAATCTATCTGTATCTCTTGGATGTAAACCTATACTTGGCTCATCCAGAATATACATTGAACCAACTAAAGCGCTTCCTAGGGAAGTCGCAAGTTTTATTCTTTGAAATTCTCCTCCGGATAGAGTAGAAGTCAATCTATTCAAAGTCAAATAACCTAGTCCAACCTCTCCCAGATATGCTAGTCTGCTTTGAATTTCCTGTAGAATTCTTTTGGCAACTTTATGCTCCTGGTCAGTCAACTCCATTGTCTTGAAAAATGGAATCAATTTATCTACCGGCATCAAGACAATATCAGAGATAGATTTATCCGCAATCTTCACATAATCTGCATCTTGTCTTAATCTTGTTCCTCTACATTCCGGACAATTTGTTTTGCCTCTGTATCTGGAGAGCATTACCCGATATTGGATTTTATGCGTTTGAGATTCCAGGTGTTTAAAAAATTCGTGTAGGCCACCAAAATATTCATTTCCAGTCCATAATAACTGCATTTGCTCATTACTAAGCTCATTTACCGGTTTGTGAATTGGGAAATCAAATTCCATGGCATTCCGCTCCAGTTCCTTGAGCCACATTTTCATGGTTTCACCTCTCCATGGAGCAATAGCACCTTCATGAACTGACAGGCTTTTGTCAGGCATCACTAAATCAGGGTCAATTCCAAGAATTCTACCAAAACCCTCACATCTTCTACAGGCTCCATAAGGATTGTTAAAACTGAAGAAATTGACACTTGGCTCTTCAAATGTCATTCCATCTAATTCAAATTTGTCGGAGAAAGATTGCTTCTTTTCACCCTGAACTTCTACAATACATGTCCCATGTCCTTCGTAAAAAGCCGTCTGAACTGAATCAGCAAGCCTAAACTGACTCTGCTCATCTTCTTTATTAACTACTGCCCTATCTATAAGGATCTCAAGTTTCTTCTTATCTATCTCCCCGGCCTCTAACAGATCTTCAATAAAGGTCACTGTGTCTTTATGAATTACTCTGGTATATCCTTTACTCATCAAAAGTTCCAGTTCCTTATCAGTTGCCCGGCCATTCTGGATTTCTAATGGACATGAGATTGTAACTTTGGCACCTTCCTCATGACCAAATATGTGATCTACTACAGAAGTCACTGTATCTCTTGTCACCTTTTTGCCACTGATTGGAGAATAGGTGGTTCCAACTCTCGCGAATAGAAGTTTTAGATAATCATATATTTCAGTGGTTGTTCCAATGGTGGATCTTGGATTTCTGGTGTTAACTTTTTGCTCAATTGCTATAGCAGGAGCCACTCCTTTGATGTAGTCAACCTCAGGTTTTTCCATTCTTCCGAGAAATTGTCTGGCATAACTACTCAAACTTTCTACATATTTTCTTTGACCCTCCGCAAATAAGGTGTCAAAGGCCAATGAAGACTTACCAGAACCAGAAAGTCCAGTGATTACTACCAATTTATTTCTTGGAATTGCAACACTTAGATTCTGCAGGTTATTAACCCTGGCGCCCTTTATGATGATGTATTTCTTTGGATCTAATTGATCAATATTCACTTCTTCCTGTACTTCTGTCTGCATCCTGTTGTTGTGCGAAAACGAAACCAAAAATGTTAAAAAACAACGGCAATCACATATTTTTTTGTTCCCAAATTAGGGGGTTTATGTAATTAAGGTTGTCTCATATAGTAACTAAGCAATAGGCATAGTTGGTTTGATTTTGAAAAATTTTAATTTTTTTTTCGATTGATTCCAACCATTTGAGAACAATGCTTGTCTTAGTTAGATACAACTGTGGTTCTAGTCGGTGAGTTCGAAAAATATCCGACAAAAGTCTCCAAAAAATTTCAGAATTTTTTGATGATTACAGATAAATCCATAGTTTTGAAATCGTTGTAATTAAAAAAAATACTATTTCCACACAAACCCTGACAATATGATATAGACCTCTACGTTAACAAAACAGGTATTTTATGAATAGTAGTGCATTAAATGACAGCCAGCTACTGTCGTTGTACAAAGGAGGTAACGAAGAGGCCTTTTCAGAATTAGTAAACAGGCACAAGAACAGGGTTTTTACAACAATCTATCTTATTGTTAAAGACACCTATGTTGCGGAGGATTTATTACAAGACTGCTTTGTTAAAGCCGTCAACACGATCAAACGCGGCAAATACAATGAGGAAGGTAAATTTCTACCCTGGATCCTAAGGATCGCGCATAATTTGGCCATAGATTATTTCAGAAAAGCTAAGCGTTACCCAACTATTGTAATGGAGGATGGAAGCAATGTGTTTAACACGCTTGATTTCTCCGAGGATTCAATGGAATCCAAACAAATAAAGAATGATACTTATGCTCTTCTGAAGCGATTAATTCAGGAATTACCTGAGGCTCAGAAGGAAGTGTTAATAATGAGGCATTATATGCAGATGAGCTTTCAGGAAATTGCTGAAAACACAGGGGTAAGCATTAATACGGCTTTGGGGAGAATGCGATATGCTCTCATTAACCTGAGAAAGAAAATGGATAAAACAAATATCGCCTATGACAAAAATTTTTACCGAAAATGACCTAGTTAGATTTATCTATGAGGAAACATCAGAAGCCGAAAACAATGAAATAAGAGATGCACTAATGTGCAATCCAGGTTTACAGGAAATGTATAATGAACTGAAGGATATGAAATCCATGTTGGATGAAAACCTTATGAAACCTGGCAAGCAGGCGGTTAATAATATTTTGAATTATTCAAAAAAATTTACCGACCTTTCCGTGATCAAGTAATCACGGAATTAGATGCAGAAAAAAGAGCGTTACGCGGCTTTCTTCAAACATTTTACTGAAAATCTTCCAGAACCGGAGACGGAACTCAATTACACTAACCCTTTTGAGTTACTGGTAGCTGTTGTGCTCAGCGCACAGTGCACTGATGAAAGAATCAATAAAGTCACACCGGCTTTATTTGAGGAATTTCCTTCACCAGAACATCTTGCCGCCAGTAATTTCGATGAGGTTTTTCCTTTTATTAAAAGTGTCTCCTATCCCAGTAACAAAACCAAGCACCTTCTGGGTCTTGGAAAAATGCTGGTAGAAGATTTCAATTCTCAAATTCCTGAGACCATAGAGGAGCTCCAGAAATTACCTGGAGTAGGCAGGAAAACCGCAAATGTGGTAGCTTCTGTTATTTTCAATAAGCCAACCATGGCTGTTGACACTCATGTTTTCAGGGTTTCTAAAAGATTGGGCTTAGTCACTCAAAATGCCAAAACACCCCTGGAGGTGGAAAAACAGCTCGTCAAAAACATTCCGGAAGAACATATTCCAAAAGCACATCACTGGTTAATCCTTCACGGTAGATATACTTGTCTTGCCAGAAAACCTCAATGTGAAAAGTGCGAAATCACTCACTTCTGCAGATGGTTCGAAAAAAATGGTGCCCCTTTAAATTGATGTTATGAAAAATATTCTTGTCCTAATATTTCTATTAGTCGCATGTCCTGTTCTTTTATGTCAAAATCCTTCGATTGAAGAGGTACTTGCTAAATCACTCCAGTATCATGATCCAAATAATGAATGGCCAAGTTTCTCTGGTGAACTCAAATTTGAAGAGAGTAGGCCAGATGGAACCGTTCGTAATACGACTGTTTGGATAGATAACTCGAAAGGTTACTTTAAAATCAACAGAAATGATGATGAAGTGCATGGGATGCTAATGGATTCATGTTTTATTGAAACCGGGGATGTCAACTGTGATAGGGTGGAAACACTAAGAAACTACTACACCTATTTATGGGGATTACCGATGAAGCTGCACCATGATAAGCCTGATAATATCTCTCTAGTAGAATCTGAAGAAGAGCAATACATCATCCAGGTGGTTTATGAGAAAGACACCTGGGATTTTATGATTGAAAAAGAGAGCTTTAAAATGACAGCTTATCGATTTGTTAAAAATGATAATCCAGAAAAAGGGGAATTCATTGGTCTGGAAGGTGAGTTATCAGTTGGTTCAATGAAGATTCCATCTTCCAGAACCTGGTATGAATTACCTGAGGAGAAACTATTGGGAACCGACAAGCTCGTAAGTTTTCAGCCCTTCATATTTGAAAACTAATAATAAATCTGATCTGAAAGCTCATTAATGTGAAGACGCATACTTTTGGTTTCTCCAAAGGCTTTAACATGTATCAAATTCATCTGATCATCAAATAACTCAGTAAGAATAGAGGAATTAACCTTTATATTCTTCAGTTTTTTAACATTCTCAATTTCCATAAAACACCACATCACATCCTCTTCAACCTGAATTCCAAGAAAATTAATGTCTTTGGGCTTTTCATTGATGATCACCTCAAAATTTGCCATTACATATTCTTTAATGGCTGTAGTAGCTTCCTCATTCCCAGGCGCCTGAAACAAGTTATATTCCTGACCATCCTTGTCTTTGATCACCTCGCCTAAATCATCAATAAATATCTTTTGAGCGATCTCAATTGCCTTTGCATCCTGATCAAATTCTATTTCAGTCACTGAAATATGAAATGGGTGTGCAACTATCAGGACATAACTTAACAGTATATTACAGATCATGCTATTTAAATTTTCTTATTTTAGCGAGTTCAATTTAGAGAATAGAATCCGAATTTGATTATTAACATCAGGTAGCGAATATAGAAATGTCACTTTTTAGATTATACTTTGAATTAGGTCTTGAGCATATCCTTGATGTAAACGGTTATGATCATATTTTATTTGTAGTTGCCCTCTGCGCAATCTACAGCACTACGGAATGGAAGAAGGTATTAATTCTTGTCACAGCATTCACAGTTGGTCATTCAATTACATTAGCGCTTGCTACAGTAAGGTATGTGAATTTCGACTCAAGCATAATTGAATTTCTTATTCCTGTTACAATCTTAATCACATCACTATCTAATCTCTTTGTGAAAGATCTGAGCAGTTACAATGCCAGAAAAATTTCATTCAACTATCTCTATGCCGGTTTCTTTGGGCTGATCCATGGACTAGGTTTCTCAAATTACCTCAAACAAATCCTAAGTCAGGAGGATTCCATTGTTACACCTCTTTTTGCCTTTAATATAGGATTAGAAGTAGGTCAAATAATAATTGTTCTGGTTTTTATGGCAATTACTTTTATTGCGGTTTCTATTTTAGGTATAAGCCGCAGAGACTGGAAGTTTTTCATCTCCTCGGCCATTGCCGGTGTAGCGATCATGCTGATGCTTGACGCAAAATTTTGGTGATTTCTAATAATAAATAATGAAAAGAGCTTACTTATTACTAATCTGTGTACTAGGCTACTCAGTAGTTAACGCACAAGAGTGGGGACAAAAGTTCGAGCAACTTGGTACAACTCTTCCCACACCAAATTCATACAGAACTGCTTCAGGAGCGCCAGGTAAAGATTACTGGCAACAGAAGGCTGACTATGTGATTGATGTAACATTGGATGATAAGAACCAAACAATAGATGCATCTGAAACAATCTCTTACACCAACAATTCTCCTGATGATCTTGAGTATCTATGGGTACAGCTGGATCAAAACATGAGAGCGCAAGACTCTAATACTCCTAAAATCTCTACTGGAAAATTAGAAAACTCTTATAGCGGAAAAGCATTACAAAAAGTGGCTAGAAACTTTGATTATGAAGGCGGTTACAATGTATCAAGTGTTACGGATGCATCTGGAAAAGCGCTTGACGCTTACAGAAACCAAACTATGATGAGAATCATTTTGCCAGAGCCATTAAAGTCTGGTGAGAGCTATACATTCAAAATCAAATGGAATTACAACATCAATGACAGAATGAAAGTTGGTGGTAGATCTGGTTTTGAGTTCTTTCCTGAAGATGGAAATTACTTATACACAATCGCTCAGTGGTTCCCAAGAATGGCTGTTTATGATGATGTAGAAGGATGGCAAAACAAGCAATTCCTTGGAAGAGGGGAGTTTGCATTGACATTTGGTGACTACAAAGTGAGCATCACCGTTCCTTCCGATTTCATTGTGGCTTCTACAGGATCACTTCAAAATCCAAAAGATGTACTAACATCAGACCAGATCAAAAGATTTGAAAAGGCTAAGAAGACATTTGACAAGCCAGTAATCATTGTTACTCAGGAAGAAGCTACAGCTAAAGAAAAAGTAAGGTCAGACAAAACCAGCACTTGGGTATACGAAGCAGATAATGTAAGAGATTTCGCTTTTGCTTGTTCAAGGAAATTCATCTGGGATGCAATGGCAGTTCAGCTTGACGAAAAAACTCCACTGGCAATGTCTTACTATCCTAAAGAAGGAAATCCTCTTTGGGAAGAGTTTTCGACACCTATTGTTGCTCAAACACTAAAAACTTACTCTCATTACACAGTGGATTATCCATACCCAGTAGCTATTTCAGTTCATTCTGCTTCTATCGGAATGGAATACCCAATGATTTGCTTCAACTACGGAAGACCAGAACCTAATGGATATTATACTCCTCAACTGAAGTACGGCATGATGAGTGTGATCATCCACGAGGTAGGACATAACTTCTTCCCAATGATCATCAACTCTGATGAGAGACAATGGACATGGATGGATGAAGGACTAAACACTTTCGTTCAGTACCTGACTGAAAAAGAATGGGATCCTGCTTATCCATCTAAAAGAGGTCCGGCAGAAAAAATTGTTGATTACATGAAAGGAGATAAAGAAGGAATCAGACCGATTATGACTAATTCCGAGCAAATTCTTCAATTCGGTAATAACGCTTACGCGAAACCAGCGACTGCTCTTAATATTTTGAGAGAGACTGTAATGGGTCCTGAATTATTTGATTACGCATTCAAAACATATGCTGAGAGATGGGCTTTCAGACACCCTTCGCCAGCAGACTTCTTTAGAACAATGGAGGATGCTTCCGCTGTTGATTTAGACTGGTTCTGGAAAGGCTGGTTCTATACTACTGACCATGTGGATCTTTCAATTGATAAAGTAAGATGGGCAAAACTTGCTTCAGACGATAAGAAAATTGAAAATAGAGTGAAGGTGAAGAACAAAGAGATCGCAGGAACTGATGATGAAAAAATGCTACAGTTCTCTAATTCTGCTGAAACCATTGAGTTCGAAAATACCAGCTCCACCGCTTATAGCGAGTTCAAGGCAAGAGTAAATGATTACGAAATCAAAAAAGACCTTGCTGATAAGAATTTCTATGAGGTGACTTTTGGCAACAAAGGTGGTCTCGTAATGCCGGTTATTATCAAGTGGACATTTGAGGATGGCACGGAAGAAACTGAAAGAATCCCTGCTGAAATCTGGAGAATGAATGAGCAGGAAGCTGTAAAAGTATTTGTTAAAGAGAAGCGAGTTACTAAAATTGAATTAGATCCTGAAAAAGAAACTGCTGATGTAAACGTGGAAGATAATTTATTCCCAAGAGTGAAAGTAGAATCTAAATTCGATCAGTTCAAGAAGAGCAACTAATCCAACCTTATTATACGATGCTGGGTCTATTAAGACAACAAATGATAGACCCATGCATCGCTTTTTACTTTTTATTTTCCTGAGCTTCATACTGTCATCTTGTTATGATGACGAACCAACTGATGGCCAAATCCCATCCGGAACTTTTGAAGCATACGTCCCTGTTTACGGATCAATTACGGAATCCCAAAGCATCACCATCTCAGATTCCAGGCCAATCAGAAACCCTGGAAAAATTTTCACATACAATGACTTATTGGTTGTAAATATTCTGGGAGAAGGCTTTCATGTAATTGATAATTCCAATCCAGCTTCACCTCAGAATCTATTCTTTATCAATGTACCAGGAAATCATGATGTAGCCATTAAAGATGGCGTAATCTATGCTAACAATTACTCAGATATCGTAGCGTTCACCATCAACCAAGATCGGGAACTTAACATCTTAAAAAGACTAGATAATGCCATGCACAATGGCCTTATTCCTCCAGAAAGCGGAGTTTATTTCGAATGCGTTGATCCTGAAAAAGGCGTGGTGATTGGATGGGAGAAAAGAGAAGTGGAAGATCCAAAATGCTTTAAGCCATGAAGAAATTTCTCAAAATTATGGTGCTTGCTGCAGTGATTTGTTCATGTGAATCAGATGCCCTGGAAACTGTCAGTGAAGGAGAAAGTGTTGGAGGGTCGCTTGCAAGTTTCACCATCGTGGATGACTATGTATATGTTGTAAATGATTTCAGTCTAATTCCTATTGATATTATTAATTTGGCTGCTCCAGTTACTCATGACAATATCTACCTGGGTGTTGGGATTGAAACAATCTTTGCAAGAGGAAATAATCTATTTATTGGGTCTAAAAGCGCAGTTTATATCTTCGATATTGCTAACCCTTTAAGCCCACAACTACTCTCAACCTACGAACATTCCACCGGATGTGACCCGGTAATTGTGAATGAAAACTTCGCTTATGTAACACTCCGTGAAGGAGCCAGTTGCGGCAATCCAGTAGATTTGAATGTTTTGGAAGTAATTGATGTAACTGATTTATCTAGTCCTACTCAGGTAAATAGCATCGAAATGAATAATCCAAGAGGCTTGGGTATTGGCTGCAATCAAAGACTGTATGTTTGTGATGGTCCAAATGGATTGTATCAATTTAATATAACTGATCCTGCTAATCCTGAACTAGAAAGAGTCTATCAGGAATATCCGGCAAATGATATCATCATAAAAGATGGATTATTAATAATTACCGGTGATCAAGGTATTTATCAATATTCCTGTGAAACCGATTACCTGGAGTTAATTAGTATTCTTCCAATCAACACTTAAGATTCATTAGGAAATTGACGATATTCGTCGCAATACCAATTTCCCAATCATGAAACAGATCATATACTCTCTTTTATTTGTATGTATTATCACTTTTGGATGCCAAAATCCAAAAACAACTTCTGAGACACAGGCACCAAAGCCTACTGAGGTAAACCCAGCAGCAACCGGATTTAATGAAGCCAATTCAGATGAAAAGGCCATTGAAATAGCCAACAAAGTGATGGAAGCAATGGGCGGAAGAAAAGCATGGGATGAAACCAGATACGTTTGCTGGAATTTCTTTGGATCCAGAAAGCATGTTTGGGATAAACATACGGGAATGGCAAGAGTTGAAAGTCTAAAAAGCGATTTGAAAATCATTGTTGATATCAATGCTGATAGTCTCAAGGGAAGGGTCTTTAAAGACGGTCAGGAAATGACTCAAATTGATTCTTTGAAGGAGTATTTGCAATATGGAAAGTCCGCCTGGATCAATGATGCCTATTGGATTGTAATGCCGTTTAAACTAAAAGACTCTGGTGTTACGTTAAAGTACCACAAGCAGGATACCACAGCGACAGGAGTTCCATGTGATGTTTTGAGGCTTACATTTGAAAATGTGGGTGACACTCCTGATAATGCATATGATGTCTGGGTAGATCAGGGAAGTAACCTGATTAAGCAATGGGCGTATTATAAGGACAATACTCAGGAAACAGAGGATTTCATCACCCCGTGGGACGATTACCAGAAGTATGGTGGCATTCTTCTTGCTAGTAACAGAGGAAGGGGCAGTATCACAGAGATTGAAGTATTAGAAACTGTTCCTGAGAATACTTTTAACTCATTTGATTAGAATATTATGTTGAAAAAGATTTCGATAGCAATACTTTTTTCCCTCACTACATCATTGATGTTTGCTGCTGAAGGTGTGAAACTTATTGCAAGCACTAAAGACCTAAGTGATGGTTCTGTGAGCTTATCAACACTTTATATCAATTCGAATAGCCTTGTTGTAAAGACAAATATGAAAGGAACTGAGGCTTCAATACTATTTGACGCCAACAAAGAAGTTCTGACATACATTGATCACACCAGAAAGCAATATAGTGTGGTGGATAAGGCTACAATGAAGGAATTGGGAAAACAACTGGAACAAATCGTGCTAATGATCAAGGCTTTCTATGACAATATGCCCGAAGAGCAAAAGAAGAAATTCAAACCTTTGATTGAAGGAAACAGAAACATAGCCTACAATAAACTAGGCAATGAGACAATCTCAAAATGGCCTACAGTGAAGTATGAAGCTGTTTCAAGTGGTGAGAAGCTAATGGTCACCAATATTGCTTCTTTTACACAGTTGGATGTGAAGAAATCTGAAATGCAGGCGCTTCCAAAGTTATTGGATCTTATCGCCACTCATCTTTCTGGGTTGGAAGCAGTAGTACCTTCTGCATCAATCTTTGCTCAGTGGAAGGGAAATGATAATCCAATGTTCAATGAGGGGATTCCTGTGAAAACAACTTTGTACAGTGAAGGTAATGCAACAGAAGAAACTACAATCAATTCCATTGAATCTGCATCTTTCAACTTAGCTGATTTTAAGGTTCCTGCTGGATATAAAGAACAAAAAATAGATTTAAATCAGTCAATGAAGTAATTGAATTTGGAGTCTTGAGTTTTGAATTATTCTTAACTCAAGACTCGAAACTCTAATTCAACCAAACTTCTTTTGTAGCTGAGCTCGTTCTTTTGGAGTAGTCATCACAATGACCCTGCTGTTAGACTGCAGTTCGTAATTTCTTTTAGGATTGTAAATCCATCGATCACCTTCTTTCAGGGCAAGAACAAGTGTTTGATCAAAATCTTCAAGATCAAAATCCTCCAAAGTTTTGCCAACCATAGCAGATGAAATCCCGATCTCCTCGATTCTTAAAACATGATCCTGCGATCTCAGCATCTCATCCAGGAAGTCAGTTACTGTTGGGCGAACCATCTCTGATGCCATCCTTAAACCGCCGATAAAACTTGGAGATATCACCTTATTGGCACCAACCTTCTTCATTTTATTGACATGATTGATGTCTTTGCTTTGCGCAACAATTTTAATATTGTGATTAAGCTGACGTGCAGTTACACAAATTACAAGATTGATGTTATCACTTCCGGTAGTTACAAATATACCTTTGGCCCTTTCCACTCCAAGAGACTCCAGGAAATCATCATCGGTACAATCCCCAACAAGGCATGGAACGTCTGCATAAATTTCATCTACATGTTTGATGACTTCTTCTTTTATATCAGCAATTACGAACTCTCTATCTGTTGCGGAGAGCTCTTTGGCAATATTTCCTCCAACTCTTCCACCACCACAAACGATGTAGTGACCTTCCATTCTTGCAACTTTCTTTTCCATTTGATTTCTTTTTCTACTCTTGATGAGATCTCCTTCAATAAAGAGAGAGGCCATATTTGTAAGGAAATAAGTCAGGATACCTATGCCTGTGAATGCCACAAATATTGCAAAAGCCCTTCCTACATTGTCTAGTTCGATAACTTCGGTATAACCAATCGTTGTTATCGTAATAAAGGTCATATAGAATCCATCAAAAAAGGTAGCAGTCTCACCACCAATCATTTTGAAACCGATGGTCCCAATTGAAACTATCACCCCAAAAACTATTCCTGTGATAATTAGCCTTTTCTTTACTACCTGAAGTTCTTCCACCCGACACTTATTTCTTTAAAAGTATCTAAAATACATCTATTTTAGAATCCTAACTCATGAGATATGTCAGATAAAAAGATTGTTTCCATAGTTCAACACGGACCTGAGTTCCTGGATAAAATTAAAAGTACCGAAAAAGCTATTGATTTGATTCAGCAATGCGGCAAGAATGGGTCTGAATTAGCAGTGTTTGGAGAGACCTGGCTCAGTGGATACCCAGCCTGGCTGGATTACTGTCCGGAAGCTGGTTTATGGAATCACGAACCCGTAAAAGAAATCTATTATCAGACATTTGCGAATAGTGTAAGCATTGATGGTGAAGAGATAAAAGCATTAAAGATCGCTGCTAAAGAAAATGGCATCAACATTGTCATGGGAATCAATGAAAAAGTTAATTCTGGAAAGGGAAATGGGACAATTTTCAACTCATTGGTCATCATTAATAACAAGGGAGAGATGGTGAACCATCATCGGAAATTAATGCCGACATATACTGAAAAGATGGTTTACGGTCAAGGCGATGGGGCTGGTTTGCAGAGTTGTGAAACATCGGTTGGTCGGTTGAGTGGATTGATTTGCTGGGAACATTGGATGCCACTATCCCGACAAGCACTACATGATTCAGGTGAAGACATTCATGTGGCGGTTTGGCCAAAGGTTCATGAAATGCATCAGGTAGCAAGCAGGCAATATGCTTTTGAAGGAAGATGTTTTGTCCTTGCTGCTGGACAAATATTGAAAAGAAAAGATTTACCAGATGGATTACCATTAAGGGATTCAGTACCAGAAGATCCCGATCATTTGATTTTAAATGGCGGTTCTTGCATCATTGGACCGAACGGCTTTTATGTTCATGAACCAGTGTTTAATGAAGAAACCATCATTACAGCCGAGATTGACTTAAAAGAAGTGATTAAGGAAGGAATGACATTAGATGTAACCGGGCACTATCAACGAAATGATGTATTTGACCTTGTAGTGAATCGTGCCCGGAAGTGAGCATTAGTCCTTGTCCTGATCTCTTTTTTCAAGTAAATGTGAGCTGAATAACCCCAGTCCACCAAAAATGAATAGCATAGAGAAGTAAGCAACTTCTTCCTCTATTCCTGAAACATTGGCCAGGAAATTCCCGATCAATAAACCGATTCCAGCTCCAATCAGTAGCAATCCAAACTTCATTGCTACATTTCCTCCTGTTCCTTTAAATAGTTTTGGATCTGCTCCTTTATCGATTAGTGCCATTCTTTCGTCATTTGTGAATTTTCTGATAAAGATTATCATAGATGCGATACTGATAGATAATACGCTCACGATTAATATTGGTACTGCGTGCATAATTTTGAGTTTTTTTAATTCAACATTGACCATAGGACTACACCAGGTAGCAATCGGTTACAAAAAAAATTTCTTTGTAACTTGAATAGCATGAGGCGCGTCAAACGTGATGTGAATCCAGACATCTCAGATAATACCCTCATGAGTGAAATCTCTAAGGGAAATAAGGAAGCGTTTGCCCAATTGGTACAACGGCACACGAGATATGCCTATACCATTGCTCACAGAATTGTGAATGTGACAGAAGATGCTGAAGAGATTGTACAGGATTGTTTTTTGAAAGTAGCAAGAAACCCTGAGAAGTTTGGTGGTGATTCCAAATTCAGTACCTGGTTCTATCGTGTGGTGAGTAATGCATCATTGAGCCATATCAGAAAAAAGAAATTACCACAAGAAAGTATTGGTGGAGAACATCATAATATAGGTACTTCAGCTTCTCAATTATCTTTGTTATCACAAGAAGATCAGCAACGGATGATTGGATTGGCAATGAGGTGCCTGAAACCTGAGGAGAAACAATTGGTAACATTATACTACCTGGATGAGTTATCTCAAGACGAAATGATGGAAGTAACCCAATTGGACAAGGGCACTATTAAAGTGAAACTTTTTAGAGCGAGAAAAAAATTGGGTGAGGAATTATCAAAACTTACAAACCCTCAGGAAATGTTAATGTAGATTTGAACTGCAAGACAAATGGAAGAGAATATCATTAAATACCTGGCTGGTGAGATCAGCAAAGACAAGCTTTCAGCGGATGAGATGCGGGAGCTTGATGAGTTGGATCTGCTGGATAATTCCATTAAGACTAATTTTATAATGGAGGAACCGCAGGAACTGGAATCCAAAATCATGGTGAAATATGAGCATGCCATGAAAAGAAAATCTTCCTGGAATCTGGTAAAGTGGTGGATTGGTGTCACTTCCGGGATATTGATAGCGCTAGTGCTGATTGTTTCCGGAAATGAAGCTGATACAACTCCTGTTCTTGAGCAAATTCCGAATTTGGCAGAGCCAATTACTCAGTTTTTTGCCACCAGTTATGCCTCAACAATGTTGGTGTTTGTAAACCTCATTACACTTCTATTCATTTTAGATCGACTTTTATCACGAAGAATGAAACTTCAAAGGTGATTTTTGTTGTATAATAAATTGTGATTGACAAGACCTAAATGAAACTAGAATTATGAAAGCAATCTGGAATAATCAAGTCATTGCTGAGAGCGATGATACGATTGTAATTGAAAATAACCACTATTTCCCAGCAGATTCCATCAACAAGGAATTCTTCAAAGACAGTGATACGCATACTGTATGTCCATGGAAAGGAACTGCCAGCTATTATTCTCTGAATGTAGATGGTTCCGAAAACAAGGATGCAGCATGGTACTATCCTGAAGCTAGTGATTTAGCTAAGAAGTTTGAGAATTATGTTGCCTTTTGGAAAGGTGTGGAAGTAGTTAAATAGTTCTTGGTTCTTAGTTCTTCGTTTGTGGTATCTTAAAAACTATGAACGAAGAACTAAGAACTAATTTTTGATCTCGCCTCCACCAAACATGGTAAATCCTTTAATTACCAAGATTCTGGAATCATCCGCATTCTGAACGATTTCTCTTCTTTTATCTTCAAATCCTCCAAGGATTGTAGTCACTTCTACATGCACAGTCCAATCTGCTGGTACTTTGATTTCACAACCTCCAAACATGGTAAACACATCTATCACGGTTGTTCCCTCCTGAAGTTCGCATTGCCTGAGATCTACGTCTGACCCACCAAAAATACTGGTTAATTTACCTCCTGTGAAGTTGTTGGTATTGATGACTTTCTCGTTTCCAGCGAATACTGCCACATCATCAAAGGAATCCTGCGCGTAATCACTCTTTTTTTTTGAACCCAATGAGCTCCGCTTGATCAAAATACTCAGTCCCACTGCAATTAGGGCAATCGGCCATAAATCCCTTATTCCGACAGAATAGAAGTTGGTAATCCAGAAGGTTACTCCAATGGAAATAAAGATTATTGCGGCAGAGTAATTGCCATTTATTAAGCTAATAACCCCGACTAAAACGAATATCATTTCCCATCTCCATAGGTAATATGGAATTCGGAAATCTATGATATCGAAGTTATCTAGAAGAAAGAGTGTTCCCAGGGCGATGAATATTAAACCCAGGATCCATCTTTTCGCACTATTTTCCATTTATAAGTTGATTAGTAAAACCATCCGAAGAATAAAGATAGTGATACTTGGGGCTTATTGAAATCAATTGGCTTGTAAAGAAGATCGTTACTTACTCCAACTACGCTATTGAACCCAACTCCTGCGTTTAAT
Source organism: bacterium (assembly GCA_024743255.1). Lineage (GTDB taxonomy): Bacteria > Bacteroidota > Bacteroidia > Cytophagales > Cyclobacteriaceae > JANSWY01. The sequence goes on along the minus strand of JANSWY010000001.1, from coordinate 468,794 downwards.
TTAAACCACTGAGTCACATTTATTTCACCTTCCAAAGTAGGATTGAATACAAAAATGTTGTCTGCCTCATCATAAAGACCTGCATCTTCTTTGTTCCAGGTGTTTATTTCACCCCAACCTAATTTGGTACCAATCGCTATGTGAAAAATTTCCTGCGGCTTAATAATGTATCCGAACATTAGTCCACCATGCTCAAAGCTGGTAGCATAATCAACATTGTCCAATGTCTTGTTGAGTGTAGTGACTGTTCCCAGACCATAACCACCGACATAAATTTGATTATTCATAATAACAGCACCGCCACCTCCAGTGAGAACAGCTGCTTTTCCATCAATCATAGTAAACTGAAACATGGGCCCTCCAAAGCCAGAAATACTTTCCAGGTTGTTACCAATAAGTGTTTTAGGTCTCTGTGAAAAACAAGCAAATGCGGAAAGAATGCCGAATAGGATTAGGATAGTTCTTTTCATTTTGATTAGTGTTTTGAGTTTTTGACTTATTACTATCTCATTGACAAAACAATTTTAGAAAGGTTTCCATATAGGAAAAAAAATGTCATGACGAACGGTTGAATGGGGCTGACGAATTGTAGAATGCAGTGGCCAGAAAATAAAAGATCCTGCCCGTGAAGTAATCTTCATCAAGCAGGATCTGTGTCATCTATGTGTATGTAATTGGATTATACTTGGCTTAAACCACCATCAACTTCTAACTCGACTCCATTGATGTATGATGCATCATCAGACGCAAGGAACAATACTGATTTCGCGATTTCATCTGCATTACCAAATCTTCCAAGAGGAACTCCAGCAGCTACAGTATCTCCAAATGCTTTCAATTGCTCTTCCGGTAGACCCATTTTACCGTAGATAGGTGTCTCAATTGGACCAGGAGCTACACTTACGGTTCTGATTTTCTTCTCTTTCAGTTCATTTGCTAAAACTCTTGAAAGAGATCTAAGGGCTGCTTTGGAAGCCGAATAAACTCCAAACCCTTCAAAACCTTTCTGATTAACTACAGAAGTGTTTGTAATAATTACGGCACCATCATTCAAATGCTCTAATGATTCTTTGATAGTGAAGAATGGTCCTTTCACATTTACATTAAATACTTCATCAAAGTGCTCTTCTGTAATGAAATTGATTGGAAGTGGAGGTGCAACACCTGCGTTAAGGAATAATATATCAATCTTTCCATACTTAGCTACAGCTGCATCAATTAATGTTTTCTGATCACCAACAACACCAGCATCAGCTTTCACAGCTAAAAAGTCTCCAGTTAGGTCTTTTGATACTTCGTCAAGTGCTTCTTGTCTTCTTCCTGAGAAAACCACTTTTGCTCCTTCTTGTAAGAAGAGTTTTACAGTTGATAATCCAATTCCGCTATTACCACCGGTAACAACGGCTACTTTGTTTGCTAATTTGCTCATTTCAATTTAATAATTTTGGAACGTTTGTTTCATTAAACTGATATACTGAAACGTTTGTTTCATTATTTTTCAAAAAAATTTTTAGAGGTCTCCCAAAACCTTGTCTATCACAGCACTAATTTGTTCTTTGGACTTTACTAACATACCTGTAAGTTTAAGACCTTGAAGATTCGTAAATAGGTAAAGTGCTGTGGCTTTAGAATCAAGATCTGATTTGAATTCGCCGGTTTGCTTTCCTGCTTCAATAAGATTGGTGAACATATCTATCATGTCATCAAGATTATCTGCCAGAAAATCAGCAGTTGTTTTATCCATGTTGGATAGCTCAGCTGTACAGTTTGTGATGTAACAACCTATTTCTCCTTGTTTAGCATCGACATCAGTAAGAACTGAATCGAACAAACTTCTAATGGCTAACTTAGGTGTTTTGTTAATCACACTTGCCAATGAAGCACTTTGGGTTTGCTTCTTATAGTGTTTTAGCGTATCCAGATACAAACTATGCTTATCTCCAAAACTGTTGTAGATACTAGATCTGTTTAATCCAGTAGCATCCACAATGTCTTGCATAGAAGTTCCATTATAGCCTTTTGTCCAAAAAACTTTTGTAACTTTTTCAATAACGTCTGTTCTGTCGAATGATTCTGGTTTTGCCATAACTCCCACAAATATAGTTAATTAATGGAACGTATTAAACATTATTTTGTTCAATTTTAATGACTCATAATTTGCTTTATTACTGAAACTATCAGTACATGAAAAAAGTGAAGAGAGAGAATTTTAGAGAAAAAATTTTGGGTTTTCATTTTTACTCAACTAAATTTTTTGAGTAGAGATTTCACGTCATTTTTATAAACTCGTCCAATTGGGAGATCCCGATTCAGGACATAGACATAATCGTTATCCAATCCAGAGATGCTTTCCACATTCACACTATAGGATTTGTGAATTCTCAGAAAGGATCCATTATTGATATTTGAGGAGAAGTGATTCAGATTACAAGACAAAGTGTATTCCTTATCTTCGGTCACAACTTTGCAATAACTCCCATCCGCCTCCAAATAATGGATCTTATCAAACATAACCTTCATAAACCGATTTCCTGATTTAAGAAATACAAATGGAAGATCATTGGTGTTGTTACGGGTGTTGCTGTTTAAATTCTTCTTAAATGCTAACTCAATGGCTATAACCAAGTCCTTATCATCAAATGGTTTTGTCAGAAATGAAGCCGGATCAGTGGAGATTGCTTTTTCTACAGAATCTTTATCTGAATTAGCTGTGAGGTAAACAAAAGGTACTTGCTTCTTTGAGGTTAATTCTTTTGCAAAGTCTATTCCGGTGAGTTGTCCTTTGAGTTTGATATCTACTAACCAGATATCAGCAGGCGTAGAGTCTAACTCGTTAATCGCATCTTCCGCTGTGTAGAATGTTTTCGTGACCTGGATGTCGTTATCCTCCAGGATTTCTTTGAGATCTTGAGCAGTAATTGGATTATCCTCAAGAATTGCAACATTGATTTTCATATGTGGCAATAGTTTAGGTTTCCGAGCTAATAAAGCTGTCGGTGAAATTTGTTATCACATGTAATTAGACAAATTGCATGCCAATACAAAAAATCGCGATCAGTACAAGGATGAACCGCTATACTAAAATATAATTATTAATCCGGATTTTCACTCTAAAGCCACCACTGTTTTCGTAAGTAACGGTTCCGTTTGAACCTTCCAGTGTAGCGTTGATTATTGACCACCCAAAACCTGATGGAGCTTCGTTGGTTCCTGGGCCATTATCATTGACAGATATTTCCAAAGCGTCATCCACTTCTTCCAATTTGATTAGTAAAAAAGGATGAGAATGGTCTTTGAATGCGTATTTGAGACTGTTGGTAATTAGTTCATTAAGTATAAGCCCTATTGTAATGGCCGTATCAAAATCGATATCCTGGTCGGTTACTTCAACAGCCATTTGCAGGTCATGCTCACCCGTATACATGGTCTTTTTCAGCATAGCCGCCAAATCCTCCACATAAGACTTCATCTCAATTTTGGAAAGATGATCGTGACTGTATAGATGTTCATGGATAAGACCGATGGACCGAATTCTATTCTTGGTGATATTCAGAATTTCTTTCCCTTTTTGATCAGCTAACCTCCTGGCCTGAATATTCAGGAGGCTCGAAATCATTTGGAGATTGTTCTTTACTCTGTGATGAATTTCTTTGAGAAGAATTTCATTTTCCACGTTTTTCTTCTCTAATTCTGAGGTTCGCTCTCTTACTTTCTTCTCCAGAGATTCGGTATATTCTTTTTGAAGCTTTTCATTTAACTGAAGCTGATCAATCAATTGATTCTGGGCCTCCTCTCTTCCTTTATATATAAGTCCTACTCTAACAGCAATACCAAAAGAAAAGATAAATATGTCTAAAAGCAGCCCCCCCTGAACTACAAGGTTTGTCTCAAGTGCCTGGTAAAAAGTTGATGAATATTGTCCGGTAAGGGTTGTGAACATAAGCACTAAAGCACCTGTAAGAAAAATGTAGCTTAACACATTCTTCATTAGATATACACGGTATAAATAGACTACCATCAGAGGAAATTGAATACCAATTACCGCCAATTTGTAAAAGAATTCATGCTGAATATCATAGTCAAAAAGGTAAGATATTGACTCTACTGATACTACTAACAGAATGTAGAAGACACCAGCCATAAGGACCTTATACCCTATTGTATCAGTCTCTTTTAAGCTCAAAAAGCTAATCGCAAAGAATATATAAGCCACTGAAAGTGATGCTGAGGAAATCCAAACTAAAGCAGGAGGAACATGTCTAACAATTGGGAGCATATCATCCAGCAACCCATACTGATAAGCGAAAAAGTAGAATATTGTGAATAGATAAATTCCATAATAAGTATAAACACGGTCATTACTTCTAAGGACCATTATGATACTAATCAGAATAAGGAAACCAATGATTGACAGAAATGCTACCTGATAAACATTCTTTTTATGAGCCTTCCTGAGATATTGAACTTCACTTTCAAATATCACATTAAAAGCACTATCACTTTTCTGATCTATAAATGGGTAATAAATGTAGAATGTGTGACTGCCCTTTTCTAACTCCAAAGAAATTGAATTCCCATCACCTATTTGCCTATTGATAGAATCGAAAAAAACCATATTCGCCATGTACCAGTTGCCTCCTTGCAAAACATAGCTTCCTGCCTTGTCTACCTCCAGGTCTACTTTCAACCAATAGGATTCTTTCCAGTTTGTATCAGCGTTTTTATCAAATTCCAGCCACTGTTCTGGGACCAAATTTGAACTCCCACTTTGATAGCTTAATGCAACTTGACCATAAATAACATTGAAACTTAGAGAGATCAATATGGTGAAAAGCCATTTCATGTGTCAATTCCTAATGTCTCTCTAATAAACTCTGCCGCTCTGGTTTCCATGTAACTGTACTTGCTTTTCCTAATTGTAAAACCCAGGTGCCCACCCTTTGATGGGGTTTCCAATGTCAGTAATTCCGTAGTATTAGCTATTGACATAGGATGGCAAGCTTCTCCCAGAATTGGGTCGTTTAATGCATTTACAATCAAAGTGGGCTTTTGCAATTTGGGCAGGTAATTGTTGACTGAAGATTGAAAATAGAAGTCATCTAAATCTTTGAATTGGTTAATAGGAATGGTAAAGTTCCTGTGAAAGTCCCAAAATGTTTTAGTCTCTTCTATTAGATCTGTATTGACCTTACCTGGGTGCAATTCACCCATCAACCTAACTTTCTCTTTGACCTGTTTCAAAAAACTTGATTTATAAATCCAATTCTTCTTTAATTCCACCTGGTCAATCATATCTTTCATGTCACCGGTTACTGAGAAGCAAACGGCTCCAGCAATTCTTGAGTCAACCTCTTCTTCGCATAGAAACTTGCTGCTGAGGCTTCCTCCCATTGACATTCCAACAAGAACGATTTGATCATAATCCATGGTTAGTGCATGATCTATTACTTCCTTCAGATCGACATGAAAGCCATGATGAGTAAGGATTAGTCTCCTGTTCATTTCACCTCCACAACCCCTGGTATTCCATGCTAAAATGTCCCAATCACGTTGATGAAAATAATCGGCATTTCTAATGATATAATGCCTTGAAGTACTTCCTTCCATTCCATGAGAGAGAATTATCAATCTTTTAAATCCTCCTTTTACCCAGTCCAAATCAAGAAAATCACCATCTGATAATTCCAGCCTTTCTCTTTCATATTGTACCAATTCAGGCCTGAAAAATAAAGAGGGCACGATGGTCTCCATGTGCCCATTTGGCATATATCTAGGTCTTTTTTCGTATTTGGATTGTATGAGAGGGCTCAAAATGAATCTATCTATGAATGAATATTAGAATTTAAAGTTTCTTTTGGAGACCAACAATTTGTGTTCAAAAAGAATGGGCACTCCAGTGTGGATATGCCCATTCCGGATTTATTTTTCCAATAGCCAATTAATTACATTGGTAGTCATATTCCTGATGGAAACTTTCACCATTTCCATAGACATAATCTACCCTTGTTGGATAATTTTCAGCATTGTACTGATAAGTGGCAGTAACATCAGAATCCACCACAGTTTCATCAGCATTATATCTGGTATAGCTTGTGATATTATTCTCGCTAAATGCAATGAACTCAAAATCAATACAATCATCACAAGCCCAAATTCCAGCCTCGTAAATCGGGTTTGGAGCATTGTCGTAAGTCCAATATTCTACATTGATTACATTTCCGAGCCCATTGTGTCGCTCTGCATAATTTGGGTTCTTGGAGTTATTGTCAGGATAATAATATTGAGTGAGTTCATTAAGCACATTTGCTCCATTTACTACATCATATTCCTCAATCTGTATTATCTGATCAACAACGTTATATATGAAGTTTTTCACACGATACAATTCCAAACCGGATCCAAAATCGCGATATTCCTTTCTTTCCAGGGTCCTTGTAATAGGATCATAAGTGAACTCTTCATCCTTAGTGAAATTGCCTGTTCCACTTCCATAAGTGAGGTTGCCGGACCCATCAAACGTAAGGGCATAGGTGTAAGTACCACCTCCGTAATTATCGGAATAATCAATGGAAGTAGGAGTGGCGCCACTATAACTGAAATCCCAGGTTTCAACATCCGTATCTTCAAAAACTACATATTGAGTCAATAGACACCCATCAACTACAACCAGGTCACCAAGATTGATATCAACTACATCAAAAGATTCATCAACCGTAATATTGAATACAATGGTCCCGTCTTCCAGTGCAGCATCTACGTTAATATTATACAATGTTTTGGGCTGAGGATCATCGATAGTCGCATTGAATGTTCGATCAATGGTAGTTCCGTCCAATTTTGTATAGCTCAAATCAACCTGAACAGCCAATGGAGATGTAACAAAATAACCTTCTCTGGTTTCGCCTTGTGCATAAAAGAGAGATGCTCCAGTTGCAGATACTGTGACTGTACCAGTGTAAGAATCGAATGTATTCACAACATCATCTGAGTACAGAATAGCAACTTTAGTATTCGCTAATTCTACATTGATGTCTATCGCAGTTGATTCTTCTTTGTCAATTGTAAAGTTTGCTGATCTTCCAAAATAATATGGATTCTCAAATGCTGCATCCACCAGGTTATTACTGTGTGCTTCCACATAATATTCACCAGTAGGTAATGCTACCTCAGCAGGAGCAGAACTAAATGGATCAAAAACCATTATTTCAGTTCCGGAGGCATCAAATATTGTTACTTTAAAGTCATCTGTATTCACCGCCTCAGTTCTACCACTAGCTGATTCGCTTGTGATATTGAGACTAATTTGCATGGATAAGTATCCAAATTCTGTTGGTTGCGGTTCTTCCTCTTCATTTTGACATGAGAAAGAAAATATTAGTGCTGCAATAAGGACAAAGTGTGCTAGAGTTTTCATTGTTAAGTTTTTTTGGTTCTTAGACATTAGTATTTTTTTTAAGGCTCTTGATTTTGCAATCAATAAGTTGCGCAATTCTTTAAAGCCATGATTATCAGTTATTAATATTGAAATTTTAGAAGCCAGAAATCATCAATTCCAAGAGGGTTGGAGATATCCACGTTTGAAGAATTAGTAGTCCCAACAGCGAAGAATGAATTGCTTCCCAGATAGATTTCACTGATACCATCTTCATTTGTTCCGCCGTATGTTTGAGAATATAGCACCTCAAAATCCTTGGATATTTTAAGAAGCCAGGCATCATATCTACCATAGTTAATGGTTAAGTCACCATCAGAAGACCTTGAGCCTGCAGCAATTATGTAACCATCAGGCACCTCTTGAATTCCACCCAATCCATCAGCTAGACTTCCTCCGAAGTTTTTTTCCTGGATTACGTTACCATTCGGGTCAATTTCCATCAATATTGGGTCAGTTCCTCCATAAAAAGTTGGGATCACTTCTGGTGAATTAGCAGACATAGTGAAGAGGATATTTTGACTACTAGTTTCATAAATTCCTCTACCGTAATCATTTTGCGAGCCACCCAAAGTTTTACTCCAGAAAGTTGTAGTTTGATTGAATTTGATCAAAAAGGCATCAGTTTGACCGCTATTCCCAGAAACATCTCCATCGTTAGAATCTGTCTGACCTGACATGAGGTAATTGCCATCTTGTGTCTGAATAATTTCAAACCCAACATCAAAAGCAGAACCTCCAATAGATTTTTCCCATTCAATGTTTCCAAGAGCGTCAACTTTCACAACCCACATATCATCAGATCCCATATTTACGGAAACATCACCATTATAAGAGATACTTCTTCCTGTGAATATGTATCCATTATCAGAGGTTGGATATATATCAGTACCTTGATCACCGTTTCCTCCGCCGTAGGACTTTTGCCATTCAACGTTTCCATCAGCATCCAATTTAATGACCCAATAATCACCATTTCCATACATTGTAGTGACTCCAGTTAAATCATAATCATAGGACCAGGTTGTACCAATGATGATGTAACCACCATCCAACGCCTGATGTACATCATTCAACATATCGTCTCTTGAACCTCCAATAGACCTTGACCATTCGACATTTCCAGACTGATCAACCTTTATGATCAAACCATCCATGCTACCCTTATTGCTGGTTGCATCTCCATCAGTGGATGCTGAGGCTCCAACCATAATAATCCCTCCATCTGAAGTGCCGTCAGAACCTCTTATCCAGTCGTAACTAGATCCTCCATAGTTTTTATTCCAGAGTAAACTTGGAGTGGTCAAAGCATCTCCCAAAACAATGTCAACAGTATCAAATGACTCATCGACTGTAATATTGAATACTATGACACCATCTTCAAGAGCTGCATCCACATTGATATTGTAAAGCGTCTTGGGTTGCGGGTCGTCAATGACTGCAGTGTAAACTCTGTCAATAGTACTTCCATCAAGCTTGGTATAGCTCAATTCAACCTCAACTTCCAATGGAGAAGTAATAAAATAACCTTCTCTGGTTTCTCCCTGATCATAAAAGAGAGATGACCCAGTGGATATTACCGTTACTGTCCCAGTGTAGGAAGTAAATGTATTTACAACTTCATCTGAGTAGAGAATTGCAACTTTGGTATTAGCCAATTCTGTATCGATATCAATTGCAGTGGTCTCCTCCTTATCAATGGTAAAATTGGCTGACCTTCCATAGTAATAAGGGTTTTCGAAGGCTGCATCAACAAGATTATTGCTATGAGCTTCGACATAATACTCACCAGTTGGAAGGGCAACTTCTGCTGGTGCCGAACTAAATGGATCAAATACCATTATTTCGGTTCCAGATGCATCAAAGATGGTTACACGAAAATTATCCGTGTCAACGGCATCTACTCTTCCTGATGCTTCTTTTGAGGTAATGTTTAGTGCGATTTGCATGGACAGATAGCCATACTCGGTAGGTTCGGGAATGTCATCTTCCCTACAGGCCGACACAATAAGCAGCCATGCGATTGCATAAATTAGCTTTCGTTTCATGATAGATTAATTTTTGTGAAATAAGTGATTACTGACAGTCTTCATAGAAAAATGTAAATCGCTGCGTAGAGCCGTAATCTACATCTAGGAAATCTGCCTGAATTGGACGATCAAATTCGTCGTATGTGTAGGTAACTGCAATTTCCGTGCTATAAATTAAATTCCCATCATTATCAAAATCTTCATCCAGTATGCTAAGTGTGTTATTATCAGCGAATAATACGGCCTCAGTGTCCAGAATGTCCCAAAATCTCATCCCCAATTCTTTGAAAACATTTTCTTTATCGTCATAGGTATAGGTGAGTGTTTTGGTCTGAATTCCAGTTGATTGGATACCTAATTCCTGCTGTGGATTGTTGCTGATGTTGTCAGCATAAACAAACTCATCATAGCCACCATAGAGGTCTAGAACTCTGTACAGTTGACCATTAGCATTGTATTCATATATCCGTACACCATCATCTTGCCAGACATTGTTATCAAAGTCATAATCAAATGCATCTTCTCGAATCAATTTTCCAGATGCATCATAGGTTAAATCTGCTCTAGTGTAATCACTTTGGATTCTGGTTAACTGATTGCTGGCATTGTAAGTGAGGTCTACCAGAAAATTGACTCCATCTTCCATATATTGTATCTGATGTATCAATCCATCCGTACCTCGCATCCAGGTTGGGCTACTAACATCGGTATCTCCCAAGACTTCCATTCTGTACCCGCTGAAATCACATTGATTCCCAACAGTAATATCTCCCAGACCAATATCTATGGTATCAAAAGACTCATCTACTGTAATATTGAACACAATGGTTCCATCATCAAGTGCAGCATCAACATTGATGTTATAAAGTGTTTTTGGTTGAGGATCATCGATTAAAGCCGTGTAAATCCGATCAATTGTCTGGCCATCTAATTTTATATAGCTCAACTCAACCTCAACCTCCAATGGTGAAGTGACAAAATATCCTTCTCTTGTTTCTCCTTGAGCATAAAACAAAGAAGAGTTTGAAGAAATAACTGTAACTGTCCCTGTATATGAATCAAATGTATTGACTACATCATCAGAATATAAGATGGCCACTTTAGTGTTGGCCAACTCGGTATTGATATCTATGGAAGTTGTTTCCTCTTTATCAATGGTGAAATTGGCTGACCGACCGAAGTAGTATGGTTTTTCAAAAGCTGCATCAACAAGATTGTTGCTATGAGCTTCAACATAGTACTCTCCTGTTGGTAGAGCTACCTCAGGGGGAGCAGAGCTAAAAGGATCAAATACTAATACTTCACTTCCAGAAGCATCAAATATGGTGACCCTAAAATTATCTGTATTAACGGCTTCAACTCTACCATTTGCCTCTTCCGAAGTTATTTTGAGCATTACCTGCATCGACAAATAGCCAAATTCAGTTGGTTGCGGTTCCTCGCTATCCTGACAAGCAGCTAGATAAAAATAAGCTGCCGCCAACATTAGTTTTGTGACTAGTTTCATGGAGTGTGATGTTTGATTTTACATCACCAAGAAACAAAATCAACTCCTTTCTTAATAGTGTGACTTTGTGAACGACATCAATCGTTTGTAAACGACATCAATTATGAAAACCACACATAATGTTACCTATGGGAGAACCATCAGGAGGGTTTGGTGCACCCAATTCTTTATAGACCTCTGGTTTTTTATAGTAATCAGCGATCATTTTCAGTGAGAAATTGATGTGAGCAGCCTCATCCCCAACTGCTTTTTTAGTTTGTTTCTTCAGACTTGATTCCAGCTCTTTTATCTTTTGAAAAGCGATAGCGTTCGCCTGGATTTGTACATCTCCTGAAGATGCAAGTTGAAAGAGTGCAATTAATAATTGACTTTCAACAGCTCTCTGAACTTCTCTAGCATATCCATTGTACTTTGTAGCATTCCAGGTATGTTTCATCAGATCATCAATCACAAAGGATAAACCTAATTGACTGGCTTCTCTTGATTTATGTTCCAGCAACCGATTTACTCTCTCCGGATTCAAGATCATACCAAATACCTGATCAGAAATAGTTGCAGCTGGTGTGATCGCATCAAAAGCTACACCGGTTTTACTTTTAAATGATTCCCTGGTCCTGTAATAACCATATGCTCTAGGTGGCATCAGTTCCAATATTTGATCAGGAAGCATCAGGTTTTCTGCTTTAATCACCTCCGTAAGTGAATGCAAAGCAGCTTTCTGAATAGCAGGAGCAATCATCTGAGGAGCAGAACTTCCATCTCCTTTAACAGAATAGCTAAATTCCAACCCTCCAATCAACTTCACAGCAGCTTCCATCTGGTAACGATGCATAAAATACATTGGCACCAATACTTCCTCAATTGACGAAACTGGAGCTCCTTCAGGAATAGCATCCATTGAAAAGTCTCCTAATATCTTTTTTCTAACTTTCAAAAGTCTATTTAATTCCTCAGCAGCATTTTTACCATTGTCCCACAAATGAGCATAAGCATGGGCTCCCCCAAGCGGCCTTGCATCTTGATCAGTTATGAATTTCATTCCACCATCAAATGCATCTTTTAGTACTTTTTTCATTGCTGATTCATTCTCATAAACTCCATAACCGTATTGAATTGCCACCTTATCCCATTCACCAATTCCTACATCATAAGCATTGTCTAAATTGATCGTACCATCATCGTTTAGTGCAAAATAGGGGTGAGGATAATCCATTACTGAAGCCCTGTCATTATAACTTGCCGCAAAATTGTGAGCTAAACCCAGTGTATGACCAACTTCATGAGCAGACAATTGTCTTAATCTGGCAAGTGCCATTTTCATCATTTCATTACTCACCTCTCCACCATCAAATGGCTGTAACAATCCCTGAGCTATTAAAAAATCTTGTCTCACCCGCAATGAGCCAAGAGAAACATGGCCTTTTATAATTTCACCAGTTCTTGGATCAGTTACTGAAGCGCCATAAGACCAGCCTCTCGTAGACCGATGTACCCATTGAATAACATTGTATCTGACATCCAATGGATCGACACCTTCTGGAAGTAATTCCACCCTAAATGCATCCTTAAATCCAGCAGTTTCAAAAGCCTGATTCCACCAGGATGCCCCTTCAATCAATGCAGAACTAACTGGCTCAGGAGCACCTCTATCAACATAATATACTATTGGTTCCTTCGCTTCACTTATCGCTGCATTGGGATCTTTCTTTTCCAATCTGTGCCGACTAATAAACCTCTTAACCAATGGCTGATCAATAGGAGTTGCATAATCCTGATATGTTATTCCAAAATAACCCGCTCGTGGGTCAAATTCCCTTTTCTCATATTTATCATCTGGTAACTCAATAAAAGAGTGATGCATCCTAACCGTAATCGCATCAGAACTTGGAGTTACTGATCTAATATTATATCCTTTTGCCTGACCCTTGAAAGTGATCATCGCTTCAAACTCAGAGTTTTTTGGAAAGTTCTTTATTGCCGGTTTATATAATGCTGTTCTTGAAGGGTCAATACCATAGTTACCTTGATTTTGGCTAGATAATCTTGATGCGACACCATGAGAATCTCTCATTAGAAAATCCGAAATATCTATGATGTATCCTTCATCTCCCTGTAGTGGCTCAAATCCCCAAATAACTGATTGAGCAAAGGCCTCTCTTACAGACTTAACTTCTTCTATGTTGTCACTCTCCGCACGATAATCGTAGTTGGGTTGAATTAGCAAAATCTTATTACCAACTTTCGTGAACTTAACCACACGAGTATTCCCAAGTTGTCCGCGATCTAATCCGATATCGTTAGAACCAACACCTGCTGCGAGACTATTTACATACAAAAATTCCTTGTCGAGTTCTTTCACGGTCAGGAAAACCTTTCCAAGATCTTCATCCCATCGGAAGTCAAAGAAGCCTTTCATTTCACCATTTTGGCCAAAAGAAGTTATAGAATACAGGATTATTGCAACAAGAGTAAGTAGAGATCTTATTTTCATTATTCAAATGTTTGGGCGTGTCCCTGACGGGTCGGGCTATCCGCTACTACTCCTCTACCAATCCCGAAAACTTTCGAGATGGTTTGCGGGGTATCCGCTACTATCCCTCACGCAGATTTGTCAACTAATCAAAGTCATTCTAAATTAACTCATAAATTTGGAATACCATACTTCACTTCCACCAACGGTATATGCACGAAACTCAACTATATTTTCTCGCCATTATTCCTCCACAGCCGATATTTGATGAAATACTCCAATTCAAACAATATTTCGCAACACATCACAACTCCAAGGCGGCATTAAAGTCACCTCCACATATTACGTTACACATGCCATTCAAATGGCAACTCAGAAAAGAAGAGCAACTATTAGATTACCTTAATGAATTCAACCCATCAGTAGTAGATTTTGACATTTCGCTTAAAAACTTCGATTGCTTTGAACCAAGAGTGATTTTTGTTGATGTCCTTGAAAATGAAAGTCTACGAGTTCTTCAGAAAGAACTTTCAAAATACGTTAGAAGAAACTTAAAAATTCAAAATGCTGATTACAAAGACCGGGGTTTTCATCCTCACATGACAGTGGCATTTAGAGACCTTAAGAAGGCAGAATTTAAAGTGGCCTGGGAAAAGTTTAATGAAGAGAAGTACAGTGCTGAGTTTAAATATGATGGGTTTACCCTTCTCAAGCATAATGGAAAACATTGGGATGAATTTAAAAAATGGCCTATATAAAAAAGGAGGCCTTTGGAAGACCTCCTTTAAACACACTTAAATACATCAATTAAATTGACTAGTTATTATTGATTCCAGCTTGAAGCACCATTTTCAGTTCCATCACCATCATATGCAAATGGACCCGGATTTGGTACAAACTCATTCTCAGTCCAAATGCCTGCTTCTACCGCCACATTCTCTCTACCATTGGAATCCACATCTTCTCCATATTGCATCCAATCCAAAATACTATTAGCACTTGCAAAGCCAGTATCTTTATACAAACCAACATCTGAAGATGTATCATCGATGGTTACGTCAAATTCCGCCTCTTCCCCTGGTGCTAAGTATAGATTTCCTGAGGTAGGAGTCATACCATCAATTCCTTCATAAGTCTTTCTGTAGCAAAAGAACCATGGTGCTAAATTAGCAGTCCTATTTCCGAAGTTTTTAAGTGTAATCTTGTCATTTTCTGCATCTATCAATACAAGTCTTACATTGGCTTCTCCTTCTTCCGTAGCAACCCACTCTTCTGCTCCATTTCCTGATCCTGTTTCATCATCATAAGTAAACGGCCCAACCCCATTTACATATGTATTAGCAGTCCAGATACCAGCTGTTACCGCAACATCCTCTCTTCCGGCAGTCCCAACTGCATCTCCATACTGCATGAAGTCGATCATGTTATCTGCATTAGCAAACCCAGAATTATTCCTGTAAAGCCCCACATCTGAAGAAACATCATCTATGGTTACATCAAATTCTGCTTCTTCTCCAGGAGCCAGGTATAAATTTCCTTCTGTAGGAGTAGTTCCTTCCAGGCCTCCGTAAGATTTTCTATGACACCAGAACCATGGAGATAAGTCACTTGTTCTTGTTCCAAAATTCTTCAAAGTAACTTTATCGCCTTCCGCGTCAACTTTATAAATTCTTACATTCACACTACCTTCTTCACTCTCTGACCAGAAGTCTGCGCCATTAGAATCACCAGACGTATCGTCGTAAGTGTATGGTCCAACTCCATTCACAAAATCTCCTTCGCTCCAAATACCTTTGGTTACTGCTACATCCTCTCTTCCTGCAGTTCCAACAGCATCTCCAAATTGCATAAAGTCCACCATATTATCTGCTGAAGCAAATCCAGAGTTATTACTGTAAAGACCTACATCGGATGAAGCATCTTCAATAGTTACTGAAAATTCAACTTCTTCCTCAGGATCTAGAACCAAGTCGCCACTAGTTGGAGTTAATGAAGAAATAGCTGGGTAAGCCTTTCTTAAACAGAAGAAATAACCAGAAAGGTCCTGAGATTCTGTCCCAAAATTCTTCAGTTTGATTAAATCCTGACCAGGATCTACACTTAGGATTCTTACATTGCTAACTCCGGGTATAATAGGATCTCCACTCCACTGATCTGCGCCATTTGTAGTTCCTGTTCCATCATAAGTAAAAGTGGTAGCACCTTCTACAAATTCTCCAGCGGTCCAAATTCCTTTTTCCACTGCAACATTTTCTCTACCATTATCAGTGAAAGAGCCATTGTACTGCATAAAATCTACCATTGCATTTGCATCGGTAAAAGAATTAGTGTTGTAAATAGCAACATCTGAGGACTCATCATTTACAGACAATGTAAAAGTGATAGTTTCACCAGCATCAAGTGTCAAATCAGCTGCATCTGTATTGTCCAGACTGAATTGTCCGTAGTTTCTTCTATGGCAAAACCAGAAATCAGTCAAATCCTGTTCTGCATCTCCAAAGTTTTCAAGTGTTACCAGGTTTGCTGCTGCATCTACCTCAGTAATCCTGACGTTAGCTTCTCCTGTTGTGACAGGATCAGTTGGTCCATCATCTCCTCCTGCTCCATCATCATCTCCGCAGCTGTATAGAAAACTCATTGCACCTAACGCAATTGATAATTTTATATACCTCCATAACTGTGATTCTTTCCAGAGTTTCATCGTTTTCATTAGTAATTAAAGTTTGTTTTTGAAAAGTAATGTTTAGCTCTATTCTTCTTAGTCAGAAGAAAAGATGCGTTCCGTAGGTCTTATTTTTTAACTATGCTGCCAGAACGCCAATATTTCAAAAGTGGTTGCTTGGGTTCCAAAAAAATCTAAACATTTCAACTATTCACTTGTTGAAAATACATGATCTTCAGACTAATCCTTTTTCTTTTATTGAACTTTGGCGCGCTGGCACTTGGAGCAACATTCGCTGGCGGTGGAGCGACCTCAGAATGGTATTCCGAACTAAATAAAGCTCCATGGACTCCACCAGGATGGGTATTTGGTGCCGCGTGGACTACCATTATGATATGCTACTCGGCTTTCATGGCCATTGTCTGGAAAAAAGTTTCCAACAAAAAGACATTGATACTAATCTATGCAATTCAATGGGTGCTAAATGTTTCATGGAATCCCTCGTTCTTCTACTATCATTGGACGTTTTTAGGGTTGGCAATCATTATAGGTCTGGCTTATGTTGTAGGTTGGTTTCAATTCAGGAGTATTCCAACATTGAAGTACAAATCATTATTGATGACTCCATACTTCCTATGGTTACTCATTGCTACATCATTAAATGCTTATGTCGTATTCATGAATTAGCAAGATTTCCACTTCTCCCAACTATCACATTAATTTGCAGTTATATTCAAAATAGATATTAGTTCATGATAGCAGTAGTTTCTCCCGCGAAAAGTCTTGATTTTGAAACACCTTATGACGTGAAAACAAGCAAACCCAGGTTGTTGGAATGTACGAAAGAATTGATTTCTGTTCTGAAGAAAAAAACTCCGGACGAGGTTAGAGACCTCATGAGTATCAGTGATAATCTGGCGGAACTTAATGTGGAGAGATACAACGCATTCAAAGCGACACATTCCGAAAAGAACTCAAAACCTTCAGTTCTTGCTTTTCAAGGTGATGTCTATCAAGGTCTGAAAGCAGAAACTTTTGATCATGACAAACTGGATTTTGCACAAAAGCATTTCCGAATTCTCTCAGGGCTATATGGATTATTAAGACCCCTTGATTTAATCCAACCATATAGGCTTGAAATGGGCACGAAGCTGGCATTTGATGATTACAAAACACTCTATCAGTATTGGGATGATAAGATTTTGAAATTGCTGCAGAAAGACCTTAGAGCTCAGGGAGATGATATTTTGGTCAATCTTGCATCAGTTGAATACTTCAAATCTGTTGATAGGAAAAAAATGCCATTTAGAGTAATCGATGTTGAATTTAAGGATCTCAATAATGGTCAATTTAAGATCGTTTCATTTTTTGCCAAGAAGGCCCGTGGACTAATGTCCCGATACATCATCGAAAATGAAATCAATAATCCGGATCTACTCAGAGGTTTTGATTATGAAGGTTATTGGTTTGATGAGGAGAATTCCAGCAAAGACTTCTATGCCTTTAAAAGAGGCTAAAGTATCCCAACCGAATAAATCCAGGTTCACGATTTAAAAGTCACAATATTGAGGTCTCAATCAAATTTGGGTGTTGCAATCTTATATATTTGCAATTCTAATCGTATTAATGTCCTACCCTACGATATTTTTTAACCCTTAATATTATGAGCCGCAAGAGCTTTTTAATAATCTCATCATTGATTATTACTCAATTATCATTTTCTCAGAACGCAACTTACATTCTACCAAAGTCAATTGAAAGTGAGAACTTCAACATCAGGTTTGACAAAGTGAGTTCTTCCACTTCCAGCTACTTTATAAACTATAAGATAGAAAACACTGCTAATGGAATTCTATTGATTGACCGAAAGAAATCATCCCTTGAGGTTACGGATGGAGAACTGTATCCCACATCAGATCAATATGTATTAAAACCAGGTGATTCAAAAACAGTTTATAACCAGTTTAGAATTAAGGCGCCTGCCAAAGCAAATAGTGATCTATTGAAGTTAAATCTGAAAGGAATTAGATATGCCAGTATTTCAAATACCTTAAAGCCGGAAAAATTTATTCTGAAAGATGGGGCGATACAAACTTTCGGTGACTTCCAGATTAAAGTAATGGAATATAATGTTTATTCTGATCGCATCTATGCATCGGTTAAATGTACTTATAACGGTAAGCAAGAAGAACTTGGTAAAGTCGAACTGCCCCTGATTACTGTAAATGGAGGTGAAGCTGAAGTTGTAAAGAAAGGTGATGTTATTTTCCCTGGGAAATCTTATACTTTCTCCATTAATATCTCTCCGAATGGGGAAGAAACAAGTATTGAGTTTAATAAAGCTCTTAAAGTAATGGCTGTCGCAAAGATCGACCTGGGTCAGATCATTATTAAAAGCACAAGTTATGTAGAGCCTGTAGCGGTAGATACAGTTAACACAAAATCAGAAACAAAAAAGGACACCACAGGCATAGCATTGAGCTTTGCAAATCTGCAATCTCTAAAGAAAGATATTGAAACTGAAATGAACACTGGAGGAAAGCCAGTGGAAATGGCTAATGAATTCCTGATGGAAAATGGTCCAATCAATGTTGCTCAAATCATTGAAATAATTGCAAGATTCAACCTGGATGGAACCCGATTAAAGTTTGCTAAAATGGCTTATCAGTATACTTCTGACAAAAATAAATATCACATGATTGTGGGTAAACTTGCTTACACAAAGAATAAGCAAGCACTTGAGGAATTCCTCGAGAACCAATAGACTTTTCATCCGTTTTTATACACACAGGTTCAACACCAACGATTGGACCTGTATGTATTTCATAAGCTAATATTAATACAATAGATTAACTATATAAATATATTTTTATGGGTTTAAGCTAAACCCTCAACTTAGCTTTACGGTTTAGAGTGGTACATCTTAGAAATAATTTTCAAACTAAAAGCTCTAACTATGCCTAAGATCAAATTATCCCGAATTCATTGCAAACTTCCAGATGAGATTGACAAAGACGAAATGTATCTCAAAATGAACGGTGAAAAGATCTGGCCAGCAGGTATGATTTATTATAGAGTAGATACTGGGGACATTGTGGACCTGGATGTTACTTTAAATGTAAAAGAAGGCTGGACAGAAATTGAGCTGTGGGATTTTGATTACCTAAGCAGAAATGATTTCTTAGGTAAGTTTCGATTTAAGGTGGACGGCAATATTGGAAAATACACTAATACCATGACCCTGGTAGAAGAAAATAGTACAGCAAGCTATCTATTGGAATGGGAAATAGTGCATGACCCTATAGCTAAAGCAGCAAAGCAAGGTGTTTTTGCGGTGGATGAATAACCTTCTTTGTTTTATCAAGAAAGGTTCAACATCGTTGCACTAACAAAAAAAGGTGTGGCCAAAACCACACCTTTTTTTATTGATTTGAAATTAGTCTTAGTTTCTAATCACTTTAAATGTTCTTGCCTCATCATCAATGGTTACATGCAATAAGTATAAACCATTTTGAAGTGCAGACATATCAAACTCTTTTCTACCAATTCCCTGATCAAGAACTTTACCTGACAAGGTAATTAGTCTTACAAATGCATCATCTGGCATTCCGTTGATCATTAATTTGTCCTTAACAGGATTTGGATACATCACGATCGATTCGAAATCCAATTCCTCAGCTTCAATGATCTCTGGTAATTGATCCATAGTTGCAACAAATGAAGCGCCAGAAGAAGAACATCCTGTAATTACAACATCATCGATGTACACATAATCACTATTCCCAGAAGCATCACATCTGAATCTTAGTCTAGTTGTAGAGCTAAAAGTACCAGTTAACGTAACCGACTCATTATATCTCTGATTATTTGAGAATTCAGATCCTTGCGCCCATGAAGCTTGAGTACTGTAGCTGCTTCCACCATTAGTTGAGATCTGTAACCAGAAGTCTTCTCCAGATTCCATGCTTCTTGGATAGTAACTGAATGAAACTGTAATCTCTTCGAAAGATGAAAGATTAAGGTTATCAGTAGTCATTGTAGATGTAGAAGTATTATCTCTCAGTCTGATACTATAAGTTCCGTTTGAATAAGCTGCGTCATTAGCACTTCTTCTCGCATCAGAACCTCCGTCATTCCAGATACCCCATCCACTTTCAAAATCATTAGAATCAACGCTAGTTGCAGTACATCCCCCTGGATCTCCACCACCACCATCAGTAGTGATATTTACTGTATAGTCTTCAACCTCACCATATGTAAACGACTCACATGAAGTTGGGATACCATTGTATTTCATAGAAACACGCATTCTTGTACTACCTTCGGTTGCTGAAGCAGGTACCGTGAATGATCCACCAACTGGTGATGCAGTAGTGTTTGATTGAGTAAATACCTGCTCACCAGAATCAGCAAAATCACCATCCTGGTTGTAGTCAATCCATACAGAATATCCTTCAGAATAAACTGTTCCAGTCCAGGTTGGAGTGATTGTGATAGTATTTGAGCTTCCCTGAGCTAAATCTGTAGATTGAGAAGTAAAGTCTCCATATCCACCAGAAGAAGCTCCAGTTGAGTTGTCTATAGATCCTAATTGAACTCTTCCAATGTATTCGTCTGAAGTATTGTTTCCATTTGATCCACAGTAATTAACAGGTACGCTTCCTGTTGTAGTTACGTCTATGCTTGTACTAGTTCCAGTTCCACCTCCAGAGCAGTTTGCTACTACTGAGCATGTGTAAGTAGTTCCAGCAGTCAAGCCTGTTGCAGAATAAGAAGTTCCGGATACATTAGTTGAATTACCTCCCACGGTTACAGTATATGAAGAAGCTCCAGAAACTGAATTCCATGATAGATTAAAGCTATTATCACCAATGCTTGAAGCAGAGAAATTACCAGGAGCAGCAAGATCACAAGAGCTACCACCAGCAGCTAATACTGCCTGATAAGCATTTACTAGTCCATGACCATATTCAGTGTCATATCCATTAGAACCGTAATCTGTTGCAGTTGTATAAAGAATGTTTTCAACCTGAGCTTTAGTTAAGCTAGGATCAACAGAGAGTACAAGACAAGCAACACCTGCAGTGATAGGAGTAGCCGCTGAAGTTCCACCAAATTCGTAGTAGTAAAGACCATTGTTGCTTCCTTCACTTCCTGGAAGGTCGGTAGTTACAATATCACTTCTGAATTCAACAACCTGTCCAAATTGGTTAGTAATAAACTCATTTGAAGGAGCGGTGATATCTAAGTCACTACCAGTGTTACTGAAGTTACTTCTTGTTCCTGATCCATTAACAGCTCCAACAGCAGTTACAGTAGAAAGGTTAGCAGGGAATGAAACACAACTTTGGAAATCGTTTCCTGAAGCAACAAGAATCACGCAACCTAGTCCACCTCTTCCTGAAGTAGCAGCATAAGAGAATGCATTGGAAATAGAAGGAACTAAATTAGCAGTACATGATCCAAATCCCCATGAATTTGAAAGTACATCAGCTCCCTGATCTACTGCCCAGATGACTCCATCAGCTACATCCGCATTTGTAGTAGAAGACTCAAAGATGTTTACACTAAATGCATTTACACCAGGAGCAACCCCTCTTACACCCACGCTATTGTGCTGAGCAAAGATCAATCCTCCACATGGCTGACCATGGTAAGGGTTTGTAGAATAATCTGGAGTTCCATCTCCGTTTGTAGAAGGAGTGTAACCATTTAATAGCGTAGGGAAATCTTCGTGATTCACCATACCGTCATCAATTACTGCTACCGTGATGTTTGAACTTCCTGTAGAAATTCCCCAGGCCAGATCTGCATCGATATCTACTCCTGCAGTCAAGGCAAAGTTTCCTGACCAGTCAACACCACCTGTGTTATTCAGGTGCCACTGATACTGATAAAGAGGGTCATTGTATCTCTTAATTTCAGCCTTAAAGTCAGGCTCTCCCCATTGGATAAATCCTTTAGCAGCCAATTCCTGAATTAGAGGCAACTGATTTTCCAGCTTGTCTACATTCACAGTAAGGAAACTTCCATTAAGTCTACTTTTCTGTAGAACAGCATCGTACTTGTTCAAAATACCTTGAATACTCGAAAGCTGCACATTTGGCTTCAGACCCAGGTTAACTCGCTTAGTCATCCACATTTGTGTGCCTCCAACAGTAAAGGAAGGAAGAACATCGTATGCTCCAGTTGATCTTAGTCCGTAAGTTGCTAAGAAATCGGCCTTTTTAGTTGAAGGAGACATTCTGAACGATTCAGCATTCAGAATTCGGATCACACCTTTGCTTGCCATGGAATGTGTTTCAGGAGTCTTTCCAGAGTTCGCAAAGCGTTCGTTTACGGTGCTTTTCAGTTGATCAACAACTCCTTTCGCCGGAACATCCTTAAAATAGATGGCCAACGAACTGTAGTCTGGAGTCATTGCAACTCTTTCACCATTTGAATAATAATAAAGATTTGATTTGTTGTTTACCCAATCCTGGCCCACTGCGCACAGTGCTATCGCCAAGAAAGTGGTCAATAGGTAAAACTTTCTCATTGTTTAAAAAATTTGGTTAGCAAAATACTGGCGGGTGCTTCAATTTATAAATATCTGCTAAAAATCAAATGGTCTGACCAAAGAATATTCTGATTTAGTATTCGTGAATAGTAGTATAAATGGATTAAATTGTACATAACGAATTGGCATTGGCAATTCAATTGATTTTCAGAACAATTTATAGGTCACAAATCTTGAAAGACTTTAACAATTTCCAGAGTTTCCAGTTAGAATAATACCTAAAATATAACATACATGTAACAACATTTAATGTACATATTCGTATATTAGCCAAATCACTTAATTTTAACATCTTATGAATAAGAGACTTACATTTTTTGCTAGTGCAATCGCTGTTGCGTTGCTAACTGCTTGCGGCGGTGGTCAGAACACTGCTAAAGAAGAGAAAACTGCTGAACCTGCAGCTGCTACTGCTACTACTTATACTGTTGATGCTACTGCGTCTGTAGTAAAATGGGCTGGAGAAGTTGCTGGAGTATATGGACATAATGGTCTTATTTCGGTTAAAGAAGGACAAATAGTAACAACTGGTGACCAAATCACTGGAGGAACTGTTGTAATTGATATGACTACAATCATACCTACAGACTCTGCATCTTACAAAGATGAAGACGGTAGAAGAGCATCTGACCTTGTTGGTCACTTATCAACCGGAGATTTTTTCTTAGTAGAGGAATTCCCAACTGCTAGCTACGTAATCAAATCACAAACAGGAAACGAATTAGTTGGAGACCTTACTATTAGAGGTATCACTAAAGAAGTGAAAGCTACTTTAACATCAAGCGAAACTTCTGCTGATGGATTCAGCGGAACTGCAGATCTTGTATTCAACAGACAAGACTTTGAAGTAAGCTGGGTTCATTTCATGAAAGACATGATTTTGAGTGATGACATTAAGGTTAGCCTTGATATCAAAGCCAAGTCATAAAATTTCAGTTAGGATGAAATTTGGAAAAGCCGGTTTATGCCGGCTTTTTTTATGTAGAATGTTTTTTGATCTATTACTTTCTCAATACCATAAAACTGATAAACCCAGTCTGGCCTTCATCAAGGTCGGATACATTGATTGATATTTTAAATCTTCCAGACTTAGTAGGACTCAATTTAAATGACTGCCCAGCAGCACTACCATCGATTGATAAAGATTCCATTTTCGCGTTTTTAGATGGCTTGATATCAAGAGCAATCTTTGGAATGTTGCTATCTCCTAATGCCACTACTATGTATGTGTAATCCTTGCTTAGTTTGATATTTACGTCCTGAGAAGCATTGGCTAGATCAAACTCAGTAATAATCTGTGATCTGAATTCATAACCTTCACTTTCCTGTGACTCCAGGTATGCAAGATTTTGCTTTTGTAATCCATCAATAGGTGTTTGTGCGAACACAGCCACTGAAAATAAAAGCATAAATGATAATAAGAATGTCGATTTCATGAAGAATAGGATTTTGTTCTTGTTAAGTTAAGTGCAAGCTACCAAATCTTTCCAAGTAGCTTATCCTCGTGAAACGGAAACATATTCCTTTTGGCCGAAAATCAATTCATTATAATTTATTTATATTTTAAATGATTTCAATAACAATCTTTTATGATTTGTTGTAAAATGCTATCCTAAAGCCTATTTAAGGCTGTTTTAGACAAACTCAATTTGTGGTATTTGATAAACTTTTTTGAGTCACTGGTAAACATTCTCAACATCCACTCTGTTCTTACTCACATTCGATAAAAAACAAATAATCTTTTGAACTACCTGAAACATAGCAAAATAACATTGGCTTACATGGCTAAAAGCATCTGTTTTTGCATGCTATTATCGCTATTTGCAGTAGTTCCTGCCTCCTCCAGTGAAGCCACCACAAGTGAGAGTCTGGATTTCAAAGAGATTTATATTAATACCGATAAGAAAGTCCAGATAAAATATAGTGGTAGCACGAATGAGATTTCATCCATTCAACCTTACAAAAGCTACCAATCATTAATACCTGCGGAAGGCAATTCTGACTTTTCACAAACACGACTTTACTTATTACACCAGTGTCTCAAACTACTGGATTAGATGGACATCTATAAAATACTTACCGCGCACAAGTAAAATATTGTTCATTAAATCAAGTAGAAATGGAAAATACCAATGTTATAAAAAACGAAAATCCCGAAATATTCATTACGAGACGAAAAGCTGCAAGAGAAGCAGAGAGAAAGCAATTAATGATGGAACTGGAAAAGGGCGTGAAGCTGGGAAATTTCCATAGTGAGCCAATCATTCTGGAATACTATGACAAACACGGAAACTTCTTTAAAAGTGAAACTATACTTTCGACAGTCACTGAAAAGTTCGCTGTAACCAGAGGTGACAAATTCATACCAATTGACTACATCAAAAAGGTAATCGTTTAAATATCCTGTTTAGGGTGAATTGTGATAAGGGCCAGCGTTTTGCTGGCCTTTTTTTATTTCTAATTCATATCCATAAAGGCGTCATTCCGGAATTTCTATAGTGAAACGGAAGAAATATCCGGAATCCCATAAATGGTTTGAGGTCATGTAATTCATAAGTGCAAAACACCCACCTTCGCTTAAGCTACGGTGGGCACTGCGGGATTCCTGATCTACGCTACGCTCCGTCAGGAATGACGATTCGCGATGAAGGGTCATCAAACCGGATCGATTCCTATTCACTCCCCCACAATCCCACTTATCCATTCCAAATAACTACTAACCCTGGTAAAATGCTCAATAGCTCCATAAGTACCTGGTCCATTCCGCCCATCAATTCCTCCAGAACTTACACCCGCCACATAATATTTGCCATCCATTTCAATAAATGCAGGACCTCCGCTATCTCCCGGGCCTGCGGTTCCTTCGAGTTCTGTTGTTTCTGAGGAGTCTGGGTGGCTAAAGTTGAAAATAACCTGGTCATCTGTAACACGCTCTATTTTATTGGTTGCGGCTCTTTTATCTCCATTTTTATCTAGCCAGGTGCGGGTGTCTCCATGTTTTGCCCAGCCATGTCCTACAATGATGATCTCTTTTCCACGCTCATCCTTCTTGGTATAAAGAGGATAGGCTTCTGCATCTGGGGTTTTCTTAAACTTAACCAGTCCTATATCATAACTTCCTACTGTTTGATATTTTGGGTGCTTTATGGTCTTGTCGATAGCATATGACTGATCTCCGAAATACACTTTGTGCTTTCCTTCTTTAAGTTCAAGTCCTTCAATGACATGAGCGGCAGTCAATACCCATCCATTTCCTATATAAGTTCCGTCTCCATTTAAAGCTCCAACTTTACAAACCCCAGGAAACTTCTTGCCAAACTCCAGGTATTTGCTGTCGTCTATATCATGTCTTCTCACTATATCTGTGAAAGAACTCAGCACCATCATGATGCCAATTGCTAATATTTTAGTTCCTGTTTTCATTGTGTTAGTTCTTTAACTTTCTCTAGTGCTGAAGGAAATTCCGGATCGATGCTTAGTGCTTTTTGATACATGCTTAGAGCCTCTTCCTTCTTACCTTGATTTAATAAAACTTCCCCATAACTATCCCAAACATTTGGATCTTCTGGAAATAACTCAGTATTCAAGCTAAATGCATCTGCAGCCATATTCAGGTCCCCATCTCGCATTAAACTGTATCCAATCATATTTAGAATAATGCCTGGAGGGTCCATTGGATTCCAATTGCTGGAAAGGTCCTCAAAGTTATTCTTAACGTAATCTCGCCCATTTTGCTTCAAAGCCTGGTAAACTACCTGCAGAGTAGGCATTTTCGGTTCTCCTGGTTTTTCTCCTCTTACAATACTCAATATATCAGCACCAAGATTTTCTGCTACGGGTTCGTCCATATTGGCAAATACTATAATCGATATTTTATCTCGAAGGATTTCATAGATCGATGTATTAGCACCGTTAAAACCTCCTGCAATTGGTATAGCTCCACCAGTATTTTGGTGAGGTTGAATCATGCTGTAAAACTCGTCCTTTAGCTTGGTTTTCTTCTTTACTATGTCATCTCCATAAAAGAACTCTCTATGAAACTTCAGCATATCAGAAGTAGTAGACAAAAAGCCACCATCTGGATTTGGCACCTCGACAAAACCCTGGTTGTCTTCTAATTCACCTTTCATATTCTTTAGATAACCTATTGCTCTGTTTGGAACAGTGTATTTTTCCTTCACATAAGTCTCAGTAAGTCCAAGTGGAGTTACAATATGGTCCTGAACCATGTCATGATAAGTCCTACCAGATACTTTTTCTATAATGGCTCCCAACAATACATATCCGGAATTCGAATACTCACGATCTGTTCCTGGAGGGAAGAATAGAGGCATTTGGCTAATTCTCTTCACTAATTTATCGATTATCTTCTCACTTGCCGGAGCTCCGAAAAAGCCTGGAGTCTGTGAATAATCTCCATAACCGGAAGTGTGATTCAATAGATGCGCAATTGTAATGTTATCAGCTGCCATTTTTGGGAATCCTTCCAGGTAATGTCCTAGCTTATCCTCTAGTTTCAATTTCTTCTCTTCTAATAGTTTAAGTACAATCAACTTCGTGAATGTCTTGTTCATAGAACCAATATCAAACTTGGTATTTATCGTATTCGCTTCCTTAGATTCGCGATTAGCAAGACCAAACGACTTGTGGTACAATATGTTACCATTTTCAGCAACCAAAACGTTACCAGAAAAGATATCCAGATCCAGATACTTCTTTACTTGAGCATCAATCTTTTTTTCCAAACCATCTAATACAGGTTTAGGTCTTTCCTGTGCCCAGCTAATGCTTGTGATGAGCATTAGCATCAATCCTAATTTTAATCTTTTATTCATGAGTTTTTTTTGAGACAAGAATATTGGGAATTGAGCATTGGAATTTGAATATGTGATGTTGCTATTGGAATCTGTGACCAACCCGCTAAGAAAGTTTTGGCCTATCATTTCCTATTGATATCGCCAGTTTCATCACACAATTGGGGGTGTTGGTAACATGATGGAATGGTGGCGGGTTTTATTCGTTAATTTAGATGCATGAAGCTACGTATTGTAGAAATATTACTCAATCTCTTGTTCTGGTTAGCAAGTGGGTGGCTGGTAGTCAATTCGCTTTCGGTTACTGGGCAAGAAGTGATTGTTGAGAATGGTGTGGAGACTGTCACCTTAATGAGGGATGATCATCTATTCAATGGCTTGTTATTAATTGTATCCCTTTGCATACTCAGCTTTTACATTCACTTATGGAATATCCTCACACACCCAAAACGTAAAAAGGGGTATCTAACAACTGTATTCGGAGTTGCCATCCTATTTATTCCCTACGGACTCATCAGAATTATTGGATCAACAGAACTGCTAACCGAAATATTGATTCCCGGGACTTTTGAATTTGCGATCTATATTTTCTATTTCTCATGCGCAACTGGATATGGTGTGGTGAAATTATTTTTGAAATCAGAGGAATCGAAAAAGACATTGCAACTTGAGAAAAAACATGCAGAACTGTCCCTTCTAAGAAATCAGCTACAGCCTCATTTTCTATTTAATGCACTCAACAATGTCTTGTCAATGGTAGATCAAACACGAGATCCTCAGCTTGCAAATGTGTTGGATCAGCTTTCTGAGCTTTTGAGATATGTGGTTTATGACACTCAGGGACAGAATGTACCTATTAGAAAGGAAATCGACTTTATAAAAGCATACGCACAGTTGCATAAGTTAAGGTTTGATGATTCTGAACTTAATTTCAACCTGGAAGTAATTGGAGAAAATCTTGACCAGCCTATAGAACCGGGGTTATTCATTCCATTCATTGAGAATGCATTCAAATACGGAGCACTTCCGGAGGAGAAATCAGATATCTCAGTAACAATTGATTTAAGCCAACCCAAAACGATATTTTTCCAAAGCATCAATCCGATTTACCCCGAACTGCAAAACCAGGAAAGTAGCGGGACCGGAGTAGCAAACGTTCGTGAAAGATTGAAGTTGGCTTATCCTGGAAAGTATCAACTCAAAATTTCGGATCAGGATCATTATATTGTTGAACTACAAATTGATCATGCATGAGAGCAATTATAGTAGATGATGAACCGAAGGCAATTGCTTTATTAGAAGACTACCTCAAACATTTCAGCTCAGTCAAACTACTGAGCACTTTCAGAAATGGGCTAAAAGCATTTGAGTTTATCTCCAGCAATGAAGTTGATTTGATTTTCCTGGATATCAACATGCCTCATCTATCCGGAATGTCCTTGTCTAAAATGCTACCTACAGGAATAAAAGTTGTCTTCACAACTGCCTACTCAGAATATGCGGTAGAAAGCTACGATGTAAAAGCAGCAGACTATCTCCTGAAACCAATCAGCCTTCAAAGATTCGGCCAATGCATGACCCGGTTACTCGACCAGCAACCTTCAACTTCACCAAAACCGACAGAACCAATCATCCATATAAAAAGCGGAGCAGAAACACACCTTGTTCCCATTCAGGATTGCCTCTTTCTCAAAAAAGACGGCAACTACATGCACTACCAAACCACCACCCAAAACATCATGGCGCGACAAACAATCGCAGAAGCCCTGGAAGTATTGGATGATGATTTCATCCAGGTGCATAAGTCCTACATTGTCAATTTGAAAAGGGTGAATTCATATGGCACACTCAGCTTGAAAATAGAGGGGTTTGAGGTACCGATTGGGGAGACTTTTGTGGAGAGAGTGAAAGGGAAATTGAAATCCTAATATCTAATTTTGAAATCTAAAATGAGCGTATGCTTTTATTTGGACTATTTGTTATCAGTGCTTTAGTTGTCCTAATACTTAATTTGATGTGGTTCTGGTTAAGCAGGAGCTGAAACATAATGATTATGAAGTTCATTTTTTTCGGGATCATTTTAGTGACCTATCAAATCTCTCTGATCTAATCGATAAAACAGAGGATCCTGGCATTAAATCTAATTATCGAATGGTACTTAGGGCCATGAAGGTTTTGATCGGGTTGTTTTTAGTGCTTTCTGGGGCGATTCTTATTTTGCTGAACCAATGACCAACTGTATCATTCAAATAGCTTACGATTTATTAATGACTTAAAGTTTAAATCCAGGTCCTCCTTGCTTACCATGGGTTTAGTTTTTATGATGTTGATAAGTTGCGTGCATCTTGCAGAAAGAGTCTCGTATTGTTGTAGGATTTGAGGGTTTATAAAATCAATACTGAAGAGTCTTTTATTAATATTATTGTGTGTTTCCAGGAAACTTCTGTGGTCATGAATTAATGAAAATAAATCTAACTGATTATCCCCTTTTTTGTCCTTTGATACATTGAAGTAATGAATATAATGATCCAGCCAGTTGGCGTATTTCTCACTAATATGTGCACCTACTTCCACCATATGACTAAAGCTTTTTTCGAGATATTCAGCCAGAAAAAGCAGATCCCCCAGAATTGATTTTAAATTTACAGGAGTATATTCATCAAATGATAAGTTGTTTTCTGTCATAAAGCCAGATTTCCGCAGAAGCTCTACCTGGTATGTAAACCTGTTAACCGTATATTTTGATAACTGAATTCCTCGCGGAGTAATGGAAACCTTCATATCCTTTCGAATACTCTTTGCATTTGATACTTTTTTTCGTTCTCTCAATTCAATTAGCTGATTCTTTTTTGAATTAGAGCTGTCACCAAGTAAAGTATAAAGAGCTTTGAAAATTTCTTTCTCATCATAAACACCAAGAACTGATAATCGCTTGACTAATTTTTTTACAGTAACGTAATTTCTTTGGGGTTCAATTGATAAACCTACCAGGCAATTCAGTAGCATCAATTTGATAAAACTTGGTGAATCAGAACCCTTAACACAATCAACTAAACTATATAGCTCTGTATCAACAATAGCTTGATTCTTAACGATCCATTTGTACAAAAATGTTTCCAGGACGAACTGCTTGTCTTTAGCACTATCTAACTTATCGTATGAAAGTTTGCCTTTAATCTCGATAAAGTACCGACAAAAGTTTCTAACATGGTTCATTTGTCGTCTTCTGTCATGATTACAGAGGCCATTTAACGTTTTGGATAAAATAGGTCCGGAATTAATCAGATCAATCAGGTCAAATAATTCATCAAGGTCAGTATGCTTAAGGTCCTTCTCCTTTGATTTTATTACTTCTTTGCAGTAGTCAAATCTCTTTTCAATGATTTTAGAAGCAAACACTTCTTCTGATTTTAATCCATGCGACGTTACTATCTCTTTTACTTCATCCTCCTCTAAATCTCTGCCTCTTTGTTTCTCAACCTTCTCTAATATTGATTTAACTTCTTCTTTATCTTGAAAGTCCGTGTAATCCAATTCATGAATTATTGGCCCTGGAAATGCTCCTTCGTCCCCTTTCTGTGAAGTGTTTTGAATGATCTCTTCAAGGTTGACAGGACGAATTGGCATCACCATTTTGGTGGATTCTTTGATATTATTTTGAAAAACTCTAATGAACTCAAAAAAGGATGTTCGGGATATTCCATCCTTCATGCTGTCAAGGTTATCAAAAGCAATTACAACAAAATTGTGAGTTTGATCTCTATAATTGGCAAGGAAGAATAGCAAGTCTTCATAGTTCAACTTTTGACTGAGATCCAAGGTGATAAAGTTCAGACGGTTTCGTAGATCCAGATTCATTTCTGGCATTTCCTCTCGCAAAAATTTACAATACCATTCATGACTTGGAATGTCACCATTGATAAATATGTCATGGATGGCTTTTATCTCTTTTAAACAACTGGTGAACTTTGTATTATCGTGTTCTCTACCAATGAGATATTCATGTCCAATTCCTTCAAAAAAGAAACTAATTATATCATTAGTATGAATATTATTTGATTTAATCAGCTTTACTGCACCCGCCTCTAACTCAGAAATAACAAAACTGCGGATCGATTCTGTGTCAGGATATGATTTTGTAACAGAGTCAATCTTGGATTTCAAATCAATTGTTATAGTCACTACATCATATTCCGCTTCAATATCGCTCAATACTTTACCCACCATACTAGTTTTTCCATAGCCTTGAGGTGCCTGTAGAAAAAAGGGACCTTTGCGGTCCATTATATCTTTTTTTAAATCATCTTCATGAGTGGTTCTTGACACATACAGGCTTTCATAAAATGAACTATGATTCAGCTCAAGTAAAGTCTGAGCCCCATTCTTCATGTGATCGCTGTGCGAATCAATACCATATTCCAGGATTGCTCCAATTGTGTTAATGTGTTTCATTTCTTTTCCTTTTTTGAGCCTGCTATTTTACCCAGCTCCGACAAATGAGTGAGGATTTTTGGGTCAAAGTCATTGCTATCCAATTGGATAAAACTTTTTGTCTGTTCTATATTCCAATCTTTGAATACTTCCATAATCTCTTTTGGACTAATGGAATCTTTGAACAATTCGATATAAAGTTTACCATAGGAAATGGCATGAATTCTGTCACCAATTTTTACTGCCTCATGCATAAATGCTTTACCTATATTAAACACATATCTTGATGCAGCGAGAAGTACTGCAATTCCAATAGCCCCTGTGATGGTGAAAAACAAAAATTTGAGCAAGTCATTGTCTTTGAATTCAATAGCATTCATGTGTGTCTCAGAGACGTAATAAAGTGGAGATAGTATGGCTAATAAGCCCAGAATATGACAAAAAATCCCAATCCCTTTGTTGATAAGCTCCTTCCGCCGAAGAGATTTCAAGACAGGATCTACATATATAGTAAGATTACCTTTAATCGTTTCCTTCTGAACCTCTTCGTCCTTAAGATTTTGTATCCTTTTGGCAATCCGGGCGGACATAATTTGTACTGCAATAGCAATATTCTCGGACACCTTATTCTCATCACCATCCACTGCCTGGTATGGATCCAGTATGGAAGGTGTATTATCAGGTTCAAATACTAACGGGAGTATGAATTTGCCAGCTGTCTGGTAGCTGGAAACAATCTCCGCCAAGGTCTGTTCCTTTTCACTTTTATTAAACTTAGTTTTAATGATGATAATCACACCATCCGTCATCTTTACTTGCTCCTGAACGTTATCCTCCAGGGACAACTTAGAACTGTCCGGATTAAAATCAATTATTTGAACTGACTTATTGGAAAATGATTGAAGAATAAGCTCTTTAAGCTCTTTGTCTTTTTCAGAACTGAATAATAATACTTTCATAGGAAATCCCCGAGCATTTTGCTGCTGCTAAAATTACCTTCGCCACATATATATAATCAATACCCAGAAATAGGTATTTTCAGTTGAATTAAGTGATAATGAGGTGGTTATCTTGAGTTTAGGGAATCTTATGCAATGATGTAAGTTTGATATGCAGGCATGTAAGGGGTTAGTGCAGAGAATTCACCTCATCCGCCCTTCGGGCACCTTGACAGGGCGTCCCCCTCTCAAGGAGAAGGACTACTCCCTATCCTTGAGGAGAGGGTTGGGGTGAGGTGCTTGTAGTCCCGATCCACAACACCCCTGCGCCCCTAAAGGGGAAATGAATTTTCTCAGTTATAAAACCAACGAAACGTCATTCCGGAATTTCTGCCCTCCTTCGCTAAAGCTTCGGCGGACAAGGTGGAATTCATGATCTACGATTTGCTTCGTCAAGTATGAAATGGAAGAAATATCCGGAATCCCATCAATGGTTTGAGGTCACGAATTTCGTGAGTGCCCTCCTTCGCTTAAGCTTCGGCGGACACAGCGAGATTCCTGATCTCCGTTTCACTTCGTCAGGAATGACGGTTCGCGAGGGATAATGGAAAAAATTGAATGAGTATTAAGATGTAGATGGAGATGCAGTGGAATGATGAATGTAAACCAGGTGAAGTTTTTAAATCCTAAATTAGAATATCGAAATCCTAATTAACCAACACCCGAGACGCTACATACCCATTGTAAAAATTGGTATTAGCTGTCTTGTAGCGTTTCATCAACCTGTCAAGCTTGGACTTGAGGAGATCGCTGGCTTGGGTGAAGAGGTCTTCAAGGGCTTTGGTGGCTTGGACGCTGGCAACTTTGTACAGCCTTGGCTCTCCGCTGATCGACATGAAATCATCAAAACTGTTCTTCAAATCCGTCACCTGATCCTCAGATACGCCGTAATCTGCCAATGAAGCCAGGTTATCATCAAGCAACTGGATGGTTTCTTTAACAACTGTCTGGAAATCCTGGTAGGGAAGTCTGTTGAAATCGCTGAAGGACTTATTGGATTTCTCGAGCAGTGCTGCATTGTCTTCTATCTCTGCATAGGATGCGAGGATATCATTTAGAATATCAGCTTTCTCGGCAACAGCTTTCTTCAATGCCAACTTGTTGCTACCCAGAAAAACCTGAGAAGCTTCCTGCGCTTCCTGGTGGTGGATGATTTCCTGGATAACTGAATCCAATTCTGTTTTCACGGTTGCGATGATGGGTACACCACTCCATACATCTGTGTTTAAATCTAAAAAGGTGCGTGTGGTCGCAAGCATCTCTGCTCGACTTTTTTGGTTTGCATTCATAAGAATAAAATGGTTAAATATTAATAAAAAATTAAATGTGAACTAAATGGTTACAAATGGTCTTGTTGCGTGTACAGGGTAGAAAAATAGTAATTTTCTATATAATACCGTTATGTTTAATTAAATATTTTCAGAATAGTATTTTGTGCAGCGCATCGAGCGGCTTATGCAGACCATCGAGCACCTTGTGCAATGCATCGAGGGGTTTATGCAGAGCATCGAGCAGCTTATGCAGTGTATCGAGCGCTTTATGCAGACCATCGAGCGGACTATGCAATGAATAGAGCAGACTATGCAGAGCATCGAGCGGGCTATGCAGTGTATAGAGCGGTTTATGTAATGCATTGAGGGGTTTGTGCAGGGGATTCACCTCATCCGCCATTCAGGCACCTTTTCCTTGAGGAGAGGGCCGGGGTGAGGTGCTTGCAGACCCGACCCTCAACACCCCTGCGCCCCTAAGGGGAATAACAATCTCAATGATTAATCCAACGAAACGTCATTCCGGAATTTCTGGAGAGAAGCGGAGGAAATATCCGGAATCCCATCAATGGTTTGAGGTCACGGATTTCGTGAGTGCCCTCCTTCGCTTAAGCTTCGGCGGACACAGCGAGAATCCTGATCTCCGTTTCACTTCGTCAGGAATAACGGTTCGCGAGGTAATATTGAGCTATTAATCCACCTCTATGAAAACACCACCTTTGAAATAACCAACCACCTTATACTTTCCTGGGCTATTTAGTGAGACTTCTAACCTCAAACTATCACCAGTTGCCAATCTGGATATTGATTTACTGCTGAAGTAGGATCCTATGTATCTGGACATTTTAGAAGTCGTTCATATATGATTTGGCAATTTTGACAATGGCCGATGAAAGCTCGTGTGGTTTTTCATAAAACAGGTCATCCAGATTGTCCCATTGCTCTTCCACTTTTTCTGAAACCTCTTCCATAGCATCTCTTCTTATCATCGTGTTTTTTGGAATTGGTAGAACCGGAAATAGTTTAATGGCCTTTTCCAATAGATCAGCAAAATATGGAAGCCCCCGATTTTGAAGAGTTGCCAAAGTCTCATGAGCAAATTCACCAGAGCTATTGAAAAAATATTGATCAAAACCTCCATTAAGCACCTGACCTTCCAGGAGATCCAGGTATAGAATATCTCTCTCAAAGTCCTTCAATACAGTTAAATCCTCTCCTCCCGGTACCTTATCCCAAACAAGACCTGCAATTTCAACAGCCGCATCAGCCGGGTCCTCTATTTTGAAGATAGCTTCTAATTTCTCTTTCATGGTTTATGAATTTTGCTGTAAGATGTAGGTTTTGGGCTGGAAATCCTATTGGTTTATAACACCCCTGCACCCACAAAGGGGGAATGAATTATCTCAAGAAAACAGTTTCCTTACAACTTCAAAAAATATTTTAATGATTTTGCCAATCCCTGAGAAGATCAGGTCAAAGACCAGTTGTCCGATTATCTCTAAAATGAACTGTACTAAGAATTCGATGATGATCATGATTTGTGTGAATGAGGTATAACGTGGTTTGGAGATGGAGGTTATTATAGATCAAAGCTCTACCACACTCCTCTGAACCTCCTTTTTGTCATACCTAACAACCACACTATCCCGAAACCCGTTACCACGCAACCTCTCAACTTCCCTGGCCAAAACCTGGGTATTCCTCAACTGATCCGAGCCATTGTAAACACTATCTCCTACCTGATACTGGTAAGTCACAATGAAATAGTTTGTGGTGATTCTGGTGCCGTATTGGTTTTGTTTCATGCCGGTGTGGGGTTCTGCGGAGGTGATTATGCCGGTGGTACGGCCTTTGTATTGTATTGACTTGACGTCTTCCTCCGGCCCTTCGCTGGGGGTGAATTTATAATAGAATACTGCTACAGTGAGCAATATCATTACTGAGTAGACCAGAAAATTGCCTACATATCTGAAGTATTGAAGCTGAAAATGGAGCCAGGAGTTATTGTTTTTCATGGGTGATGAGGTTTAGAGGTTTGAACTTGTTCAGTGGTGCTTCTTTCTGGCGATTGATTGGTTTTGCGGATAGATGTGAAATAGATCAATCCAATAATCACAGCAAACGCCAATAGAACCGACACCACCTCTCCCAAAAAATGAAAGAAAGCTCGCCAATTGTTGTAGAAAGGGGGTTTGATTATCATGGTTGATAGACATTGATGGTTATTTGGTTTAACGGATTGGGGTTTGGGTGGGTTTTTGGGAGAAAACTGAGAATGAAACAGAGTTTTTTGGGAAATACCGATAATCAGGTATTGCCAGTTTAATCTCATTTCAAGATATTGTAGAATTAATTGGTCGGTCTATATGTTGAATAATCTTGATTCCAAGAAGAATTTGGGGTTGCTGTCTGATCCCAAAGCAGAGAGTATTTACTTATCTTTAACTCAAAAAAATCATAGGGTTAATTGGAAAGCGGAATTAATGAGTAGTAATACACTAAAAGCTGTCGATTTTTTCTGTTCAGCAGGGGGAGTGAGTTGTGGGTTCAACCAAGCAGGTATTGAAGTTATCGGAGGTATTGATATCGATTCGTCTTGTAAAGAGACCTATGAAAAAAATAACAATGCCAAATTTTTGCATGCCGATGTTTCTAATCTGGACAAAAAGAAAATGGGCAAATTTTTTGGGATTAGAAGGAATCAACGAAACTTAGTTTTTGTAGGCTGTAGTCCATGTCAGTACTATTCAAACATAAAAACTGATAAAACAAAGTCTAAAGAAACGCGACTCTTATTGGAGGATTTCAGAGAATTTGTCGAGTACTTTAGACCTGGTTATGTTTTTGTAGAAAATGTTCCTGGTTTGGATAGAAAGGCAGGAAGTCCTCTGGAACAATTCAAAGAATTTCTCAATGAAGAAGGATATGTTTTTGATGAAGATGTGCTAAATGCTAAACACTATGGTGTACCCCAAAGTAGAAGGAGATATATATTAATAGCCACACGTCTAAAAAAACAAATTAACCTTCCAGAACCTGATACAGAAAATATCATAACGGTACATGAAGCAATTGGTAATCATTCGGTATTTCCACCTATCGAAGCAGGACACCAAGATGATAGCGAGTTTAAGCACAGCGCTGCTGAGCTGAGAGAAATCAATTTAATGCGAATTGTTAGAACTCCTCATGATGGGGGTGATAGACGATCATGGCCCGATGAATTACAACCAACATGCTATCAAACACACGATGGACACTACGATGTTTACGGACGAATGAGCTGGTATGAACCTGCTCCAACAATCACTACAAAATTCGTAAGTTATTCAAATGGTAGATACGGACACCCAGAACAAAACAGGGCAATCTCTCTAAGAGAGGGTGCCGTGATTCAAAGCTTTCCATTGGACTACATTTTTTACTCAGACAGTCAAGGAACCATTGCTAAAATGATTGGAAATGCAGTTCCACCAAAGTTGGCAGAACAAATAGGTCTTAGACTAATTCAAACCCATAGAAATGCAATTTAGGACAAAAGCAAGAGCAGTTGATTTACTCGGGAAGGGCCAAATTGCGGACCTCCCCACAGCCATAAGTGAACTATGGAAAAATGGGTATGACGCCTATGCTAGCAACTTGGGAGCAGTTCTCTATACTGAAGGGTACGAGGATGTTGAAACACCATTTTTCGTGTTAAGTGATGATGGGAAAGGCATGTCTAGTGGCGATTTACAAAAGAAGTGGCTAGTACTAGGTACCGATTCAAAAAGCAGAGGTGAATTACCTACAGAAGGAGAGGAAACTTTGTGGAAAAAGCCTAGACCCATTATGGGAGAAAAAGGAATTGGTAGACTTTCTGTGGCTTACCTTGGATCACCAATGTTAATGTTAACAAAAAAAATAGGCCATCCTCTTCAAGCGCTATATTTTGATTGGAGGACTTTGGAAAACTATAACTTATTTCTAGATGATGTTAACATTCCAATTGAAAGCATTCCAAGCCTTAATGACTTTGATAGTGTTTTCAAGAATTTAAGAAAAGAATTTTTATCAAATTTTTTGGATGACGATGAAGAAGAAGCTGCCAAAAAACAAAAGCCTTGGTCTGATCAACAAGTGTTGATGGATCAAATAATTCAGGATACCAATAGCATTAACATTCCTGAATTCTTCGAAGATGAAGTTATAGCTGATTTAATCGGAGACTCAAATAATATCCATGGTACCAAATTCATTGTCTTTCAACCTGATGAGCAATTCCACCTTTTGAAAAAGTGGAATAATCAAAAGAATAATGCTGATGATGTGGATATTAATTCTGTCGATGAAATTAGAACAGGTCTAGTAGGGTTTTACAATGAGTTCAAATTTGACCCAGACCAATATGAAATCAATACATCTTTTATATTGAAAGATAAAACTGGCGAGAGAGATATTAATGAAAGCAGTGCATTTTTTAATTCAGATGACTTTGAAAATTGTGACCACTTGATTGAGGGTGAGTTTGACGAATTCGGCACATTCGAAGGAAAAATCAGAGTATACAATGAGACTATAAAAGGGTATACATACCGATCCAATAGACCCGGTAATAGGAAAACCTCTTATGGGAAATTCAAATTGAAACTTGGATATGTCCCTGGAAAACTAGAAACATCGCTTGAAGATTCCGTTTTTAATTATTACAACTATAAACTAAAGGCATCAGGGGGGTTATACATATATCGAGATGATCTAAGAGTATTACCATATGGTAGACCTTCAGCAGATTTTCTGGAATTTGAAGAAAAAAGATCAAAAGGTGTTGGTTACTATTTCTTTAGTTACAGACGAATGTTTGGCTATATAGAACTCACAAGAAATGAGAATCAAAACTTAAGAGATAAGGCAGGTAGAGAAGGGTTTATAAATAATGCAGCTTTTAGAGAGTTCAGGGTTGATTTGCAAGGTCTGTTTGGCGATTTAGCTAGAGAATATTTTGGGACTAAAGCCAAACAAGATCTGAAACAGAGACAACTGAAAGATTTAAAAGATGCAAAAGCGACGGCTGCTGAAGAGAAAAAGAAAGAAAGCGCCGAAAGGAAACAGTTTAAAGAAAACCTGAAAAACACTCCTTATCAATTGGCATCAATTGGCGAGAGGTTCGACAATCTATATGATCAATTGAAACAAAAGGTTTCTCAAACTCATATAATTTATTTGGATATAAAAGAGCTTCTGCGACAGGTAGATATTCTTATAAGTGAAATGGAAAGTCTGGAACCTCAAAAGCCAAAGAGATTCAAAATGAACTCTCGTGAGCAAGAGGCTTTTTATAAAGTGATTGATATCTATGAAACTAAAAGTAAGGATTTTTCAACAATACATGACTTAAGAAACACTGCAATAAAAAAGCTAGAAGAAGAGGAACTCATCAATGAATATGAAAATAAATTCCAGAACTATATATCATTGATAGATGCCATCACTGCAAAGAGTAAAGAAGACTTTAAGAGTGGTTTTAAACATGTAGACAAAGAGTTCGAAAAAACGGAAAGCGACTACAAAAGGATGCTTCAGGAGATCTACAATAAGCTGAAACCTAGCCAACCAACCAAGCCCGCTTTGCAGAAAAGCCTGGAAGAATTAGAATTGGAATTTTCAGATCTCCGACTAAGATATCAAAAATTATTGGATGCAAAATCTGATCATATACTTAGGTTAAATTTCGATATCGATGATGATGCTCTCGTTGGATTATATAAAAATCAATACGAGGAGGCATTGAAAGAGCTGGATGATTTTAGAAGTATGGCTCAGCTTGGAATCGCTGTAGAAATCATAAATCATGAACTTAATTCCATGTATAGTCAATTAAGCACTTCAATATCTGAGATAGGTAAGTATTTAAATGACACCAAAGAAGCACAAAAACATTTTAAATACTTGAAGAACTCGTTTGAGCATTTAGACTCAAAGTATCAATCTTTAAATCCATTATATCGAAAATCAAAAAGAACCAAGAGATATATAAAGGGGAATGAAATACTAGACTATTTGAATAACTTTTTTGAAGAAACATTTAATAATGAAGGAGTCTCAATTGAAATAACTGAATCATTCAGGAACTCAGAAACATACACTTTTGAATCAATTCTTCTACCTGCTCTGGTCAATGTTATTAATAACGCGCTTTATTGGATAAGATCCTCGGAAGAACCCAAAATTAGATTGGATTATGAGATTGATACAAAATCAATCATTATTTGCAACAATGGTCCAGGAATAAGAGAATCCAGCCTGGAGGAAATATTTGAACTTTTTTACACAAGAAGACCTAAAGGAAGAGGCATAGGGTTGTATTTATCCAAAGATGGACTAAACACGGCAGGATACGACATTTTGGCCACAAACGAGCCTAAATACAATCAACTGAATGGTGCCTCATTCATTATAAAACCAATAAATTAAACTAATTATGTCATTTGAAACGGTAGCAAAAAGTATTATTAAAGAGACAATCAGTTCTGCTATTTTCATTGATGATCACGCACTTGAGAATTTTACAACAAAAGATGAGGGTCTAAAAGATGAACAGGAGAGAACAATTGCATTGTTCAATGATTTCAAAAAAAATCAATGTCTATTACATCCCTTTAAATACAACAAAAAAGGATGGGATGATGATAAAATGTTCTACTTAAAGAATAAGGATCTACTGATCCTAGATTGGCAACTGGAAGATGAGCAGCATGATGACGCCTTAAAAATATTAGAGGAAGCAATTGACGTCAAAAGTTTACACTTTATTTGTATATATACTAAAGAAGCGAAGGATACTGTAAAAAACGAGTTAAATAGATTTTATAGAGGCAGAGCAAAAGAAGAAGAAATTGCTCAATTAAGAGACCTCATTTCCGATACGGATTTAGACGATTTTTGGTCAATTGATGACAATGACAGCTCAAAAGAAAAATTCGATACTTTGATCAATAATATTGTAAATGCAAAGTTGGAAGACGTTGATCAAGAAATCCACTCATTCTGTAAAGCATATGGAATTGATAAACCATTGAAACGTAAAATTCTAAAAACTGGAGATTCTAAAGTCGACATTTTTTATAAACTGAGAACAGCTCTTCTAAAAGAGCAACCAAACTTTACCTCTTTTGCTAACGACGTGTTCAAAACATCTAAAGACGATGACTACACTTTTTACATTAATCATACTATAGTAAAAATATTTACAAAGGAACAAATACATGGGGATCAACTTTATGATGCATTCCTTGAATCATTTCTAGGAGAGCAAAATATATTCCTATCTCTTATGGGTTTAGAAATGAGAAACAGGTTTAGAGAGAAATCAGCATTTATAGGAAAAGATTTTGATGATTTAAGTGAAGAGGCATTCTTCTTTCACAAATTGAAAAACGATGACCATCCTTTCATCTTTTATGATTTTTTGAGAGAGATTCTAAAAGATCAAGTTGCCTCTTACCTTCATGAAAGTGACTTGAAATTATATGGGACACTTGAGGAATATTACAACAAAGTAAATGGAAATAAACGTCAAAGCGCTTTCACTTCCTCCGATTCTAAAGCAGTAGACAAATTTATCAATGAATTATTTAAGTTAAATCATTTTTACAATAGAGTTAATACAGATGAAAGGAATGAAGTAGATTTCATTCGTTTTGGGGACATCTTTCGAATAACAAAAGAAGAAGGGGATGACAGGTTTTTTCTATGTGTGACTCCTCATTGTGATTGTTTAGACCCAAAGAAAATTGATAACCAATACTGGTTTATTGAAGGGGTAAGAGTGAATGATAGCTCCCAATCGCGGCTTAAGGTTCTTGATAATACTGATGGCT
Source organism: bacterium (assembly GCA_024743255.1). GTDB lineage: Bacteria > Bacteroidota > Bacteroidia > Cytophagales > Cyclobacteriaceae > JANSWY01. Next base: position 426,764 of record JANSWY010000001.1, on the reverse strand, counting down.
TGTTTATTTCATTTGTTGAAATTGAGGGTGTAATCGATGCGATATATTGGGAAAATTCTTCTCATGAATGCAAGCCCAAAACATTCTACGTAGAAAATAACCAAGTTAAAGATGGAATTGTAGGCGTTAGCTTTAACAATAAAGCTGAACAATTTCACCTTATTGAAAGCCTTAAAGAAAATTATGCGCAACGACTCGCAAATCGTGCCTTTGGCTATCCACTAAGAGTTGGAATTGATTTTGCCAAAAAGAAATAAATAAGTGCAAGTTTTTGAAATAGAAAATAAGTATACAAAAAAGGATATCTATGAAATCTTGAATGTCTCCAAATCAAAACAAAAAGGTTCATGGGATACGGGTTACAGAAAGTATAATAATGACATATACATATTTGCTAATATAGGTACTGAGGGAAGAACAGGACATGATTATACAAACTACTGGGATGGTGACCAGCTACATTGGCAAGCAAAATCTAACTCCAATATAAATCAACCTCTAATCAGAGATATTTTAGATGTAAACAGAAATGGAGCTGTCCATATATTTACACGGACTGAGAATAGAGACGCCTTTATTTATGAAGGTGCTGCTGTTGTAAATAATTTTGAAGATACCCAACCGGTAAAAATTGTTTGGACATTTCCCTCAATAACAACAAACCTCATGAGGCCAGAACTAAGTCCTAATGAAATCTCTTCCAAATTTCTTGTCGAGGGTACAGGAAAAAAAATAACTGTAAACAAGTACGAGAGAAATCCATTGGCCAGAAGAAAGTGTATTGAATTTCATGGTCCAAAGTGTAAGGTTTGCGATATAGACTTTGAAGAAAAATACGGTTCAATTGGTAAAGGATTTATCCATGTACACCATAAAGTCCCAATTGCTCAAATAGGAGATCAATACACAATTGATCCAATTAATGATCTTGTACCAGTTTGTCCAAACTGCCATGCAATGTTGCATAGGAGTAGTCCTGTTCTTTCTGTAGAGGAACTTAAGGCTGTACTCAATAATAACCCCTGATTCAATAGCTATCGATTTCTAGGTTTTCTAAACTTCAATCATATAAATTCTATTCTCTTGCCTCACCACTTTTTCTATGAAAAACTTAGTTGATCTTTTAAATAACACTTCTTTTTCAGTTGCGTCAAAACTTAATTCTGACAAATCTTTTCCATTGCTATTATTAGAAGTTAAAATTTGATATTGAAACCCTGAGTCTTGATCATACCAGTATCCTTGATGACAAGAAAGGAAACTAGATTCAATGTGATGAGAATTAATTTTAGATTCGTAAAAATCTAATATCTCCATTCGATCTCGGTCAGGATGGGGGACTTCCCGATAAACAATAGTATTGTTAACTGATATTAATTTATCAAGAACAGAATCCAGAAGGCGACAATACAACTCTATATCTTTATCTAAATTATCTACCCGATAACGAAGTTGATGATTGATATCATCATGAACCTTATAACTTGTGTACATGTAAACAATGGCCGCCATTTCAATTGAGAGGTTTCTCTTTTTAATGGCATCAAAGTTTTCTCCGGTTGGTGATGTCTCTCCAAATTTATGTTTCGTTAGCAGTGTTTTGAATCTTTCATAACCTATCTTGAATTTGTTCTCTCTTACCATAGGTAACAATTCGTACCCCTGCCTCTTTAGTTGTCTTTTGACCTCTTCTTCATCATACAATTCAAATAATTCATCAAGCATTGGTATTCTTGAGTATTTAAAATACTAATTATTATTCACCTCACTAAAAATCCTCACCTTCTTAAAAGATATACTAAACTTACTACCCCATTCTAGGTGTAGTTTCAACTACACCTTCATACCAAGTCTATTTCCATTAGAAAAGTAACACCTTCATATTTCACCAACCTACAATTCAATCCCCAATTCCTCCCTACTCTTCCCATCCTCATTCTTCCCACAAACTCCACAAAACTCTGCTTCATTTTCGGTATTACCACAATGATTGCAGCCTCTTGCATTTAGTCTTCCGGAACCCAGTGCTAGATATAGCCCAATTATTGGTGTTAGTAAAAATGAAAACAAGAATGTCTTAAACATTCCAATTCGTTTGCCCTTTCCTGCAGGTGCAACCAGGAGACAGATTATGATGTAGATAGCGATTCCCATTCTACAAGTAATTTAATGAATCCTGCACTGGCCTTGCTTGTTGATGTCAGGATTATCTGCTAAACAAAAGCTTCACTATCTCATCAAAAATAAATAAATATTAAACTCACCTAATAGTGATATATCTACGTAATATTTTATGACAAGAGAATCTTGAGTATGTTTTGTAACATCATAGAAGCCGCCTTCAACTTCTAATTGTTTGTTTAATTCGTCGTAGTTGTAGTATGTGGTATATACTGTGTCTGCTCCATCAACCAGGAGATCATTTTCTTCCTGGAACGTCCATTTGATGCCGGTAACGTCAGGTGCAGTAAACTCACCAATTTCTTCGTCTATCGTTATAGTTTCTATTTCAGAATCTACAAAGGTCCACTCACCTAAAATACTAATTTGTTCTGGCTCTGGAGTGTCATCCTCGCAGGCTACAAACAAGGTGGCAATAGATAGAATAAGTAGGAATAAATATTTGGACTTTATCATTTTTAAAACTGATTAGTTGACTTGGCGTAAATGTAATGCTCGCTTCACTAATATCCTCATCTTGATGAAAGAAATGCTAAACCGAATGGTGGGATGGGGAGCTCTAAATCCTAAAAGGGAGAAGCTCTAAATCCTAATTTTGAAATCCTAAAAGGTAGTATTCACGTTGTTCGAGAGTGCTTCGGTTGTCCTCCTTCGCTGAAGCTTCTGCGGACAGGGGCGGGATTCCTTATCTCCGCTTCTAGTAAAACCGTTTTGTAGGATCACGCGGATTAAAGGAACGGGACCTCTCAGTCGCTAGCGCTCATTCGAGGTGACGGGTTTCAATCGGCGGTTGACCTAATTATTATTAACCTCACTAAATATCCTCACTTTCCTAAAACTAATACTAAACCTACTTCCCTCCCCAATCTCACTTTCCACGGCAATGGTTCCTTTCATCGCTTCTACGTACTTTCTTACTATTGCCAGGCCTAGTCCGTGGGATTGTTCGCCGGCTGTGGTTTGGGTGGAGGCTGTGCTGTATTCTTTGAAGAGGCTCTCCTGATCTGCTTTGCTGATGCCTGGGCCCTGGTCTTCTACGGTGATGTAAACATGGTCTTGCATGCTGGTTACCGAGAGGGTGATGGTGGTTTTGGGTTCGGAGTATTTGTTGGCGTTTCCTACCAGGTTTTCTATTACCTGGATGAGGTAGTTGCGGTCGGCTTCTATGAATAGTTTTTCCTGGGGGAACTGGTTTTTTATTTTTTGGTCCTTGTGATGTAGGATAGTGCTGAAGTTGATGGATATCTGGGACATCAGGGCTATCACGTCTATTTGCTCTATTCTGAGGTCTATTTTCTTGTTTTCTATGGCGCTAACGTCCAAAATACGGCCTACCATATCAGTCAACCTATCGGTTGCTTCTGAGGCTATGTCCAGATATTCATTGTCTATTTTGGGCTTGTTGTCTCTTATGTGAAGGTTGATCATGCCCTTTATTTGGTTGAGAGGGTTTCTTAAGTCGTGTGCTACTATGCCCAGGAGTTCGTTTTTCTCGCGGTTGAGGTCGAGGAGTGACCTGTTTTGGCGTTCTATCTCGGAGTTGAGGGCTGAGAGCTTTTTGCTGGTTCGGTTTCTTACCTGGCTGAAGAGGATCAGTACAAAAACGGCAATCGTTAGGACGGCTATTCCAATGATGTAAACATTCATGTCCATCTGCTGCTGGGCAATCTGCTGGTTGAGGATCATCTTCTCTTTTTCATTGGCAAATTGCATGGAGTCACGCGTTTGGTGAAACTCATATTCCGCCTCCACATGCGCCAGCTTTCTGGACTTGTCAATGTCATTAATCTCGTCCTGAAGCTCGTGGAAGCCCACATAATGCTCATATGCAAGTTTATGGTTGCCTAAACGATAATAAAGGTCTGCAAGCTCCTCGTGGGCACTTGTCATGATTTCTTTTTGTTCAATCTCGCTTGCTATTGCTAAGGATTCCTTTAGGTATTTGAGTGCATTATTGTTTTGTCCCAATTCAAAATAGGCTTTCCCGAGCCAGAGTGCAGACTGAGAGATCAACTTTTTGCGACCTAGTTCTTGTCGGATTGCGTAGGACTTTTTGGCATAGTCAAGGGCTAATTCATAGTTTTCAGTAAGGTGATAATTGATAGCAAGTGAAATATAGCCAAACCCAATTCCATCCTTACTTCCCATTTCCTGGCTAATGGCTAGTGATTGCTCGTAATGATAAAGTGAAGAATCGTATTGTTCTAAGTCTGTATATGCCGTTCCAACATTGTTGTGGCACGATACAAGTCGGTCTTTGTAACCTAGCTCCCTCATCAGTTCCAGGGATTTTAGATAATAGTTGAGAGCTATGTCGTATTCTTCTTCGTGGCGGTGGATGATGCCAATGTTGTTATAGCAGTTGGATATGCCGTTTTTGTCGCCAGCTTGTTCGAAGTATTCCAATGCCATCAGATAGCTTTCCATGGCTTCAGGGTAACGTCCCCATTCTTCGTAGATCACGCCAATGTTGTTATAGGCCCCAGCGATATCTACTTTTTTGCCAGACTTTTCCTTGAGTTTTAGTGATTGCTTGAAGTAGTCAGCGGCTTTTTCATAGTTGTTGTTGTAGTAGCTGATAGCTCCCATGCCGTTTAGGGCTGTTCCAATTGCGGATTCATCATTGGCTTCTTCGGCAAGTTCCAGTGCGCGGTAAAGCATTTCCTTAGCTCTATCATAATCACCACTAATCATCGCCACTGCCCAGGCCATCTTGGCATGAGCATGTGCTTCTCCAGATTTGTAACCGATTTTTTGTGCCAAAGAAATCGCCTCAGAAGTGTATTTGGCGGTCATTGCTGAGTCGGAGGTGTTGTATTCCTGGGCTAGTTCGTTGAGGGTGTTTACTCGCTGCTTTTCATCCGTAATGGTATCCAGAACAATCTCGAGGGAATCGATCATAGGATTGTGCTGAGCCTGGAGCGTATAGAGGGTTCCTATAGCTAGTAGCAGGGTGTATATTGTCGTCTTCATTTGGTAGCTGGCTGGGTTTCCTATTAAAGATAGTGAAATGAGACGGAAGACGGAAGACTGGAGACGGAAGTTTTAAAGCTGTTGCGAGTTGCGGGTTGCCCACTTTCGCTTTGCTTAGTGGGCTTGCGGGTTTAATGAAATCGGCTTTCCTAGACCCTTGTCTTCCCTAAAGGGAAATGTCATTATGTGCCTGACTAATCGATTTTTGTTCCCCTTTAGGGGTTAGGGGTGGAAGGTGAAGGAATTTAATATAGAGAATGCACCGTCATGCCTGACGTAGTGAAACGGAGATTGGGAATGGCTTGCGGGTTTATTATGTTTTTTCAATTATCATTCATTTTTAGCATTTTTGTAATACCACATTTACAAACTCTGTTATGAAATCTAAACTATCACCTATCGTCATACTGCTATTCTTATCTACTTTAATATATCTTGGTTGCGAAGAGGATGAGGGGGAACAACAGGAAGATGTTCAGACAATCTCTTTTGCTTTTGCTTCAAGAATATCGCTGGAGGATGTGGATCTTGGAAATGGTAGAACATTAAATGATGATCCATTGTATACTTTCATTTCTTTCTACAGAGAAGACACCACTTTATATGCTGCCGCGGGTTTTGATCATATCCCGGACTCAATCACTCTTCAGGTGGATATAAATGAAAAATATCATGTGGTTGTAGATGTACAAGAGGGTTTATATGGTTTTGACCTTACTTCGGGCTCGTTGAATGATTTTGAATTAAATGCTGGTTTCAAATATGGGACCAACGCACCGTTTGTTAATTCTTATGGTGAATTACGATATAGGGAATGGACCGATAATAACGATAACTACTTTGGCTTTTCGGAATTATATCATGGCCAGTTTGATGAGCTTAGTCCTGATGATTTTGAAAGGTCTTACGAGTTGGCACGAATGACTTCAGGGCTTCAGATCAATTTAGCTGGATTGCAGGAAAATGATTCCATAAGGTTGAGATTGTATGATTTTAATACCTCAAGTTTTACCTTCATGTTTGATTCTGATACTACAATCGAAAGAAATTTTGTAGGTCAAGTACAATTTGGAGCTGCCGAACCTTTTATGAATATGGAGGTCGAAATAACACAGTTTTATGAGCAGAATGGTGAATCGTTTGAAAGTCAATTGTACTTGGAGGAGCTGACGTTTTATAGCAAAAAAAGAAAAATCTTCAATATTACAGCAGAAAACTTCTCTGATTCCACATCAGGATCTGCATCTGGATTTGATGTTATTTTAGATAACGACAGTTTTGAAACTGGAGAGACTATTAGTGTTCCTTGAGAATTTTCCCGCCTTCGCTGAGTCCTTCGCCATAGGCTATGGCCGCCGGCGAAAGCTTCGGCGGGTGAGAGCGGAAAATGTTACGAGTTGCGGGTTGCCCACTTCGCTTCGCTCGTGGGCTAGCGGGTTATTTGTGTTACGTAAAAAGGAACCGTCACTCCTGACGGAGTGAAACGCAGATCAGAAAGCCTGAGAAGGTTAGCATTTGTTGATTTCTTGAGGTGATGGAGAAACCGTCGGTGAAAGCTTCGGCGGATGAGGGGATCGAAACGCTTCCATCCAAATCCCCGTAAAAACATACAACCGTCTTTCTAAATTATGAGACCTCTAATTGCCCCGTTTGCCATTTTAGTTATCCTCGTATCCTGCTCAAGAATACCTGCTGATAGGTTGGCTGGAACCTGGAGGCCTTTATATTCAAACAAAGGGTCAGATACAGTAAGCGTTTCAGATCAATTCTCTGGTGGCTCATTCGTGAAAGTATATACACTAAACACTGACTCTGGATATTACAATCACATTTATTCTAATGACTCTTTGGTGAATATTACGGGAGGCGTTTACTGGGAAATAGGAATGGCATCTGATACTGTAGGTGCTATGGTTAGCTATTCTCAATCTCAATTGTACGTAGAAAGTGGAATGGCAGAGAAATTATCAGCAAAAAATAGATTTAGACTGGATAAAGGGAAATACATCTTTAAAGATAATGGTATTGAAATACCCATAAAATATTCCTTCAAGGGTCCTGACAAGTTAAAGATTGGAATTCAGAAATTTGTTCGTCATAATCCCGAGTTGAAGTCTCCTGATGCGGGGAACAATATCCTAAAGGGTAATTGGCAGATTGCGTATGATCGTGCGCATTATCCGGATGATACTGTAGTACTGGAAGAGTCTTTTGCAGTTGTAGGAGAAGTTTCCAAATCATTCATAATCGCGACTGATACTGGATTAGTAGATTATTTTTATTCGAGGGATTCATTGATGTTTTCAAGGGAAAGTGAGCTAGAGCAGTTTGTTCTAATCGCATTTTCATCGGATTCTTCTGGTATTATGAGCTTATACGAGACTAACGAACACTACCCAAGTGGTTCGACAAATGAAAGGGATCACTATTTCCAACGGTTTATGATTGACAATGATTCTTTGATGGTCAATTATCTAGGTGAATGGTATGGGAGAAAACTTGAAGTGATTGATAGTGGTCGCATTGTGGTTGGTGATTGGCAGTTGACCCGCCTTCGCTAAAGCTTCGGCGGGTGATAGCGGACAATGTTGCGAGCTGCGGGTTGCCCACTTTCGCTTCGCTCAGTTGGTACGCTTGAGCCTCTTAGGGTTTAGGATTTAAAAATTAGGATTTCCTATTTCAACATATCCACCTGCTTATCCATTGCTTTCTTAGTACAAACTGACAAATACCTGGTCAAAGGAAAATCAATTGAATCTTCATGGCAGTATGAATTGTCACGGTAGTCTAGTTTTATTTTGCGGAAGTGGTCTACAGTATCCAGGCGGCTTTCTACGAAATCATACATCTGGGCGGCTTCAGTGTCCCAGGTGTTGAAGAGGGTGAGGACCGGGACTGTTGCGATTTTTAGGAGTCGGTTATCTTTGGTGGTGTTGAAGTAGTTGCCTTTTCCGTTTTGGATGTAGAGGATTTCTACCTCGAACTTCAGGGAATCTTGCTCACGGATTTCGTGGAGCATGTCATAGATAACCATGGTGGTACCAAGTCCGGTGTTTTCGAAGTATCCACCATCTACGAAGTTTAAGTCTACTTTTTTGCTTATGTCAATCGTACCTGGTGAGGTGAAGAATGGGAATCTTGCGCTTAGGGACATGGCTGTTTTTAGGTGGATATTGGTGTGGTAGCCATTGGTTAGTTGGATTTCGTTTTCCAGGCCGGTGGTGTCCGGTAGAAATGGGCCGGTGATGGCTTGCATTCCTCGCTCTGAGATGCAGGAATTGTAGAACTGTAGAGGCATCTCGTATTGATCATCATAGACATCCATGAAGTGTCTATTTAATAATTCGCTTCCCGTTTCATCTTTGAAAGCCTGTGCCCAGGCATCTTCCAGGTATTTGGACCTGTCGGACCATGGAACGCTAAATGGTTGAATCACCTGTATGAGTTCCTGAAAGAACATTGGTCCTGTGTTTGGGCTTAGGAAGTCTTTACCTACAACTTCTCTCATGTTTCTTTTTCTGGAATCTTCCAGCTGTGGGTTATCTCTTTCAAGGGCTTTGTGTGCGCAGTAGAATCCTGTCCCAACGGAGCTTCCTGAGACAGTGGAGAATGAAAAGATGGAATTGAAAAAACTGTCATCAATTGAATCGTAATGTGCAAGGACATTGGCTGTCCAGTATGCAGCCCGGCTTCCACCTCCCTGGCCTGCGATTAGGCGTATTACTGTTGAGTCATTGTTGGGATTGTGTTTGGCGTACCACCCGTCAAAGTAATTCTGGATGTTATTGGTTTTTAATGTTGATGAAGGATCATCTGACTTTCTAATTCCATCATTGTTACTGATGGTTCCAACAATTAATATCCATACCAGCAACAGGAATGTAACAGGAACCTTAGAGTTCATATCGATGTATTGGATGATAGCTGCAAAGAATGTGAGAAATGAAACTCCTCCAGCCAATACTCCAATCGGACCAATAAACTGGCTAACTCTGATTTCTGCTATTGGAAATATGAAAAGAATGAAAAGCATACCATACGCAACAGTTGTTACTATGATAATTAGCCTGGTGGATTTGGGAAGATCATCCCAGTTATGAAAATCCAGTGAAGTGGCTGTCATGATATTGGTGAAAAACCTTCGGCGACCATAGACAATAGCGATGTATCCAATTGCCATCCCGATAGTCAAAATCAGGTTAAACCCAATTCCTTTGGAGGAAGAAATTATGCCCATGCCAAAAAATACTATCACCATAAAACCCAAAAACTGAGGAAAGAACCTTACAAACTTTGCAAAGCCTGATTCCTTATCAATCGAACTGAAATTATTGGAAATCCAATTCATACCAATGTGCCTGGCAGTAGTCCAAACTATTAAAGACCAGAGGAATACAAATAATGAAGAGAAGAATAGTATGTTAAATGCTACGTCTCTGTAGGCTATATCGATAAAAACTTCCTTGGCCTGAGGTAGTATAACCAAAACAAAAGCAGCTAAGATTACACTGACTATACTTGGAGCAAGCTTAAAAAAATACCTGAACCAATCACTAAGATCTACTTTCTCCTGATTCATAGGTGAGGTTAATTGGTGATTTAGCAATTTGGGGAGAGTTTTTGGATTGGGCAATACCGGAAGGTGGGGATTTTCTTGGTGAGTTGTCTGTTGTCTGTTGTCTGTTGTCTGTTGTCTGTTGTCTGTTGTCTGTTGTCTGTTGTCTGTTGTCTGTTGTCTGTTGTCTGTTGTCTTGATAACGAGAACGTGGACATTTAGGATTTCAATATTCTGATTTAGTACTTAATCCTTGTCCCCCTAGGCTATTTGGCCTAATTTCCCATCCCAATTAATAAACTATCAAAAACTCATGACTGATCAGTTAGAAAATTTTAAATTCTCTCACCCAATTCAAATGCGATGGAAAGACATGGATGCTCTGGGCCATGTGAATAATGCTACCATGATTACTTACTTTGAAATTGCAAGAAGTCAGTATATGATAGAATCCTGTCCAGGGTGGGATTGGCGTAAGAATATGTTTCTAATTGTGAATGTAAATTGTAACTATCATAGAGAATTACCCCTTACCGCAACAGATGTAAAGGTTTGGATACGAGGTGGTAAGTTTGGTACCAAAAGCTTTGTTCTGGAATATGTGGCAACTTCTAAGAAGAATGGAGAAACTATTATCCATGCAAGTGGAACCACAACACAGGTATTTTTTGATATGGCTGAGAAGAAATCAATAGCAGCTCCTGAGTGGGTAAAGGAGTCGATTGAGAAGTTTGATAATCGTTGACTGCCCTCCTACGCTAAGTCCTTCGCCAGTTGCTTGCCGCTGAGCTTTAACTGAAAAGAAGCAAGGCTTTGGCCTTCGAGGAAAGCTTCGGCGGACAAAGTCCCTTTTCAATTTATATTTAGGGTTTAGAAATTAGGATTTAAAATTTATTACTATCATCATGTCTAAAGCAGAAAAGAGTAAAAACAACCCGAAGAAATTATTGAAGCTTCTAAAGGAAGGCGGTTATGAGGAAAGGTCTCAGGCAGCTTTTTATTTGGGGGAATTTGGAGATAAGCAGTATTTCAATGACCTGAAACAACAACTTTTCGATCCTGTACCTGGGGTTGTGCATGAAGTTATGACTGCTCTTACCAAACTTGGAATGGACTCTGAAACTGAGAACCAAATTAAAGAAGTTCTCCAGGGGTTCAAGGATAGGGAAGAGAAATTGAATGCAAAAGTTGCTGATGCATGGAAGGAGAAAACCGAAGAAGAAAAACAAGAAGAGTTGAGAAGATATGCCTCTGAGTCGCATCTTCGAGAGGCTGAGAGACAACTTATTTCTCAGGATCAGGAATTCAATAAGAATTGGTTGTACGCAGCTATAGTTATCGGAATTATTACTCTTTTATTTTATCTATTCCAACTTTAGAATTTACCAACAATCGTAAGCTTCATATCCAATCCATTCTCTGTATTCGATTTCAAATCAAAGCTGGTTCCGATGAGCATTCGCGCTGTGAGATTTTGGAATAGTTTGTAGTTATAGCCAACTCCATATCTAAAAAAGTTTTCTTCTGTTTGTTGTCTGGGTCCTCCTCCTTGTGCTTGGGTGACATCAATATCCAATCTGGTTTGAGTCATAGAAAAATAAGCAAGCGGAAGATTCTGATTGACCTTGCCGAATGATTTGCCAAGATGAATTTGAAAAGCTGTCTGTTGTCTTAGGGAGTATCGGATAACAGCATCTTCAGCATTATTGTCATTGATAAAGTCCGCAAATGGTTGATTAATCTGAAATTCTATCCCAAAAATTGTGTTGTGTAGAGAGTGCCAGTTGTGACCAATTACAGCTCCCACTGCCCAGCTGGTTCCTTCGCCAACTATTCTTCTGCTATTGACTCTCGCTTCACCAAACATATATTGTCGGTTAATATCAAGACCAGCGTAATATCCTTGCCACTCTTGCTGGGCGAAAAGTTGTGCTGACGTAAGTAGTAGAATTATGAAAAGGAAATTTCGTTTCACTTGCTGACTTATTGAAATTGAAATATAGGAATTGGTTTTTAGAAATGAAATTTGAGTTGGAAGTTGGAAGTTGGAAGACCGGAGTTTTTTTGGAGTTTGAATTCAGAAGACTGGAGTATACAAGTAGTAATTCCAATGATCATCGTCCCTTCAATCCCCCTAACCCCCTTCTCCAAGGGGGACACTCTCCCTCACTTCGTTTGCGGGAAGAATTAGGTTCAAAATAAAATGATTTAAAAGACGATTTTAAATTTCAGAAAAAGTAAAATGGTATGGCATTTCCCCCTTGGAGAAGGGGGTTAGGGGGATTGATTCGCACTTCATGTCTTCGTTCTTCTAAACCCCCCATCCAAAAGGATTCCTATAAACCAAAGGCCTGATTCTTCTTTGAACCGGTCTTTGAACTGGTTCCGCATAAATTGGATAGAATGCGCTCAGATCCTTTAGTTTCTCAATTCTTTTCTTAGTATTTGGGTGAGAGCTTAACCAATCGTTACTTCTGTAGGCAACTGGATTAAACTGGCTCCACCACGGTCTGCTCAGGTTTTCAATTTTGTGTAGTGCGGATGCAAGTCCCAATGGATCCTTTGTTAAATCTGCTGCATCATGATCTGCTAGGAACTCCATACTTCTGGATAGGCCTTGTTGCAACAAATAGTTTATAGTAGGCATGAAAGCTAATAGCAGCAAAGGCCATATTGGAATATTCATACCGAAAATGAACATCGGAACAGCAAAGATCAACAGGAACTTAGCCACCCAGGAAAGTGTGTTGGTCAGGTTCCCAAAACTTCTGGCCATGCCTTTCACGAATAAATCATTGTTTTTAATATGACTAATCTCGTGAGCAATCACACCCTGTAGTTCTCTTCGGGAAAGGTTATTGATTAACCCGACTGACAATCCAATAATTGGTTGTTTCTTGGTTCCCATTGCAAAAGCATTCGGTTGGTTGCTTTTTAGCAAATATAGGTCTGGAGATACATTGAGGCCTGCTTTGCTGGCAAGTTCATTCACCATATCATAAAATTGACCATACTGATATCTATCAAGTTTAGAAGCACCCTGCCATCTGAGTAATTGAGTTGGAACCCTGCTCATAGAGAAAGCCGTGATAACACCACCAATACCCAAAATCCAAAGAGTAAGCTCAAGGCCCAGCCACAGACTACCCAGCCATGTGGCAAGTGCAAAGGCACCTACCAGCCAGGCATATTTCTGTATATTATTTGATATTCGTTCCAGCGTTTTCATTTGTATTATTCTAGTTTTTCTTGGAATGATACAAATGGGGTGCCAATGGGAGATGTGCTGAAATTTTGTCGGGAATGTTGTCGTTTTGGCAGGGAATGAGGTTTTTGGGAGGGGAAGACTGAAATTTTGACTTGTTACGAGTTGCCCTCCTTCGCTGAAGCTTCGGCGGACAAGCGGGTGAGTAATATTGATTCACCTTTATAGGTCAAAGGTATATATGTTTCATTAACAATGTTACAATAAGCGCCACGTCATTCCTGACGGAGTAAAACGGAGATCAGGAATCCCCTTCCTTTTGTAATCACGGATTTCGTGACCTCAGACCATTTATGGGATTCCGGATATTCCTTCCATTTCATTCCAGAAATTCCGGAATGACATTGCATTTTTCAGGCATTAACCAAACTCATAGAAGAAAACCGAAGTAAAAACTCAAACAACTCCGGTCTTCCGTCTCCTGTCTTCGGTCTCTCTACTCAAATACAAGATCCAATATCTCCTCCGTCAAGTCTTCTCTTACATTAAATATTTTGGGGCTTACCCCATTTGTAGAAAACATGATTGAAACTCCTGATTCAGGGAAGTACCAGGCGGTTGTTAGGAAACCAACTATTGCTCCTGTGTGACCGTAGGCTGTTCCGTAATCTGTTTCGAAGATTTCCAGACCGTTCCCGTTTTTAAGGTGATAATCACCTTGCCAGTCCTCGGGTAGATCGAAATCCTCTTTCATTTCCTGAAGGCTGGCAGCATTGATGATTTCACCATCATGAAGTGCTTTCATGAAAATGCTCAGCTCATACATGTTGATTCCAATATTTCCATCACCAGTCGCCAAATCATAGTGATAATAGAATTCGCTTTCTCTCAATACATTGTTGGCATTAATACTTAGGTATCCCTTTGGTACTCCTGGTGGTAATGGATTAGCTGTTGTTCCAGCATATGCTGATTGAAGACCCAGTGGTGTAAATAAATTAGATTGCTCAAATTGCTCGAGTGGCATTCCGCTTAACTCTTCAACTAACAGGCCCAGCAAAACAAAGTTTGTGTTTGAATACGCGTACGTTTTACCTGGCTCATGATCGGGTTTTTTGTTGTAGGCCAATTCCAGTTTCTTCTCTGGTGTATCACTATTATATGGGTTATCAATACTGATTAATTCATACTTTAAGGGGTTTAAATAGTCATATAACCCACTTGTATGGTTTAAAAGCTGCCGAATGGTTACCTTTTTTGCGTTCTTGATTTTATCCATGTATTCCCCTTCTAAATAATCTGAAAGCTTGTCATCCAGAGATAGAAGTCCTTCTTCCTGAAGTAGGAAAACGCTTGTTGCCGTAAAGACTTTGGAAACACTTGCCACCATCATTTGATGGCCTGGTTGTAAGTCAATGTTGTTGTATAAATCTGCTTTGCCAGCGGCACCAGTCCAGTGATGTCCGTCGGGAGTGATGACTGAGATTGACAAACCTGGTAAGCCAAGCCTAACTTTTTCTTCCATTAAAGCTTCCAGCTCCATCGCTTTCGGATGAATGGAAGAAGTATCATTTGGTATGCTGTAAGAATTATAATCCCCTACAGTCAGATCTTCTGTGTCAGAGCACGAGATAGCGATTGCAGTAATTGCAACGAGTATTAGATGAATATGATTTTTCATTAGATTCTTGTTTTAATTCCGATTGATAAAAATGTATGCGGTACGATAGGCACACCCCATCTGGCTGCAAAGGGACCTTCTGCAAGGAGCTGATAGCTCAGTGAAAGTTTGGTAGATGCTTTTGGAAGAATGGTGTAATCCAAACCAACGGATACTCCAAACATACCAGTAGCACGGCCACCTTTCTTTTGTTTGTATTCTCCGTTTACTAATTCAAATTCCTTGGTTGGTGAGAAAACATGCATATAACCGGCTTTGGGCTGGTAGTTCCAGGAGAACCTTTCACCCAGATCTCTTTGGAATGTAAACCCACCGAGTAGATAAATAGAATTCTGAAAATACTCGTGTTTGTAGAATCCCAATTCTGTTGTGAGATACCTGCTTTTCTTGCCATCCTCTTTTCTAAGGAAATCAATTCCTCCGCTTACACCTGGGTGAAAAGTTCCACCAAAGTTTTCTGCTGCAGGCAAGTAGAATGACTGTTTGTTAAACTCCAGATGAATGACCTTATCCGGATGAATTTGCTGAGCCATGGAATTTATTCCATTTAGCATCAGAAGTAAGATTAGTAACTTTTTCATTGATTTTAGTTTTTGAACATTGGAAGGACAAGCGTTCAAAAACCATGGTTTCCGTGTAATTAGAATAAGATGAATTAAAGTTTGAAAATGGAAACCATTTGAAATGGCATTAGTCTTTTATGGTTATTATTTTTGAGGACTAACAGACAATTCTATGACCATCAAGTACTTATTAACAATTCTTATCTCTTCAATAACACTTTCTTTAAGTGCACAAATTGACACTTTATATGTCTGGGCTGAGTCTGGACTTTTGTTGAGAGACCAGCCAAATGTTGAAGGTAAGGTTGTGGGGAAATTGGATTATGGTGATACGGTTGTGGTTACTCGTGTACCAAAAAACTCGCAATACAGTTATGTGGCCATCCCTGCCAAAAAAGCGGAGCATATTAATTCTGCGGAAGTAAAACTTGATGGACATTTTGTCGAATTAGCGATTGGAGATAGTACTGCATTTGCATTTGATGGATATCTATCGCAATTATTGCCAGTAAAAATTACCACAACAGAATACGGGGAAAAAAGGAGAGAATCATGGAAGCAATATTTTACCAGGACGAAAGGAGTTTTAAATACAGTGGTAACTAAAAAAGGATCTGAGAAAATAGAAAGAACAATCTACACAGATGGGACCATACTAAGCGAGCTTTCTGCTGAAGGATATGGAGGAATCTCCATCGTGATGCCTGAAATGAGTGCAAATGAGGTCTATTTACTAATTCAGGGAATAAATGGCATTGAATATCTGATAGAAAATGCACAAGAAATGTATCAAGTTTCTAAGTTTTCAGGAAGTGGCATGTCGTTTTGGATGGAACTATGTGAGCTTCACGCAACACAATTATCTTCACATTTCGTAATTATCAACATGGAGTGTAGCTGCTAGTTTCGAGAACGAAAGACCAATCCCAACAACCCGTCCCGTAATTCTTACCACTCACCTGTTTCCAAAAAATTCGGGGAACTAACTTTCGATGTTTGTATCATGAGAAAGTTATTAAAAGCCTACGCAATAATTTATTTAGCGTCTTTATCTGGCTGTATGACAGTTTTGGAGGAAGATGCAATCAGTGAAGATCCTCATTCATTCACATTTCAGGATGGATTTGAATTTGCCACTTCTGGCGAATTAAATGTTAATACTAATGATTCCGGAAGTATGTTTGAACTCTCCTATGAAACCGGAGAAGGAACCCAACTGCTGGGGAGATTTATAAACACCGGAGAAACTATTAAAATAAAAGTCCCAAACTCGGTTGAAGAAGTCATTTACGAGGAATTCAACCACAATGGTAAACGTGGAAAAGAGGAAAGATTAGCTGTAATTGTTAGTGAAGTCTCGGTTCCCGAAAATAAAAGCAGAACTGCTAATCGTAACTCTTGTATTGATCATTTGTATGCTGTGAATGGCCAGTCGGGGTTTTATAAAATTGATATAACAACTAACCAATTTACGGCAACACAACTACCCAATCTACCAGGTGGCTCAATTGCAAATGCCCTGGACCAAACCAATAATGTTGTCTACATCAATGTGAATCAAACGATGTATAAATATCACATTGATACAGAAACATTTGAAGTGGCCTTTACAAGTAATCCCTTCAACGGTAGTTACCCACGACTGGAATTTAAGGATGACGTTCTTTACATGGGCAACAACAACACCATGTATACAGTAAATGCTAACACGAATCAGGTTATTCAACGATATGACATCACGGGTTTTGTGAATAATGATAGTGGAGGAGACCTTGCATTTGCTTCTGATGGAACATTGTATCTATCGTGTTTCTCTGGTCTTTATAAATTCACTGAACTTAATGATGAAACAGGTACAGCTTCAATAACAAGAATAAGTGCGGAGAACTTTCCATTCCAGTTAACATCAATGGCAATTGATAGAAGTGACCGGATTTTTGTTGGGACAAATGATGCTAATTCGAGACTAATTGAAATAAGCAAACAAGATGGTGCATATGAGATTGTAAAAACTTATAGCCATAAAATTAATGATCTCACAGCATGGAAATGTGATTTTTCTGAAGAATCGGGAGGAAGTGGTGAGACCGTGGATACCGATGGTGATGGAGTACCAAATGATGAAGATGATGATTTAGATGGTGATGGAATCATAGATGAAAAGGACGATGATGTTGATGGAGATGGAGTGCCTAATTCCGAGGATGGTGACATGGATGGTGATGGGACACCAAACACAGAAGATAACGATATAGATGGTGACGGGGTAATTAACCCTTTGGATGAATACCCTGAAGATCCGGCAGCAGTTGCTAATGTATTCACTCCATCAAAATTGGGCTATGGAACCCTGGCCTTTGAAGATCACTGGCCAGCAATGGGTGATTTCGATTTCAATGATTTGATTGTTAAATACAAAGTGACGTCTCTTTTGAATGGTGATAATAAAGCGATCAAAATGTTGATTGAAGTGCGGTTGGTCGCAGCTGGAGGTGTTTATAACAATGGATTTGGAATCGAATTGCCTGTATTGGAATCTGTGGTTGAACAAGTTACCGGCCATAACGCACCATCAAACACTTTAAATTCCAAAGGCCTTGAAACGGGGCAAGTTAAACCCACAATTATTGTCTTTGAAGATGCACTTGCAGAATTAGGAGGTGGTTCGATCATTAATACCGATCCTGGTAAAGCACAAAGGCCTATTAAGGTATATAATATTGAGATCGATTTTACTGAGCTTATTCCTGCCTCGCAGTTATCTGATGCACCATTTAATCCTTTCATTTTTATCAATAATGATAGGGGTCGGGAATGTCACTTGATGAATGCGGCACCAACAAGTAAAGCAGATCTTAACTATTTCGCAACAGATGACGATACATCAAATGAGGGAAGTGGTAGGTTTTATGTAAATGCAGAAAATGTCCCTTTTGCAATTGACATCATACATTCTTTCAGGCATCCAAAAGAGAAGGTTAAAATCGATAGGGCATATAAGAAGTTTTTGAACTGGGGTAAATCCAGCGGGGAGACTTATAAAGACTGGTACACAGATGCCAATGGGTATAGAGTGGAGGAAAACATATATTTCATGGATTAAAGTGTAAGTTTAGGATTGCAGGAGTTTGTCTTTGTGGCTTGTTATTTTTCTGGCTACAAAGTTGGCGTCAGGCTTCTGTAGTCCTTTTGTTATTCTAAACTTTTGTTTGTCTTTCAATTCCAGATACACATCCCAGTAAACTCCCACAACATTTGGGCCTTCCGTATCTCCAGAGTGCTCTTCTCTTGATTTGACAGATGCTTTGTTAATGTTCTTAGTGGGAATATTATAACAGGTCGTATTTGGAATTTGAATCACGCCATGTTTGGCCACAAACTTCTCCTTATTTATCACAATAGAAGAAAACCGATTGAAGTAATCAAATATGCCAAGCAAAACAGCAAAAGCTAATAACATTGAAATGACAGGAAGAGGAATTGGGTCCTTCCAACCGAAAAGAGAAGCAACCATGATAACGGTAATTCCCAGAGGGATAGAATAAGTGAGGTAGGTGAGAATTGAAAATCTTTTTCTCCAGGTCATCTTTACATGTTGCTGCTCCACCTGAAGTTTGATCTTGTTAGCATCTTTAGACATCCCAGAATTTACTTGATATCGGGAATAATCGCAATTCCTCGTGATAGGGATAGCAGTGGAAAGCCCGCAGGAACGAGGACTTGTAGTGAATAGACAAGCAGCCATAATAAATCCTAAATCTTAATTTCTAAATCCTAAAAGACAAATATTAAACCAGTTCGTCATTCCGAAATTTCTGGAGTGTAACGGAAGAGATATCCGGAATCCCGATACTTTCAGCACTCACAAAATTCGTTGAGGTATTTCTGGTAAGTACTAAAAATCACCCACTAGTCGTTAACCATTCATGTTACGAATCACTCACCTAATCATCGTCATTTGCTGGAGTAGTTTTGTCTTCTCGCAGCGGTTTAGCCTATCATTATCTGGATCTCAGGGTTTTATTTTGGAGGAAAGAACCAGATTTATTCAAGCAGATAGTTCCTTTTTTACTTCTGAAGAGTCTCCTCTTACACAATTTGCAATCCGCCCTGCTTATTTACTCACAGAAAATCTGGGGTTTAGTCTGGGGTTTGGGATGGGATCACAGCAGTTTAAGTTTTCTCAGGATGAGTGGATGTTTACTGATTTTATGGTAATCCCTTCAGAAATATTTTACAAATGGGAAATTCCAAAAAGGTTTCATGAACATCTCAGGGCAATGGCCGGCACGGATATTCAAATGATTCTGGGGAGAAATGTTCTTTCTGAGCGAATTACAGCAAGAACGTATGTAAAGAGTGGTTTAGCCTATGGGAAATCTTTTAGGTTCTTTAGCGTCGAACTTGCCATTAGCTATCTCATGCAATTAAAAGCCACCGAACTAATTGATCTACAAACCCAAGTGACCCAATCTCTGGATCAGAACTTGTTGATGGTGAGTTTGAATTTGGGGATTTTGAATAGTGGATGGGTGAGTGGGTATAAATAGAATGCAAGACCGAAGACGGGAGACGGAAGACCGAAGTTTAGAGACTGAAGACCGAAGACCGGAGTTACAGGACCAACTTAACTTCGGTCTCCGGTCTTCTGACTTCCGTCTATATTCGTTATCTTTATTACAAAACATCAACTACAAAACCTATGCGCAACTATTCAAAAACCGGCTGCTTTCTCGTTTTTTTCTTACTGTTCCTTGAAGTTTCTGCCCAGACTGGTTCACCAGGAGGAATCTACAATCCGATGTTGAATAATGCCGGGGCTGTTGGTGTGAATGAGAAAATTGAGGCTACAGTTTCAATTTTTGATGAAGAACAAAACTATTACTGGGTTCGACATGATAATTTCTTTGCACAAATACCTGTCAGCAAAAAACATAGCATAGGCTTACTATATTCTGGTCGTGTTGAATATTTGAAGCTTGATGGCTATCAATTGTTATATTCTTACAAAGTACCTACAAAGAATGGAAATTTAAGCATTGGGATTAATGGAGGTGTTCAATCCAGAATTGCCAACTATAATCTAATATTCATGGATGGAAGAAATCACCCACTGATTGATCCATTCTTCGAATTAGCCGATAGAAAATCTGTGATATTTGGTTCTGGTATTTGGTTCCAAAACGATTCTTGGTTTGCTGGTTTTTCAACTCCAAACTGGATCGATAACCAGATTTACAAACGGACATTTTATGGAATTGCAGGTTATAAATTCAAAGTGACTTCTTTCCTTGGAATTCAGCCAACATTAGATTGGAACAATAGTCAATTTGGACACAACCTGAATTTCTCTGCTAACCTCGTCATTAAAGAAACGTGGTATCTGGGAGGGGCTATAAATGATTCTGGAGAGTTCTCGATTCTTAGTCAGGTTATTCTATGGAAGTATGGTAAGTTAGGTTTTGCTTCAAGGTTTGAGAATGAGGATTATAACAATAACCTAATCTCAACAGAAATTTTTCTTGGGGTTCAGTTTAATAGGTGGAGGGATGGAGAATAAATCCGGGCTTATTACGAACCGTCATTCCTAACGAAGTGAAGAGGAGATCAGGAATCCCAATAACGGTTTGAGGTCATGGGTTTCGTGAAAGAGAAAGAAAGTCCTCCTTCGCTGAGTCCTTCGCCAAAGGCTATGGCCGCCGGTGAAAGCTTCGGAGGACAAGGACGGGACTCCACTCAACACCCAGGCATCCCAATCTTCACTTCGAAACCTACTCGTACCTTAAAGACTCAACCGGATTGATGTTTTCAACCTGTTGTGTTTTTAATCCTATCACCGCCAGGATCAATAGCAGTGTCAGAACTGGTGGTATGAGTAAGTAGGTCCAGGACATGGTGATTTGATAACTGAAGTTTTGTAACCACAGATCTATCATGTACCACGTTACTGGTAATCCTATCACATTGCCCAGAATCATCAATTTCAAGTAATCTCCGGAGAGTAATGCAGCTGTTTGGTTGAATTTGATTCCCAATACTTTTCTGATGGCTATCTCCCTTGTTCTCTCTTTTATCGTGAATGTCAATAGTGCATAAACTCCCATCATCGCAAGAGCCACAGCAATCACGGTTAATATGCCTACAAGTCTTCCGGTTTGCTGTTCCACCTCATAGAGTTGAGCAAATTGGTCATCTGCAAATTCGTATTCTAAAGGCGTATTTGGCATTACTTTGAAAAACTCTTCCTTGATGGAAGCCATTACACTAGCAATATTTTGACCTCCAAACTGAATGGAAACCTGACTGTATTTGGCATTTTCAGAGATGTACAAAATGCAAGGTTCAACTGGATTGTGCAGTGATTTATAGTTGAAATTTTTTGCTACAGCTGACACTGGATAGTATCCGTTCTTACCAAAAGCGGATATTGATTTTCCAAATCCTGTTTCCCATCCTGCTTCCTTAACGGCAGCTTCATTTATGATATAGGTTACTCTCTGATGCCCGGATGCATTTTTTACATCTTGCGAGGATCCTTCTACCAATTCAATTCCATAAGTCTCCAGAAAATTTTCATCCACAGAAATCAAATTCCAGCTTATTTCTCTATCCTGATCGGGCCATTTTACTGTTTGGTGCCAGTTGGTTGAGCCGGGAGTGAACCGTGATGCCGAGACGTTTTTGACTCCACTTACTTTTTTCAATTCATCAATTAATAAGTCAACCTTACCCTGTGCACTTTCATCAAACAGCTTCAATGTCACCACTCCATCATCTTGCATTCCTATGTCTTTTCCTTTGATATAGTTTAATTGACTGTACACAAAAACGGAGGAAAGAATCAAAATGCAAGAAACTGCAAATTGCACGGTCAGTAATGAGGCTTTAAAATTTCTTCCTTTGTTACCGATCTTAAATAAGCCTTTAACTGCAGCAATTGGATTAAATGAAAGAATGTATAGAGCAATATAGATCCCTGAAAACATGGCTATAATAACAATCAATCCCAATAAACCTATTAGCAACCAACCGTCTGCTAAATTGAATTTTGATGCTGATCCAATGAATTCATTTACAATTGGAAGCACATAATAGGTGACTCCAATAGCCAGGAAAGTAGCTATTCCAGACATCACTATGCTCTCTGCTACAAATTGAGTAGTTAATTGTGATTTGGTAGCACCAAGTACTTTTCTTACTCCAACTTCTTTAATTCTTCTGGTGGAAGTTGCCACACTAAGGTTCATGAAGTTGACAAATGAAATGATCAAAATGGCTAGTGCAATTGCTCCGTATATGTATAAATACTTGGTGTCGTAAGAGGCTTTGATATTTCCTCTATTGTTTTGAAAATGAATATCTGTTAGTGGCTGAATGTTTAACCTTTCGAATTTCATCGTTTGGTTATCACCATATTCTGCAACCAGGTTTTGCAGTTTAGTTGTCACTACCTTGTGGTCTGACCCTGGTTGTAACATGACGTAGGAATAGTAATTGAATTGTCCCCAATTGCCCGTGAGGCTAGTGCCTGGTTTCACTTCTTCCAGGTTTTCAAAAGATACGATGAAGTCTGGATCGAAATGGCTATTATCAGGCATGTTGGAATAAATCGCTACTACTTCAAAATCCATGCGACCATCAATGTTGAGACGTTTGCCAATTGGATCTTCCTTGTCGAAATACTTGTCGGCCACTTCTCTGGAAATTGCCACACCAGTTTTCGTAAGCTTTGGACTTCCCCTTAGTATTTCGAAATCAAACATGTTGAAGATTTCAGGGTCTGCAAGGTAAACCGAGGGCTCGTTGAATACTTTTAGATCGTAAGCCACTGAGACTTTGTCGTTGTAACTGAATTCAGTAAGCCTGGCAAAGGACTCAACTTCCGGAAGTTCTGCTTTCATCTTAGGAGGAATTGGAGTTGAGACTTTTACCCAATGGTCGTCGGTGTTAGGGTCACCTGTTACTACCCGGTATATTCGATCACTATTGGAATGGAATTGATCGAAACTTAATTCATATCGGATATGAAAGTACGCTACCATACATGCACCAATCGCAATGGTTAGTGCCAGTATGTTCAAAATGGAAGTGCCCCTGGTCTTCATCAAAGACCTGATGGAGGCAATAAAAGTGTTTCGAAGCATTTTGAGTTTTTTTATTTATAGGACTCGGGAATTGAGTGCTGGTTGCAGAAAAAGGTGGTTTTGGAGGTGGGAAGGTTGCTGAATCGGGATATGGGGTGGTTGAAATGGGAGTGTGATTTTCTGGGAGTGGGTTGGATCAATATTTTCTGTGAGGCTTTCAATCCCCCTAGCCCCCTTCTCCATGTGGCACCTGACGTAGGTTCTTAACCCGCTTGGTTTCGGTGGGCTACTCCCGAGGTTTAAAAGCTTTCGATTTTTGCGACAAATGCTCAAGGTCAAAATAATATATTTCTTGCCGCTAGCAGAGAAGATCATTTTCCAACCTACAGTCCTTCCATCCCTTTAGATCTTCAAAACGAAATCCTTATTCCCCGGGAAATAGCTTCACCAGTTTTGGTATTCGATTCAAAGAAAGAATCTTGGTTATATGACTGTGGAATTGGGTGGTGGTTGCAGCGATTAATTGAGAAGGTTACTGAATCGGGATTTGGAGTGGTTGAAATGGGATCGAGTCCTTCTTAGATATTAGTTGATCAAAGGCCTCTTCGAGAGACTATGATCGGGAGTAATATTTTTTGGTTCCCCTCTAGGGGTTAGGGGTTGAAAGAATCTGGTTAGCTATCAATACCCCTGCACCCGCTCCCGATAGTGATCGGGACATGCTTCTCCAAGGGGGATATAAAAAAAGCCATTCCTAATTAGAATGGCTCTTAGTCACTACCGTTATCGAAATATTTTTATTCTCTTTTTTATCTGTTGTCCATGGACCTGGATGTGTAAGAGGTAGATTCCAGCTACTAGTCCCCTTACATCAACCGGTCCGCTAACTTTTTGTGGTGACTTTACCAAAACCCCTCTTTGATCATACATCACCATCACCACTTCCCCATCTGCGTCTACCTGGATAAAATCCGAGGTAGGATTGGGGTAAACCATCACTTTAACCAACTCACTCTTTGAGTTCAAAACACTTCCTTCAATTGCCAGGGTTTGAGAAACTGGAGCAGCTGCTTCATATTGATTATTTCCACTTTGCGAAGCTGTTATTGTTCCTTCTCCTGTTCCAACAATTGTTGCCTGGTTGCCGGATATAGAGATCACATTTTCATCTGAAGACTCAAATACAATCTCTAACCCAGCCGTTGAAGTTCCAGTCAGTATTATGACATCACCAACTTGGTATTCCCCCCCCAGGGTCTCAAAAGAAATTTCCTGAGAGGCCTTGTTGATTGTCAGTTGTAAAGCGATCGGTGTTGCTTCCTCATAGTTGGAATCACCAGCTTGATTTGCCGTAATGGTCACATTTCCGGATTGCAACATGGTTAATGAACTTCCTGAAATCGTTGCAATAGTTTCATCACTTACTGAATAAGAAATCTCAAGCTGACTACTTGTAGTTGCTTCAAGTTGCAAAAGCTCTGTTGAATAAGTCACCTCTTCTGATAATTCAAAATTGATAGTTTGAGAAGCCTTCGAAACGACTACAGTTTGTGACGCATTTGCCGACTCATAATTGTTACCTCCTGATTGTGTGGCAGTTAGCGTTACTGTACCAGCACCCGCAACAATTGCGTCATTACCTTCAATTCTGATTACGCTTTCATCAGACGAGTTAATAGTTACTACCTTACCAGAAGTAGCTGTAGCAACTAGCGAAATGGCATCATCCCCATAAGTCAATTCACCAACTTCCTGGAAGTCAATTGTTTGTGCAGCTTTGGTGATTTCAATTGTCTGCGAGACGGAAGTTGCAGCGTTGAAATTTGAGTTTCCGGATTGAGTTGCAGTTATGGTTGTTGTTCCGGTACTATTAATCTGAAGCTGACCATTAACAATTGTTGCTACTGTTTCATCACTACTTTGATAAGTCAAGTCCAGACCTGAACTAGTCGATCCAGCCAGAGTAACTGCGGATGAAGTAAAGGCCATTGACTCTTCCAATTCGAAAGTGATTGCCTGATCCAATTTACCAATCGTAAGAGCACTTGTCATTGTAGATTCAGTGTGGTTATCATCTGATGTTACGCTGGCAGAGATGTTGACAATTCCTGCAGCATGGATTGTCAATAAATTTCCATTGATAGAAGCTATAGTTTCATCAGCACTTGAATATGAAATAGTTCCTGTCGAAGTTGAGGTTGCACTTAATTCGAATGCCTCATCATCATAAACTTTATCGGACGGAACCGTAAAGCTTAACTGAGGATCAGCCTTTGCAATTGTAATTGTTTGAGTTTGTTCATCGGCTGCATTTACATTGTCATTTCCTGTTTGAGAAGCTGTGATGATTACAGATCCCGCTCCATTGATGGTTGCAACATTTCCTTCAATTGAAAGCACATCAATATCTGATGAAGAATAAGTAATATCTAAGCTTTCCGAACTTGAAGCAACTAATTCAAAAGAATCATCGCCGAAGGTTTTGCTTGAAACTGACTCAAATGATATTGTTTGGGATTTCTTATTAATTGTAAGAGTCTGAGTAATATCAGCAGCTTCTGAGTAAGTATCATTTCCGGCTTGACTTGCTATGATTTCAACTTCTCCTGCTCCAATAATCGAGACCATATTTCCAGAAACCGTAGCAATATCTGAATCTGATGAAGTGTAGGTGATATCCAAGCCTGAACTTGCTGAAGCAGTCAGTTCAAAGTTGGAATCACCATAAGTCACTTCATCCAACTGGCCAAACGTAATTGTCTGAGCTAGTTGATTCACCACTAGTTGCTGCGTGACATCAGAGGCTGCCACATAATTGTCATTACCAGATTGACTTGCTGTTATTGTCGCGGTTCCAGCACCCACAATAGAAACTGTAGAACCGTTTATTGTTGCTATAGATTCATCTGAGATGCTGTAAGAAATTGTTAGTCCGGAAGTAGAAGATGCATCCAAATCAAAATCATCGTCGGTAACTGACTTCTCACTAATTTCATTGAATGTAATAGTCTGACCATCCTTGATCACCAATGTTTGTGTAACATCATCAGCTGGCAGATAATCATCATTTCCCGGTTGAGAAGCAGTGATATCAATAGTCCCAACAGTTAGAAGTGTCACTACATCACCATCAATAGTTGCAACATCCAAATCAGAGCTTGTATAGTTTAAAGTGAGCCCTGAAGAAGCAGACCCAGAAACGGTTAATGTTCCCTCTTCAATTGCAACCTCTCCTAGAGAACCGAATGAAATTGTTTGAGTGGACTTATCAATAGTAATGGATTGTACTTGCTCACTTGCTGCATTGTAATTGTCATTTCCAGCTTGATTTGCAGAAATATTTGCAGTGCCCGCTCCTACAACTGTCACAGTATTTCCATCAATTGAAACTACTGATTCATCATCACTACTATATGCAATTTCCAATCCTGAATCGCTGGTAGCTGTCAAATCGAACGCATCCTCTCCAAATGTTTTATTATCTAAAGCATTGAAAGTAATCGTTTGGTCTGCTTTTAGAATGTTAAGCGTTTTCTCAACATCTGAAGCTTCATTGTAATTATCGTTCCCCGCCTGTGATGCAGTGATGGTAACCGATCCTGCTCCATTAATAGTAACTGTAGATCCATCAATAGTGATCAAATCATTGCTTGCGGAATATTCTACATCCAATCCCGAATCGGAAGTGCCGGTCAAGTCAAAACTGGAGTCTCCAAATGTTTTGTCATCTAAGTCAGCGAAAGTGATGGTTTGGTCTGCTTTTGAAATAGTCAGTGTTTGATAAACTGTATCTGCTGCATTATAAAAATCATCTCCCTCCTGGTAAGCTGCTATTTCTACTTCACCTGCACCAACGATCGTTAACTCATCTCCCGAAATAGTTGCAATGTTGGTATCAGCGCTTTCAAATGATACTGTTAATCCTGCATCAGATGTTGCAGTTAAATTGAAAGGAGCATCTCCGAAAGTTTTAGAAGCAAGAGCACCAAAAGTGATTTCCTGATCTTGTTTTTCTGCGTATGCTTCAAGGTTGATAATGAAATTTGATTCGTTATCGCTGGTGTTTGAAATTTCAAGTGCTGCGGTTTTGTCTCCACCAGTTGTTGGTGAGAATGTTACTGTGAAAGTTGTGCTTGTATTTGGAGTTAAAGTTTTGTTGATGGATGCTGTATCCAGAGTAAATGAATCTGCATCTGTTCCAGTAAGAGAAACCACAGGTGTGCCATCTAATTCGATAGTTGCGGAGACACTGTGGTTTTGAACTGTAATAGTTTGATCGTCAGAAGATGTGTTGATCATTTGATCTTCAAACAGCAAAGTAGCTCCGGATTCCTGAGAGAATCCTCCATGCTGGACATTGATATCATTATCAAGCTTGAAAGCAACCGAGCAATATTTCTTAGTTCCTTTTACCTGAGAGAAATTACCTCCTGCATATAGGTAATCTCCATCTTTATGAATGTCAAAAACTGGCCCCAGAATAGTGAACAGATAATTGGCATCTCTATCTGCAGTAAGTTGATCTAATCGAACAAGCTCATCAGCGGCAGTGCTGTTTACTAGTGCAAACCAGCCACCAACTAAGATGTGATCCCCATCATTTACAATATCATAAACTGAATTATTTACATTGGCTATCCATGTTGCAGAAGGCTCTCCATCATATTTGTTGACTTTGGCTAGTCTTTGTCGGGATAGACCTTTGATTGTAGTAAACCTTCCTCCAAGGAACAAGCTGTCTCCAGAAACTTCCATGGCCCAGATGTCGCTGTTTGCTTCAACATCCAAGGGTCCTAGTTCGCCAGTTGTCTTGTGGACTTTCGCCAATCTGGTCTGACTGTTTCCTTTGATTGTAGTATAACTTCCACCAATAAAAAGACTATCGCCATCAAGAAGGATATCATAAACAGTTCCATTGGTTGATGCATCCCAATTTCCCAATATACCAGATTGTTTATGGATTTTAGCAACAAACTTCTTTGAAGATCCATTAACTGTGACAAAACCTCCAGCAATAAAAAGGCTATCACCATCAATAATCATATCCTGAATTCCACCAGCTGAAGGGTCCCAGCTTCCAACTTCTCCATTACTTTTTGCAATTCTGGCAATTCCTGTTCTCGATTCTCCACCAATGCTTGTGAAATACCCTCCAACCATGATACTATCACCATCAATCAATAGCTTATTAACCGCTGCATTGGTATTTGATTTCCAATCATCAAGTTCACCAGTTGTTTTGCTAAATCTTGCTAAACCAATTCTTTCTTCTCCACCGGCAGCAAAGAAGTCGCCACCTATTAGTAGTCTATTGCCAGCCACAACCAGGGAGTTTACTCTATCGCTAAGCCCAAGGTTGAAGCTTTCAATAAGCTCTCCGTCGGAATTTAGTTTAGCGATATAAGACCTGAAATCAGTCCCTATTTTTTGGAAATATCCACCAATGTATAGGTTCCCGTTTTCATCCTGGGATATTGAGCTTATTCTCTTTATATCTCCGCGAATAATGCCTGAGTTGATATCGAAAGATGAGTTTACTTTTCCGGTCGCAATACTGATTTTAGCAAGCGCATCAATATTTTGGTTACTCATTCTGCCAAACCATCCTGCTGCATAGATACTATCACCTTCTACAAGGATATCACTTACAATTCTATCAGCATTAGGATTCCATGAGTCACTCATTATCCCGGACTCCTTATGCATTTTGACTAATCTGTTTCTGGTGATTCCATCTACCAATGTGAACGCACCTCCTACAATAATGCTATCTCCCACTACAATGACTTTGTTCACATCAAAATTGAATGTTGGATCAATCGCGCCGAATTCTCCGGTTGTGATATGAGTTTTTGCAAGTTTGGTTCTGGTTAACCCTGACCCTACGGAAGAAAATGTACCAACCACATACACACTATCATTTTCAGCCGTAAGATCATAAACATTACCAGAGGCAATGCCTGGGTTCCAGCTTCCTAGTTGACCATCATTTTTATTGAGTTTTGCTAAACGAGTTCTGGATTCACCATTGACCGTAGTGAATTGGCCACCTATTAAAAGAGAGTCTCCCTCTATTACTACTGTATAAACATTGCCTGAAATCACAGGAGCAAATGTTGTATCTACAGTACCATCAGAAAGTATATGAGCGATTCGAGATTGTTGTTGCAACCCGACCTGAGTGAAGTCACCTGCAATGTACCAGCCGCCGTTACCATCTGAAATTACTTTTCTTATTCTGTTGTTGACCTTGGGGAAAGTTTGGAGATTTCCAGATGTATCGGCCAAAGCTGCATGGCCTGTTTCTTCAGAAGCATTGAATGCTCTGACAAAGCTTCCTGCTTTATATACATAATCGTTATCAGTAGTGATCTCATTGACTCTTCCGTCAGTGAAACCATACTGCAGTTCCACACCCTGACTATAACTTAAGTACATCGAGAGCATGAGCATAATGGCTAAGTAGTATTTCAATTTATTTTGCATGACTAGTGGTGTTTTTTGTTATACACTAGCAAAAGAACGGGAGCTACGCGTGCATGCCTTAAAAAACAGGTAAGCATAAGATGAACATGAATTTTAAACAGGTAAGCATTAGGTAAGCACAGGAATAAATTGAAGATGCCCAAAAAAGAAATGAAGGTTTTCTCAAGAATTAGAGGCAATAAAATGTGCGTTTATAAGCCAGAAACGCACTTTTTTTCATGAATGCAGGAATGGAAAGTCTTTTGGCAGAAAACAGAGGAGCGGATGGCTTTACTTTACTTTCAGATTGTGTTCCGTAGCTGGTTGAGACCCCAAAGTGGCAAAGTGCTGTTTTGGGGTTTCTTTTTTATTAGCCCTCAGAATGATAAACCCACCTCCACAAATAAGTCAACGTAAACCCAGTCAAATCGATTCCCGGATTCTCAGAGAAAAGGTTATTATTGGATTGATGGAGTTGCGTGTAGGTAAGCCTTAATTTGTCATTGGACTTCAAAGTGTATTCAACTCCCAGAGAAGTATTCAAATGAAAGGTAAAATTAGATCCACCTTCAGGAAATTTTCTCATTGCATAATAGGTACCTGGTGCAAATTCAAATAACGGACTAATCTTTTTCTTTCCAAACACATACCACCTCCAGAAACCGACTATCCCAACTCCAGTTCCTCCAAAACCGTCCTTAATCCATTGTTGATTTAAAAATTCCGCTCCAAGAGCAAACCATGGTCTAACCCTTTTTTCGATCCCAAAGCTTTCAGAAACCACTGTGTATTCTTCACTCGAGAGCACTGCTACTCTCATCTGGTAATAGTTCTTGTGTAGTTCTTTGGAAGAGAGTTCTGCTATCAGGTAACTAGCTGATGCAATGAAAATGGCCCGCTTAAATGTTTCTTCACTTTGCAAACCAATATGATCATAAAATGGAATGGAAGGCCAGCCATTCTGAGCATTGGATTTGACAATGAATAGACTGCACAGAAAAATTGTAAGTAATGTTTTTAGATACATTTTCATATCAATGACTTTCTTTATCATAGATACTTTTGAAGTATTCTTACCCTACCAGACACATAAAACAATATTTTTAGTTGGAAAAATGTGCTCCTATTAGCTCAAAAACGCACTTTTTTTAACAATGCAGGAATGGAAAGTCTTTTGGCAGTAAACTAAAACACGGATGGCTTTACTTTACTTTCAGATTGTGTTCCGTAGCTGGTTGAGACCCTAACAAGGCAAAGTGCTTTATTAGGGTTTCTTTTTTTACACCCCTTTGATTTACAGATCCTCGAGAAGTGCTCTTGTCTTTCCGGTATTCAAATCCAACCTGAAAATATCATGATTCTTTGGTCCCATCTTGTTGTAAAGAATATAAGCTGATGAAGGAGATACTGAAAAGAAATAAGCGATGTGATGATCGATAGTGGCAAGAGGCTTGGATGAACTGAAGTCCTCTGATTTAAAAAATGTAGTAGTTCCTTGAGTTGTGTCTTGTTGAACGAAATAAAACCCATCGGACCTTATTGTTCCAAATCCATACTCAGTGCCCATTATCTCAGATACCGACGAAACATCATTTGTTTTCAAGTCCATCAGATATTCTTTGTGGTCACCGGTTCTCAGAGACCCAAACAAAATTTTATTCATACCAAACTCAGGTCGATAGTTTGTACTGTCTGAAGTCAGCTGCTTTAACCCTGTCTTGTCAAAATTGATAAAGTACAGATTTGGCCTGAATGCATCATGAGGCCAATAGAAGAAATACATACCGTCTCCAGATTCATTCAAAGACCCAAAATGAGTAGCTCCATCACCATCGGGACCATCGTGATCATAAATTTCTTTCATGTTCGATCCATCACTTTTCATCCTGTAGATACTTGATGATACACCTCCCTGATCATCATAATTCGTCTGAACTGTAAAGATGATCTCGCTACCGTCTTTTGTCCAATAAGGTTCAATATCATGACCTCCAGTATTAGGGTAGTTGACTTCTCTCAAATCACTGCCGTCTGGGTTCATTAGAAATATTCTTCCTGCAGAATTTCCTCCTCTGGAAGAATAGAAGGCAATGGTGGATCCGTCAGGTGAGGCAGTAGGTCCCCAATCGTCTGAACCGGAATCTTCAGTAAGTTCAATTTCAGTATTTGCGGCGACTCTTTTTTCTGAGACTCTTTGATCACAACTTTCGGCAGCTGTAAGTACCAGGCCCAGTAATAGCAATGAAGTTTTCATCGAAATAGATTTTGTTATAAATAGCTATTCTCATGTCCACCGGAAAAGTAGGGCTAGTAGGAATCAGATCAATTTTATTGGTGACCGACTGTTTGAAATGTTACTAATAGCGGGAATACCGGATTTTAGAATTAGATGGAGATTTTATACATTAGCCATATCTACTATTGAAACAAGGCTGAAGAAGTTTGAAATAATGTGTAAACAAGAAGCATTATGGCAAACTTTTTTTATTTAAGGACAATCTCAAGGTCCTTCATTTTTTTACTTTCAGTAATCGCAATTGCTTGTGGTAAACCTGATGTGGCCCCAGGTTATTTTGTTGCCAAAAATGGTAACGATTCAAATCCAGGAACTTTAGAAAAACCTTTTTTGACAATAAATAAAGCGGCTTCAGTAGCAAAGCCTGGTGATATCATTACTGTCAGAGAAGGCATTTACAGGGAAAGCGTAAATCCTTTACAAGGCGGTACCTCAGATAGCACAAGAATTATTTATCAGTCAGCACAAGGAGAAGATGTCAGAATACTTGGCTCTGAAGAAGTGAAAGGCTGGACAAAAACCGATGATGGATTATGGAGAGTTGAGTTGGGAAATGATTTCTTTGGTGACTTCAATCCGTTTCATACCCTCACCAGACACCCGGAATGGGTAGGAGTAGATGAATCAGGGGATGGATGGGGTTGGTTGAAATATGGACGCTGGACACATCTTGGAGATATCATTATCGATTATAAGGGTCTCACAGAGCAAGACAGTTTACAAAAGCTCTTTGATCAACCGCTGACATGGTATGTTGATTCTGATACCACTAAGACTATACTTTTTGCCAATTTCGGTGATCTTGATCCGAATGTTTCAAATACGGAAATCAATGTAAGGCCATATGCGTTTTTCCCGCAGAAAGCAGGACTGAGCTATATCACATTAAAAGGATTTACTGTCATGAATTTAGCCTCACATTGGGCACCACCTACTGTTTTTCAACCTGCCGCAATTGGAAGTAATGGAGGTCATCATTGGGTAATTGAAGATAATATTATTGCATATGCCAAGGCAATGGCCATTAGTTTGGGTATTCCAAACGAGAATATTACAGGAGAAATTCAGGGACATCATATTGTGAGAAATAATGTTATCACCAGATGTGGACAAGGAGGAATTAATGGCCAATCATGGAACTCCGACTCTGAGATTTATGGAAACCATATTGAGAATATAAATTATCGAAGACAACTGGGAGGCTGGGAGACCGCAGCTATCAAACATCACAATGCCAACAACCTAATGGTGAGAAATAACTACATCGATGGTGTCTACACAATCGACCCGCAACAAGGTGCCGCTCATGGCATTTGGAACGATTACAGAAATAGCAACTGGAGTGTTGCCAATAATATAATTCTCAATACTGACGCATTTGGAATATTAGTAGAAGCCAACTGGGAGGGACCTAACTTGTTCGCAAACAACGTTTTAGTGAAAAGTGGAATAGGCACATACTCCACAAGAGGTGATGCCTGGATCAATAATCTTTTCATAGAAAGTAAGCATGGCTGGGAGAATCAGCCTTGGGGAGAAAGGGTTCAAATTGGTAATTCCAGATGGATGCAAAATGTGTTTCTTGGAAATGGAATTGATACTGCTATAGTGGAAGATGGATCGAAGTATGTTGGAAATGTTTTTGGAGATGGGGCTATTGTGGTTCCAGAAGATGAGACCGCTGTTGTATTAAGTTCTCCTACTAATTTTGAATTGATCAAGAAAAATGAAGGGATCGGATTACGTTTAGATTTAGGCAAACTATTCTTTGAGAAGAACATGTCACTAGTTACTAACGATGCAATAGGATTAGAATTTGGGTTTGATGCGACTATCAATAAAGACATGAAAGGAAACTCAAGAGAAGAAAGAACCAATGCCGGACCAATCATTGGGTTGGTACAAGGCAAAAATGAAATCATCATTCATAAATATTCTGATAAGTACTTGAAGGCGAAAGCACTATTTGGCTGGGACTAATCCTGTTGCACCAGGAATCGATTCTTAATCTTGGACATTCGATCTCTGGAAACAATGAACTCTTTATCTGATTCTTTTAGACGCAGAATGTATTTATCGTTTTCCCAGAAAGAATAATTCAGGACTTCCTGAAGATTCACTATAGATCCGCGATTCACCCTCACGAAAGAATCCGGATCTAACTTTTCTTCCAGTTCGGTGAGGTTCTCTTTAAGTCGGTATTTATCTGAGGTTGTTGAAGCAAAAGTCTTACGATCTTCTCTTTCAATCCATAGAATTTTATCCACTTCTAAAAAGACTTCCCCAAAATCATCAGTTGCCCAAAGTCGATCCTTGAGTTTTGGTTTTTTAGCCTGTGTTAAATCCTGACTTGTTTGCCCTAGTTGCTGATTGTAGAGCCTTAGAAGATTAATGTTGATAATAGAATAGCTTATTAAAAATACTGGAGTCAGGTAATTCAGATAGGTGGTGAAACTATAGAAATATTCATTGAGATAAACCTCCGAATTAAGATCACTTCCATAATGAAGAAGATACCTAATTGACATAGAAACCGGAGCAAATACAAAGTAAGCCAGCAGTACAATTGGTAAAAACTTCAACTCATATTTCACAAGTTCACCAATCGAAAGATGAAGCTGGTTTAGAGCAAACTTAATCGCATAAATTCTTATTAGTTGGAATATGATAATTACAGAAATAGTCTCAATTGCCAACTGATCCACAAGGACAAACCAAAGCGTATGAGTCCAGGAAAAGTTTTCACTTCCCACCCATTCCATATTCTCAGGATGCAGGTAGATGATGGACAAATAGAAAATCACAACCCCAATTGAAGTAAAGAGGATGGCCTTCCAGTTTTTTAGCAAATCATAATTGAGATTTAACCACATGTCGATCAGATTTCAGACATGAATATAGGCATTTCAGACAATTTCAATCAAATGTTAATCCAGTCAAAAGCCAGATTTCAGACATTTAGAACCTGACCTCAGACATGAAAAACCTTGTCCTATTCTATTGATTACGTGATTTGATCAAAAAACGAATCATATGAAATTAATACAAACTCTTACGATTTTATTGCTTTCAACATTGTGCCAGGCACAACAATTGGAAGTCTTCATCTTTGGAACTACTCATGCATTTAATGAAGACCACATAGAGCTCCAGGATTTTGAAAAAGCGCAAAAAGCACTTGTGAATTTTGATCCTGATATCTTCTGCATAGAATCAATTCCGTCCACTGACACTGCAAGTCTTAAAGAAATCTGGCCCAATACCATGAAGCGTGCCGACAAACTATCTCTCAGACTAGAGAATGGTTTAGCAGATTCAATCGATAACCCTGATTTATTAAAAGCAGCAAATTTCTACACACAATACGATATCTGGAATGCCTGGTATTACTGGAATACTGAATTGGTACAAGGAAATTCTATTGAGCCATTTTCAAAGTACAATAGAAAAGTAACCAATTCTGAATTTGGCAGGATAGTATTTCCGGCAGCAAGAACATTAGAAGTTGATCAATTTTACGCTGTTGATTATAGAGCTGGTGAAAGTGAATTTCTGGCCAACAACAATAAGGTCCTGAAACAATTACTCTTCAGGTTCAAATGGGGAACATTAAACAGCTACCTCAAAGTCAGGAAACAATACAAAAAGTCTGAGAAGAATGGGCAGCTTATTGAATTCATTAACGGACCCATATTCCAGAATTCATTTTCGGATTTGATTGATGTCCTTCCTATCAAACTTCCTAAAACTCCAGAAGCACAAGAAGTGCAGGACTACTGGCTTAACCGCAATGAAATTATGGCCGACAGGCTCATCCAAAGAGCTTCAGAAAACCATGCTAAGAGAATAGTTCTCACAGTAGGGAGCGCACATGTGGGTCATATCCAAAGGTTCCTGGAAGCACAGGGACACACAGTTTACACCTATTCTGAAATTTTAGAACAACAAAAAACCAAATAAGATCATGGAAGAAATAATGCAATCAAACTCATACTTCATCGTCCCTTTGTCATTTGCATACTGTTCAATTTGTGGGTTTTGGTTCCTGCTGGTCAAGTTTAGACTGGCATGGACCATAGAAAACATACAAGCATCCAATCAAAAATGGATTGATTTGGTATTGGCCCTGTTGGCTTGTTTTGGAGTAATTGCTGTAGGACAGGTTTATTCCGCGGGGCTACTTATACCGGAACCAGATCATAAAGTTGGAAGAGCGCTTATTTGGGGACTAAACAATGTGATCATATTCTCACCAATTTTCATAACGGTCATTCTGAGAAAGCAGTCCCTGAATACCCTTTTCCTTTCCAGCAATAACTTCATTCATAAATCACTATTTGGGATAGCCGCATCGCTTTTAGGAGTTTTCCTTTTTGTTGTTCTAAGATCTGAAGTTGGTAGATTCCAGGAGATTCTAATGGATGCATTCACTGTTCAATCACTTTCGAACTTCCCAGCAATCTTTTTTGAAAATGTGGCACTTGCATTCTTGTTTGTAAGGCTTAGGTGGGCGATTGGTTTGAAATGGTCAATCATTATTCCTGCTATTCTCTTTGCTTCTGCGCATATACCTGGTTCTATAGCAGAAGGAGATCCATGGTCACACATTATGACCTTCTTCTTTTTGACTGGAAGCTTGACTACCGTGATCCTTTACACTGCTTACAGGAGTAGGGATATTATATGGTTGGGATTTGTGCATTACTTTATGGATGTAGCGATCAAGGCTTTTTGAGATTTGTCATGAATTGCAGAAATTGCAAAGCATGAAAATCATCAATCTAACTCTAGCCATTTCACTATTTGTAAATATTTGTTATTCGCAAAGCTACACGCATTATAACGAAGGAGATACACTATTTGTAGTCGCGCTGGACGGAGTGAACCTGCGAGCATCTGCAGGAATTACAGGAAAGTTTCTAAGAAAGCTAAACAATGGAGATACCATTGTGATACAAAAAACGATTGAACCCAAGGCTGACACCAGTTTTGGGTTTCAAGGTCACTGGGTAAAAATTTCTACAATTGATAACAATGAAATTGGATTTGTTTTTGATGCCTTCATAAGCAAGTATCCGGTTATCAACGATTTAATGAGTATCTACGATCGTAAAGAAAAATTCAGCGACCTCATGACTGATAATATAAATGGCTCGTTGCTACAATATGCAAACCGCGTTTTTACAAGTAATCTGGATACTGTGGTTTATTTAAATGGTCCAAGGACTATGGAAATAATACGTTTGACTAATGGCGTCCAATTTATAAAGCATTTGGATTGGGAAGTCCACAACTATGAATTGGAACTTGATAATCCACGAATTTCAGAAGTGTATTACCTTGTATATAACCTGATTAAATATTGTCCTCCAGCATTTGAAGTCATGAAGGAATTCAGATCATTTCCAGAATTTTCCGGAGAGCCATTTCCTCAAAAGCCGACTATTTGTTTGAATGAAGGCCATTGTTTTTTTATTCTGGCCAGAAAAGGAACTACACTTTTTAGCATAACTTCAAGGTTTAACCCATAAAAAAAGCCGGCAAATAGCCGGCTTATCTTCACTTAACTTAATCTAACGTTGTTTAATCATTCAATCTGTAATAAACTTCATTGTTATCAGTCATCAACAGATCGCTTTTGGCTAAAGTTTTTACTAACTCCGCATCGTTTAGAGGAGCTACTCTTGAAGTTTGTTTTTTCATGATCAGATTATCTTCAGAATCATAGATGTAATAAGTAACTACATCGTCTAACCATGTTGTAGTTTCATCTTCAAGAGAAAAGATTATTTCATTTAATTCAACTTCACTCATTGTCTCTGCAACGAAAGTGAGTCCAGATTCAAAAGTTGAGTAAGCAGAATCCGATTTGTTTTCGTTTCCACTTGCTGAAACTGAGAAACTTGCAGCGAACATTAAGGCTGCTATAAAGAATGCGATTTTTTTATTTAAAGTATTCATTGTCTTTGAGTTTTGAGTTTTGACCTTGTGCCAACATAAAGGCCAAACATGTGCCAAAAAACATAAATCATTGAATATCAATTATTTAACTCAAAAACAATCAAAAAAGGTGTATCGCAACCGTACAATTTTGTATCACCGCGAACAAGGCCTTACCGAATCGGGATTTAGGTGGTACCGAATCGGGTAAAAAGGCTCTCTGAAGTGATTTTAGGGAACTGAAATTCCCCTAAAAACCGCTAAAATACTGTCCGCTTGTGCACTTTTCAGCTTTTATAAGCCAATATGTTTTTCAGTTTGAGACAATGAAAATGCCAGAAAATATTAGGAGTTATTCAACCTCCTCTTCTTCTACCTCTTCTTCCTCTAAAGGCTTAAGGTTATCAGGAATTTTTTCTTCTTCCTCTGCGAATGGATATACTTCAATGATGTTGGTAAGTGTGATAGAAGGAACATCAAATGGGACCAGCATGCTGCTAAGGTTATCCTCTACTCTTTCAAATGCCTCTTTAACATGCTCAGCACTCACAAGAAAGTAAGTATTGATTTTCACTTCCTTCTCAGAGTCGCCATCAACTGTTGAATAGGTCACTTTACATTTGAACCAATTCTCCTGATCGTCATAATTGATTACCTCTGAGATATTAGTCTTTGTGATGCTATGGACAGAAAACTCACCGGCAATGTTTTGCTCCATGGCTTGGTATATACGGCTTTCTGCTTCGGTGTAAGTATAGGCATCCACCAAAAATGCCTCTGTTACCGCCTTCATCAACCCTTCATCATTTTGCTTCATGTACTTCACCTTGCAGCTATACCAGATTTTCATATTTCTTGTCCGTTTTTGTTTTTAGAAGACCGCAAATATAGAAGGATCAATGGCATCATAATTGATTGTCTATGAAAATATTTTTCGGGATGCAACCTAGTATTCAGTATATTAGTCTTTCAACCGAACTCACTATAAAACTCATTAAAATGATCAAACCACTCAAGGTCATTCTCGGCCTAATCCTGGTCAGTAATTCGCTGACAGCTCAAGTGAACAAAAGTCTAAAATTAGAATCTTACAAACTCCCAAATGGCTTCACGGTATTCCTCAACAAAGACACCACTGCAACACGTGTTTTTGGTGCGGTAATGGTTAATGCTGGTGCAAAACATGAAGATCCAAATGCCACAGGGATGGCACATTATCTGGAGCATTTGCTATTTAAGGGAACCGAAGAGTACGGAACTACCAATTATGAAGCAGAAAAAGTGCATCTGGATTCCATTAATCAA
Source organism: bacterium (assembly GCA_024743255.1). Classification (GTDB taxonomy): domain Bacteria; phylum Bacteroidota; class Bacteroidia; order Cytophagales; family Cyclobacteriaceae; genus JANSWY01. The sequence continues at coordinate 387,516 of JANSWY010000001.1, read as the reverse complement.
CTTTACGAAGAGCTCGCAAAAACCTCAGATGAAGACCAAAGAAAAACAATTCAAAAAGCAATCAACGATCAGGCAGTAAAGGCTTCCGAATATGGATTGCCAAATGAATTCGACAAGATGCTTAAGAGTATTGGAGGCACAGGTATCAATGCATTTACCAGCAATGAAATGACGTTCTACCACAACTCATTTCCTGGGCACGAGATTGTAAAATGGCTCACACTTTATGCTGATCGATTTAAGAATCCGGTTTTCAGGTCTTTCCAGTCGGAATTAGAAGTGGTATATGAAGAGAAGAACCGGGCAATGGATGACTTTGAAAGAAGGGTTTTTAGAGAAATGGAAATGCAGTTGTTTCCAAACCAACCTTATGGACAATGGCCAGTACTTGGAACAATCCCTCATCTAAAAAGCCCATCACTGATTCGGATGTATCAATTCTATGAAGACAATTATGTGTCCAGTAACATGGCATTGATTCTTTCAGGAAATTTTGATCCCGAGGTAGTGAAGCCTGTGATTGCTGAGCAGTTTATGAAGATCCCAAAAGGAGATGCTAAAAAGGTCAATATTCCTCCTCTTGAGAAATTTGATTCTGAGAAAATTGTAAAGAAAAGAATGACTCCTGTGAAGGCAGGTTTTATTGGTTTCCAGACATGTGATTACAATCATGAGGATAGGACAGTGCTTGATGTAGCTGAGTATTTGTTGGCTAATAACTCAGAAACCGGACTGATCAATCAATTGATGACCAATAACGAAATGATCTACTCGGGTGCATTCTCATTGGTTTATAATGATGCCGGAGGATTAGTAATCTTCTTTGTTCCAAAAATTGTTGGTCAATCACTTAAAAAAGCAGAAGGAAAGGTAGAAGCCCAACTGGAAAAAGTCAGAACTGGTAATTTCTCAGATGAAGTGTTCCTGGCAGCTAAAAATGATTTGATCTCTGAATTCAAAAGAAGACTGGAGAATGTGACCAGTCGTGGAATAATGATAGGTGACGCTTTTAACAGAGGTCAGGACTGGGAATCATTCATCAAATACCCAGAGTTAGTTGATCAGGTGAGCAAAGACGATGTTATGAAGATTGCACAGAAGTATTTTGGAGATAGCCGTGTTAAAGTCATTTCAAGGACCGGATTTCCTAAAAAGGCCAAGCTTGACAAACCGGGGTATAAGCCTATAGTAGCAGAGCAAAAAGAAGAGTCTGAATACTATAAAAAGTTTGCAAAGCTTCAATCATTAGACTTTAAACCAAGGTATTTGGATTTTAAAAATGATGTAGAGCAAATGGAATTGAAGGGAGGACATGAATTGATAACCTCTAAAAACCCTGTGAATGATCTGTTTGGACTGAATATCAAATTTAATATTGGGAGAAAAGACGATGCAAGATTGATCGAGACTGCACAAATTGCCAATTACTTTGGTGCTGGAAACAAGGATGTCACTAAACTCAAGGAACAATTTGCTGCCCTTGGCTCAGAGTATAGATTCAGTTCAGAATACAATCATTTCACATTAAATATTTCTGGAAGACAAGACAAATTATCTGAGGTGCTTGACTTGGTTAATGAACTGCTGACCAATCCTAGGGTGGATGAAAAAACGAAGGAGATTTTCATCAACTCCAGAATCACCGATAGAAAACTAGAGAGAAAGACTCCACGACAAATGGGAAGAGCGCTTTACTTCTACGGAATTGCTGGGGAAAAATCAGAATATTTACAGAGATTGAATGAGAAGGAGTTGAAGAATTTATCGGTTGATGAAATTGTAAATAAATACAAAAACATCACTAGTAATTATTCTACGGAGATTCATTTTGCCGGAGGGATTGGAGCAGATGAGTTCTCAAAATTGCTTAAGTCAAAACTCTCATTATCAGAAGATGGGCAAAGTAACGAATACGATTACCTGGCACCAATTGCTCCACAGAAGAATAAAATTCTATTTGTAAATGATAAAAAAACCATTCAAAGCATAGTTTATTTCCACGTTCAGGGTGAGCCTCAAAAGGAAGAAAACTTTGCTGCCAGAAGTGCATTTCAGCAGTACTTTGGAGGTGGTTTCTCGGGATTAGTTCTGCAGGAAATCAGAGAATATCGCTCTTTGGCATATTCTGCAGGAGGTGGTTATTATACTCCAGCGTATCCTGGAGGAATTGGAAGGCTTTGGGGATTCATTGGATGTCAGGCTGATAAAACCGTGGATGCAATTCCGGTAATGGTTGACTTAATAACCAACCTTCCTGAAAAGCCAGAAAGAATCGCAGCTTTAAGTACCAATATGCAACTGAAGACCATCACAGACTTCCCAGAATTCAGACAGCTTCCTGAGTCTGTGGATTTGCTACAAAAACGAGGATACACAACTGATCCAAATAAGGAGGCATTTGATCAGTACGGAAATCTTGAAATGCAAGACATTGTTGACTTCTATGAAAGTAACATCAAAGGAAGACCTTATCTCATTACTATTTACGGAGACAAGAAAAGAATTGATCTTGATGAATTGAAGAAGTATGGAGAAGTTGTAGAATTGGAATTGGAAGATATTATTAAGATGTAGTCGAAAAATTAAAATAGTTAGTTCTTTAGGAATCATTGGGTATAAAGTTTACCCATTGATTTCCTGAAGGAAAACTCAGCAAATAGGGATGTGATTTTATTCGGCTTTATCAAGATCCTCCAGTTCAAACTCCATCGCCAGTCTCTTCAAACAAAAATATTGCAGATTATGCTTCCTTCCAGTTGATGCCGTGAAACCCCAGATAACATCGGAGTTGCCATTGAATATATCGTTCACCAAATCTCGGTTTCCTTTATATACTTCATTGCCGTCCAGATAAACTCTTATAGTTTGACTTTCTGCTTCCCATTGAAATTGAAAACTATGTAAATAATCGTCCTCCAAATCAAAACCTTCATCCTGATTATTCCAATAGGATAAATGTTGGTTAATACCGTTCTCCAAGTAAGCCACGTGATCTGATGAAGGATCATTTTGAAATCTGTTTTGGTATGTATCAAACTCAATAGCTATAGAAGGATCTATAGAATTACCACCAGAACCCGGACTAAAACGCCCATAACCCATGCACTCACCCCAGCTACCGAAAGCATTAAACGAGCGAACATCATCATGGACTACAAAAGTGATTCCATCTGCACCTTCATTCTTATCTCCAAGGAAGATATCAAAGTCAATTTGGAAGTTTCTGGTGAGATCTAATTTCTGTCGGCTATAGGCAATACCTTCGGCATACGGAAGATCTGGAGTCAACATGATGCAGCCGTTTCCCATCTCATCTGCATTTCCAATAAGGTGAAATTGTTGTGCTTCAAGCGCAATTGGAGATAAAAGAAATAGGAGTAATAGTCGTTTCATGGCGGTACCTGTAGCTTGTTAAGTATGAAACGGAAATGTTGGTGGGGTTGTTTGGAGACGATAATTACTAACTGACAACCATTTCCCAAGATTTAGTGTCACAACTATAAGCCCCACAATTAATATCATGCTTAAACTCAAAAACTCATTGCTATTATTAGTAATAATGATTTCTTCAACCTGCATAGCTCAAAGATTTAAGGTAATTCCACAAGTAGGTGTAGGAAACTATATTGGAACTGATGAACACAATTATGGTCGTGGATTAATTGGAATTGAAGGGGATGTGCGAATAACTAAAAAACTAGATGTCGGGGTGTTAATTGCAGGGGGAGGTGATTTCATTCCTACTAGCGAACCGGAATTAAGAAATGATATGGACACAGTAGAATTCAATCCGCTTACCCATAAGTACGATTTATTGTCTTTAGTACAGCGGTATCAATTAATATCATTTCCATCTGGATCCTTCTATATTCAAGCTACCCAAGGAATGAGTACCCTGAAATTTCTGAATATTGGATTAAGAGATGATCAATCAATCCGACAACAGAATTTCTCTTTTGGACTGGGTGCGGGTTTAATGCTCAAGAAATTAGATATGAAAATTCATTATTATAACCATGGTGCATTTGACAGCTTTGTAAGCGAAACAGTAAACAATCAATATGCCTTTATGATGGAATCTTCAACTGGAACAATCCTGCTGCAGTTTGGGTATGTGATAGGGTTTGGGAAGTAAGGTTTTCAAATTAAATCTTACTGATAGCAACCAGATCACTTTTTTTGTGAAAAATAAATGGAAGTAATTACGTGATGAAAAATACAATTACCTGCCCTACAAACGCAACGACAATAGCAATAGCCATTCCAAGTTTCTGGTCCAGGTATGTCATAACAAAATGATAGAGAAAGAAGAAAACGGCTAAAACAATAATGAGAAACCCATAGGCATGAAATACATCAAAGAATCCTTTATGATAACCCCAATTCCCAAAATCCTTGTAATGTACCCCAAAGGGCTTTCTCCAGATCAACGTCAGATCAAGCCTCAAATCTGTACCGTGCATCATATCTACTAATGCCTCAGTTTTTAAATTAATTATATGGTCCTCAAAAACTACCGGGACATAAGAAGAATGTGCTTCGCGATTTGCAATAATTGTTTTCTCCTGGTCAAACTCAACTGGTATCTGAGTTTTTGGAAGGACATAATCCAAAATAAGAAGCAGGTTGAATAGAATAATCACCCTGGCCAAGTTATCATAAACGGACAGAATGTTTCTGATTAGTTTCTTTTGCCTAAGTTCAGCATCGTGGGCTCGTTTCCTGGCTTTTCTGGCTGCTTCTGCTCTCCATTTACGATAAGCATCTTGTTGTGGATCGTAATCATATGCAATAGGTTCGCGGTTAGGAGCAGGACCTACTTTGGTCAGAAACTCATAAGCAGCAGCTAACTCAATAAATTTTTCCTTAGCATTCTCAACCTTACTAATGTCCGGGTGATATTTTTTGGACAGAGTTCTGTAAGCTTTTTTGATGTCCGCTTTACTAGCCCCGGGCTGTAGCCCCAATACCTCAAGATAAATATTCCGCATGGTCTCTGAAATTGCAGTACAAAACTATAATAATTTATCATTTCGTTTAGAAGATCAACCCGCAACTCGTTAACCCGCAACTCGCAACAAAAAAACCGTCAACAGTCAACTGACAACAGCTTCTAAATGATCCAAACTATCCTCTGGCAGTACCAAATGAGACCTCCATTTCACACTTCGGCACACATTTACTTAACAAATATGAAACTAATTATTATATTTACATTTGTTAAGTAAATATTTTAAGCAATGAAAGAGCAATCAATTGGGGAATTTGAGGAGTTGGTTTTACTCAATGTGGCAGCACTTCACGACGAGGCTTATGGTGTTTCTATCCTTGAAAACCTGGAAAACAAGCTCAGTAAGAAGGTCAATATCTCTGCTATTCATGTGGCACTGAAACGACTGGAAACTAAAGGGTTTGTGACATCTCGCTTTGGTGGGATCACAGGTGATAGAGGTGGAAGGCGTAAGAAGTTTTATGTGATTACTGCTGCTGGTAAGAAAGTCTTAGATGACGTTTATTCTCTGAGAACAAGCCTTTACCAACAAATTCCAAACATCTCATTTAACTAAGGTGCAACAACCTCCTAAATATCCGCTGCGATTCCTGCGTTGGTTTTGCCGTGAGGATTACATCGATGAAATCGAGGGTGATCTGATCGAGCTTTTCGAACTAAGGATGGCAGAGTCTCCCTCAAAGGCTCGGCGGAGATTTGTATGGGATGTCATTAAATCTTTCAGGGTCATCAATTTCAAAAAACTCAAAATTATTATCATGTTCAAAAGTATGTTTTACCACACGTTTAAGACGGGTTTCAGGCAAATGGCCCGGAATAAACTGTACACAGCAATCAATATTGCCGGATTATCGATTAGTCTGGTAGTGTTCTTTCTCATCGGGCTCTATGCCTATGACGAGTTCTCATACGACAAGTTCCATCCTGAATACGAGAAGGTATACAGGGTCTTGAAGTCGGATGCAGAAGAGACTGACAAATGGGCTTATAACCCACCAGCTCTGGCTCCTTCCTTGCATGAAACTTTTCCTGAAGTAACCAACTACGCAAGGTTATTCTTCATGAACTATGCTGATTCATATTACGGCGAGCAAAACCTGGCCATGACCAAGGGATATGTAGTAGATACTTCATTCTTTGAGATGTTTCAATTCCCGGTGGTTGAAGGAAAAAAATTCGGATTACTGGATGAAAGGTCTAACCTTGTTATCAGCAAAAACATCGCTGATACTTATTTCCCAAATGCTTCCCCAGTTGGAGAATCGATTAAAATTAGTGGAAAAGAATATGTAGTTTCTTCTGTTGTGGCTGTTCCTGAAAACTCACATTTCGATTTTGATTTTGCTGTAAACATTCGGTCCATGATTAGGGAAGAAACGCTCAATACATGGCCTCAGTCATTTCTATACTCCTACATCAAAGCTGACATCAGGGATCAAAAAGGGTTCGAACAAAAAATTTCTGAACACCTTCATAAGAATGATCCAGATATGGAGTCTGTATTTCTAAAAGCACAACCGGTAGCTGATATCCACCTGGACCCATATGTTAATGGCCAAATTAGTGTCTCTGGCAATGGGTTTTATATTAAGGTATTTCTGGGAGCAGGCATCATTATCCTACTTATTGCTTGTATCAATTTCATGAATCTGATTCTGGGAAGAGTTGGACAAAGAGTGAAAGAAGTTGGGGTTAGAAAAATCAATGGAGCTAATCGATCCACAATCGTTTTCCAGTTTATGGGAGAGGCACTTCTTATAGTTCTGATCTCACTTATTATTGCTACTGTCAGCTTTGCCCAATTGCTTTCATCACTCAACGCTTTGACCGGTAAATCATATACATTAAACTTCGTGTTGAATACTTTTCCAGTTCAGGAAATTGGGATAGGAAGCTTAATCATCATTGCTTTTTTAACAATTGCATCAAGCATATACCCTTCAATTGTTATATCCAGTATTAAGCCCATTAGTATGATGCGCGGATGGGTTTCTGTGAAGATTGGTAGCATTTCCTTAAGCAGAGTGCTCAATACGTTTCAGTTTGCGATCTCCATGATTCTGATTATTGGATCACTAATCGTATTGAAGCAATTGAATTATCTGAACGATAAGCCTCTCGGTTGGGATAAAGACAACCTGGTGGCGATCCAATTGAAATCGGGTATGTTCAAACAGTTTGAACCATTCAAGAATGAATTATTAAAAAACGAATCAGTAAGCCACATGAGCTGGGCTTCTGAGCTGCCAATTGATGTGAGAACTGGTGGTGCAATTGAATTTGAAGGAATGAATCTAGAGAAACAATACATCGCGTACTACATGAATGGCGGAGAGGACTTCTATGAAACGCTGGGTCTTAAAGCATTGGAGGGATATCCATTTAGAGAAATCAAAGATGAGTCAAAGAAGCAATACGTAATCAACGAGTCTTTAATGAAATACCTTCAGGAAGAGTGGGGACCAGACGTGTCACCAATCGGTAAAATTCTAGATGAAGGTGTGATTGTTGGAGTGGTAGAAAATTACCACTGGCAGCCACTTACAAGGGAAATCGCTCCAATTCTCTACGGTATTGAAGCAGGCGATAATTACGGAAGTCCAGGCTGGTTCATGGTTAGGTTGAAAGATGGTCAATTGAAAAATGGAATGGCAGATCTTGAAAAAGCGTATGCTAAAGTCTACCCAGATCTAACTTTCAATTACGAATTTGTTGATGAAAAAGTAGCTGCACTTTATCATGCTGAGCAGAATACTTCCAAAGTACTCAACATATTCTCAGGACTTGCCATATTCATTTCATGCCTGGGGCTATTTGGTTTGGCATATCAAGCGATCAATAATAAACTGAAATCACTCAGCATTAGAAAAGTGATGGGAGCAACACCAGTTCAGCTATTTAAGACTTTTGCAAGAAACTTTGGTGTGGTGCTGTTAATTGCCATGGTTATCGCGATTCCAGCAGCTTACTTTCTAGTAGAGCAATGGCTTTCAAACTTTGCATATAGAATTGATATCGACATTTTCTCCTTTATATGGAGCATAATTGGAGTGGCAGCTGTAGTGCTGTTTACCCTTCTTCTTCAATTCCGAAAGATTTTAGTAACAAACCCTGCAAGCATCCTTAGAGACGAATAAATGCAGCAACAACAACCTCCTCAGAAATGGTTGCAGTTCCTTAGATGGTTCTGCAAAGACGACTTCATCGAAGAAATCGAAGGAGATCTGACGGAGTTATTTGAAAAAAGAGCGGATCATTCTGTGGCATTGGCCAGGAGACATTTTATGTGGGATGTGATCAAGACGATTCGCTGGATTAACATGAAAAAACGCAAAATAGAAAGTATTACAATGTACGCAATAGATAATTATTTAAAGATATATTTCAGGAGGTTCAGAAGAGGGTTTCTCCATTATTCTGTTAACATCCTTGGGCTTGTTTTAGGCTTTACGGTGCTATTCTTTGTTCTCCTCTATTCAAATGATGAGATGAAAATGGATAGCTATCACAGCAAATCTGATCGAATATTCAGGGTCATTGAAAAGAGTGAAACAGAAGAGGGTACAAACTACTACTCATCGGTGGCCAACCCAATGGCTCCTGCCATGAAAGCGGATTTCCCGGAAATCGTGGAATCTGCAAGCATGGTTTATTTTGGTTCCGCTACTTATACCTACAAGGACAAAAACATCGCCAATAGAAATTACGCGATCGTCACCAGTGGCTTTTTCAATATTTGGGACATCAGTATTCTTAATGGTAATCCATTAAAAGACTATCAGGGTTTAGCGGGAGTAGTTTTATCAGAGGATTTTGCCAATAGTTTATTTGGAGATGAAGATCCTGTTGGAAAAGTTATAGAAACCCGATTAGACAAAACTGAAGTGCTGGCAGTGATGAAAAACATGCCAAAAAACGCTACTTATCAGTTTGACATCTTCTTTGTAACCGATATCAATAAATGGGACGGTAGGATTTCTCAGTTCTTCAAATCCTGGGACAGTCATTTTATGGCCACCTGGGTCCTGTTTAGAGAAGGAACCGGTCCGGATGATGTTTTACCAAAGACAGATGCATTCCTTTCAAAATACATGAATGATGATCAAAAAAGAGAGCATCAAATTGGTTTCCAAAACATTCAGGACATGCACCTTCACTCAGATCATCTTACCGAAGCTGGAGGTGATCCTTTAAGAGCAATTCCATATTCCAATAATCAGTTCGTTTATATCATACTGATCATAGGAGCATGTGTGATAATAATTGCATCACTGAATTTTATCAACTTGTCTTCAGTACAGGCTTTGAAAAGAACCTTAGAAGCGGGAATTAGAAAAGTGAATGGCGCTTCCACTAAACAATTAAGAATTCAATTGTTCGTAGAGACTTTTATTACAATTCTCCTGGCATTCATTCTATCATGGGTTCTGATAGCGTTGTTGCTACCTTATTTCAACTATCTGACAGGCAAAACAATGTATTTTGATGAGTTCTTTAGCTTAGATCTAGTAGGTTACCAGTTAGCTGCCTTTACAACTACATGGATTTTATCTGCATTGGTACCAGCAGTTTACTACGCAAAACTTGATAGAGCCATATTTATGACCAAGAATGCTTTCGCAGGAAAAGGCGATAGGTTGAGAAAGGCTTTTGTGTTAGTTCAATACACTATTTCTATGGGACTAATTATTGGGGTAGTGGTTTTGTATAACCAACTAAACTTCATTCAAAACAAAAATCTAGGTTTCGATAATTCTGGACTGATAACACTTGATATCAATAGTGGAAAAGCCAGAGGAAGCTTCAAGGGAATCAAAGATGGAATAGCTAAACACCCAGGAGTAGTTAATGTAACAACTACCACAAGAGTTCCAGGTGAATGGAAAAACCTACCTGAGTCGGACCTACTACTCTCAAAAAATGCTGAACCAATTACAGCAAGCCATTATGGTTTCGATAGTGATGGAATATCAACATACGGTTTCAAAATAATCGACGGTTCTGATTTTTCAGGAAATGACGCCAGTGATACTTTAAAGGTAATTCTTAATGAGACTGCAGTGAAATCTCTTGGTTTGGAAGATCCTGTTGGAAAATCCATTTGGATTCAGGAAGATACGCTTTCCAGGTTTCAAGTGATTGGGGTAGTTGAAGATTTTCATTTCGAATCATTGTATGAGCCAATCAAACCAGTTTTCATTACTAGCTGGAACAATCCAATTATGGTGATCGATTACTTTGTGATCAGATACAATGGAGATCCAAAACAGGTATTGACTCACGCAGAAAACGTGAATGCAGAATTTGATCCTGAAACTCCAGCAGAATTCAACTTCCTGGACGAACAATGGAGAAGATACTACAAGGCAGATGAGACTCGCGGAAACTTCATTATGATCTCCGCAATTCTTTCGGTACTGATTTCTGTGATTGGTCTTTTTGGAATGATCCACTACACTGTTGAAAGGCGAACTAAGGAAATCGGAATTAGAAAAGTAATAGGTGCCAGCATACCTACCATCATTAAACTTTTACTAAAAGATTACTTAGTCCTTTTGTGTGTTGCCATGCTAATTGCCTCACCTTTAGCCTGGTACATGCTTAATGATTGGTTAGCAACCTTTGCGTTCCGTATTGATTTATCGATTTGGATATTTGCATTTGCATTCCTGGTGGTGTTGCTGGTAAGCTTTATGACGGTTATTTCAAGAGTTTACAGCATGGCTAAATCCAACCCTGTTAATTCGCTTAGGTATGAATAATCCTCCCAAAATACCGCTCAGATTTCTGCGCTGGTTTTGCCGGGAAGATTTTATAGATGAAATCGAAGGTGATTTGATTGAGCTCTTTGAAATGAGGGCTCAATCAAACCTTAAAAAAGCCAGGTACAGATTCGCCTGGGATATACTCCGATCCTTCAGATGGATCAACATCAAAAAGTCAAAATACTCAAACTCAACTGCTATGTTTAGCAACTATTTCAAAATCGGTTATCGAAACCTTGTAAAGGATTTTAGGTTCTCAGTGATCAATATTACTGGTCTTGCCATTGGGCTTAGTGTCTTTATTACCATGATTATGATGGTCAACCATGAATATAGTTTTGACAAATTTCACTCGAAAGCAGATCGAATCTATCAGGTGATACAGGATTTTCAATTGCATGATGGGCCAGATCCTGAAATTCATACTTCTACTCAATTAGCTAAGGCATTAAGAGAAGACCTTCCAAATGTTGAAAGCGCTGTAACCATCACAGGAGCTGCTTCCACCTGGGCGACAACAGACGACAAAAGGTTTTTTGAGGAAGAGGGAATAGTAGCATGGCCAGAATTCTTCCAAATATTCGATTTTGAATTTGCAAAAGGGAATAAAAACGCCCTTAAACCAGCGAGATCAATAGTTTTAACAGAGGCGCTGGCAACAAAATATTATGGATTTGAAAACCCAATTGGCAAAACGGTAAACCTCGAGTATTATGGAGATTTTACAGTGACAGCTGTATTAAAAGACATTCCTTCAAACTCATACATTCAGTTTGAATATCTGATCACACCCGACCTAGACATCTATTTTGAAAACACTGCTCCATGGTTTAGCAGGTGGTTTCCTTCCTGGAGAGGTAATGCCGCTACAACTTATGTGCTTCTTGATGAGAATAATAATCAAGCTCAATTTGAGAGTCAGATTGAACCGCTTCTTGAAAAGTATTTGGGAACAGATGATCCAATTAATTCCCACTATTTAATTGGGCTGCTTGATTTGCACTTTGGAAGTAATGGGATTGATGGAAGAGTAAACAAATATGTGAAGGGGGATCTCCAAAAGATTAAACTCTTCACAATCATCGCTATCGTAATTCTTGCCATGGCATGTTTTAATTACATCAACATTACCACAGCAAGATCGATCAGAAGAACTAAAGAAGTGGGAATCAGAAAATCCATTGGTGCAATCAAATCTCAAATCACCTGGCAATTTTTGACAGAATCTTTTCTATTGGTCTTTGTTTCGGTGCTATTAAGCGTCATTCTTATATTTTTTGTATTACCATACTTCAATCTTGTTACCGGTATTGATTTAAGGTTGAATACTGAAACCATTTTGCCTGTAGTTCCATATGTAATCGCTACAATTTTGCTTGTTACAGTTTTGGCGGGATTTTATCCAGCATTGTATTTAAGTAAATTCTCTGCAATTAAAGTTTTGAAAAACAGCACAATAAATTCTAAGGGAAATAATTGGTTGCGTAATGGTTTAGTCACAATTCAATATGCTTCTGTTATCATAATTCTTGCTGCGTTGTTTATTGTTAACCAGCAATATAATTATATGAGCAGCAAGTCACTAGGCTTCAAAACTGATCAATTAATGATCGTAGAAATCAATAGCGGGGGAGTTAGAAACAACTACAACACCATCAAAAACGAACTTGAAAAAAGTAGCCATATCAAAAATGTGACTGGACTTACAAGAATGATTGGTGGCTCCAGATCTCCAGTTACTATATCCGTAGCAGATTTTGAATTACCAGATGAAACTACCACAATGAAATTCTATGGTATGGATTCCAATGGACCTGAGGTATTGAGCTTTGAAATTTTGGCTGGGTCTGGCTTTACAGGAACCAAAGGCCTTGACAGTACTAGTGTTCTTATTAACGAAACAGCAGCATCCAAATTCGGAGGATTAAATGCGGTAGGAAAATGGGTGGTGTTAAATTCTGATGACAATGAAAACTTTAAGGCTCAGATAAAAGGTGTGGCTAAAGACTTCCATCTGGAATCAATGCATGAGCCAATCAAGCCAACAATTATCGGTTACTATAAAAATCCATTTATGTCCCTTGATGATATCGTTATCGAAATTGATGGAAATAACGTACAGGGTGCAATTGCAGTGGTAGAAAAAATCCACAATAGATATGATAAAAATGGTGTGATGGATTGGAGGTTTATGGATGAGATGATTCAGGAAGCTTATGAAGATGAAGCAATGTTCCAAAAGGTATTTACCGGTGCATCGATGGTTTCACTAATCATTGCGTTTCTGGGTGTTATTGGTCTAATCTCCTATAATGTGATAGCAAGAACCAAAGAGTTTGGTATCAGAAAAATATTGGGAGCTAAGTTCCAACAAATATTGATGCTTCAGGGTAAATCTTTTGTGTGGAATCTGGCTATATCAAGCTTAATAGCCATTCCAATAGCAGTTTTTTTAGCATCCAATTGGTTGAGTAATTATGCGTTTAGGATTTCCTTAAATGCGATTCCTTTTTTACTCGTAATTGTGATTGTATCCCTAATTACTGTTTTAACAGTGGTGTTTATTGGACATAAAGTTGCAAGGAGTAATCCTTCTGAAAGCTTGAGATATGAATAAGAATCAAAAATTAGCCCCAATCGATATCTCCAACCCTTCTAACAATACTGACGCTTCAGAAAAATCTGCAGCTCTAGAGGCAATTGTACCTCCAATATCACCACCGGAATAACTTCCAACCAGATCTACAGTACTACCTCCTTTGAGGTACTGAACATCCAGTGTTATTGAGAATTCCTTCGAGACATAAAACTCAAAACCAATTCCGCCCATGATTCCTCCGCCTATCTGAAAATCTTCCTCAAATTCTGAATTAACTATATCCCATCCTTCGAATTCCCTGATCGCTCTATCCATGTTTCCATAGTTGATTCTTGGGTTCAAATGCCATATGGCAAACCCGCCTCCTAAAAACTTTATATCAACTCCTTTCAATGGGATTTTAATGTACAGTTGCATCGGTACCAATACTGAGAAATTTGGACCTGTTAAGGGTTTGTCGTACTCAAATGGCAAATCTGTCATGCCCAAACCCGACATATAATAAAGCGTCCCACCTGTTTCCAAACCAAGATAATCCCCAAATGACAACCCAACTCCTCTTAGAGAAAAGGGACTCACTGGAGCTGAGATGTATCCATTCTTAGGAATCAAATAGGAAAATGACACTCCCTGACCGAATGATAAATTCGAGATGGAGATTGTGATTGTAAATAGAAGAGTCAGTATTAGTTTCATGATTTAGGAGTCGTAGTTATTGAAATATTTGCTTGCTATCTAACTAAAGTAAAGCAAATGCATGATAAAGTAAGAACACGGGTTTGGTAAGTTTGCAGCTCATGAATAAGGAGAGCAATACATCTACCAAAAGTATAGCGGTTCTGATTGCCGTATTGGGAATAGTCTTATTCTCCAGCAAGGCTGTTATGGTGAAATTAGCCTATCGTTATGAAATAGATGCCGTTTCGCTTCTGCTATTGAGAATGCTATTTGCTCTTCCGTTTTACCTGATTGTAGCTTTTATCAAAAGACCTTCAAATCCTGATAAAATCAAGAAAACAGATTATTGGTGGCTTATAGGGTTTGGAATTATTGGTTATTATTTGGCCAGTTATTTCGATTTCCTTGGGTTGCAATACATTAAAGCAAGCCTGGAAAGGGTAATTCTATTCATCTACCCAACTCTTGTCTTGATCATTTCAAGAATCTTCTTCAAAACAAGAATTACCCGCAAACAGGTAATGGCGATTTTGATTAGTTATGCAGGAATTGTTGTCACCTTTGGGCAGGAGTTGTCTTTTGCTGGTGAAGAATCAAAATTGATTTTGGGAGGTATTCTGATATTCCTAAGTGCATTGACCTATGCCAGCTATATAGCAGGGAGCGGTTGGTTGATTCCAAAGTTTGGCTCTGTGACCTTTACTTCTTATGCAATGATTGTCTCGTGCTCCTTCGTAATCATGCATTACCTGGTGACAAATGGGGGATCTATATTGGGGTATCCCAATGAAGTATATTACCTGGGATTCGCCATGGCAATAATTGCAACAGTAATTCCTTCCTACTTGATTTCTTATGCAATAAAGGGAATGGGAGCTTCGAACTTTGCGATCGTGGGTAGTATTGGCCCAATCAGTACAATCATTCTGGCCAATATATTTCTCGATGAAAGAATGACAATACTTCAGCTGGCAGGAACTGCGATCGTTATCGCTGGAATTGTGTGGTTAACCAGGAAAAAATCATAAACTGCCATAGAATTCAAATACATCAATCAGATCGCCAAGCATGTTCAGTTTCTTTTTCTCCTGCTTAATATAATCCTCCACTTCAGGATACTTCCCAAGCATCAGTAACTCTAAAGCATTTTTATCCAGAACCTTGTAACGATTATTAGGGTTTGCACCATATACAGTTTGCTGCCCAATTAACCCATAGTTATCCGGCCCAAATAGGATACCTTCTTTTGAAACCAGTTTCCTGGCGTACCTAATCACACTGCCTTTCTTATTTGCCAAATAGAGCACCTCGCTTACAGAGGGGTTATTATATGCATTGAGATTTTTAACATATGGATCAGAAGTATACCTTGATCCCTTTGTTTCATGCCTCAATAAGATAGCCAGATCATCATTTTCATAAATAGATTCCATGAATACCCAGGTTCTGCGATTTTGTTTCCCATCTTGTATCGGGATGGAATAAAACTTCTTCTCTGCGATAGAATCTGTTAAAATAAATCTGCTTACTTGTTGTGTAGATAGACTTTCCTGTCCTTTGTCAGATTTTAAGTTCAACACATCAGTTATTAAGGAGTAGTTTAACAGACCTGTGGCAGTCTTCTCGTTTGTGTAGGTCACTTCCCCGTAATACCACACCATTCTTTCCTCAAGATCTATTTCGGCTTGTCCGGATACTCTGAGCGAAGTGACTAACAAAAGGGCAATTGCAGAAAGTAATTTGTTGGTTAATGGCATAGTAAAGATGTTTGGTTGTGTTTCAAGATATACGTGAAAAATTGCTATAACGTTAATTTTCCGTTATTTTTCAAGAACCATCTAGCTCATTATGGCTCAGGAAATTAAAGAATACTACGACAAACTATCTGGCGATTACGATCGTGATCGCTTTGCAAATAGTTATGGCCAATTCATTCACAGACAGGAAAAGAAGATCATTGAGAAGTATATTCCCAAAGATGGATTAATACTGGATCTTGCTTGTGGAACAGGACGGTTTATGCAGTTCGCAACTCATGGTACTGACCTAAGCAGCCAGATGATGGAAGTAGCCAAATCAAAATATCCTGATAAAACCTATATGCAGGCAGATGCTAAAAAACTCCCATTTGGCGACAGCACGTTTGATGCAATTTTTAGTTTTCATCTCTTTATGCATCTTAATGAGGATGACGCTGAGCAAATTCTGGATGAGTGTAAGCGAATCCTTAAACCCGATGGAATTCTATTGTTTGACTTCCCATCAGCTAAGCGAAGAGGACTTACTAATGGTCATCATAATAGTTCCTGGCATGGTAGCTCGGCGTATTCTGTGAATGATCTTGAATATAAAATGAAGGAATCATGGAGCTTGAAAAAGAGTGTAGGAATACTATTTACACCAATCCACAGAATACCTAATTCTCTACGCAAACTATTTGGATGGATAGATGATTGGTTGTGTAGGAGTACATTTAAAGCATATTCGAGTTATATTGTAGTAGTTTTTCAAAAACAATGAGAACACTACTCCGACTTTTGCCTGTTCCTATCAGAGTTCAATTGAAGTTGATTCTGAGATATTTTAGTGATATGTCAAAAGGCATCTCCTCAAAAATTGCCAAATCCACTGGCGATATTAAAACTCAAAGTGAATTCAAGATTGCCCAACCAGTGAAGAAATCACATTTGTATGAGAATAAGCTTCATAATTTAAGATTAGCAGCCAATTCAATTGAAAAGATTGTCATCAAACCCGGTGAGATATTTAGCTTCTGGAGTGCTGTTGGAAAACCGGTTGAAAGGAATGGCTTTCGCAAAGGCCGGAATCTTGTGAATGGAGTATTGTCTGAGCAAGTAGGTGGTGGTTTATGTCAGGTGGCGAGTATTATTTACCACGCCGGTATTCAATCAAATTTGAAAGTCCGGGAAAGATTTCATCACTCAGTAGATATCTATGAAGAACATGAGCGATTTACTCCACTTGGCGCTGATGCAACGGTTGTTTATGGGTACAAAGATTTACGGCTTGAGAATATTTATCCCTTCGACATACAATTCCAGTTTGATGTACAGGATGAGGTGATTAATTGTAGTTTAGTTGCCGAGGGTGAGTTAGAGATTAAGGAAATCGTATTTGAAGTTGAGGAAATAGATAAACGACGTGAAGTAAAGACCAAAATCAAAGGAGAGGATAGAGTTTTGGATATTGGTACTTATAGTTTGATTCAATAGTGAATTTAATCCTCAGTATAAATTCTCTTATCCGTGAGAAGGTCCTTTAAATTAAATTCATCTACTACAGTTTTTTGTCTGTTTGGCTCATATACCTGAACATTCAAGTCTTCTGTAATGCCTACTTTGTAGGGTAGGTACAATTCCTTATAATACTTCCAATAAACTCTTTCCAATGAATTTGGCTTAGTCCATTTTCCCATCCACAATGCACCTCCACATTCGCCAGCTTCTGGTCCATCAATGTTACAAATAAGAATGCTTTGATTTTCAGTAAGACGAACAATTGTATCCATCCTAAGAGCACATCCATAATCACCTTTGATAATAGAATCAAACATTAGATTTGATTTCTGAGAATTGTTACCGAACCAGACAGCTCCCCGAAAATATGAAATTTTGTAGTTTGGGTCTATGTAAAATACATAGTAGTCATCACCAACCTTAAAAATATGATCGTCTCTAAAATAAAACCCAAGAACTCCAATAGTCTTAAGCTCTGCTTTTGTCAAAGTATTGTATCTCTTATCTCGATATACTAAGGAGTTTACTAATTGAGGGTTCTGGGGAATGAGCCAACAGGCAAATGCTTTACCATCAATATCTTCAATCACAGCTGGTTGAGGGTTATCCTGCAATGAAATTCTATTATTCACTAACAATTGATTTACGATATCAATATCCAGTTTACTAACACCATATGCCAAAAACCAGTCATCTTCAATTCTGTAGTCAGGAGATTCTGTAGAGAGATTCTTCAGGTAGGCATCCAATGAATCAATGGAAATTGATAAAGTACTGTCTTGTTTCCTAAGTCTCAGGGAGTCTCCTGTTTCCTCCAGTTGGGCAATCTGGTACTGAGTATTATTGATGTCTATGATGCTCCGAAGAATTTGAACTCCCGGGAAAAGCTTTGGCTTATTTTCCACTTTCTTCGGCTGAGCTAATGGAACTGTGGTTTTTACTTCCTTTTTGATGCTCTGTTCTTTTTGCTCCTGAGCTCTCTCAACCTTTTTTGATTGATCAGATCTCTCTGTTTCAGAGGTACAGGAAATAGCAAAGCTTAGTACCAGAATTAAAACATATAGTTGATGCTGTATTTTCATGGCACTAAATTATCCAAATGCCATCAATAAACTCCTCTCACATGGTCATGAACTTCCTCCACGTAAAATTTAGAGAGCTTTTCATGCAATTTATCAGACAAACCACTTAAACCAGCGGCCTTTACGTTACCTATTACTTGTTTGGGTGAACTTGCACCAGGAATAATAGTAGTGACTGCATCATGATCCAAAATCCATCTCAAAGTCATATCTACCATGCTGTATCCCTCTGGGGGGTATTCTGACTTTATCTGCTCAACCAAGTCCAGACCTTTTTCAAACTTCAATCCCGCAAAAGTTTCTCCAACACTAAATGCTGCTCCATCTTTATTGTAATTCCTGTGATCGGATTCAGCAAATGTTGTCTCTTTGGTGAACTTGCCAGCAAGTAAGCCACTGGCCAATGGTAGTCTCACGATAATTCCAACATTCTTTCTCTTAGCTACCGGAAGTAATTCCTTCACGAGCTTTTGTCGAAACACGTTAAAAATCACCTGCAATGATTGAATCCCCTCCTGTTCCATACAGATCAACCCTTCTTCAACTGTTTCTACACTAGCTCCAAAGGCTTTTATCAAACCGTCAGATTTAATCTCTCTTAACCAATTGAAAATATCACCCTTTCTTAGTTCTTCCGTTGGAATGCAATGAAGCTGTACCAGGTCCAAAGAATCTGTCCCTAACCTCTCACAAGATGCCTTCACTGATTCCACTAAAACTTCTTTGGAATATTTATCTGGGTAAGCATTAGCTCTTCTCCCAAACTTTGTTGCAACTCTAATTGGGAGATTCTTTCCTTTCAAAAACTCACCAATCAGCCTTTCACTTTTACCATCTCCATATACATCTGCTGTATCAAAAAAAGTAATTCCCTGATCAATAGCCTCCTGCAATATTTGAAAAGCTGAATCCTTATCAATCCCTTCCCCCCAATCGCTACCCAATTGCCAGCAGCCCAATCCAATCTCGCTTACATCAAATCCATTTTTACCAAGTGTTCTGAAATTCATAGTCTTAATATTTAAGTAGTTTGGCTGGGGCTTTATGATGGCAATATATTCCAGTAGTCTGGTAAAAAGCAATGCCTTTAGTGCCAATTACACTATGATTTTGATTCAATGAATTAAATACGACAATTAGGCCACCTGTAATACCACTTTCCTTCTCTTCCTTTCAACAATAATTCCATAAATAAACCCAATCAATCCGATCAGCAAACAAGCGGTAAACCAAAGGATCAAATTGTATTTGGTAACCATAGTTCGATATACCACGGTAAATAGGAATAGCCCAATTCCTGTAATGGACCATACAGAGTGTTGCTCCAATCGGATAGTGAGATTGTATGACGGTGGGATGTTAAACAGAACTTTTAGTTCATCCCAGTGCCAAACAATCAAAGCAAGATTCGCCAGTAGCATCATCCCAGTAATTACTGGTGTATAGCCAAATTCGTATGATAGGGTGATAACAAAAATGTTGAGAATAATCGGCAAATTGATCACGGCTCCAAGTTTCGCATATTTCTGAGTCATCAGTAAACAACCTGCCACCAACTGACACACTCCGATAAACTGCCAGTACAGTCCTGACTCATACATGGTCTCAAAAAAGTGCCAGGCACTATCAATAGGATTTTCCGCTCCACTTTCTGTCGTGAATCGGTTACCTTCAATCTTGATGATACTGGCAAAGACAAACGCGCCACCAACAAGGTAGCGCGTATAGATGATTATTATTTGTGTCCAGATTAGTTGTTTGATTTTAGTCATATCGTTTTCGGTGTAATTCAGAAGCATGACGGAGATTGGTCAATTTTGTTAACAAGCGACTCAAAAAACCATCAAATGCTCGATTTCTCTACCTGGATCTAATCCAATCTTCCATTTTTTCGTATTCTTGTGGGAATACATTTCTGGTAATTATGGGTATCGAAGAACAATTGACAGAGCGCATCCAGCGGTTTGATGAAATAGCAGCTAATTTTCAAGGTAAAGCAAGACGTCTATCCTGGGCAAGATTCATTTCATTTTTGAGCTTTGTGGGACTGTTTATTTATGGGCTCTCATCAGGTTTTAATATGATTGTGCTGGGTCTTGTTATCCTTAGTCTTATTGGTTTTATCGCATTCATAATTGCTCATAAAAGTGCCAATCAAAGTTTCAAGATTTATACCCAACTGTCTGAAGTAAACCACGAAGAAATCAAAAGATCCAAGCTCGATCTCTCCAATTTTGAAGAAGGAAATGGATTCATGGATGAGCATCATCCATATGCTTATGACCTGGATATATTTGGAAGACATTCAGTATACCAACTGCTGTCAAGATGTACCTTTCATCACTCCAAAAATCTTCTGGCAAAATGGTTGTTGAAACGAGCCAAAGTAGATGAAATTAAAGAACGCCAAACCGCAACTGCAGAGCTTGCAGAAAAGGTAGATTTCAGGCATCAGCTAGCTGCAGAGGCAAGGGTATCCTATCAGTTGCATGAAAAAGAACACCCCGAGGAGAAGCTTGGAGGCTTATTTTCATGGATGCAGACTGATATCAAACTAAAAGATGCTAATGTTCTGTACATCATTAGTATAATAATGGTGGCAATTAATATGGCTACCATGACCATGACGTTTATTGATTTCTCAAACTATGGATACTTTGCACTTAGCTTTTTCTTTTCCCTTATGGTTCTTGGAGTCGTTTTTAGTGTCGCTAAAGAACTTGGAGAGAAGCTGAATTCGTCAGTTTATATTATTGAAGCATATGTAGCAGTCCTTAAGTTGATAGAAAAAGAGTCTTTCGCCAATCCATATCTTCAATCACTTCAGGCTAAACTGCTAGTAGATCAGCACAAAGCTTCTGAAAGCATTCGTGAATTGAAGCGCATAGTATACAGATTCAGCTCCAGAGCAAGTATGTTTTACATATTGATAGATGGGCTTTTCATGATTGATTATTACCTGGTGTATTCTGCAATGAAGTGGAAAAAAGCGCATGCTCACAAAATTCATGATTGGTTGGATGTGGTTCATGAAATTGAAACTTTGAGCAGTGTTGCCGGATTCTATCATTTGAATAAAAACTATCACTATCCGGCAGTTGCCAATTCAAAATTTGAGTTTGATGCCAAGCAGCTTGGGCATCCATTGATTCCGAAGAACGTCTGCCAGGTAAATGATTTTAAGACTACTGGTGAAGGAGAAGTTAACATTATCACAGGATCCAATATGTCTGGTAAATCTACATTTGAAAGGACATTAGGTGTAAATATGGTTCTGGCGCAAATGGGCGCACCGGTATTCGCTGAATCACTTAGCATGTCAACAACCGATGTGTTCACCTCAATGAGAACAAAAGATAATCTTGAAGAAAGTACAAGTTCATTTTACGCTGAACTAAAGAGAATCAAGCAGCTTTTGGAACATGTAGAAGAAAGTGAATCTACATTTTATGTCTTGGATGAAATTCTGAAAGGCACCAACTCAGACGACAGACACAAAGGGGCTATTGCCCTTGCCAATCAACTTTCAGAAAAGAGAGCATATGGACTTATTTCCACTCACGATCTGGCATTAAGTGAATTGGAAAATGAGAACCAGAAAATCAGAAACTATAGCTTTAATAGTATCATAAAAGATGATGATATCATTTTTGACTACAAATTGACAGACGGTCCTTGCAAGAGTTTTAATGCTAGCAAGCTGATGGAGAAAATGGGGATTATTGTTAATAATTAACAGTGAGGCCTAATAAAACCACCCGACTACTGATCTATTTTTATCCACTAATTAGTCTTGGGTTGGGGTACTTAATAGTTATAACTGGTTTAGTAAATCATGAAAAATTTGACGGAATCAACAGTAGTTTTAGTGGCTTTCATTTAGCAGTACTATTAATTTCTATAGGCATTATGTTTGGAACACATGTAATATTTTATGTTGTGGAAATATTTCGAAAAAAGTGATAACTGGTAACCCAATATCCCGCAATTAATCCCCGCTACTTACATCAATATCCATCTTCACCGACCCATAAGAACCAAAAATTCCTTTTCCACCCCGTATGTTATTAAATACCTGAACAGGCTCAGCAAAAGGATTATCCAAAGCCTGATCCTGTAGTGTCACGGTATTGTAATAATTGTAATAAGCTTCAGAGACTCTTCTCAATTCAATTTCAATTTGAGCTCCCAATGTCAAATCGTTGTTACAATAAATTCCCTGAAATGGCGCCACTGCAGGACCATCCTCCACTGTAAAAGAAATAGTCTGAGTCATACCATCAAATAATTCATCCGTAAATACCAAAGGTCTATTAGGTCCATTGACTATATGATCTTCAAAAACCGGACTATTAGACTCAAAATATTCCCCAAAAACACGAGCTCGTGAAGAAGTAATTTCAGGAACAAAATCATAAATCAGGATTGAATAGTTAATTATTAAGTGATAATAATCCGGCCCTGGTTCATCTGCGATCGTAACGGTTACTGTAGTTAGCTCTGTACTTTCATCATATTCACAAAAGCATTTTCTGCACACAGAACTCGCTGCAAAATCCAACGGCCTTTCTTCAATAACCTCTTCCGCTATTGCAACTGGATAACCGTCCTTATTAACCTCAATTGTGTATTTCGTTCCCGGGCTCAAAGTATTTGGAACTGGAGTGTAATAGAATTCACCCAACTGGTCATTTGGATCATTAATCTCAACTAAATCCAGCAGATATCTATCATCCGCGTAAAGCGAAACTCTAGCATCAGTAATATGCAGGTCTGAAACATTGCTTAGAATATCAGTACTTTCCCACACCTGAACTACAAGAGAATCACCATATGCCTCGGCTATGCTGTTCACAACTAATTCTGGAGTAGTTGCAGGTGCATCTAATTCGAGTTCCAATGTACAGGAACCCAATAGAAACACAATTGTCAATATGATCAAAACCCTCATTAAAACTCTATTTTATAGTTGATGTAAGGAATGATTGGAAACAGACTAAACTGTACAAGTCGGTCCTGTCTTTGTTCCACATAGAATGGATTCCTTCTATTATATATGTTGTAGGCCCCAAAAGTCCAGGTTCGCACAAACTTCGTTTTCTCCTTTTTTGATGAAACTCCAATATCAAGCCGATGATAATCCCGTGTCCTAAAATTGTTTCTTTCCTCATAAAATCTTACTTCACTAAACTGTGTCAAACCTTCACTTCCTGGAAAATCAAAATATGCGTACTTGGAAACAGGCAATGAAAAAGTATTACCTGTAGCATAAACCCACGTTCCACTGATGGCCATAGTCTTATTCAACTGATAACTAGATACAAGGCTGATATCATGTCTGCGATCATATTTGTATGGAAACACCCTTCCAAAATTGAGTTCTTCAAACTGTCTGGTTGTTTTCGAAAGTGTATATCCTACCCAACCTTTCAATCTGCCAGATTTCTTTTCCACCAGCAATTCAAAACCATAACTTTCACCATCACCAATCACAACCTGATCATCCCAATTTTCATCATTATTCAAAAATGAAGCTCCATCTTCGTACTCAATAAGATTGTTCATCTCCTTGTAGTAGGTTTCAACACTTACATTCCAAATGCCTAACTTTTTGGAAACTCCCAAAGCAATTTGTTGAGATTGTTGAGGCTTAATAAGCTCTGTTGAAGGAACCCAAAGGTCCGTTGGTAATCCTACTCCACCATTAGTCAATAAATGAATAAACTGAGTCATTTGTGCATACGATCCTTTGAGAGCATAAGAATTTCCCAATAGAAGTCTTGCAGACAGTCTTGGTTGTAACGATGAAAACACCTTTCCATCTGTTACAAACATGGACCCATGAATTCCGGCATTCACTTTGAGAGAAGAGGATATTCTAATATCATCTTCCACATAACCTGCCAATTCAGTAGCACTAACCTCTTTTGCACCAAACGTAACGTTTTGGTTCACTATACTGGAAGAGTATTGATTTACACCTGGTTCGAAGCTATGATAAATGGCCATTCCTCCGAATTTAACCTCATTATTAGGATTTGGTAGATAATCAAAATCCACTTTCACAGCAACATCTCTGATCCCAGATTCATAATTTATCGACTCCTCCACATCAGCATCTTCTTCAGTACGATAAGCCAGTTTCTCCTGAGTATCAAAATTGTATTGACTGAATGTTGCTGTTACATTGGAAAACAACTTTGGTGAATAGATGCGATTCCACCTGAAAGCGGATATCAGGTTACCCCATTTTAGACCAAGATCTTCCTGGGTATCTTCCGTTAGTGATTCACCTCCACTGAATTGGTTGATTTCAGAAAATTTGTCCAAACCACCATAAAAACTCAGGTATATTCGATCTCGTTCTGAAATTCTGTGATTGATCTTGGCATTAAAGTCATGAAAAAAGTAACCAAGATTATCATTATCTCCTGAGGTAGATCTGATAAAAGGTTTAGAGACTATATCAATGTAAGTTCTTCTGGCTGAGAAAATAAAAGAAGTATTTTCTGATTTAATTGGACCTTCCAGTGTAAACTTGGCAGACAAAAGACCAATTGAGCCCGTTCCAGTTAGCTTCTGATTATTCCCTTCCTTCAAAGAAATATCAACTACTGATGAAAGTCTACCTCCATACCTCGCGGGGAAACCTCCTTTGATGACTGAAATATTATTGATTGCATCAGCATTAAAAACCGAAAAGAAACCAAATAGGTGAGATGCATTATATACCGGCACACCATCAATCAATATCAAATTCTGATCGGGACCTCCTCCTCGTACATAGATGCCACTAGTACCTTCATTGCCTCCCTGAATTCCTGGAAGCAGTTGCAATGATTTTAAAACATCCACCTCTCCCATAAATGCGGGAACATCACTGATTTGTTTGACCGTAACATTAAGCTGACTAATCCCAGGTTCAGAATCCAGGGAATCATATGCTGTCAAAACCAACTCTTCCAAAACAGCACCTGGAGATAAATTGAAATCCTTTTTTTGATTGCTGCCTAAATACATTTTTGCCTGTCCATCTTCATACCCCACAAATGAAATCACCAGATTGATACTGTCAGAAGGAAGTGTAAGGCTATAAAAACCGTAGATATTCGTGATGGCACCTTTCTGAGAATAGGTATCAAAAACAGTGGCGCCAATTAGGTTCTCACCACTTTGAGCATCTCGTACATAGCCATTGACTGTAAACTTCTGAGCACGGAGGCTAAAAGCTGTTAAAAACAGTTGTAGAATAAGTAAAGGTTTAATCATATGCATTCCAAGGCATCAAACGAAAGAAAGACCCTCAAAGGAAGCTTTTAGTCGTCTAAGTTTGTGTTAAGTTTTATTAACATCAATTTTAGCAAACCTAAAATCAACTAAACCGTTATGCGAAAAGCTGCAGAAATCCATCGACATGCTGTTAAGCTACAAACCATCCCCATTGAGCTAAAAAATAATGAGATGTGCATTTCATGGGTTACTTTGGAGGGTATTAGTAACCATTAAATACCTATATAAAATGAACATTAATAGAGTGAATTGGGCAAATTCAATGTGGATTTGTATTGCCCTACTATTATCAATTTCTTGCAGTGAGGATGTGTTGGAGCCCTCTGCATTAAACTCAGAACCTGCCTCAAAATCAGACGCGGTTCTGGAAACTACCAACTCCAACGATCCAGTAATCCTGGGATACTTTCCCTCATGGTCAGAAAATTGGGCATCACCTGGGCAAGGTTCTAAACTTAGAGATGTCCCTGAACATGTCAATCACTTGTTCCTTGCTTTTGCCAGACCAAACCTACGGTACACAAAGGGTTCATATGACCTGGCAGGAACCGGAATTCAAACTCCTTACAACGGCCAAACATTAAAAGAATCAGTAGATGCACTAAGGTCTAAGGGCATAAAAGTGATCTTGTCAGTGGGAGGTGAAACTTACTGGGGTTCCAGTCAGGCATACGATATCGATTACCAGCAAATAAAAGACCTGGTTGACGATATGGGGTTCGCTGGGATAGACTGGGATTTTGAGCCAAATGGTTCTTTTGCCAATATCGGTGACCAAATTAATGTAGATCGTTTCATTGAGTTCTTCAACCAATCCAGAGCAATTATGCCAAAAGGGGAGTATATTCTGGCATGTGCTCCGGCAGGTGTAGGTGCCTTAGGTGGAGTTGTAAACGATGATCCTGCTTCACCATTTGCACATAGCAGAAGAAACATCGTCACCGGAGAATCTGACGATAACCTATACAATGGCACTCAGCCAAATGCTGGTATCAGTTTATTCGGGTTTTCTGCAACTGGCCATATGATTCCAGTTATGCAGGCAGTAGGCGATAAAATTGACTTGATTGCTTTTCAGGGTTATAATACTGGTGCTGCAACCAATCGATCTATTATGTATGATGCTTATCGACATTACGCAGATACTTATGGTTTCAAAATTGCCGCTGGTACTCACTATCCAAATGAACCTTGGGGACCATATTACACATACACTTACCAAACCGTAGGTGAATTATCTGCACATATCGCCTCCCAAAACTCCCAGGATGGAATAATGATCTGGCAATTATTGCTAGGTGATGGAAATTCCTCAGCATATGGTTATCTCCATGTTGCAAGTCAGGTACTTGGAGGAACTTCAATAAATGCTGCAATAGCAAACGCTGAAAACTATCCGGAATCTCCTTACCAGGGTGGTGACGACAATGATGATGGAGATGATGACGGTGATAATGATGACGGAACAGGCTGTGATGGTGCGCCACAATGGAGCTCATCCGCAGTTTATGTGGGAGGTCAAAGTGCCTCATACCAAGGGTCCATTTATCGCGCAAAATGGTGGACTCAAAATGATATCCCATCAGATAACACTGGAGACGGCAAACCCTGGGAGTTCATAGAAGATTGTGATGGAGATGATGGCAATGATGATGGCAATGATGATGGTGACGACAATGATGGCGGAGATAACGATGATGGAGACAATGATGATGGAGATGATGACAACAATGATAATTGTGATGTAGCCGCATGGCAACCATATCCCACCATCTACAATACAGGTGACAGAGTTTCATACAATGGCACAATCTACGAAGCACAAACCGGACCACTATGGGTAGTTCCGGGTTCTGGTGAACATTGGTGGAAAACAATTAGTAGCTGTAATTGAGATGAAGAAGATAATTAGACTTATTGGGGTTCTTCTTCTCCTGCTGAATGTTGGGCAGCCTGCATTCCCACATGGTACAGTAATATATCCTCCGAGTAGAATTTACAACTGCTACAATAGTCCATCCTCTTCAGTGTGCGGAGCATGTGGTGACGCCATTTACAACTGGATGGGTGTTTTGCAGCCAGATACAGACTTTGGAAACCATCCAGCATTTGTACCAGACGGAGAGATTGCGAGTGGTGGCAATGGAGGTGGAAACTTCAGTTGTCTGGATGCCCTTACAACTGAGTGGCCTACCACAAGAGTAAACTATGGTAATATTGAAGTAAGATGGCAAAACACTGCACCTCATAAAACTCAATATTACAAAGTTTATATCACTCCACTCAATTGGGATCCTACAAAACCCTTGAGGTGGGATGAACTAATTGAAATTGGTTATCTGGGGAAAGGTCCTGCGGAACCATATTCAACCATTAAATCGTACATTCCAGAATCTTATGCTGGTAAAAGAGCTGCAATAGTAAGTGTTTGGCAGAGAGACTATAATGATAGTCATGAAGCATTCTATTCAGTCAGTGATATTTTGGTTGATGGCAATGGGGGTGGCTGTAATACTGGTGATGCAATAGGTGTTACTTTCGAGAATATCACCAATTGCTCTTTGGATTACTACCAAAACAATTCTCTACAGGGGTCAGCAAACGCTGGTGGCTCCTATAATGCCAACACTTCGGTTGGTAGCCAATGGGAAGCCAGAAACTCATCCGGAGATCAAATTGATAGTTTCACTGTAGTTTGTGAGCAATTGGTTTATACCTCATCTGGAAATTGTGAGACAGGTAATGCCTGTGATGGTATCGAAGAATGGATATCTACAGCCACGTATGTTGAGGGAGATCGAGTTGCTTTTAATGGAATTGAATACCGAGCAAAGTGGTGGAACCAAGGAGCCAATCCTGAACAAAATTCAGGTCAATACCAGGTTTGGGAGAATCTTGGTAGTTGCTCAGGAGATATTGGTTGTTCTGATGGAGACCTGGTAGATGTTTCTTTTGCTAACAATACTGATTGTACTTTGGAGTATTACAGTGACAATTCACTAATTGGTTCGGCTGCTGCTGGAGGCACATTTCAGGCCAATACAGCTGTAGGAAGTACTTGGGAAGCCAGAAAAACGTCAGGAGAACCATTTAGCAACTTTACAGTTACCTGTAATCAGACTGACTATAATTCAACAGGAACCTGTAGCAATGATAATAGTGGTTGCGCTGAAGCATATGGCCCTTATCCTAATGTTTATATGGCTGGAGATATTGTAAGTGAAGGTGGCAATAATTATGAATGCCTAGTGGATAATCTCTTCAATGTAACTCCGGGTACAGCTGCACATTGGTGGAAAGATTTGGGACCTTGTTCGAATGCGAGTAGTAGCCAGAGAATACTGCTATTTCCTGTGCCAACAGTTAAGGGAACACTTACAGTTGAAATTCAAGGAAAATCTGTAGAGACTAATGAGGTTTTAATCTTTGACAGAACAAGTCAATTGGTACTACAAACAAATATCATTGGTGCTGAAACCATAATAGATCTTTCTGAATTGAAGCCTGGAATCTATTATGTCTATATAGAAGGTAGCAAAGAACCACAGCGAATCAGAGTTGAGTAGAATAACCTAAACCAAATTAAAGGTCATCTCAATTTGTGGGATGGCCTTTTTTCGTATTCATAATAAAGGTGTCTTGCATAGATTTATCCAACCCACTAGATTTACTAGTGTCCGAACTATCAACTTATGCGAATTATATTCATCATTCTAATTACACTGCTTTCCTCACCACTTAGCGCTCAATTCAATCTCAATCAACCATTCGAAGATTGTGGAGTAAAGGGAAGTATCACCATTTATGATTACAAAGCAGGAAAGTGGATCACCAATGATATGGAAGACAGTAATTTTGCAACACTTCCAGCGTCCACTTTTAAAATCGTTAATTCACTAATTGCTTTAGAGACCAAAGCAGTAAAAGACGAAAATGAAATCATTCCATGGATTGATGATTATGATACCGTAAAGTATAGCCACAGGCCTAATATCTATCACAGCATGAGCATGAAAGAGGCCTTTAAACTATCCGCTGGATGGGCTTATGTGGAGTTGGCCAAAAAAATTGGAAAGGATAAATACAAAGAAATCCTTTCTCAAATTGGATATGGAAATGTAGATCTGTCAATCGATGATCCTGATTTCTGGAACTTTGGTGATTTCGCCATTTCTCCTCAAAATCAAATAAACATCCTGATTGGAGTTTATGAAGAGACATTGCCGTTCACCAAAGAATCATTTACAACGCTGAAAGAAATGATGATCAGTGAGAAAACAGACTCTTACATCATTAGATCAAAAACTGGCTGGACAAGAGATGGAGGTAAGGACACTGGCTGGTGGGTTGGAAATATTGAAAAGGATAATGATGTTTACTTCTTCGCAACCAGACTGATAAAAGACCGGTCGGAAAAAAATGAAAAATTCGGGAACTGCAGAAAGGAAATTACCAAGGAAGTCTTTCGGGAAATGGGAGTACTCTAAAAAGAATCTATACACTTAACTTATTCCAAACCACAATGAGCTTTTTCAAAAAACTATTCAACAAATCACCTGAAACCAGTAATCAACCACAAATCAACAAAGAAGGCTTTGAGCAAACTCAAAAAAAGGATTTCCAATCATTTGATGAACTATTCGAACTACATGCTGGTCTTTCTTTCGAGAAACAACTGAATTTTGGTGAATTAATTGGTCCACATCCGTGGCAGTTTGATATGAACTCTGGCACAATCAGCTTTGCCGACAAATTAGTTTTTCCGGTTCAAGTAATTGGTTCGCTTTCATTTAATGACAGCTCCTTGATGTGGGGCTGGGCCAATACTCAAAGTGGAATTCCAGAACACCTATTGCAACAGTCCAATCAACTAAAATCAGTTGGAGAAGAAAAGAATATTGAGGAATTAACAAACGCTCATTATCATGTACCAGAAGGGTTTGAACACCGTATGGGTATGATTGCTTGTGGGTTATTCAATGCAAAAAGCTATTACTGCGCAAACTATGGGCAAGGTACATTGGTTGTTACTTTGGAAGCAGATTCAATTCCTTCAATTAACAAATCAGATGTACAAAATGTCCTGACAAAATTCCCTCAACTAATTCAAAATATGGATGTAAATCACAGAAATGCATTCTTAAATTATCTAATAGATAGAGATTTTCAGATCAAAACCGGTGTAAATAGCGTTGAAGGGATATATCAGAATAGCAGTATCATTGCGGAATTTGATGATATTGGACGATTGACTGGCCTGAAAGGAAACTTAGCCTAACACACACACAACACATGAAGAAACTCATCATTCTTGGCACCTCACGAAATGACGGAGACACAGAATCCCTCGTGAAGGAATTAGCTGAAAAATCAAAATGGGACCTGATAAACCTAAACGATTACAACTTCAGCTACTACGATTACAACCATGCCAACAGAGATGATGATTTTCTCCCTTTGATGAAAAAGATCATTGAGAATTATGATGTCCTAATCTTTGCAACTCCAGTTTACTGGTACTCCATGAGTGGCATCATGAAAGTATTCTTTGATAGAATAACTGATCTCTTAACAATAGAAAAAGACCTAGGAAGGCAATTAAGAGGAAAGAAAATGGGTGTACTCAGCAGCTCAAACGGAGGAAATCTTGGTGAACAGTTTTGGATTCCTTTTAAAGAATCTGCCAATTATCTTGGTATGCCTTACATAGGTGACCTTCACACCATCATTGATGAGAACCATGATTTACAATTACAGTCGTTTATTGAACAAATAAATAGTTGGGGATAACGGTTAATTAACTAACTTACATCAAAGCGCATATTTATTAACCACAAGTGCTTACCCAGCCCGCACTGGTACAAGTGTAACCAACAAATGAAAACCACTTTATTGCAAGTAGTATTACTACTTACTGTGCATTGCGCTGTATTTGCACAAATTAACCTTTCAGTAGAAGCAAGCAGAACTGAAGGTGTAGCTCCATTATATGTATTCTTTGATGCAACTTCCTCATCAGGACTCTCAGAAGGAAACGATCTGGTAAACTCCGACTTCTCCTGGAACTTTGACCAAAACGACACAGACCCCAACGGAAGCTGGGAAATCACAAAAGGAATGGTTGCCGGTCACGTTTTTGAAGCTCCCGGGACTTATGAAGTTTCTTGTACATTAACTGCTCCAGATGGAACCACAGACACAGAAACCATTTCAATAACAGTCACTGAATTTTCCGGCACTACTTACTACGTCTCTGAAGATGGTTCAGATGGAAACGATGGCTTGTCAGAAGCAAATGCCTGGCAAACTGCCCAATTTGCATTCCAACAGATAGATGGGAATGATCAGGTGCTATTCCGAAGAGGTGATTCATTTTCGGGACTCACCCAAAACCTGGATAATATCAATAATGGGCCAATCATAATAGGTGCTTATGGGTCTGAAGAAGAGGAAAAGCCGATTATTATCAGTGATGACGGAGTAGTTATCAATATCAGAAACTCTTCCAATATCAGGGTAATGGATTTGCATATCATCACAACAGGTGAAGGAGTCACTACTGGCTTTGCATCAGAAAACTCAGAAAACATCCTGGCTCTTCGACTTGAGATTGAGCAAACCAGTAACAGAACATTATACCAGGATGAGGCATCTCTTTTTGGTGTTTTTGATTGTTATCTTCATGATTTTGGAGTGTTAGCGATTTTTTCTGGTAGCAGTACGCGTTTTTCATTTGTTGGAAATGAGGTGGATAACCTTCTCGGTGCACCTCAACCAGAACATGGTATGAGAATCCAGGAAGGTGAAAAGCAATTTATTGCGCACAATATGCTTACCAGACTGGATGATACTAAAACGGCCATGACAATCAGAGGCGAAGGACAAAGGCATGTGATGGTATATCGCAATAAAATGGACAGAATACTGGGAGTAAACCCTACAAATGCTCAATCTGTACAGGCCATTTCATATGTGGTTCTGGAAGGAAATTACATTGGTCATAATGAGGATTACATCGGAAATGATTTCGAACCAACAATCAATGGAATCAACATAGAAGCCACAAGAATAGCCATCAGAAATAATATCATTGATGGATATAGAAACGCCATTTTTGTAGGACACGATTACAATGGTGTAGTTTCCGGCTGGGTAGATGTTTACCACAATACCATTCACTGGAGGCCAGTTACCGAGTACAGCAGCACTTCAGGAAAAATCGTGAATGTGAGGGATGTTTCAAATGTCAATATTCAAAACAACCTGATCTCTGCTTCAAATGAAAGTGATATTATCGTGGTAAATGATGATGATGGAAGCACAGATATAACTTTCTCGAATAATTTGGTAACCGCTTCGCCTGGTTACGCAACTGTATCATTACCTAACTCAGCTGCTCATCAAAATAGCATAATTAACTACAGACTGTTAGAAGAAAGCCTTGCAATTGGAGTAGGAGACGAATCAGTTCCGGTATTCTTTGATATCAACAATAACCCAAGAACAACTTACGATGTAGGTGCATATGAATACACTGAAGCTTCCACAATTACCCAATCCAGTGATATTGAATCAATGCAGTATGTTTACCCAAACCCATTCACCAATTCAGTTACTTTTAAGAATACAAGCCATTTTGCCAAAATTCTCGTATACGATATTGCCGGATCTTTAGTATTTCGATCTTCTTTGGAATCTGAGACGGTAGATCTTTCTTTTTTAAAGTCAGGAGTTTATAGTGTGGTGATTGCTGATAATGGAGAAAGACATCAGTATAGAGTAGTTAAAAATTAGAAAGGAGAATACATGTCGATAACCAAAGAGTCTGAATTGACTGGAATGAAAGAAGTTAGTGAGGCAGTTGCCAACACTTTAAGACTAATGCGGAAATATGCTCAAATTGGGATGTCAACAAAGGAGCTGGATGAATATGGTGGTTCTGTTTTGAAGAGTTTTGGTGCAGTTTCTGCTCCAAATAAGACTTATGATTTCCCGGGATATACTTGCATTAGTGTAAATGAAGAGGCTGCTCATGGTATTCCTTCTCAATACAAAATTCTAAAAGAAGGAGACTTAGTCAATATTGATGTATCTGCTGAATTGAATGGGTTTTGGTCAGATAATGGTGGGTCATTTGTGCTTGGAAGAGACCTCTATAAGCATCAGCCCTTGGTAGATGCATCTAGAAATATTCTGAAAACAGCGATTGGTCAAATTAAAGGGGGCGTTAAGTTTGCTGATATTGGGCATATCATCGAATCTGAAGCCAGAAAATCCGGATACAAAGTGATCAAAAATCTTGCAGGTCATGGAGTTGGAAGAAGTTTGCATGAGGATCCTGAAAATATCCTGAATTATAGGGTCAGAACAAATAGAGAGCGATTTAAGAAAAATACAACTGTGGCAATTGAGACATTCATATCCACAAAATCTACTGTTGCTGTTCAGCTGGAAGATGGTTGGACTTTGGTTGGAAATAAAGGAGGGTTTGTAACACAACACGAACATACCATTTTAGTCACGGATAACACACCAGTGATATTGACTGAAAGTAATGGAATTTGGGAGTAATGAAAATTTCTTCCTTCTACATGCTTCTGGTAGTCATAGCATTCTCGTGCAACGGACAACTTAAAAGTCAAGAAAACAGGACTTCATTAGACGCAAAAGCCAAAATTATACATCAAGATTCAAAAGGCAACTATTGGTTTGCTATTGAGGAAAAAGGGCTTCTTCTCTATAATGGAGACACTTTTTCAAATTATTCGCTGGATAGTAAATCAGCAGACTACCGAATTCTGAGTGTTCAGGAAGACGCTTCAGGCAATATCTATTTTGATACTCCTGCAGGTGTTTTAAAGTTTGAGGGGAAAAGTCTGCAATCCATTCCCGTATCCAAAACCATTCGAACAGATTGGACCAACATCAACAATCCACTTTGGTTCCGAGCCGGTTGGAATCATGATGGACCATATTTATATGACGGTGACAGTTTAATACATATGAAGCTGCCAAGAATCCCTATGGAAGCAGAGTTTCGAGCAAAATACCCAAATGTCTCATTCGACCCATATGGAATTTACTATTTGTTCAAAGACAGTAAAGATCATCTTTGGATGGGAACTTCAAGCCTTGGTATATTTCACTTTGATGGCAAAAAAGTCCGTTGGATGTATGAAGGTCACCTTACTGAAACACCAAATGGAGGAGCATTTGGAATCCGTTCTATTGCGGAAGACTTAGAAGGTAACTACTGGATTTGTAATGCCAACTATAAATATCAAATAACCAATATCAATTCTTCTAACACAGAATTGATTTACTCAAAAAAACCTGGCGTCCCGGGACAAGAAAACCTCTACTTTATGCAAATTATACCTGATAAAAATGGCAATCTATGGATGCAAACATTCGATCAGGGGCTTTGGAAAAATGATGGTGAGGGACTAACGGAATTCAAGATTGATTACAATGGCAAAAACTATACTCCAACCTCAATTTTCATTGATAATAATGGCTTGATTTGGTTAGCCACTAATAGCGATGGATTGTTTAAGTTTGATGGAAATAGCTTTGAGAAGTTTTGAAAACGAATTTGCTGCTTAAAAGAATTATTTGGGCCCTAGCAATAGGTCCATTTTTACTAGGATCGCTAATTTTCTTCTATTGGTACATTCAAAGAACTTCAAGGGCAGTGAGTGTAGATATTGAATTTCCAGGCTTGCTTGCAATATTGTTATTCCTGGTTTCAGTTGTAGTCTCGATTTTTCTATATTCCATAAATATTCTGAAAAAACGAATAACATGGAAAGAGGTAATCATTCCGTTCATTTTCCTCCTATTTACCGTTCCATTTATCCAGCTGTATGGAATTTTACATGATGAATTATCTAAAAAAGCGTACATCAGGATAAAAAATGATACCAATAATTGTGAAATAATCAGATTTGGATCAAAACACTTTGAGTATACCTATTTCCGTGATCGGGGAAATGATTTTGTCTTATCCTTCCATCCAGTTTATACTTACTATGAAAAAGAAAATAGCTCCCTGGACTATTATGAGATTGCAGATGTGTCAATTGATCTGAAAGAAGAGTCTGGTGCGATAAACAGGTATGTACTTCCAAAATTTCAAAAGGGACGATGCGAAACTATTGTCATTAGTGAAATAATTGCTGGTAATTACGATTCTAAGAGAGTAAACTAATCATCATGAAGCCCATCTACGACAAAATAGGAATCAACTATTCCTCCCAAAGGCAAACCGATCCCAGACTAGCCGCACAACTGCACAAGGAACTGGAAGGAGCTACCAAAATCCTCAACATCGGTGCTGGCACAGGATCATACGAGCCCAAAAACATGGATTTAATTGCTCTGGAACCTTCTCAGGAAATGATTAATCAGCGAAAACCTGGTTCTCATCCAGTGGTTCAGGGTTTTGCGGATAATCTCCTATTTGAAAAAGACTCGTTCTCTCATACCATGACAGTTTTGTCCATGCATCACTGGCAAAACAGAGCTAAAGCCTTTGAAGAAATAAACAGAGTGACTACTGACAAGTTTGTAGCAATTTCATGGAATTCGGATATCAATCCATTTTGGTTGACCCGGGATTATTTCACCGAAATATTCGAAATTGATCAGGACATTTTCCCCGATTTGGAAGAACTGCATAACCACTTTGACAATGTAAAAATCACTCCTCTAATGATTCCAGAAGACTGTATAGATGGATTCCTTGCTGCATACTGGAAAAGGCCAGAAGCGTATTTATCCGAACATGTTCGAAACTCAATCTCATCATTTTCTAAAATCACAAGATTAGACGAAGGACTCCAAAAACTACAAAAAGATCTGGATTCCGGAGAATGGCAAAAGAAAAATAGCGACCTTCTGGACAAAACAGAACTTGATGTTGGTTATCAGTTGATTACTGCATCAATAAGAAGAATCTGAATGAAAAAAGCTGTTATCACAAAATTTGGAGACTCATCCGTCATCTCAATAATAGAGGCTGATATCCCTAAACTGGCTAAAGACGAAGTACTCGTCAAAGTGAAAGCTGCTGCTCTCAATCCTAAAGATATCCTCATCCGAAAAGGCAAATTCAAAAAATTCTCTGGCAAGAAATTCCCCCAGGGCATAGGTTTCGACTTTTCTGGAATAATTGAAGAAACTAATAACACTAGTTTTCAAAAGGGAGATGCAGTTTTTGGTATGATCAATGGCTGGCATGGACGTTGTTGTGCAGAATATGTCAATGTGAAAGCGACTGAATTATCCCAGAAACCAGATAACATCTCATTCCCTGATGCAGCTGGAATTCCTTTAGCCGCTCAAACAGCTCTGCAAGCATTAAGAAATTCGGGAAAACTTAAGTCGGGACAAAAAGTATTGATAAATGGTGCATCCGGAGGTGTTGGTACACTGGCAATACAGATTGCAAGAGAATTGGGAGCCAAAGTGACAACTATCTCCAGTAGCAAAAACTTAGACTTCTGCGAATCACTTGGCAGCCATGATTCATTATCCTACGAGAAAATCGATATCCGAAAAATTGATCGTCAGTTTGATCTGTTTTTTGATGTCTTTGGGAATTATGACTTCAGTAAAGTCAATCATCTCCTTAGCGAAAAGGGAAGATATGTGACCACAGTTCCAAAAGCATCGATTATTAAGGAGCAACTTAAGAACCATTTTAGAAGCAAGA
This sequence comes from bacterium, assembly GCA_024743255.1. Lineage (GTDB taxonomy): Bacteria > Bacteroidota > Bacteroidia > Cytophagales > Cyclobacteriaceae > JANSWY01. Next base: position 350,118 of record JANSWY010000001.1, on the reverse strand, counting down.
TGGCAAAATTAGTCGTTGTGAAATCAAAGGATTCAGATTTGGAATGGCTTGCGGGAAAATTGAAATCTAATACGTTGAAATCAGTTATCGATAAAGTGATATCGTTTGACCAAATAAAAGAAGCTCAGGAATATATTGAGACCAAAAGAGCGAAAGGTAAGGTTGTTATTGAAATTAACTAATTTCGTACCTAGGACATCATCAATCAAAGCAAAATGGCACAGGGGAATCGGTTTTTAGATAAGATGAAGAAAAAGAGCAAATACGAGCTCGAGCAGATTATCCAAAACAAATCAAATTTTCAAGGAGAAGCGGTTGAAGCAGCTGAATTTGAGCTTAAATTCAGAGATCAGAATGGTATTGAGGAGGAGGTACCAGATATTCCTGTACCAAGTGGAGAAGACAAATATCAGGATTACATTCAGAGCATCAAGAAAAATTCGAAAGTTCGGCTGACTTCAAAGTTTCAATCAAGCTTTCATACCTCCATCCCAAAAGAATCGATTTATATCATCATTGAAAAAGCTTTTGAAGAGTTGGAGTGGGTTCTTGTCTATACCAGCGAAACTCAAGTTGAAGCCAAGAGAAAAAACAACTTTTCTAATTTCAAGGAAAAGATTACTGTTGAAATTGATAATAGTAATGTTACTGTAAAAAGTAAGTCTATTGATGGTGCATTGATAGATTCTGGTAGAAATTACATTGCAGTCAGGCTTTTAACAAAGGTTTTTAATGACCTTGCTGCAAGTCTGTCAGAAGAAGAATTACAAGAACTTACCACAAAGAGAGAACGCCAAAATAACTGGGATGATTACGAAATTCCGGAAAAGCTCACACCTCCTCCAAAGTATAAAGAACCAAACATTATACTACCAATTATATTTGCCGGGTTTGGTGTTCTATCCCTGGCAGGGCTTTTTGCACTGGTCTCAAAATTCATATATGTCATTATCCTCTTTGAAGTTTTGATTGGGCTAGGGCTTTCATTTGTTGTTGGAGAAGGAATAAAACACGGCAATTACACAAATGGTCTGGGCTTAAAAGTAATTTTCATCTTCTCCATAATTTCGATAGTAGTACTCAATCAATACTTTCAATATTTGCTGGTACTAAATGAAATATCTCGATTTGATTTAAACTTTGTTGAATTCATGAGTCACAGGTTACAGCAAGGATTTTATCTTAAAGAAATCAATACAGGTATTATAGGTTGGGTTGTAATATTCATCTTACAATTACTAATAATTGGTGGTACTGCCTTTGTTCATATGTTTGGTACACTAACACATTTCGCAATCAAGCGAATACCGGATGATGTTTTGACTTTTGCATTTTACTTAATTGCAAAGAATAAATCCGTTGATCAAATACGTTCTGAGCTTAACTCCAAAGGATGGACTGATTCAAGAGCTCAGGATTATGTAATGGAGGCCTTAGCGGCTATCAAAGAGCAATCAGATTACGCAAGAGGTTAACCACCTCAATTGGAAAAATTGGTGGGGTTTTGTAGTAATTCATTAGATTTAGTTGGTAGAACCAAACACAAACCCATGGCCAACAATATCAAATGGAATATTAATTACTTTGCTGCAATTATCCTGGCAATCTGGTTTATGCTGACCAGCTCATTCTGGGTCTACTTGTTTAATGTATTTCTGTCATTTCCGGCTGCTCTAATTAGCTTACTGCTTTGGTGGTTGGGCAAAAAGCATGATGAAAACCTTAAACGCTACAGATATGTTATTATAATATTGGGGATTGGAGTAGTATTTTCAATTATGTCTTTCATTCTGCTCAGCGTTCTCGATAAATAAAAAATGACTAAGCATGAACATACTCCTTCTGGCTATCCTCAAAATAGCAACAGTTCTAATAGGTCTTGGTTTATCTATTTGGTGCATTTTCAAAGGCATGGCTGGTAACGACAAAGGAATTATGAAATTAGGAGTAAAATATCTACTTCTGATGTTCGCCGCACTTGGGGTTATCACCCTAATTGAGCTAATCATTGGTTACAACGTCTAAGGTGGAAATTGCCAATATCACATTCAACCGCAGTAAACACCCGGGAATTGAATTTGATTTTCTGGCGTTGGATGAATTAATCAATATCAAAGGGCTGGAGCACAGTCCCCTTGACCACCACCACGTCAACTTCTACATCCTAATCCTTGTGACTTCTGGATCTTCAAAACACAGTATCGACTTCAAGGATCACCCCATCAAAAAAGGATCGATCGTCACCATAAGAAAAGATCAGTTTCATAAATATCATCACTCTGACGTAAAAGGTTTCAACCTCCTATTCACCGAAGAATTTGTAGTCAGCTACATCGAAAAATCAAGTGCCAACAAAATCTCCGAGCTGTTTAACGAACTACTTTACGACCAGGTAACGGATCTAGATACTTCTTACTACGAAGAATTATTGACCATAAGCAGTCAAATTAAAGCAGAATTTGAAAAGCCTCATGACGATCACACTTCTGGAATTATTCGGAACCTTTTACAGGTTCTGATTAGTAAACTGTATCGAATAAGGACGCCATTGGTTAGTTTGGATAATGGCCATAAATACATCTCACAGTTTCTTGAATTCCAAAACCTTGTTGAAAAGCATTGCGCAGAATCCCGGTCCGTATCTTTTTATGCAGAAAAGCTCAATGTAACTCCAAAAACTATTAACAACATTTCACAAAGTGTCATCAAAAAACCTCCCAAGACATACATAGACGAGGTATTAATCCTACAAATCAAACGTCAGTTAATTAACTCTTCCATTACAGTAAAGGAAATAGCATACAACTCTGGATTTGGTGAACCTACTAATCTGTTTAAGTTTTTCAAACGATATACAGGAGAAACTCCTGAATCCTTTAGAAACAAATTTATAGCCTCCTAGTCACTAACTTTCCGATATGTACAGTCCTTAATCCATTTCTGACCTTTTCAGGCAGTGTTGATCAAGCCACCTTTGCTAAAAAAACGAAATGAAAGCAATATACATCCTGATCGTAGCTGTCATGTTTGGGAGCTGCCATCAATCAAAATCACAGGAAAAAATGGAAAACAAAGATCCAAAGGAAATTACACTGGCTGGAATGAAAGCATTCTTTACCGATTACAGCAAAGAAGGTATAGAACAATTATATGATGAAAACTATATCCAGCACAACCCACATGTACCAACTGGTCGCGAGCCTGTAATTGGGTTTTTACCAGCGCTCAAAGAAGCAGGAACTACGTTCAAAAATCACAGGCTGTTAGTTGATGGTGACCTGGTTGTGATGCACAATACTTACGACAATGCTGAAGCGTTTGGAGCTAAAGAGATTGTGACATTTGATGTATTTAGAATTGAAAATGGAAAAGTCGCTGAACATTGGGACGCTATCACTCCATTGGTAAAAGAAACTGCTAGTGGAAGAACACAAACCGATGGACCAACTGAGGTTATCGATCTGGATAAGACTGAAGCCAACAAAAAGCTGGTAAAAGCATTTGTTGATGACATCCTTTTTGGAAAGAACCCGGATAAAATAACTGAATATGTGAATACTGAAACTTACAATCAGCACAATGTATTTGTAGAAGATGGACTTGATGGATTAAACAAAGCAATCCAATATCTGATCTCACAAAATGACATGTTTGTTTACACTAAAACTCATAAGATAATAGGACAAGGCAATTTTGTATTGACCATGAGTGAAGGACAGTGGCATGGTAAAACTCAATCATTTTATGATCTGTTTAGAGTGGAGAATGGCAAGATTGTAGAGCACTGGGATGTGATCCAGGAGATTCCAGAGCAGTTGGCTCATGAGAATGGAATGTTTTAAATTGATAAAAAGTTAGGTGAGAAGAACCGTTCCATTTTTGGGGCGGTTTTTTTATTTTAGAAAGATGACAGTAAGATTAAACCAGATATGCAATACTATATTCAGAGTTTCAGTATTAAGCTTCTGCTTAATAATAGCAATTAACGCTAGAAGTCAGTCCAGAACTAAAGGGCCGTGTGAATACAAAATGTCCCTAATCAAACCCAAATGTCACAAATGTAAAAAACGAGATAGAGTTGCAAAAGTAGTTTATGGCAGACTCAGGATGACAGATGAATACCGAGCACAAGTTAATAGTGAAAAAATAAGACCCGCAGGGTGTTTAGTGAGTAAATGTCAAAGCGAATGGTATTGTTACAGAGACAATATTGGCATTATCAAAAGAAGGTTTGTTACTAAGTAATCCTCTATCTTTCGCCAAATGGAAACCCTGGAAGAAATTTTAAAACAAGACAAAAACGCCAAAACCAAACTCTTCAAAAAAGGAGAGGTCATCCAAAATAAAGGCCAGTATTCTCCACATACTTATTTCGTGTCAAAGGGCCTCCTCAGAAGCTACATCATAGATAGTAAAGGGAAACAGCACATCTTCATGTTTGCTTGTGAAGGATGGATCATGGCAGATCTGGAATCGATAGAATTTGAACACCCAACCGAGCTGTTTATAGATTGTCTGGAAGATACGGAAGTTGTCATATTTGACCGGAACTGGATGACAAAACCAGATGTAGAAGCAGACCAACTCCTACAAAACATCCGCCTCCTCTATCGCCGAATGGGAGTTCTGCAAAAAAGAATCCTTATGCAAATGAGCTCTCCGGCAATTGACAGATACACTCACTTCCTGGAAACCTACCCACAACTTCCCAACAGAATCCCTCAACACATGATTGCCTCCTATCTTGGTATCACACCACAAGCACTTAGCACCATCCGAGCCCAAAACAGATAGCTCGCCTCATTTGTTAATCTACATGAATGCATTAATCTGATTTACTACCGACATTTGATTTAAATAAACACCGATTACAATGACTAAGAATAACTGGCCCGCTTTAGATTTTTCTGAGATTCAGGACACCATGGAAACACTGCATCAGTGGATTCAGATTGTTGGAAAATTGAGACTGAGAACTATGCCATGGCAAAATCACTCCTGGCACACCACATTATACATCACCACAAATGGGTTTTCTACTCACGGTATTCCTCACAATGGAAGAATCTTTCAGGTAGAATTTGACTTCAAAAAACATCAGATCATTATGCAATGCTCCAATGCCGGAGTTCAGACCATGGATCTCAAAGAACAAACCGTAGCAGAGTTCTACAATGAGTTCTTCGAAAAACTAAAGCAGATTGATGTCAACATAAAAATCCATCCAAGACCAAACGAGATGGAGCCAGCAATACCATTTGCAGAAAACCATGTCAACAAGCACTATAACCCAGAGGCAGCAGTGAAAATCTGGCAAGCCATGCTCAAGGCAAACGGAGTGTTCAATGAATTCAGAACTGATTTTGTAGGAAAAGCCAGTCCGGTACATTTATTCTGGGGAGCATTTGATTTGGCGGTAACCAGATTCTCCAGAAAACCAGCTCCACTACATCCAGGAGGAATGCCAAACATGTCACTGGAGGTAATGCAGGAAGCATATTCACAGGAAGTAAGTAGTGCAGGTTTATGGTTGGGATCAAGAGATTCACCAATGCCAATGTTTTATGCTTACGCCTACCCAAGTGACCCGGAGTTTGGCAAGCAAAAGATACAGCCTGAACAAGCATTCTGGAGTGAAGACATGGGCGAGTACTTCTTAAAATATGAAGATGTCCAGCAATCTGATGATCCTGAACAGACCTTGAGAGATTTCTTGCAGACTACTTATGAAGCGGCTGCTAAGACTTCTGGATGGGATAGGGAGGCATTGGAGAAGCAGTCTTAAATCAAATGGCACTGCAGAACTAAGCTAGCGTACGTCTGAGTGGAACGGAGACACGCGCTAGCTAAGGGTTCAACTCTGTTAAACTTAAGCAAGTGAGGTGAAGGCAAAGATGCTTTCCCGCAAGGCAGAGATGCTCTCCAGTATGACCAAGATGCTCTATAGCAAGGCAAGGATGGTCTCCAGTATGACCAAAATGCTATCAAGTAGGGTAAAGATGCTCTGCAACAAGGCAAATATACTCTCCAGCACGACCAAGATGCTCATAAGCAGGGCAAAAGTGCTCTCTAGCATGACCAAGATGCTCTCCAGCGTGGCAAAAATGCTCTCTAGCAAGAGTTACGCTTCGCTAAGCTAAGTTGTTAATGTATGGAAGGGTTTACCAATGATCCATAAAACCCATTAGATTTGGAGTAAAATGAAAGGGTTATATGTGTACGTATATCCGGATGTTATATGCAATAACTAAATAGAATGTTTGGACTATTCAATAAAAGAGAGAAAGACTCTAAACCATCTGAGAAAAGCTTCAAAACTATAATATGTATCCCCGGAACCTGGGCCAATAGAACTGAACTAGTTAATTCAATAGTATCTACAACAAATGGTGAATGGATCTTTGCAGGAATGGTGCTATTGAATACGAAAACAAAGGAAACTTTCGAACTTGAAATTCAAGATTTCGATTCTAGAATGAGAGAATCATTCGAATTGGCAGGAATAATGAACAAGGTATCGGATGATTTTCTTAACAAAATTCATGATCACAAATCAGTCGTATATTTACTCGCAGAAACAGCATCACTCGAGAAAGCAAAATCCATATCCCATGCCACGAAAGTTCTCCTTGAATCTGGTGGAATTGGAGTTAAGGTAGAGACAGCAGGTAAGGCTTTTGAGGCAAATCATTGGATTGAGTTAGTGAACAATTTCGAACTTGGAAATTTGTATGACATGTTTGTAGTAGACAATCTGACTCAACCAGATGGCACTGTGTTCACCTGTGGAATGCACAATTTGGGATTATTTGACTCAATAATAAGCGGTGAAGATTTCTCAAATGCTTACAAAACTGTCTCAATTCTCGGTAGATACCAAGTCATCGAAGGTGCTCAAATTGGCGAAAATCAGACATTTCAAACAGATTTGGAGTCACCAATCTTTGTGATTAACGAGGAGCCCAACCAACCTTATGATGGTGATGATATTTTTGGTAATCCTTTTGGCATGTGGCGTCTAACAAAAAAGTAAAGCGCTACGAAGAGAAAAAATGCAGGTAACCCCATGTATGACGTAATGCTGTTTTTAGTCCTAAGCACTTCCTAAAGATACAAACTATCTTACATTTACGAAAGCACTCGTTACACTTCGTTAAACGTGCGCTAGCTAAGAGTACGTCTGAGTAGAACGGAGACACGCGCTAGCTAAGGGTTACACTCTGTTAAACTTAAGCAAGTGAGGTGAGGCTGCTCAAAACTTGCCCGCAAAAGGCCAAACCACTACATTTACACTCGTACGTTAGCAAAAATTGTATGAAAAATCGAAATTTCTTTATCTTATTGGCATTCATAGCAATAGCCTGCAAAGAGGATAACTATATCCCGATGGAAATTGAAATTGAAGTTATTAATCCTTTCTGTGCTCATGAAAATGGTGGTAAAATTGATATTACCGTTACACATGGAAGTCCTCCATACTCTTACGAATGGTCAAACGGTTTTACAAGTGAAGATTTAGAAGGAATACAAGCCGGAACCTACTCAGTAAAAGTGTATGATGGTGAAGGGAGAGTTGAAATAAGACAAAATATAGTGGTAGATCAACCAGGAACACTAAATGTCTCGACTAATAGTAAGCACAACTTTGAAATTGGAGGCACAGATGGATATATTTATACAGTAGTGACAGGAGGAACACCCCCGTACAATTTCCAATGGTCCAATGGACAAACTACATCCGTTTTGGAAAAGGTTGGAAAAGGTATTTATGGTGTGGTTGTGACAGATAGTAACAACTGCCAAGCACAGACTAGTGCTATAATAATGGAACCCATTGACCTCCTATTTGATATAATTACTGAAAGTCCATGCGAGCCATCAGTTGAAATTCAAATGACAATTCAAGGAGGATTGGAACCTTATACTATACTTTGGTCAACAGGAGATAACACGCAAAATATTTCTGATGTTTATGGAGGTGTTTATGATGTAACTGTAAGAGATGAACTGGGTTCAAATACTGCATCTTCAATTGAAGTTGCACACCCTAGAAAACTTGAGATAGAATTGAATGCAAATTTTTGTGGATCAGCTACTTTCGTAGCTATAGGCGGAACTCCTCCCTATAATTATTTTCACATGTCTCAACCACTAGATACAAATTATGTAGAAAAAATGCCTAATGGTTATAATTTGTTCACAGTTGAAGATAGTAATGGATGCACAAGATCAAAAGAGTTTGATAACTACATATCTGGAGGTTGTGGAGGATGAAAATTTGCTAACATACACTAAAATGAATATGCGAATTGGGCTATTTGATAAAACACAGAGAAATGTAAGGCTAGGTGCTATTTGCAACAGGAGTGCAAACCCCCCTCTAGGAGTAGTTTAAACTACTCCTTACTATCATGTTTATTTCCAATAAACGAAGAGAACTAGTGATTGTTAATATTCAAGATTGATGCTAAGAAAGCACCCAGAATAAAAAGGATATAGCGAATGCTATACCTAGTATTAGCCATCCGTGCGTCCGTAAAAATTGCTACATTAGTGGATGTTCGATGGTTTCGCACGATGCATACCGACTTACGTTATGCTTCATAAAATTGAAACTACTGACTACTTGCTGATTAAAAAGACCATAATGATCAACTTGTTCACTAACCTTTAACTATCTAATCACATGGAACAGAAACAAAGACACGGATGTGTAACTGCTTGGCTAATTTTTATGATTATTGCCAACTCCTTGACAGCAATATCATATCTATTCATGGGAGATGCTATTTCACAGAACTTACCACAACCGATACCACAACCGATGATGATGGCACTGATAGTTTTATCAACCTTGAACCTCATCCTTGCAATCATGTTATTTCAATGGAAGAAATGGGCATTTTGGGCATTTGCTGGAACTAGCTTAATAGCACTTGCTATTAACTTATCATTAGGACTCGGAATTGGCACTTCATTATTTGGTCTGACTGGAATTGCAATACTCTACGGCATACTTCAAATCAAGAGGGATGGAGTTACCGCTTGGGAAAACCTTGAATAATGGTAATAAAGCAGAAGCTATTTTAAGCTTCAAACTCATTGTTTCGGAAAAGGGGTTGGAAAAGCGATTCGCTTAAGTTTATTGTTATATAAATTAGATGGAAAACTTAATCGTTGGTCTTGTCTTAATCATCCATGTGCTACTTGCGTATCGGACACAACTCCTAATTAATGATTCCGAATATCTTACTGCTTCAAGAAAACGCATCAACACAATTTTAAATTGGACTATTCCGTTTGTGTGGAGTTATGTAGCTCGTAACTATTTGAAAGCCGAAAAATTAACTGCGATGACAAAATCTAAAAGAGGCAGAAAAAGCGGTGGAAACAACTCAGATAACTGGATAGGTTTAACCGGGGGTGGTGGAGATTAGAATGTTTTCAATATAAAATCGCTAAAGCTTGTCTTCCAAGAACCCACCCACTTTAACCGAGCAACCTAATATCCCATTTCAGTAGGATTATCTCCCATTTCGAAGGAAAGGCATATGTTATTTATCAATATGATGCACATTTTTGGATTACTCGATCCTGTTTTAGCCCCTTATTTCAATGACTTTACAACATGATATTGAAAAACAAACAGGATTGATTAAACTAAAATCCATATGATCAATTCTAAACTTTTCATTATTCCAATTGTGTTGCTCCAATTCTCACAAGGTCTTGCACAAACCAATGTCACTAATTCCACTTCAAGCGCAGAGCAAAAACAGGTACTCGTAGAAGCTTGCAACAACCTTCTCAAAAAAAACGATGCTTATGTTACAGTGAAGCGTGATAAAATATTCAGTAAAGAATTTGAGGACTTCAACTCAACCATTGATTCTTTGGAACAATCCGTGCAGCAATTGGTCAATAAGCACAAACTGCGTACTGAAACAGATGCGCAACTCATTGATAGCCTATTAACTGAAACAAAATTCAAGCACAGACGATATCGGTTGTTGTATCCGAATAACTATCATCGTTTTGCGGATTTGAAGAAAAGAGCGACTGTTCCTGGTGACTATTTTGAAAATGTAATGAAGGGAAGCTTTGATAACCCATCCTTGATAAACTTTAAGGAATATCGAAGATGTGTAAATTTCTATCTTGATATTCTTTCAGCGGCAGAATACAAGTTTTCACACCTTGAATATGTGCCTCTAAAACGTATTGACAACCGTTACGATGCTATAGCTGGTTTGGATGCTCATCAGACCGTAAAGGATTTTTTTATCAAGGAGCACTTCACCTCCAATATTTGGACCTACCGTGTAGAGGCTTTTGATTATGCTTATGCGAAAGCTCTGGAAGATGTCAAAAATGAAAAGTATCTACAGAAAATCAAGGATACTTACAAAATGGGGCACGATAGAAGGAATGATGCCAGTGAAATAAAAGCTTACAAAACTGTAGACGACATCACTTTGAATGCACATATCTTTTACCCGGAAAATCACGATAAAACTCAACTAAAACCTGCGCACTTGTTTTTCCATGGTGGTGGTTGGGCTATTGGGCTTCCAGAGTGGAGTTATGGTGCTTGTAAAGGTGCAGTAAAAGATGGAAGGGTGGCGATTGCTTTCGATTTTCGTCTTAGAAATGTCTACGGGACAGATGTGAAAACCACTGTAACTGATGCGTTAACAGCTATCGCATGGGTACGAGAAAATGCAAAAGATTTAGGTATTGACCCTAACAAGGTTTTAGTAGATGGTTTTTCGTCGGGTGCTCAATTAGCATTGATTTCGAGCATGATAGAGAACCCTAAAGATTTTGGTGTGATTTCAGACTTTAGTTCAAGGCCTGATGCTTTAATTCTTGGTTCTTGCCCATATGATGTTAATGGTAGAGATGTTTACGATATTGATTACGACACAAAAACCATTTCACCACTTTATCTGATTAAAGAAAACTTGCCACCCATCCTGGCATTCCATGCTGAAGAAGATCGTATGGTTAAATTTTCTGAGTTCGAAAAATTTAAAAATGCCATTCAGAAAACAAAGAACAGTTTCACCTCACGTTCGTATCCTGGCATGGGACATTTTTTTGAGGGCAGCTCTGAGGAGGATAGAGAAGAAAGAAGAAAACTTAGGCAAGAGTTTTTGTTGAAACATGGTTTTGTAGTAGAATAAGGCCTGAATATAGAAACCTAAATTTGAAAACACACATGATGAGTTGCCTTTAACCGCTTGCCTTTTTGATTGATATAAGTTCATTCAACAAGTCAGGAGACCTTCGCGATCATTTATTAATTTTATGTCGCCTTTTGGAAGACTTCCAATAACAAGGTTCGTTAGATGTCATTTAAATGAAAAAGAGAATATCTCAACTTCTTATCATCTGTTTAACTGTCCTTGCAGTTTCTTCTTGCAATTCGAAGCAGAGGTTTAACTCTGATGAATGGAAGAAAAAAGGATTAGATTGGTGGATGACTGATTTCCGGGAAAAAATGGTTGGTGATCTAATTGAAAGCGATACTCTAATTGGAATGAACCGGGAACAAGTCATAGAACTTTTAGGGTTGCCAGAATCTGAAAATAAAACAGAATTAGAATATCTAATTATAGAAAAATACGGATTTGATATTGACCCAGAATACATCTCAAACTTAATCGTTGAATTTGATGATAATGGGCAGGTAAGAAATTGTAAAATAGAAAGATAAAAAACGAGAGTAAACTATTCACGTAATCCCGATAGCTCGTCGTTAGCAATCAATAATCTGAATGACAAAATATCTCAATTTTATATCTGGAATGCTCCTAATAATTTTCACCTCAATTCTGTTTGTTCCGTACACTTATGAAATATTATTAACCGGAGGTGGATCATGGGGCTATGGAATTGTAATACTCCCCGAGATACCCCTATGTTCATGATCGGGTTTGGATTGATGTTGATCTTCTTTATGGGATTGGCATTCTTGTTTCTAATGATTGGATTAGCTATTCCTAAATACGGAATCATAAAACAGGTTTTTTATGGGATTAGTGGAATTCTATTTTCCGTTCCTTTCTTATTGATCTTGTTTTTTAAACTTGCGGATTTGAATCTTCAAGACGAGTTTGCCGGAAGATATACGTGTGTATGCGAACAAGGACCTGATTTAACTCTGGTACTTGAGGAAAACAAATCTTTTAAACTGATACAAAAGGATAGTAACAAGGAAATCCGAAAAGGAACATGGAATGCCTGGGAAGGCGACCTGGATCACATAATTGACTTTGAATGTGACGCTGATTGCATAGGACAAGCTAGAACAAAGGGACGTAACATGTCTCTTTTAAAACTTTCTCACAATAAAATTGATTATGAATGCCAACTATCGCAAGGTGGTTCAGACCAATAAACGAGCTGAAAAATTATAGGAAGAAGACTATGGGAATCATTTAACCTAACAGAATTTATGCGAATATTTAAATACATAACTGAACTCGACTGCTTTGTAGTAAACCCGGAATATAAGATAATAGCTGACCAGCTTGGATTAACTGAATGGAGTGAAGTAGTTTGGATTGGACGTTTTTTCGCACTAGACAATGATTACGGAGAACATTGGTTTGACAACTGGGAAGAAAGAGACGCGCTTGAGCAACAAGCCAAAGCCATCGGAATAGAGTATGACGACCTGTTAGTAATCAATCCGAAGAGGTTTAAAAATGATTATGACGGACCTACTCATTCAGATCTTGAAAGAAAGAACTTCTGGACAGATGTCTTAAAATCTCTTGACCTCAGTATCGATACAATAATAGCGGAAGCCATAAAGCTGAATAATGAATATAAAGAAGTTGAAGAGCCATATATTTCAGACTTGGACGAAATAATTACAAAATTAAAAAACAAGTATCAGCAATGAATTGGCTCGATAAACGAAAATGAGGAATCACCACAAGTCAAAACGCACAGGGCGGGCTGTCTTTTACTAGATTTAGAGAATAGACATATCAACATAAGACTATCTCCCAATAAAATGAAAATATCAAGCATTAAAGAACTCTTTAACTCAGACCATGCATCTTAAAAACTTCACCCCTGCCCAAACCCTCATGATAACAGCTCCAATGGGAGTTTCTGGTCAAAACCTGATGAAATATAGCTTTCTGGACCTGGTATACAACGGATACCTAAGAGTATATCGGGATTGGAGACTGCCCCACCCAAGAGACTCAAGAGAACGACTTTATACTTTTGTTGCCAGAGGCGATCGTTTCAATTCCTATGTGTCCCGGCAACATCAAGACCCGTTTGTTAATCCATTTCTGGCTGATGACTATGAATACCAGGTACGTACACTTGTTAAGAAGGTCTTTAAAGAAAATGGAAAAACTCATGGCTTCAAATCAAAAGTGGTATACAAGGAAATGCAAAAGGCAGGGTATTTCCATACTTCTGCAGGATTAAAATATATTAACCTCTTTTTCCTGAATGGCAAAGGATCCGAACTAAAGAGAAAATTCAATTCAATTCTTAAGGAAGCTGATGAAACTCTACCAGAAGCAGCCACAAAAAATCCAGAAAAAGCCAAGAAGATCTTAAATGAATTGGGATCAAATGTTCTGTTACTTGACAGTTTCAATGATGAATTGATAGAAAAACTAAAGCCTATTTTTGAGGAGGTCGGGAAAACAGTTTCAACATCTTCAGGCGATTACATTGATCGATCCGATGTATTTGAGTTCGTATTTTATTCTTTTCTTGATACTCTGGATTATTTCGATTCCTCATTCGACTCCTTTGACACAACTTTTGATTTCGGTGATGGAGGCTTTGGAGACTTTGATGCAGGAGGGTTTGATGGAGGAGATTTTGGCGACTGGTAATTTTTTTCCATTTGTTGAACTCAACAGTTCGAAATCACATTAATATCAAAGATTCCACAAAAAACCTCTCAGACAAACTTGATTGATTCTGTTTGTTAACTTTTGGGTATGAAAATCGATACAATAGACCTTTATGGAAAATCACTATTCACCAAAGTCTCTATCGATAGAACTATACAAATGCCTACTCCTATGCCAGAAGATGAAGCAGGTTTTGTTTATGTCTTAAAAGGAAGGTGCATTAACCACTCAGAAATTGAGCAATTGGATATTCAGGCCAATCAGGCGGTATTGGCAAAAAGTGGGAACAGTATTTTTAAAACTGTACCGCATAATCACTCAGATGAATATGAGGCTGTATCTATCCGTTTTCACAAAGACATTCTAAGCAAATTATACAGCTCCCAAAGCACACCATTTTACGAGCAAAACAAATCTCCCTTAAAATCCAACAGTGTATTACTGGACAAAAACCCACTAATTGATACGTATGCCCAAAGTATTCTTCCTTATTTCACCAACAAAGAATTACTTACCGAAGAAATACTGACTTTCAAGATTAAGGAACTAATCACACTACTGCTCAGTTCCGATCACTCATCAGAGATAGTAGCTATTATGAGCAATCTGTTTGAGAAAAAGACTTTTGAATTCCGCGAAGTAATTCATTCGCATATCCTTTCCGCAATTAGTATTAATGAACTTGCTCAGCTAACCTACATGAGCCTATCGTCCTTCAAGAAAGAATTCAAAAGAGTTTTTAATAGTACTCCTCAAAAATACATCCTTGATAAACGCATTGAGAGAGCAGCAGAATCTCTACAAAAATCTACTGATACCATTAGCAATATTGCTTATGCCTGTCAATTCCAAACACTGGCTCATATGTCCAGAGTATTCAAGTCAAAGTATGGCATTTCTCCTTCAGAATACCGAAAAAACTTCTCAGACAAATAACAAAACTTCCTGGACAAGCTGCCTTGTCATAGAATTGAAACTTTTGTCTGGTAAATAAATCTGGACAAAAAATGAATTTGATTGTGAATAGATCAATCGCCTTGATCCTGGTAGTTGTATTGACCTCAAACTTTAAAATAATGGCGCAAGAGAAGAATCAAAAAATTGTAAAAGAACAGCTTTCAATAATCATAAATGTTCCCGCTGACTCGCTCTGGGCAATTTGCAGGGAGTTTGACAAAACAGGTGAATGGACCTCCACATTAAAACATTCGTACGCAAGCGGTGAACCACAATTTGAGGGAGCTACTTGTTCCGCCAGAACATGTGAAACAAATTTTGGCAGTGGAAAAAAGGTGGTAGAAGAGCTAATTATGTTTAATGATGAGAAAAGAGAGTTGGCCTATAACCTAACAGAAGGAGCACCTGGGTTTGTAACACTCGCTCAAAACCATTGGAAAGTAGATGAATTAAGCCCAAATCACTCCAAAATTGAGATGAACGTAACCATTCATATGAATAAGTTTAGCGGCATGCTTTTAGGAGGAGTAATGACCAAACAGATGAGAAAACAGGTCAACATAGTGCTGGATGAATTAAAAACATTTGCGGAAACAGGCGAAGTTTCAGAAGCCAAGAAAAAGCAGCTGGAAAAGAGGAGACAGAATGAAATACTATGATATAGGTTTTCCCACATACTACGCGACTATCCTCCATGTAGATGCAATTAATTAACTGAATCCTAATCAGGCACCCAAGAGGAAAAAATCACTGTTCCTGTTGACTCGTTTTGTTGTCTTTTTTCTAGATTTAGCATATCGATTCATTAACATTGAATTTGTCTAACAGCAATTAATAAAAATCTGTCTCATGGGGTTTCTAAACATCTTCAAGAAAAAAGAACAGCAGATATCAACTTACAATGAGTTTTGGAGTTGGTTCCAATCAGAGGAAAAAGCCTTTTATAAAGTGATTGAGCAAGGTGGTAACTTTGAGCGAGACTTTTTTGACAAACTCTCTCCAAAGTTGGATCAACTGAGAGATGGATATTATTACCTGGCAGGAATGTTTGATGAAAAAACCGCAGAACTGATTATTACAGCAGACGGTTCTCCAAAAAACATCCCATTTGTTGAAGATCTCATCGAAAGTGCACCAAATATTGAAAATTGGAGATTTACAGCACTTAAGCCGGAATCCGATATTGAAGATGTTGCTATTAAAATGGATGGACATGAGTTCAACGCTGATAACATGAGTTTTTATGCCGTAACACATGAACAATACCCGGATGAAATTGATATTGTCATTACACATAAGGATTTCACGGAAGAGAATCATTCTATTTTGGTCAAAGGAACATATATCTTTCTGGACAACTATCTGGGTGAATTGAATTTTGCTGTATCAATTGACACCTTAACTGTATCTTCTCCTTCAGATGCCCAACAAGAATTAATACCTATTCAAAAGCTTAAGGAATACCTGATCTGGAGGGAAAAGGAATTTATTGAAAAGTATGAAGCAACCTACTATAATAGCGGTAATGACATATATTCAAGTTTAAAGGCCAAAATGAATAGTGGCAACCCTATGTTTGCTGTTGTTAACTCCAGCCTTCTTGAATGGAATGCAAAACCTTCTCACCCATGGATTGTAGACATAGATTTTGTCTATGTAGGATCCAATGGAATGCCAGATAAATTAACATATAAGAAGCTTGACGAATTTGAAGATGAACTGATGAATGTAATTAGTGACTCAGATGGGTTTCTCAACATAGGTAGGCAAACAGCGGATAATCATCGTAACATCTATTTTGCCTGTAAGGAATTTAGAAAAACCTCAAGAGCCATAGAGGAGATGCTCACTAAATTTGATAGCAGTCTTAATGGCAGTTACCACATCTATAAAGATAAATATTGGCAGTCCTTTAACCGATTCATTCCAGCGCTCAACTAAGTGAAGTTCAATCTTTACACTAGTAATTTTGAAAATAGGAATCCCTAACATATTACCATCCATTGGATTTATTTTAAGCTCCGGATTTTTAGCTGGTATCATTTATGTTTTTGATCCTCAACTATTGAAAGACACAGGATACACAATTGCCATTATAATGGCAGGAATTCCTACAGTTTCATTAACAGGAATTATTTTATACAGGTTTAAGGTATTAATTCTTTACTCCTCACAAGTATTCCTTATAAGACCATTCCGGTTAAGTGCAAAGAGTATCCTAATAAGCGATATCTCTTCCATGAACTGGCAGCTTTGGGCAACTCATAAACTTGGAGATTACAGGCAAATAGTAATAGCTACGAGCGATGATCAATTTGAATTTTCAGATCTCGAGTTTGCCAACTTCAATTCACTACAAAACCGGCTGATTGATAAGTTAACTTTCGAACCAGATCTAAATCAAAAACGAACCATAGAAATAACCCAGGCAAACTCTAATATTTGGATAAATCGGATTTCAATTGCTATTATCGGATTCTTCCTTATACTCCTGTTGATTACTGTAAATTTGTCAGAACCCAATCCAAAAAAACTCCTGGTAATTAGTGTCCCGGCTTTCATTATATATAGACTTACAAAACGATTAAAAGAGTATAAGGCCTGGTCCTCGAAGTATCGTGAAGTAAGAAGGAGAAGACACAAAACTTTGAAAGAAAGAAAAAAACGTAAAAGGAACTAAACCCCAATCTAATTGAAACGAACTGAACGAATACTTCTCATTTTCTGGATTACATTCCTGCTACTGCAAGGTGTTGATTATACAGGTGGAGCTGGTATTTTTGGATTGCTGACTTTCATACTGAGTTTATTCTACCTGATCGGTTCTTTCAAACTTTTTGACGCACAGAATAGGTCTCAGCTGATAATAGCGATTATGGCTGGCCTGTCGATATCAACATCACTCATAACTATACCATTTAATATCTATTTACGTCACTTCGAATGGCTTAAGATTTTTCCATTTATAAATGTTGCTTTTGCTGCTACAATTATTGGATTAGTTGTGTTCAAATGGATCCGCAAAAACCAGGCGGAAAGGTGGATAAACGGTATTCTATTGCGAAGTTTATCAATACTTTTAGTTACCTCCTTTTTTGCTCTTAGACCCACAGAATACAAAATCTACAGAAAGATAATAATATTTCTCAATGCTGGTAATGATGACTTAATAAGCAATATGAAGATGATTGATTATTGGCACGAATCTGAAAAACATCTTGACCAGGAGAATTGTGATGATGCTATAAAGTATTCGCTGTTGTCTTTTAACGAAGGGCTAAAATGGTTGCGAATTGATACTGGTTCTATTACAGAAAAAGATTTTAAGCGTCTTTGGAAAATACATGGGACTTACACCAACGCCTATAATGCATATGAATGTAAAGCTAAAAAGCTTAACGCCTCAAATAATTTTAAGGAGGCTATCATTTATCAAATTAAAGCTGATTCCATTCTAAACATTAACCCTGTTGCACTAGACGATAGCTGGAAACCAACCAGGGCTGATTCTAAGAATGACATTGGAATTTACTACCGTGCTAATGGTCAGACTGATTCGGCTATATCATACTTCTCACAAGCAATAGACTATCATTTAGATAGCATCGGGACTTTTACTTCAAACTTTGCTATATATCTGAGAAACTTATCTGGATCACTCGCAACTGAATACTTTTGGGACGCATCCAATGAAGCCGCCAAGCAAAGTATTAAAGTAATTCAAATGGATTCTCTGTACCAGGATAGAGATGATATATTATGTAACTCATATCTTCAGCTAGTTCACAATGCGATAGGTGAAAATAAACCTGCAAATGCTAAACAGTATTTGCAAGAAATGGAACCGTTTCTGATTCCAAAATGGGAATGTAAGTACTTCTTGTACAAGTCCATACTTGCCAACAAGATGGAAAAACGAATGCAAGCAATCGAATATGCAAACAATGCAGCCTCATGCTACGGCCATAAATACGGAACAAACCATCAGAATGTAGCTGAATCTCATAGTATAGCATTTGAGGCTTGGATGCAAATTCCAAATTATGATTCCGCGGTAGACAACCTTCATAAGGGAATGGAAATAACCCGCTTAAACCATGGATTCACAACTGCCAGATACCATGGTTATGTTGAGAGGGAAGGCTATTACTATTACGCAATTGGTGACTACCAAAAATCTTTTGAAAGGTTTACTGCCGTTAAAAACGTTTATGAACTTGAATTTGGGCATGATAGTAATAAACTTCCACAAGTACTTGCTACAATGGGCAGAATCAAAATAGAACAAGGAGAATTGGGAGAAGCCGCCAAGCTTGCAACTGAAAGCCTCAGAATTATTAATATGCCAGAGTTCTTAATTGACGAAAGATCCTCTGAATTATTAAATGATATTGCTTATATCAAATATGTGGTCAATGACAAAATTGCCTCTGACACTCTTTATAACAACACAATTGAACTAAACCTGAAAGCAAAGAATGATTCTTCCTTCTCTGTGGCGAGTGCTTTAAACGGTCTTGGACTTCTCGCAATGAAAAAATCAAATTTTTATAACGCGGACTCACTATTCATACAATCGCTGAAACTGTATCAATATAAAAACATCGGAAAACACCCAGATATCGGCATTATTTTAATGAACCAAAGTGAATTGTCTTTTCGACTTAAAAAATATGACGAGTCATTAGAGTTAGTCAATAACGCAATAGCAAACTTCTCTCCTTTTCATAGAGCAAATCACCCTACTATCGCAGATATGTATCGATTGAAGGCTCATATTTTAAAGAAAAAAGGGGACAGAATAAAAGCTCAGGAACTTTTCAAAAAAGCATTAGAAATATATGTTTCCAATTTCCGGGCAGAACATTATAAGGTATTAGAAGCCAGGAATAGTATCGCTGAAATGGATGCAGGGTAATTTACACTTCCCTTCCCTGTTACCTTTATTTGCTCCTCTGGTACTCTGTATTTAAGTGATCACAATTTACATGCACCAACTCCTCCTTTGTGGAAGAAGCTGCAAGCCTTTTTTGGTGATAGGAAGCATTTTACATAACCGCTGCAGAAACACATATAACCATTGCAGAATCACACATAACCACCGCGGAAACACATATGACCTGTCATATATGAATCTGTAACGGTGATTTATCTTTCTGCAATGGTCATGAATGAATATGTAGCTTGTTTACCGTGCTAATTAGCAGAGGTCACTCCGCCACATATAAATAATGTAAGTGATCTCCTACTTTATATACCAATTCATCCATTTGGTTTAGATACCCACTCATTTTAGTTTCCAGAACTACTACCTGAGCGTTATAAGTGTCAGAACCTTTACCCTTCTTGAGTTTCTTTTTGTTTTTCTCTATTTCATTTCGAAACTCACAAGTCTCTTCCATGTGCTGGATAAAAGCTTCTTTGCTGTATTCTGTTTCCAGTTTTAAAATATCCTTATAAGTATTGGCTTGCTCCGCAGTTAATGATGAAACAGGATCATTTATTCTTTCCAGTATCAAAGAATCATACTGATGCACCTCCACAATCAGGTTATTCACGCTTTCTCTGAATTCTTCACTCCGGCAATAAGAATTGATACTTTCATATTTCTTCATTGCCGTTGACTGAACCAGCCATTTCTCTGTTAGTTCATCATATTCCTGTTCTATTGTCTCGTCAATTTGAGCCATTGCAGACATACTGAAAAGCACTAAAAACGCGGCTGTAAATATCTTTTTCATAACTTTTTGAATTGAATTGTAGTTTGTCATCCCGTGTAAAGAACAAGGTCAGAGCTTAAAAGGATTAGGTTTGATGTATAAATAAGTATTTAATTAAATAATGGTTTTCATTAAGGTTTATTTATGAGGCAGCAAGACAAACACAATTCATACCTTTCAGGTTAGTTTGAAATGATTGTTAAGATTTTCACATTAAATTAGTCGGGTCTAATTATTCTATCAATTGAACGGAATTCCTCAAAATATTTATTTCGTATCAGCCATTCTGGGGTTGTTGATTAGTCTGGCTTTAATTTCTCATGTCTTCACCTCAAGAAAAGCAAACTTCTTTATGGGGTTGGTGGTCCTGGTTTTATCGATAGAACTAGTCTTTTCTTATGCTTCCAAAATAGGATACAATAATTCTCAAGGGGCTTTTCCAATTTGGGTGCTTTTGAACTATCAAATCCTGGCTCCTTCCATTTGGTTGTTTATCAAATACAATACTGATGATAACTTCTCTTTTCGAAAGTGGCATTTACTTCTTTATCTACCTGCTGTTGTAGAGTCGGGAATTCAGGTTTATGTGTTGCAAAACTCTGTTGTAATTGATTCATTTTTTTGGGTAGCGTTCACAGAATATTTACCAATGGTTGCTTTCATAGCCGCAATTGCTTACTTCTGGTATTCATACTTCAAACTGAATCAAAGTAAAGCTTTTAAATCTGAGAGAAAGGTCTGGCTTACTCAGGTTAGGTTGTTATTGCTTATGTCTTCACTAACATTAGTTGGCATATTCTGGCTGATTTTCTCTTTTATTGGATGGGCACATTTTAGCTATATCGAAATTGCTTTGATGGTCCTGGTATTTGGAATGGCTTTCCTGATGTTTCTGGAAACTCAAACTTTTCCGACAGTTGTCAAAGTAGATAAGAACACTGAGTTTCCTCACTATGACGACAAACAACAGCTGGAACGACTCACCCAAACATTAAGCGAAAACAAGCCCTACTTAAAACCGAACCTTCCACTCAAAGAGTTATCTGCAGAATTGGCACTGCCTTATCGCTATGTTTCCTACCTGATCAACCATTATCACAATAAAAACTACAAGGAATTTATCAATGAGTACAGAATTGATACTTTCCTGACCAAGGCGAAATCAGGTCAGGAGGATCATAAGACCTTGTTGGCGCTTGCAATGGAATCTGGGTTTAGCTCAAAGTCTACCTTCAATCAGGTTTTCAAAAATCATTTGGGAAAGACACCATCGGAGTATCTCAACTAATTTCTTCTTACTTTTTGGTTTAGAATCATGTTTTTGGAGGTCCAGAAACGCGTTTTCAAGCGATTTCGGCTATTGGATATTGTCTATTTGACCCTGAAACTCACGAAAAATTCAAAAGACATGAAAAAATTAATGACATCCGTATTACTTCTGATTTTGTGCCTACCAGCTTTTACTCAATCCAAAATCGAAGTAAAATTCAACGAAAACCTGGAGCTCCTGGGAATGGCCTATACAGTAGTCTATGAAAACCCAAACAATGATCGTTTCGACAATACCGATCCAAGCTGGGAATACGGCAAGTGGCTCACCACGAACTACGGAAACTACGGAGATAGCAAAACACTTCAGGAAATACTCCCAAAAATTGAACATCTCTGGATCAATGATTTTATGGGACTCTTGACTAGTGTTGATCCATTTCCAAATGCTAATTTGGACAACAGCAATTTCTCCAACTTTGAAATTCTTTCACCTTCTGGAGATGCTGAAGAAGGAAAGGAAATTGCAGAGTCATTTCTAAAAGCTATGAACAAGTTTCACAAAGAAGTGAAGTTTGATGAATACCTCACAAAGCAGAAAGAATATTATGACGCAGCTTTCAAAAGCGTAAAAGTGACAGCATATCAAGGAGATCTAATCAAGTCTCTCAGCACATTGTACAAAGGTACTTTTGAAACATCCTCTGTACTGGTTTCTTTGACTTTACCTGGAGGAATGGGGTTTGCTCACACAGATGGTGCAGATAAATCTGTTTTGTTAATCACCAGTCAGTCTCAACAAAATCTGAAAGAATACAACCTTGGCTTTCAGGATACCAAGGCAATAAGAGGTTTGCTTATTCACGAGTTTGGTCACAATTACATTCATGAAGCGTTTGGAAAAATTCCTGCAGGACTATTTCAGGAAACTGAGTACCTGAATGAGCCAATTGCCGATAAAATGATTACCCAGAATTATACGAACTGGAATACAGTATTAAATGAGCACTTCACAAGGGCATCAGAGGTAATGTCAGCAAGAATTGCCGGAGATACACAGTTGGAGCAAGAATTATTAGACTATCATATCAATGAAAGGTCATTTATTTATCTCCCAACTATTCTGACGCACATTGATCAAGCTTACAACAATCAATCTGATATGGGAACTGCATTTATTGACGCTATTAAAGCATTGAAAGCAGGACCATCTCAAGAAAATGAACAACAGATCAAGCAACTTAAAGGAATTGTGACAACTGTAAAAGGTGACGAACCACTTCCATTTGTACATATAGGAATACCTGGTAAAAACCGAGGTGTAATCTCTACAATCGATGGAACTTTCGAAATCAATTTGGAGAATGTGGAACCATCTGATAGCCTGGTTTTCTCGACAATCGGATTTCAAAGGAAAGCCTATTTGATTAGTGATATTGCTACTGACGATTTAAATGTAACGCTGGATGAAGAAGTATTTGTTCTGGAAGAGGTGAAGGTAACTAGTAAGGCTAGTAAAGAAGTGATAAAAATAGGGAGAGCAAAACCAAGCAAAACTACCAGAGGTCAAAATGGGTTGGTTGATTATGGGTTTGGTGGGGAGTATGGAATAAGAGTGAATAATCCAGCAAATGGTTATTTGGTTCAGGATATCAATTTTCACATGCGATTTAATTCTACAGACAGTATACTTTTCAGAATCAACATTTACGATATCAAAGATGGATTGCCACAAAACTCACTTCTGAAAAAAGACATATTCCTAACCAGCAAAAAGGGTAAAAAATGGATTGTTTCTGCGGATTTGTCAGATCGTAGATTGATTATTGATCAGGATATTATTGTGACTTATGAGGTTGTAAGAATATACTACAGCAAGAAAGGACAAAATAACATTTTCTTCACTTATGGCAGTGGCTATGAAGAAGGAGGAATGTTTGTAAGAAACTCTAGTCTGGACAAGTGGGTGGCCGCAGCGCCAGATGCTTTTCCAATCACCCTTTATATCAATGGGCGAATTTACTAGTGGGTTTCAAACTAAGAAGGCACTGATCTCTCAGTGCCTTCTATATACCACAATACTTGCTTGTTTATAAAGGAGTTACTTCTCCTGTTGTAATATCTATTGAAAACTGGGTATCGTTTACTGTTACTATTGCAACGCCTCCTCCCATGAATTCTACAGAAGCTGTAAATTGGTAAGATCCTCCATTACTACTTGTTCCTGTAGAATTTAAAGTAGCCGAACCACTTTCAATTTGTCGGGTTGCCTTGTTCACCATCACATCAGTCATAGTAACGTTGGTAGATCCTTCAAATGTATTTTGGTTCCTTTGTTTTTGAATTAATGAGCCTGTAGTTACAAAAGTCCCATCAACAACATAAGCAGTCCCTAATATCAGATTACCTGCCGTTAGGTTACCTTCAGAAGCACTTGAAGTCATTACTCTCGGGCCTTCATACTCCACCTGACTTGTAAAATCTAATGACAACTCCGACGGAATGTTATTACTACAAATAAATGAATAACCATAATTTCCAGAAAAATCGAATGTTACATTGGCGCCCTCATAGTTATATACAATTGTTGTATCATATCCTGTATCACATACTGCGATTCGTCCGTCCTCTGCTGACCTGGAATCGAGATCCTTATAAAGAATATCGACATCTCTGGTGATTCCATCAATATCTGAAGATATAATTGATGCTGATTGTTCTGCAGCTTCTTCATTTGATAGTCCTGTATCTACATCTCCATCATCATTATCGCATGAGAAGAATAAGCTGGTTACAAGACAAATGGCCATGGTAGTTTTTACTGTTAATTTCATTTTACTGGTGTTTGTTCTTCGTTTTTTCGGACCTAAGACAATGTGTTTATGAAAAGGTTTAATTGATATTTTAATTTTTTTCAGATCATAGCTCCTATCTTCGGCTATAGGTCTCATAAAAACTCAACATGTCTAGAATACTATTAATCATCTTAGTGGCAGGTTTGTTTCATAATTCCCTTAGTTACGGCCAACTGGATGTCATTCATTACAACCTTAAAATCAATCCAGATATCGGGAGCGGAACTGTAAAAGGTGAAGTGATAATTGATTTTGAAGTCCCACAAGAACAAGACTCTGTAATGTTTGCCTGTGGAAATATGCAGATTGATGAAGTAAATGGAAAAAATGTTTCCAGCCATTATACTGATGGAAATTCACTGATCATTAAGCTCAAGAAGAAAAGAAAATCTCCTTTAAGCATAAATATCTCGTATCATGGTAAACCCAAAAACGGGATGAAGTTTAACTCAGAATTGAATCAGGTATATACCATTTATTCTACTAATGAATGGATGGTCTGCAATGATACATTTAGTGACCGAGCGACCATTGAAATGGAAATTACTGTGCCAGAAGGTCTTGATTGTGTAGGTAGCGGCGAGCTTCAGGAAATAATTGAATCATCAGATAATAGGATTTTTAAATGGCAGCAATCTTACGGTACACCATTCTATACTTACGGGTTAGCTATTGGTGATTTTAATGAGGCTACAGATCAGGTTGGTGATAAAGAGCTCAAGTATTATTCTCCGGTTCTTACTTCCGAGGAGCTCAAGAAATTATATCTGGAAACACCGAAGATGATTTCCTTCTTTGAGGAGAAAACAGGAATAGAATATCCTCAAAAAACCTATACACAAGTATTGATGGGCTCATTTTATCAAGAGATGTCAGGGTTTGCTGTTTTTAATGAGAAATATGCAGAGTCAGTTTTCAATGATAGCTCAGAGATTCATCTAACCGGGCATGAGTTGGCACATCAGTGGTGGGGAAACATGATTACCTGCAAGAACCTACAGCACTTTTGGCTCAATGAAGCCTTTGCGGTATACATGGCCAGTGCATTTCATGAAGTACATTTTGGCCCTGAGAAATATGAAGCTGATATCGCGATTTACAAAAGCATCTATGATGGTCTTGTGAAAAGAGGTCTGGACAGATCGCTCATTTTTGAAAAATGGAAACCCACAAGAGATAATAGGGGAATAGCTTATTACAAGGGAGCTTATGTGCTTCATTTGTTAAGACAAGAGCTTGGTGACGAAGCATTTTGGAAAGGAGTGAAGGAGTATAGCCAGAAGTATTATGGGAAGTTTGTGGAGACTAAGGATTTTCAGGAATCCATGGAACAGGCCAGTGAAAAAGACCTTAGTGAGTTTTTTGAAAAGTGGGTTCATAACTAAAACCCACTTTCGCCATAAACACCAGCAACCTTATCCTTCATAAATATCAAATTCTGCAGAAACCTTTTTCATCAATTCAGCATCTGCAAAATCGTCATCAGACATTTGAGAGAGCTTTTCCAGGTACAGGTCAAACTGACCGTTCTTAAATATGGTGAGCATTTTACCTCCATTAGTACACCTGGCGGCATGCCATACATTTGGTGGAACTGTTATGGTGTCCCCAGGTTTCGCTACAATAGTTTCATCATCAAATATCAATTCTACTTCCCCTTCCAGAATGTAAAACACTTCTGTCATGATTTTGTGATGATGTCTGGCCAGATAAAATCCAGGTTTTAAGGTATCCTCAACAAAGCTCAACTCACCATTGGTATGTCTTGAAGATAATTTAATAAAACAGTGGTCCTGAGAGTAATTGTAATTATCACCCTCACCATTTCTAATTATTTCTTTCGCGTTCATCTTGAATATTTATTTACCGTGAAAAGCCTTTGAAACTGCATAACTATCCTCAAACCAATTCCACAAAATGATTTTACCATCCTTTACTTTCACTCTCAGCGCATAAGTAAACTCACTTGTCTGCTCATTTGTGCTGGTCAATTCTCCAATCATTCTTCCAAAAAATGCAGCAGTATCATCGCTAGATAATGCATCACTCGGTTCCCACTTGATAGTCTTGAAATTAGCTCCGAATGCAGGCATAAATTTTTCTAAGATTACCTTTTTTCCTTCCCATGGACCAATCCATGGCATTGCTTTATCTCCTTCATTGTGCCAAACCATATCGTCATGCATCAGACTCACAAGTTTTTCCATATCTCCTTTGCCCATTGCCTCCATGAAAGCCATTGCAGTATTCATGGTCTCCTGAGAAATATCCTTTGGTTTTGGTAATGTAAGCTGGCCAATAGCAGTCATCCAATCTTCTACATGATAAGTCTGCTGAATTTTGCCATCCTTTACTGTATGAATATCAATGGTCATGATTTTAAATGATTTGGAACCATTCGCAGGAGTTCCCATGAAATCTCCCTTTGGAGTACCTGTGGCAATGCTTCTTACCACATATCGATCTTTGGTATTGATAATTTCCTGAATCTCCCATTTCAGATCCGGAACCAGGTTCCAGAAGAAACCAAGTTGGCCAACAAGTTGCTCCTTTGTTTTGCTCCCTGACGAACCATTTGAGACATAACCTGATGCCAGGATTCCATCAAAAACCTGAGCAGGTGTTGTTTCATTGTTAACCGTTAGCGCCTTTTCATAAAACGCTCGCACCGATTGCTCATCAGCTTTTCCTTTGGCATTACCAACTGTTGTCAGGGTTAGCAATGCAATTGCAATTAGTGTTGCTTTCATTTTTCAAATAATTTGGATTTAGATTATTACAAAAATGAGAACTTAATAGGTCAATAATTTATATAAACAGGCGTATTAATGGTAATAATCGGAAAATTCGGCACTATGAACCTTTTGGTTACATAATGGTTACCTAAATGACTTTGGAGTTTGGTTTGTGTGTTGATTAAAGAATTTTGAAAAATAGGACACTTCTGAAAATCCTGTTTGAAAGGCAATTTGCGTGATGGTTAATTCTGAGTTTAATAGTAGTCTTTTGATTTGAGACAATAAAATATCATTGATAACATTCTTCGCTGATTTTTGAACGACACTGTTTGTGATGTTATTTAAAGTCCTGGGTGTAATATTTAGCTGATCCGCATAACTGGCAACATCGTGATGCTGGTGAAATTGTTGTTCCACCAACTTTTGAAAGTTGAGAAATTGGGTTAGGTATTTATTTTCTGTAAAGACGGTATTTGCCTGGGATTTAATTCTCAGTATCTGAGTGAATATTATCTGTAGGATATTCCTAATGACTTCTGGAGAAAAATCGTCTTGAATGCCATGAAATTCAGTTTTTATAGCACTTATGTAACCTTTTAGTTGGCTAAAATCTTCATCTTTTAGTTCCAATTTGGGTGATGCGAGTAATTCATTGAATAATTGGAATACACGCGACGCATTCTTTTCACTCATGTATTGAACAATGAAATCTTCAGTAAAAACCAGGATATATCCTTCAGCATCACATTGGTAGAATTTGTGAATGTTATCTCTGCCAATTGTAAATAAGGTTCCCTTCCCGAATGAATAGTCCTGAAAGTTGATACAGTGTTTACCATTACCATCAATGATAAAAATGATCGCAAAAAAGGAAAGCTTATGATTTTCAAATTGGTTGTGATCGGAGGGTTGAAGAGCCATCAAATCCGAGTATTTTACTAAATCAAAAAAGGATTTAGTGCCTTGTTTGTGTTGGAAGCTTATCTTTTTTACTGGGGATGACATTTTGCTAAAACTAAGACTTATTTCTGGATATCTCCAAAGCAGCATTCAACACTTCCAAAATCGGTTCCACTGGTATATCCTCATTTGCATTAACCCGTATGATCTTCATTTTTGTTCTATTGCCTTCTTCTAGGATTGGATGATCAATAAGTTTTCCATGTACTACCAAAATATATGGCTCTTTGGTTTTCTTATCCACCCACAGGTAGCAAAACATCTTTTTCTTATAACAGAAGCAGGGCATACCCCACTTCTGTGTTTCTGTCATATTTGAATCCAACTCAAGAATGATACTACGAAGGGCCAACAAACACCCTCTGTTTGGCTCTTCCTTCTCTTCGTAAAATTTCTCTACTTCTCTAATCATCAGATTTTAGTTGATCGATATTAAAAAGTCAATTTCTGCATCACTTGGGTTCTGAGCCTTTTCACCAAAGACTTCAAAATCCACAGTATACCTTCTGTCTAGATCCATACTCCAAATTTGATTCCATTTATCAACAATCAACCCTTTCATGAGATCTCCACGTGCAGACATTTTTGTGTAATCACCTCCTTCAAATGATTTGCCTACCATGCCCTCCGGGATATTATCAAGGTTAGAGACTTTGCACCCTAAAATTGTGGTGTATGGTTTGGTGTAATCACTTTCATACTCGGTGTACAGACAATAAACCGTATCATCCACCTTATTTGGAATAACCGATTTGATGTCCTCAGCCAGGAATTTTCCCCACAAATTACCAATATCTGTAGCAGCTTGTGCATTTTCATTTGTTGTTCTGATAGCAAGACCAATCACGTAGAATGGTTCAATTTTTACTTTTTGCATAATGTTTAAGATTTGATTTATGCTAAACTATTTTGGTCTTGTGTCAAGGGTGTGTCAGGGGTAGTTCTACTTTTTCGACATTCTTCAAAATATTGTTGAAGTGTCATGGGGTGAGGTTCAAATTGTTCTTCCTTGATATCAATTTTCCTCATGCAATCAAGTCGGAATGAACGGAATGCATTCTTTAATCGACAATGAGCAACAAGTATCCAATTCCCCTGGGTGCTGAAAAGTGCAAATGGCTCAACTTCCCGTCTGCTGGGCTGGTGCTCCAGAGAGAGATAGTCTAGCTCTACTACTTTATAGGTCGTTAATGCAGATTGAAGCTGGATCAGGAAATTACTGGTTTGCTCATTGTCAGGGTTATTCCTAATCTGAATTCGATCCTCTAATATTTCGGTTTTCTCCTTTTGTGAATAGCGTAGCACCGCCTTCACTTTTATCAGAGCACTTTTATATTCATCAATCAGTGATTTGTCTTTGTCTCTAGCGATGATGTGTTCTGCGGTAATTAATGCATTAGCTTCAGATTCAGTAAACGAAACGGGAGCAAGTCGGTATCCCTCCACCAAAGAATATCCCTTTCCATCAATCATTCTTATTGGAACACCAGAGTTTTCAATGGTTCTGATATCGCGGTAAACCGTTCGAATGCTCACACCGTGCTTGTCGGCAATTTCTCTTGCAGTAATCATCCGCTTAGATTGAAGCTGGTTAATTATCGCGGTAAGCCGTGCTATTCTTGGTTTTTCGGATTCCATTTTATTAAAAGTAATGAATCTATGCTGAAACTAGCTTTTTAGCAGTTTTCAATTCTATGCTTACCAGGAGAGTGACAATTATAATTTCACCAATAAGATAAAGCCAGCCAGGGATAAGAATTTTATCTTGGTGATTAAATGCTACTCCAATCGATATTATGCAATAAGCAATATTTGCACTCGCAATGAATCTTAGAAAAAGATGATATTTATCGTTTAACAAATAGTATGCAAACAGATCGTAGAACGCAAAACAAATTGGAAAACCAGACAGGAGATACAATACGCTTTTAGGAAAGCCAAAAATGTTCTCGGTGTTAGGTAAGATCATGCCTAAGAAAAGAGCAGAAACAACGGCCCCAATTCCATCCAACATAAATAGCTTATTGGGCGTTTTGGCAAACCTTTCAACTAACTTGTCATGAAACCCCATCACCTATCATATAGTTGCGGCTTCTCTCCACCAACGTACCAGATCTTTTTATAATCGAAAGCACTTCTCAACTTCAGGGTGAATGACTCATTCGCATAATTAAAGCTTATGGTAAGATCTTTTACTTTCACAGGCTTTTTCTGATTAGGTGGGTTGATCTCTCGGTTTTCAATTACCGTTTTTTCAAATGTTACTTCATTCCAATTGATACCGTACTCTTCTACACCCTTTTCTTTCATCTCTTCTATTTGTTGAAGAAACTTCTCAACTCTTCCAGGATATTTCTCATTAAATTCATCCATTTCAGATTGAGTTTTATTCATCCCCATCTTTTTGGAAAATGCTAACAATGTTTCAGAATCAGGAATTAATGCATTGAGTTTATTTGAATCGTTTTCTTTCACAGCTGTAAGAAACAGCTCACCTAATTCTTCCGGAGATTTTTGTGCCTGAGCTGTTGTAAAAACTCCCATTGCACATACTAAGATTAATCCTTTAAATAATTTCATAAGCTTTTCATTTAATAACAATGACTGTTGTAAAAATTCACAATCGCAACAATATCCCCTCTTCTAAACTGCTTATCCTTTATCATACCCGCCAGTTCCGGGCAATCCTCAAAATACGGAACCATATGCTTGCGGAACATTAGTCCAGCTGGTTGTTTTAGTGGTTCGTCAAACTTTTGTAGTACATCCTGGGCCACAATTGTAGTTACGGGTGCTGTATTTGGTCCACCACCGGAAGTTTGGGTGTAGAAATATGTGAATAATTTCATAGGCCCGTCTATTTCCAAAATAAGAAATATGTGGGTGGTATTCACCAATAAGTTTCCTATTCCCAGGGTGTTTGGCCTTGACAACATGGTATAAGTGTTCCTACCAATTGTGAACTCTATTCCTTCTGCTTCATGTGCCTTAAGGGTGTATTTTGTTCCTTTCTCTCCCCAATATTTTATCCTGTATTGCATCTTGATAAACTCCGGATTAGCTCCAAAGAGACTCATGGGAACATTCATCAATACATCCACAGTATCGTTTTTATAGAATATTCTGCCTTCTATCCTTTTGGCAAATGACGCACCGGAGGTTAAAAGAACAATCAATACAAGCAGTGTATTTTTCATTAGTTTGATGCTTTAGATTTTTCCCACTCCTGGTAAATACTTCTGATCTCTTCCTTTTTGAAATTTGGAAACAGCCGCACTCCCAACTTCACTGCCTCCTCTTCAGAATCAAAATACTGGGCGTTATCGAATAAAATTTTTCGCTCCACTTCTTTTGTCTTTTCAGCTCCAAGAAGAGAATTAATTAATTGCAAAGCATCCTGAGATGCAACAGAAATTCTCCCAGATATTTGCCCACGGTCTCTTATGGACGTAATAAACCGAGTAAAATTATCCCTATTTCGAGCATCCATTATTATATATTGTTCCGAGCTTTTCTTCAGACCTTCTGGAATCGTTTCATACTTCCTGGAAGTTTCCGTCAGAAGCCTCTCAACATGTTCCACTTTTTTGATCTCAACGAATAATGATTGCAGGGCATTGTATAATTCAAAATCTACTAGTTCTGAATTTTGAAGATTCAAGGCGTATTGAATTGTTTGATAATCATATTGAGGTTCTATAAATCTGTAGTCGGAAAAATCTGTATATGAGTTATTTGCTCTGGTAGCTTCAAACTCTCTCACATCACCTCTCATTCCCATTGAGGTTTCAAACATGCGGTATCGGAAATATTCCAATTCAATTTTCAAAGCAGTCAAAACTCGTTCCTGATCCTTCTTGTTCTTTTGCTCCTGGGAATAGCTTTGAATCAAAAACGCCGAATACACCCCTATAATCACAATAACCAGGTCTATTAGCACCCAGGCAAATTTGTTTTTGGAAGAAAATAGTTTTCGTAAGAACATATGTTAAGATAGTTAATACAATTCATTCATTGAATATGGTGCCGGTGAATAACAGACTAAACCTCTCAGATTACTTTCGTAATTTAAATCTCTCCACCTTTTCCATTTCATATTCCTGGCACAAATACATTAGTACATAAAAATTTAATGCTCTCAGAGAAACCGGTCTTACAAAAGTTGAAAATGATTTATGGTAATCACTCATCCTAAGATCATAAGTATATTTTGAATGTGACATTGAAAGGACATTTGATTTATCTAGATCGGTATCATTGCTACTCCAAAATGAAGTACTGATCAAATACTCCAAATTTTGAATATGAATGGAATCCAATACCGATTCATAATAAAGGGTATCAAAATCTAAGTACTTTGTTTTTCGGAATCTACCGGATTCAGTTATCTCAACGTCATATGATTCACATGAATAGCACTCGTATTTAAATTGGAAGGATTTGAGTTTGGGTAACTCTATTTCCTGCTTTCGAAACAGTACATCCCACTTCTCAAAAGCATTTATTGATTGCTCGGTAATTGGTCTCAATACAAGGGCAGAGTCGTAGTTATTAATCAGCTCAAAATCATAAGATGCTGTTGAATTATAAAACATCAAGGTATCTGACTTCAAACTTACTCTTAACATTGTTTGATGATCATTAAATTCTGTAAACACCCCTGGATATATGGAGGAATCGTATAATATAAACGCATCATTTGATCCATTTACCCAAACACCATACAATTGGTTTAGCTGAGATTTAGCACTCACAGAAATAAGGAAAAGACTCAATAAACATATGGTTTTCATGGCTTAAGATGAATTACCGCTAAACCGCGATTTTAATACTTTCATCGAATTTAAGGTTTTAACCGATAATTATCCTGCATTTTGGTGTTTCAAAGTTTCCTCCACCTTCTTTTAGAATATATTATTCATTTAAACCGTTAGCGACAAATAGTGCGCTTTGGAAATAGTTGAGTGATCATAAATCAGCCATTAAATAGCTCTGAGAGCTGTTTTAAAGAACCGTAAAGGCCTTCTGGTTACTAACATTTCTATTCATATCGTTATGTGCTATTTAAATGGGGTCGTTTGTATGAGCCTGAATTATGGCAACATGAACGGGAATAAATCGTTAATGAACATAGATCCTATTGGCAGGATCTTAAACGATTTTGGCACAGTTGCTATGACAAAATTCGTTTACTTTGTTATGTATTAAGTTAACG
Source organism: bacterium (assembly GCA_024743255.1). Taxonomy (GTDB): domain Bacteria; phylum Bacteroidota; class Bacteroidia; order Cytophagales; family Cyclobacteriaceae; genus JANSWY01. The sequence continues at coordinate 316,506 of JANSWY010000001.1, read as the reverse complement.
AGCTATGACAAAAACTAACAAAATCACGGGGTATATCTGGTACAATCCTGAGACTGGTATGTATCAGAAAGGTAGCAAAGAAGATTACCAATTCTTCTACGAGAGTAGTGGGAAAAAGGAAGGCTATTCCCTTATCCTTAAGTTAACTAATCAATCTGATCTTTTGGCTTACAGGCTTGTAAGAGACCTGAATAACATGAAGCAGAAAGTATTGGATGGTGATGTTAACGACGATCTAAGAGAAGCTGTCTGATAATTTTTCCATTCATCAACCCAATAATTTTTTGGGTTTACGTTATTTTTACGATTACCGCCTTAGAAAGCATAGGTAGAATTATGAAAACGAAACCACAAATCACAGGTTATATCTGGTATAATCCTGATACCACTATGTACCAGAAAGGAAGCTTGGATGACTTCAATTTTTTTGCTGAATCCAGTGAGAAGAAAGATGAGTATTCCTTGATAATGAAACTAAATAATGCATCAGACATCCTGGCGTATAAATTAGTAAAGGAGCTAAATAATGCAAGGCATAACTTAGTAGAGCGAGTACTTAGAGCAACTGCATAAAGTTTAGAAGACAAAACATTAAAAAAACCGACCCCAGAAATGAGGTCGGTTTTTTCGTTAATAACTTATTTATAAATTAAAGCATTCCCTCAAGCTTCATTAGAAACGCGTATTCCAAAGCTGTTTCCCTATACTGCTTAAACCTCCCCGATGAGCCTCCATGTCCAGCATCCATATTGGTTTCAAGCAGAAGGATATTATCATCGGTTTTCATGTCTCTTAGTTTTGCCACCCACTTAGCTGGTTCCCAGTACTGAACCTGTGAATCAAATAGACCAGTGGTGACCAACAGACTTGGGTAATTCTGAGCTTTTACCTGATCATAAGGAGAATAACTCAACATGTACTCGTAGGATAACTTGTTTTTTGGATTACCCCATTCGTCAAACTCATTTGTTGTGAGTGGAATAGTTTCGTCAAGCATGGTATTCACCACATCAACAAATGGTACTGCTGCAATTACTCCGTTAAATGTTTCCGGAGACATATTTACAATTGCTCCCATCAATAAACCACCAGCACTTCCACCTTGCGCATATAAGTGATTTGCAGAAGTATATTTCTCATCAATCAGATAGTTGGCACAATCAATGAAATCAGTGAAAGTATTCTTCTTTTTAAACATTTTACCATCCTCATACCACTGACGACCCATTGCCTGACCTCCTCTGATATGTGCGATTGCAAATGCAAAACCTCTATCCAAAAGACTTAATCGGCTGCTTCTAAATGAAGGATCAATAGTTGAACCATATGAACCATAGGCATATAACAATAATGGAGCATTTCCATCTTGCTCAAACCCTTTTTTATAAACAATAGAAACTGGTACCTGAGCACCATCTCTTGCTGTTACAAAAAATCGCTTAGTTTCATAATCAGAAGGGTTATGGCCACCTACTACTTCATCTACCTTTTTAACATCCTTCGTTTTAGCATCCATATCGTAATCGATGGTGGAGTAAGGAGTTGTAAGAGATGAATAAATGAATCTTAATTTATTTGTATTGAAATCAACATTAGTTGACGTCCTGGCGATATATGCAGGTTCATCAAATTCCATGTAATGCTCTTCATCATTCTTTTGGTTAATGATTCTAATTTGATTCAAACCATTTGATCTTTCACTCAATACCAGAAAATCACTAAAAATATCCAGTTTCGTAAGTAGCACATCGTCTCTATGAGCAATTACTTCTTTCCAATTTTCCTTTTCAGTGGCAGAAACGGATGTCTCCATTAATCGGAAGTTAAGTGCATCCCAATTGGTAAGGATGTAGAATTTGTCTTCAAAGTGATTGATCGCATATTCATGAACTTCTTCTCTTGGAGTAAACTCTTTGAATTCACCTTTTGGTTGATCCGCATCCAGAATCAGATATTTAGAAGAAAGTGTGCTGTTGGAATAAATGATTACGTATTTATCCGATTTGGATTTGTAGACACCAATGTAGTTTGTTGGATCCTTTTCATCGTAAACCAACAAATCTTTATCTGATCCAAGATCATGTCTCCAAATCTTTTCAGAAAGTAAAGAAACCCTATTCTTTGTAGTGTAGAAGTAAGTTTTATTGTCGTTACCCCAGCTTCCAGATCCGGTTGAGTTTACTAATTGGTCTGGCAAGAATTCACCAGTTTCAAGGTTTAAGAATCTAATGGTATAAATTCTTCGGCTCAATGTATCTTCTCCAAATGCAAGGATCTTATTATCAGGACTTACATTCAAGCCAACTGCAGCATAATACGCAGAACCTTTAGCCAGCTCGTTGATATCAAGTAAAATCTCCTCGTCTGCTTCCAGAGAACCTTTCTTTCTGCAGTAGATTTTATATTCCTTACCATCCTCATATTTTGAGTAATACCAATATCCATTTTTGAAATAAGGGACTGATTCGTCCTTCTTACTTAATCTACCCACAATCTCATCATACAGTTGACCTTGTAACTCTTCAGTGTCGGTCATGTACTTTTTGGTGTAAGCATTTTCGTCTTCCAGATATTGAAGTACTTTTTGGGTTTGTGCATCGGGATTTTCAGCTCTCTTCTGATCATCCGTGAGTCTCATCCAGAAATATGGATCTAATCTTGTATGGTTGTGAAAGGTAATTGCTGAATCTTGTTTATCAGCGATTGGTGCGTTTGGTAATGCTTTATTCATGCTAACTGACTTTTCTTTCGGGTCACACCCAAATAATGAAGCCAAAGCTAGGAGCATTACTCCTAAATATTTTCGATTCCAGTCCATAATTTTCGGTTGTTTAGCGGCCGAAATTCATGAATGAATAGTAAATAGCAAAATAAAATTATATAAGCGGATGATTAGATAGCTACTTTGTAACTTCTTGATGTTTCCAGAGTCTCATTCAACTCCTTAACCATTTTGTAAGCCAACATATCATTAACCGGTGTTAATCTAAGAATTAAAGAAAACTCTGCTTTTCTTGCGCTTGAGTCACAAAAAGCATCATACTCTTCTTTCTTTCCTTTTTGATATAGTTCGAAATCTGGGTTGTACCAAATGTATCCTACTGTTTTGTTTAAATCTTTCATGCTAGTGTGTTTGTTCTGCGTTTTTCTAACACTAAGGTGCATAAACGGCATTAGCAATAGAAAATAGATGAGTAAACAACAGTTTTCCTGAGTAAACGACAGTAGTTTTTATGTAAGCGTTTTTCTGACAGTTAGAATTTCAAATGTGCATTGATGATGTCCCTACCAGTATTTTGACTCACAATCCGGTGTATTGACTCATTATTAGACATTAAATCAATAAAAGTCTGCAGCATTTCTCCTTTCACAGATTCTCCTTTAAATGTGATGTCTACATACAATGGCTTCCTTATTTCGCCAATAGTATTATACAAATCCTCCACAACCCAGCTGACATAATTCGCGTTGTTTGTGTGATTATTCATATCAATATCCTGAAACCTCACCTTGATTACAGAAGACTCTTCCTTTGCTTCGGGAATTTTAGATTTGTCGATTTCCTTTCTGGATATATCATCTGGAAATTTCAATTCCTGAAAAAATGGTGGGATTGGAATTGGTCTTCTTTTGTTTATATCCAATACCACCCAAAGACTTGTGCCGGAAATCAGTACATTTCTGTCCTCATCAAGTATTTCATAATCACGGGAAGTATAAAGTCTGCCTCTGCTGGAAGGCCAACTTCTGACTATTACATTGTCAAAATGCTTTGGGTAGTTAAATATTTCAAACTGATATCTGGAAACCACCCAGGTGAATCCTTTCTCCAATAAGTGATAAACTGAGTAGCCCAGTCTTTGCGAGTTGTTCCAAGCCACATCCTGCATTAGGTTAAGCAGTGCCGGGAAAGTTGCATAGCCTGTGGAATCCACTTCATTGGCTCTGATCCGATGTTTCTCTTCTCCAATCCAATAATTGCTCATCTTAAAGTTGGTTAACGACGCATAAATCTAATTAGCTTTGTCAAAACCCGGATAATTCCATACATGAATATTCTCTACATCCACCAGTACTTCAAGACACCCCAAGATGGTGGATGTGTTCGTTCGTATCATTTAGCAAAAGGTCTTGTTGAGAAGGGTCACCAGGTAACAATGATCACCACACAGAATGCTGAAAATGACATTACGAAAGAAATAGAAGGAATTACGGTTCATTACCTGGCTATTCCTTATGACAATAGTTTTTCATTCTTGAAAAGAATGATTGCTTTCATTAGGTTCTTCATAAAGGCAATTAGAAAATCTAACTCATTTAAAGATGTGGATTATGCTTATGTAATGACCACTCCCTTAAGCACCGGTATGGTTGCTCTTTGGTTGAAAAGATTCAAAAACATCCCTTATATCTTTGAAATAGGGGATTTATGGCCAGAGGTTCCAATAAAGATGGGAGTTCTTAAGAACCCTTTAATAAAATTTTTCTCCAAATGGCTTGAGAAAACATCATATAAAAATGCAGATAAAATTGTTGCACTATCTCCGGAGATTAAGGATCACATTGAGCAAATTGTTCCTACAAAACCAGTTTTTGTAATTCCCAATTTTTGCGATAACCAACTATTTGAACCCAACTATGTTGAAAGTACCTCCAAGCTGAGAGTTTTATATTGTGGTACAGTTGGTCTGGCTAATCACCTCGAGTATCTAGTTGAAGTAGCAAAAATATGTGAGAAGCAATCTCTCCCGCTTGAGTTCACAGTGGTTGGAGCTGGAGCCCGATTTGAGGAGATTTCTAACTTATCTAAATCACTCAAGAATTTCCAGGTTCTGGGGTTTAGAAACCAACATGAGCTGAAGAACCTAATAGCTGAACATGATGCATTTTATATTAGCTTCCAGAACATACGGGTTCTACATTCCGGCTCGCCTAACAAGTTTTTTGATGGACTGGCAAGTGGGAAATTGATTATCTCCAATTTGGACGGATGGACAAGAGAAGTAATCGAATCTTCCAATTGCGGTTTCTATTACAACCCTGATAAGCCTTCTGAGTTTGTTGATAAAATCAAACCATATCTGAAATCTTCTGAAATGCTGCTTCAGGCTCAAAAACACTCCAGAAACATTGCGGAAAAGCTCTTCGACAAGAATAAAATGATCGAACTACAAAATGATATTCTTACCGGAGCAACACAAAAGAATTTATTTGAATTGCCTCAATGATCTAATTGTTTTTAGGCTTGTATTTCGACTTAGAAAATATCTTCTGAGCATCAGTTTCTGCCATTAACTCCTGTAAGGTCACTTCTGGATTCTTATCCATATAAGCTTTTACTATTTCCAGACCAACCCATCTTCCAATTCTACCTGGGCATTCATCACCAATTTCATAAACACTTGGTCTTTCCTGGATATACTTATTAATAACGAAATGATTGGTCTCATATAGAAGTTCATTATTGATAAAATGCGCCCAAATCACTTCCTGATTAGCTTTTACTTTAGCCATCTCTGCTCCGGAGTAGCCAGTGATAATGGTATCACTCTTACATGGCAACATTTGCTGGTTGAAATAATAAGTCTTGCCATAGCTAATCATTTCCCCCAACATAGAATTATCCTTGGGGTTTACCTTATTGTAATTTTCTGAGAGATATGTCATCACAAGATTGGTAAGATATTCTGGTTCATATCTTCTCATGATATAATCTGGAATTCCCAATGGTCTAAAAGTAGCCTCCTTACCAGCATAGTAATCCAAACTCATAATGATCAATGAATCTGATAAGTACATTTCTTTTCCAAATCCTGTAAGAGTAGTATAAATTTTAGGCGTCTTTGTCTCTGGATAGAATTGACTTAATCTGGCAAATGCCTCCTCAAACTCCTGCTTTATTTCCTTTTGATCACCAAAAGCATTATTAGTTTCTATGCGCAGTGTATCAAGTGAAGGATTATTTGTGAGATGATGTACACTTTTGGCTAGTGCCGCATAATTGGGAAACTTATTAGATAATAAAAACAGTTTGCTGTATGATGAATGTGTTTTCAGCAATACTTGCAATTCCTCTTCAGAGGCACCAACAGCCAGATGATCAAATTTGACCCACTCTATTTCAGGAACCTGTTCGGGTACCGTAGTACATGTTTCTAAGTCACTATCACAACTGCTTAAAAAAGTGGCAACCAAAATTATTGACGCCAACACAAATCTGTATTTATTCATACTTAAAACACTTTCTGCCGTTTAATACGAAAAATCTTTATTAAAGGCTATTTTTGATCAAAATTAGAAAAGCCTTTTGAAAAGGCCATTTAATAAGCTTCGAATTACTATGAAGAAACTCATTTTTCTCTTATTTGGTATACTAATCGCACATGCATCTTTCAGCCAGGTCGAATTGGGACTTAAATTTTCTCCTACATTTGTCAATAGTAGGGTTGATCAGTTTTCTGATACATTAGATGTTGAAGGTAGCGGTGTTAATACAAGATTCTCTTTAGGGTTGATAGTAGATTATGCCATGACTGATAATTACTATTTCAGCACTGGTTTAATTTTCTTGCCAAAACCTGTAGGAGTCACCATTACCGGAGAAAATGGTGGAAGCTTTGTGAACCAGGAAGAGCTTTATAATCTGCAATACTTACAAATTCCGATTACTTTAAAACTCTATACCAACGAAGTTCAGCCCGATATGAATATTTTCTTTCAGGTTGGTATCTCAGGAGAAGTGAAGATTTTTGATGAGCCAGATCTTGAAGAATATGTATTGGTTGATGAATTTCAAATATTTGATTCCTCTGCAATTCTAGGTGCCGGAGTTGAATATAGGGTTGGTGTTAGTACAACTTTATTCGGTGGGTTTACCTATAATCGAGGTTTGGTGAATGTGGTAAATACTACGATTCCTTTGGATGATGAGTTAGCTGTTAGAAGCACAGCGTTTACAGTTGATGTAGGGTTGAAATTTTAATCCCCCTGCAATATTGTTTGATACAATACTGCAAGGGAATTGATATTTTAAAGTTCAATTAAGTCTCCAGCGGAATTATGGAAGTGATATTCCGTAATTGCCAGTGACGAATCTTCAATGATGTTGATCCATCTGAAGTACTTCATGAACCACTGTACTCTTCTTGAATAGATTCCTTTTGTAAAGTATGCATACAAGAATGGATGAACCGCCAATGTTAATTTCTTTTCATTCTGTTTCGTCATGAAATGATTAACATAAGACTCGATCTGATCTCCAACCAAAATAGAGGCTGAGATTTTACCAGTTCCATCACATGTTGGGCAAACTTCCTTGGTCTTAATATTCAGCTCAGGCCTCACTCTTTGACGAGTGATTTGCATTAAGCCAAACTTGGAAAGCGGAAGAATGGTAAACTTAGAACGATCGTCTTTCATCTCCTCCTTCATTTTATCAAAAACCTGACGTTTATTCTCAGATCTTCTCATATCAATGAAGTCGATAACGATAATTCCACCCATATCACGTAATCTTAGCTGACGAGCAATTTCTTTTGCCGCCTCCAGATTCACTTTTAGGGCTGTTGCTTCCTGGTTATCTTCAGCATTTGACTTATTTCCGCTGTTCACATCAATTACGTGAAGAGCTTCAGTATGTTCAATGATTAGATAACCTCCACCTGCAATACTTACAGATTGACCAAATAAGGATTTGAGTTGCTTTTCAACATTATACTGTTCGAAGATCTTTACCTTCGAATTGTACAGTTTAACGAGCTTTTCTTTATCGGGAGCGATTTTTTGTACGTACTGACTTATTTCTGAATGCAGTGATTTATCATCTACCGTAATAGAATCAAATGACTCACTTAGTACGTCTCTAAGAATTGAGTTGGCGCGATTCATCTCGCCAATAACTTTATCCCGGGCTTTTGCTGTTTTTAGGGTTCTGATTCCCTTTTCCCAAATATCAACAAGGTTTCTAAGATCTTTATCAAGTTCTTTTACATCCTTGGTGTTGGCAACCGTTCGAATAATTACTCCAAAGCCTTCAGGCTTGATAGAGCTTACTAATCGAAGCAAACGCTTTCTCTCGTTACTGTCAGTGATTTTTTTGGAAACACTCACAACGTCTGAGAAAGGAACTAGCACTAGAAATCTTCCGGCTAGTGACAACTCGCAAGATAGTCGTGGGCCTTTTGTAGAAATAGGTTCTTTTACAACCTGAACCAGTATTTTTTGATTCTTGGTAAGGACCTGATTGATCTTACCAAATTTATCGATATCAGGCTCCATACGGAACTTGCCTAATTTCGCACTGGTGTTTTTTCTTGTTAAAGCAAACTTTGTGAATTTGTTGAGTGACTGTACCTGTGGTCCCAGATCAAGATAGTGCAAGAAAGCGTCTTTCTCGTAACCTATGTCAATAAATGCCGCATTAAGTCCTGGAACTACTTTACGTACGTTTCCTAGATATACGTCACCAACATTAAATTGTGCACCATCCTCTTCCTGGTGGTACTCTACTATTTGCTTATTCTTTAAAAGGGCTATTCGACATCCATTTTGAGTTGAATTGATAACTAATTCAACACTCAAGATTTATCAGTTTAATGTGATTAAAAAGATGTCTTAGCGAAAGACTACTTCTTCTTGTGTCTGTTTTTTCTTAGTCTTTTCTTTCTTTTGTGAGTAGAGATCTTATGTCTTTTTCTTTTTTTACCGCAAGGCATAATCTTTTCTTTTTAATGTTTTTAAAAAACTACTTTATTTCTTTCAAATAACTCTGCGCGATTTCCATCAAAACTGCTGAGTTACTCTTATTTACTATGTATTCAAATTTCGTCTTAGCTTGATCAACCTGGCCTAATTCCATGTATGTAATTCCTAAATAGAGAACTGCATTCCAATTATCAGGCTCCAGATCGATGACTTTTTCAAACCTTTCTACAGCTTTTTCCATCTGTCCGGATTGAATTGCCAGAAAACCCAGGTTGAACAATGCTTCGGTATTGTTAGGATCTTCCTCCAATACTTCTCTTATCATCAGAATTCCCTGCATTGGATTAGAAGTCCCTACATAAGTCATTCCGATTTTGATCTTTAATGATGGATTGCCTGTAGAAGCAAACACCGGTTCCAGATACTTTCTGGTTAAGGCTCCAAGTTGAGCAGAATTTCCCCCTCCACTTGATACTTCAAATATTCCATACATTAAAAGACCGGCCATTGTTCTGGCTGTCTCGCTAGAATCTATTTCAAATATCTTTTGTGCATACTTTGATGCACTATCAATCTCATTATACTTCAGGAACAATCTTCCCAAAGAGTCCGCAAAGATAATACTATTTTTTGGATTTTCACCATTAGAAATTTGCTCCCTAAGGCTGGCAGCTATTTCTGCAACTTCCTCAGGCATTTCCATGGCATGACTTACCGGTGTTTCCTGTTGCTCAGTAAGAACCTCTGCTGTCTCAAGTGCTTCGTTTTCAACTACAACACGTGGAAGCTGGTATATTCCAATGACCAGGACAATCCCGATCAGAACCACAAGTAGTTGGTGCTTCGACATGCACTATTTGATCTTAGTACTACTTTTGATTTTCTCTGTAAATACCTTTGAAGGTTTGAAGCTAGGAATGTAGTGTTCATCGATTACGATCGCAGTGTTTTTAGATATATTTCTAGCGATCTTCTTAGCTCTCTTTTTATTGACAAAACTACCAAAGCCTCTGACGTAAATATTCTCCCCTTCAGCCATTGAGTTTTTCACAACAGAGAAAAATGCTTCAACTGTTACCTGTACATCCGCTTTGTCAATTCCGGTTTTCTCTGCAATTTCGTTTATTACATCTGCTTTAGTCACAACTTTAAGTATTTAATTGTTAACGATTTAGCGTCAAATTTCTGATTTCAGCGCCCAAAGTTAAGAATGTGGTTGTAAATAAAAAACGTCTTGTAGAAATAAAATTACAGAATTGAGAATTGATCAAAAAAGTTTCAGTAAAAGGCTGATTAATTGGTATTTACATAATAAAAGAGAACTTCCATGGAGAGAAACTACCGATCCATATTTCATTTGGTTGTCTGAAATCATCCTCCAGCAGACAAGAGTTGAGCAGGGTTTGCCTTATTACCTCAACTTTGCTGACAAGTATCCAACAGTATTTGATCTGGCAAATGCACCAGAAGTGGAAGTCCTTAGAATGTGGCAAGGTCTGGGTTATTATAGCAGAGCAAGAAACCTACATGCATGTGCCAAACAAGTGGTTGAAGAATACAATGGAAAGTTTCCAGCAGACTTTAATAAATTAAAATCTCTGAAGGGAATAGGTGAATATACTGCCTCAGCAATTGGCTCATTTGCTTTTGGTCTTCCCACACCTGTGTTGGATGGTAACGTATTTCGCGTAATCGCTCGCCTATTTGGAATCAATGATGATATAGCAAACCCAAAATCCAAGAAATCATTTTACGAAGTACTTGATCAACTTATCCCTGAATCTGATCCAGGAAACTTTAATCAGGGAATGATGGAGTTTGGAGCTACTCATTGTACTCCAAAGAATCCAAATTGTGAAAGCTGCATCTTTTCAACTGAATGTATTGCGAACCAAACTAACCAGCAGAACCAGTTACCAGTAAAACTTAAAAAAGTGAAGGTTAGAAAACGGACCTTCAATTATCTGGTGGTCTTATCGGAGCAAGGTGTCTACATGAAGCAAAGAGGACCAAAAGATATCTGGGAAGGTTTATTTGATTTTCCTTTGCTGGAATCGGAAACATTTTCGCTGGAATCGGCATTAAAGAAGGAGCAATTGACAAATCTGGTATTATTGGATCAATCTGAACCTTACAAGCACATTTTGACTCATCAACGAATCAATGCGATGTTTTGGGTAGTACAATTATCGGACTTTGGGCCGTTTGAGGAGATTTTAGGAGATATGAAAGCTTACAATGAAAATGAAATGCTAAATTTGCCTAAGCCCAAGCTGGTGGACAACTATTTGAAGGAACATTTTTTTTCGTTACATTTAATTTAAAGACAGATCAATGGCTGGAGTTAATAAGGTAATTCTTTTAGGAAATTTGGGGAGAGATCCAGAAATAAGACATTTGGATAATGGTAGAGCGGTAGTAAACTTTCCTATCGCCACAAGTGAGACTTACAAGACTCGTGATGGTGAGAGAGTTACTAAAACAGAATGGCACAACGTAGTGTTATGGACTCCATTGGCTGAAATTGCTGAGAAATATCTAAAGAAAGGGAATCAGGTTTACATTGAAGGTAAACTTACTTCCAGATCTTATGATGATAAAGACGGTATCAAGAGATATGTTACCGAAGTTGTTGGAAGAGAAATGACTCTTGTTGGTGGCAGACCATCTGATTCTGAAGGAGGATCATATGGAGATGTCGCTTCATCACAGGCTGCAAGCCCAGTGGCCACTGCTGGTACCCCAGTGAGCAGCGGACCAGTCGAATCTACAGAAACAGATATTGACGACCTTCCGTTTTAAAAGTATGTTGAACTAACAACAAATTTTTGGAAACTACAACAGACGATCCCCTCCCGACGGTACTTTTACTAGCCAACTTTGATGTTACTACCGTTGTAGTACTGGGATTGATAATATTGGTTTTATTGCTTTTTTCAGGACTGGTGTCTGGATCTGAAGTGGCATACTTTAGTTTAAAGCCTGAAGAAATAAAAGATTGTGAAGACTCATCAGATGATCGTGATAAGCGTATCTTATATCTGATCACTCATCCTCATAGACTTCTGGCAACAATTCTAATTCTCAATAATCTGATCAATATTTCGATCGTTACAGTTTCTACTTATCTAACATGGAAAATTCTTGGTACTTCCAATCCCTCAGGTTTGGTTTACGGTTTCTTGATTATTGTGACAACTGTTGTGATCATTTTTGTGGGAGAGATTGTTCCTAAAGTATATGCGAGTCACAACGGGATTGGTTTTGCCAGATTAATGTCAGGGTTTCTCAGGATGTTTTATACCATACTAAAACCAATTAGTTGGTTTTTGATGAGCATCAGCAATGTGATAGAAAGAAAGGTTGAAAGAAAGGGATATAGTGTCAGCGTTGAGGAATTACATCACGCACTTGAGATGACAACCGGTGACGAGGAGTCTAGTCAGGAAGAAAAAGATATTTTAAAGGGTATTGTAAACTTCGGTACACTTTCAGTTAAGCAAGTGATGAAATCTCGTCTGGATATCTCCGCTATTGAGATAGAATCAGATTTCCATGAGTTAATGGATCAAATTAATAAAAACGGTTACTCCAGAATTCCGGTTTATACTGAAACTATCGATAAGATTGAAGGCATACTTTATGTAAAGGACCTTTTGCCACATGTAGAATTGGATGATGATTTTAGATGGCAAGGACTTTTAAGGCCAGGTTTATTTGTTCCGGAAAGTAAGAAAATTGACGATTTATTTAAGGATTTTCAGGAGAAACATGTTCACATGGCTATTGTAGTGGATGAATATGGTGGTACATCGGGTCTTGTTACAATGGAGGATATTATTGAGGAGATTGTGGGAGAAATCAATGATGAATTTGATGAGGATTCGGAATTGGGTTACAACAAAATTGATAACAACACTTACATTTTCGAAGGTAAAACCAGTTTGAATGATTTCTGTAAGGCCGTTGATGTTGATTCTTCTGAGTTTGAAGAAATCAAAGGGGAAAGTGAATCTCTTGGAGGGTTGTTATTGGAGTTAAATTCTAAGATTCCGAATGCTGGAGAGAAAATTGATTTTGATAGATTTATTTTTACAATTGTGGCAGTAGACCAAAAACGAATCAAACGCGTTAGAGTTTACATTACTCCAGAAGAGAAGAAAGTCGTTTAATGAAAAAACAGATCGTTTTCCTAGCAGCAGTAATAACTGTATTAGCATCTTGTAGCACAGATTATCTCCCAAAACCGAAAGGTTACAACAGAATTGATCTTCCGGAATATCAGTACACCATGCTACCCGATACCTTCCCATACATTTTTGAATATTCGAAGCACGCGAAACTATTGAGAGATTCCAGCTGGATAAGTGAAAGGTATTGGATTGAACTATACTATCCATATTTTGATGCTGATGTTGAAATCACTTATAAACCAATTAAGAATCTGAAGGAATTGTCAGATGAATATCTATCGGATTCTTATAAGCTTACTTCCCAACATAATGTAAAAGCATACGCCATGGAAGAAAGCATTATTCAACTTCCAAGTGGCATGGTGGCATCCGTAACGGAATTGGAAGGAGAAGTTCCAAGCCAATTTCAATTTCATGTAACAGATTCTACTCAAAACTTCCTGAGAGGTGCCCTCTATTTCAAGACTGCCACAAAAAATGATTCGTTAAGACCAGTAATAGATTATATCAAGACTGATATGATTCATTTATTGAATACCTTGAAATGGCAGTAACATCGGCCACTTTAGTTTAAAAATCTATTTCTAAATCAACTCTTTGTTCATAATTTACCACCCGATAAAATGGCTGGTTTTTTTGACACTAAAATTGAATTCTTAAAAGGCATTGGCCCACAAAAGGCGACCTTAATCAATAAGGAACTCGAGATATTCACTTTCGGGGATCTTATTCAGCATTATCCATTTAGATATGAGGATCGCACGAAGTTCTATTCACTTTCAGAATTGGATGATTCTCTCCCCAATGTTCAGGTAAAAGGCAAAATCAAGAGGTTTGAACTAGTAGGAGGTGGACGTAAAAAAAGATTAGTTGGTCATTTTACAGATGGAACCTCCTCTATAGAACTGGTTTGGTTTCAGGGAATAAGTTGGATTACCAATAAGATTAAGCCAGGAGTAGAATATGTGGTTTATGGTAAACCCACAAGATTTGGAAGTAAAATCAACATCACCCATCCTGAGATGGAGGTTTTGACTGCTAAAAATGAACAAGCAGCTTATCTTTCACCAGTTTACCACACATCAGAGAAATTAAAAAAGAAGTTTATCGATAGCAGAGCGATATCTAAATATCAAAAATCTCTCCTAGTAAATGCAGTCAATCATATTAGAGAGACCCTGCCATCAGAAATTATCCAGGAATATAAGCTGATGGATAAGAAAAGAGCTGTAGTATTCATTCATTTCCCGAATGACAACAAAGTCCTACAGCTTGCTCAGTATCGATTGAAGTTTGAAGAGCTCTTCTTTGTTCAGCTGAAATTATTAAAAATGAAGGTTGCCAGGATGGATAAATTCAGAGGTGCTGTTTTTAATGATTCCAGTCTGGTAACAGAATTCTATAATAATCATCTTCCTTTTGAATTAACCAATGCACAAAAGAGAGTAATCAAGGAAGTATACAGAGATCTGCGTTCCGGACAGCAAATGAACCGATTAGTGCAGGGTGATGTAGGAAGTGGCAAAACAATAGTTGCCTTTATATGCGGTTTGCTGGCAATCAGCAGTGATGCTCAAGTGGCTTTAATGGCACCAACAGAGATTTTAGCAGAACAGCATTTCAATGGTCTCAAAGTTTTTTGCGATGCACTCGGACTTAATATCAGGAGATTAACAGGCTCCAGTAAAAAAGCTGATCGAAATGAGATTCACGCAGCTCTGGAAGATGGGAGTTTGAATGTGCTTGTAGGAACTCACGCTTTGCTTGAAGAAAAAGTTAAATTCAAAAATCTTGGTTTGGCAATTATTGATGAGCAACACAGGTTTGGAGTTGCACAAAGAGCCAAACTTTGGCAAAAGAATAAAGAAGTATTTCCGCATGTATTGGTTATGACCGCCACTCCAATCCCAAGGACCTTGGCCATGACACTTTACGGAGACTTAGATATTTCGGTAATCGATGAATTGCCAGCAGGAAGAAAACCTATCAAAACCATTCACTTCTATGATACCAATAGATTAAAGGCTTTTGGATTTATTGCAGAGCAAATCAAATTGGGACGACAGGTATACATTGTATATCCATTAATCGAAGAATCAGAAAAACTAGACTACAAAGATTTGATGGATGGATATGAAAGTATCAGCAGGGCCTTCCCAAAAATCCCAATTGGAATTCTACATGGAAGGATGAAGCCTCAGGACAAAGATTTTGAGATGAAAAGGTTTGTGAAGGGTGAGACTAAAATTATGGTGGCTACTACTGTTATTGAAGTTGGGGTAAATGTTCCAAATGCAACAGTCATGGTGATAGAGAATTCTGAGAAGTTTGGGTTGTCCCAATTACATCAGCTTAGAGGGCGTGTTGGGCGTGGTGCTGATCAGTCCTATTGTATTTTGATGAGTGATTTCAAGCTAAGCAAAGAAGCCAAAATCAGAATTGAGACCATGGTTAGAACCAATGATGGTTTTGAAATTGCAGAAACTGATTTACAATTGAGAGGTCCTGGTGATATAATGGGAACCATGCAAAGTGGAGTAGCGGATCTATTGGTTTCTGATTTGGCAAAGGATGGGCCTATTCTTCAAATAGCGAGGGAATGTGCAAAAAAAGTACTTGATGAAGATCCTGAATTGACAACAGAAAAGTACCGACCTATTAAAATTCAATTGGATAACCTCAAAAAGTCCACGGTAAATTGGTCAAGAATTAGTTGAGAAGGGTGACAAACATTCTTGGTTCATGCACCCCCTCTATTTACAACAACAATTAATTCTTACTAAGAGGAACCGATATTCCCAACCATGGGATTCCATACCAAAATCCAGCATCACTCACCAAAAATGCGCCATAATCCAGACCAACCCGCTTAATCATCGATCTCCCTCCAATAGTGGTTAGGCCTAACGTATCTCCAAATTCATCATTGATTAAATACAACTCTCCAAGTAGATACATTTTGGGGCCAAGTCTGGCCATACCTCCAAGGTTAACTGTAGGCCGGTCTGCAAAACCATTATCCACATATCCCCAGCCGAGCCCTAAAGAGAAATTATAATCTCTGGAACCAAAAGTCGCAGTACCATAAAGCAAACCGAAACTGCCGCCACCACCAAATCCAAGTACGGTTCCAAATAAACCTCCTGCACCAACATTGATTTTGTTTTCAACCAGAGGTGTTGAAAATTTTGGGGTTATCCAAACTGGAGTAGGACTTCCATTCAATAGAAAAAGAGGAATCATACCTGCACCAATTGAAAACCTATCTGTTACTCCAAGTGCAGCCTGGTTAAAGAAGAGCAATACATTTTGGTAGTACGCTTCTCCCTTTTTTAGTCCATATCCATTGGGTGCCCAAAAATATCGGGTCGATTGCGGGTTCTGAGCCCAGTATTTTCCTAAACGCATATTTTGTGGATCAATTATCTGTCGTCTTTTGATGGTTGATTTTTGGATCTCAATTTCTCCGACCTTAGTGACCAGTTTAACTGTTGTATCTGTTTCTTCCAGTATTTTTCCATTATAGATATTGCCATCTAAAGTCTCAATTCTTACTTCTGTGGAATCCGGTTGATCTTGTGCAAATGATTCCAACCCTGCCAAAATCAGAATGCAAATCATTAGTAGCTTTTTCATTTGTGTCTCTTGTTTGATGATGCTACTCTCAATACAAGAGCGATACCAGAAATTGCGAAAAATGTTGGCTTAAGGCAAGAATTAGAAGTGGCTTAAAGAATTCAAATTATTTTTTGCTTAGAGGAACAGTCATTCCCAACCACGGAAGGGCGTAAGTAGAGCCTTCATCACCTACAATTAATATTCCATAGTCCACACTGTTTCGTTTGATCATGGATCTGCCACCGAAAGCGAAAAGAGAACTAGTTGTGTCTGTATTGTCATTTATAATATGCAATTCTCCCAACAAATATAATTTTTTGCCAAGTCGAGCCATTCCTCCCATGTTAAATGCAGGGCCATCAATAAATCCGTCCTCCATATATCCCCAACCTAGTCCAGCGGTAATATTGTAATCTCTTGTACCGTAAGTGAATGTGCCATACACAAGACCAAAATCTTCTCCACCACCATGTCCCAGGGTAGTTCCAAAAAAGCCACCAATACCAAGATTAAATTTATCCTCAACAAGTGGGATTGAAACTTTGGGAGAGATCCAGACTGGAGTAGGGCTAAACACTAGAAAAGCTGGAATAAAGCCTCCTCCAATTGAGATGTTTTCAGTTATTCCGACAGCAAACTGATTATAAAAGAGCATTAAATTTTGAGCATACGCCTCTCCTGGCTTTAAACCATAACCATTAGGTGCCCAGAAATACCTGGTGGATTGAGGGTTTGGTCCCCAAACTTTATCCCGCCTGATTTTCTTTGGGTCTATTTCCTGAGTTCTGGTAATGGTTGTTTTTTGAATCTTGATTATTCCAGCCTTGGTTGCGAGTATTATAAAATCATTTGTTTGCTCTGTGATTGTACCATGGTAAACATTGCCATCCAGCGTTTCAATTTTTACTTGTGTAGAATCAGATTGATCTTGCGCAAAAGAGTTTGATATTCCTAGCAGGATGATCAGGTAGAAAATGAGCAATTTTTTCATTGGGTTGTGGAAGTCATTTGATGCTTTATCCTTATGCAAGTCTCTTAATTGCGTTGATAAAAAATCTTGACTTATGATAACAATTGCCTGGCAGCTCAAATAATCAGGTTTTGGTTAAAGGCACAGTTACACCAAGCCATGGAATTCCGTTGAAGAAATCGGACTCAATTACCATAAACATTCCATAATCTAATCCCACTCTTCTAATCAGGGACCTTCCTCCCAATACAGCTAGAGATGTACTGCCGCCAAATTCATCGTTGATGTTATAAAACTCACCTAAAATGAATATTCTTGGACCTAATCTGGTGATGCCCCCAACAGTGAAAGTTGGTCGACTTACAAAATCTCCCTCGGCATAACCCCAGCCAAGACCAACGGAGATATTAGAATCTCTTGTTCCAAATGTTGTATTCCCATATAGCAAACCAAACGAACCCTCAGATCCCAGGCCAATTACTGTCCCAAATAAGCCGCCAACTCCGACATTAACTTTATCCTCTACAACTGGTATTGAAAAGTTTGGGGTAAACCAGATGGGAGACTCAACACCGTAGATAAAAGCTGGAACTATTCCAGCACCAATAGAGAAGTTTTCTGTAACACCGAGTTCAAACTGATTCACGAATAACATGACATTTTGATAATATGCTTGTTCCTCCTCTAACCCATATCCATTTGGTGTAAAGAAATATCTTGCCGATTGCGGGTTATTTGGCCAGAACTTCCCATTTTTCATTTCGGCACTGTCAATTATTCTTCTGCGCCTGATTGTTGATTTATTTATAGTAATCTCACCTGCTTTTGTACTCAATTTCACTATTGAATCTGTTTCTTCTATAATAGTACCGTTATAAATATTTCCGTCAACAGTCTCAATTCTATGTTTAATAGGGACTGATTCCTGGGAAAATACGGAACAGCTAATCAATAGGAATGATAGGATTAAGATTGGGTTCTTCATTGATGTTATAGTTTATGTTTGATGAATTTCAGATGGATGATATCGTGGTAAATACCAACGAAATCAACTTTTAAACGCAAAGGCTCAGATTTTATTTGGGAATAAAGGCTATCTTTTCGGGAAATGCTTCGTTAGAATTATTGATCACAGATTCGTAAACCATGGAAAAGTCGGAAAAGTATATCGCTGTTTTAAGAAAGCAAATTGACAAACTGGATGAAGAGGATTTTGACCTTGAAGCCTGGAAAAGTTCTGCGCAATCCAGGTTGGCTAGTATTTTTGGGGAAAACGATGCAAGAATAAAACAGATTAATGATCTAAAAATAGATTACAGCAGCTGGGCATTAAGAGACAGCAATTCCAGATACAAACCAGTTGAAACCTGCAAAAAGAAGGGAAGAGAAATTATCGAAAGTCTGATTGATGAGATTGATATTGTGGGTGTGCCATTTAAGAATGGTCATGATCAACTCAACTCATTATTAAAAGAGGCCGTCTCGGAAGATGTCAGTAAGGAAATTGAAAATTACCTGGCTCAGGATGATCACAAAGGGTTGAAAAAATATTTGAATAAACTCAATAAGGAAACGCTCACCAATTTGTTATTACAAGTATTGAAGAGCTAATTTCTTAGTGCTCAATTTCTATATCTCTGTGATAACCGTCAGCATATTCGTTGTATGGTAATGTTATTTCCAATCCGTGCTCATTATACTCCGCAGAAATTAGTTCTACATTAACATCAAATGGAATTTCCATAAAGTTGATCAGATAAGGAAAATCAATGTCTCCTTCTACAGTCAACATTTGATGCACCAGTAATCTTCCATCATCCACGCTCACTCTAAAAGAATCAACACTCACACCGGGAGCTTTTACAGTAACAAGATAATGATCATCATTTGCCTGAACGTCCAAATGATTCATGCTCATCCCTCCACTTATGGTATTTGTGATATTAGCCACATGTCCCAATTTTGCCGTCAAATTTCTATCTATATTCATGTGTATATAATTGATTTTCAAAGGTTCACATGGAATTCGCAGTATCCAAAAAACTAACCAGTTGAACCTTTTTGGTCTCTATATTCATTACCGGTTGGTGTTCGAAGATCATGCTCATTTCATGATATTACTCGCGTTTACCTCGCTAAATATCAAACGCAATGCCACATCAATAAATTCTGTTAAAATGACAGATTTTTGAAATTATGTTGCCAATATGGCGGAAAATGGTTTAAATGGCGCAGCGAGGTGATCAGCTGTTAGCATTAATCGTATGATAAACAGAACTAAAATCCTGATCACCCATCCCTAGTAATTCTGCTTTCTCAAAAATAGATTCTATGGTTTTGGTAAGAACTAAATCTTCCTCCACAGAATTCTCAGCCAATCTGATATCCTTCAACATCCATTTTAGTGGAAAATTTGCCTCAGTGTTATTCTCTTCCAGTTTTCCAATGATATTTCCGATGAAAGGAGCCACCACAGGAGTATTGGTTAATACTTTGTGCATTAAAGATTGCTCTAAACCTAAGGCATTACCTAGTTTCACCGTTTCTGCAAATGCTGCCATAGATTGCGCAAGCAATAAATTGATAAGCATTTTCATTGATGATCCTCTACCAACATCTCCCAGATGAATGGTTTTCTTGCCTAAGACATCCAATATTGAATTAATGCGACCCATAGTTTCAGACTCAGTTCCCACATAGAATACAAGTTCGCCATTTTCAGCAGGTTGTTTGGTTCCGGCAACAGGGGCATCAACATAGTTTATTCCCTGGGCTTTTGATCTTTTTCCAAATTGTCTGGCAGACTCTGGATCTACAGTAGATGTATTAATCCAAATGGAGTTTTGATTCAATACACCAACAAACCCATTTTCACCAAATGCAAGATCTTCTATAACCTGTGGAGTGGACAACATTGTGATTACGACATCAGCATTTGTAACTGCTTCGATGATATCTGTTTTTGTGGAAATGCCTTCATTCCAAAACTGATCTAATGCCGAAGCTGATCTATTCCAAACCGTCACATCCATACCAGCATCAATCAACCTCTTGGCCATTCTGCTTCCCATTATTCCTAATCCTAAAAACGCTATTTTCATTTGATTCATTCTTTAAGTTCAACAAATCAAAATTGCTCCAGATCAAGACAGGAAAATTTGTTAAAATCTAAAAAGTTGTGATTTTCGATCAGAAGTCAGGCGATTCCAAGATTTTTGTGGTTTTGAATCATATACTGTTTCGGCGAGACACCATATTTTGCCTGGAAAGACTTAATAAAATGCGAAGCACTTTCGTAACCAGATTGTGAAGCCACCTGAGAAATATTTGCATCCGAGGATTGTTCCAATTGTTCTTTTGCTTTCGCTAGCCTTTTTGATATAAGCCATTTTTTAGGGCCTTCTTCAAAGACTCTTTTGAAATCTCTGTGAAAACTGGCAACACTTCTCCCTGTGAGGTTTGCATAGTCCTCAATTTTCAATGGTCTGTCAAAATATTGCTCCATGAAGGATTTGATATTCTGCTTCTCATTTTGATTCGCAGCATGGAGTAGTTTTATTAATTGAGGGCCAGATTCAGAGCTAATCAATAAATGCAACAATTCGGTTAACTTTGGTTTTGTTATTTCATTATTGCTTCCAGATGCGTACATGGTAATGAGAGATTCAACAAAAACGTTGATTCGGTCGTCTGAAGAAAGAATTAAAGGTTTTGGCGTATTTTGAGAACTTTCAATTGAAAGACTCAATTTCACAAAATCATTAATCAGGCCTTGCTCCAGAAAAAACACTACTGCCTCAAACTCTTCATTTTCTGGGATAATATCAGAGATCATGTATAACCCTTTTGGAAGAAAAATCATTTCTCCTTTTTGCACAACCAAAACCCTCTGTTCATCAAATATTCTGAGTGCTCCATTGATGACATATGTGAATGCATGGGTCACCAGGTATCTCTGATTATCCGGGTTATCAAATTGTGCCGATTTGTAAATGACACAATTCAGTCCATCAACCAATATTTTTTTGACTTCTGAATTAGAAAGAAAAGCATGAGGAACTGTAATCATATTACAATTAAACAATCAATGTTTATCTAAAATAACTAGATTCGGCCAAAATTGTAATTTTCGATCAAAACCAACTTTCAATATGGAAAAGTATGTGAATCTATCTATTCAGGTTGTTCCGGTTAATGTATCCGATAGTTATTCTATAGTGGATAAAGCAATTGAAGTTATTCAATCCAAAAACATCAAATATGAAGTGGGCCCTTTTTCAACTTCTGTTGAAGGTCCTTACAGTGAATTAATGGACTTGATAGAAGAAATGAAAACGGCCTCTTTTGAGGCCGGTGCTGATGAGTTATTACTCAATATTCAAATCCATGCTAAAAAAGACACGGATGTAACTTTCGAAAGTAAAGTTCAGAAATTCAGGGATTAAGCTTGTTGATGCTCTTTTTTCAATAAGTCATTAACAGCTTTTACCGGATTAAATGTAATCAATGGAACTTCCATGAAAATAGTAATCCAATCAGACATGGCTCCATTCCATAATCCTGGAAGTTCCATCGCTTTTAATTCTTTGCCGTCTTTTGACTTCTCTGTTATAAATCCAGTATTCATATCTCTGAATTGCAACAGGTCAAATTTTTCTCCATCCGAATTTTTCAGACCACAAACCAGATCCACAGGATTAAAATGTGTTGCCTGGCCAAAAACATCTTTTTGAGATGCTTCTGAAAGATCTATCTGAGCAGTTTCAGCAATTTGAGCAGAAACCGATCCATCTGGATTAGTTGCGAAAAAAGGTCCCCCTCCAGGGTCGCCATCATTTTTCACCATTCCACAAACTCTAATTGGTCTGTCTAATTTGCCTCTTAGATAAGCAAGTTGTTCATCATTAGAAAGTGAAGAATATGAATCATCCGTAATCAATAGTTCCTTGAATATAAATGACTCAATTTCAGATTTCTTATCCGCTGAAATAGCCCCTTGTAAATCACTAATATATCCGAATACTCTTTCCTGAGTCTGAAGTAAAATTCCAGCAATTGCCTTCTTGTAATCGTAGGTTGTAGACTTCAAATGATCTGGAACTACATTATCAATATTCTTAACAAAGACTACATCTGCATTTTGCTCATTCAGGTTTTCTAATAATGCCCCATGTCCTGCTGGTCTAAATAGCAGTGATTCGTCATCATTTCTGAATGGCTCATTTGATAAATCTACTGCAATTGTATCTGTAGATGGTTTTTGGATAGAATATGAAATGTCATAAGTCACAGAAAACATAGATTCATATTTCCCTTTAACTTCATCAACATGTGCCTTGAAGCCATCTAAATGTTCAGGGCTTACCGTGAAATGTAACTTCACAACATC
This sequence comes from bacterium, assembly GCA_024743255.1. Taxonomy (GTDB): domain Bacteria; phylum Bacteroidota; class Bacteroidia; order Cytophagales; family Cyclobacteriaceae; genus JANSWY01. The sequence continues at coordinate 293,633 of JANSWY010000001.1, read as the reverse complement.
ATTTTTACCTTTTGCATAGTTGCCACCTTCAACAAGATGCTCCTCAACTGGAGTTCTTGGGTTATCACCATAATTGTGAAATTTCAAAAGGCCTTTTGGTAAACTACCATAAGACAAGCCATTTGAGGAAAGAAGCGCATCAACAATTTTATGATATTCTCTTTTTACATGGGCCTCCTGCATCGAGGAACCATTTATTTCCTGGAACTTATCTGCTAATTCCTTATAAAAAGCGAAATCTTCAATATTCTTTAAAAACTCAAAAGCAGAGCCTTTTCCATTATTGGACTGAAGCTTCGCATAAGACTCTTCAGACCCATCATATTCTGATAGGAAAGCAAATAGTGTCTTAAACATTCTACTTGCCGCACCAGAGGCAGGTACAAATTTCAGGATGTCAATTGACTGAGATTTAGATTCGTAATATTCAATTAGCTTATTAATTTCTGAATCACCCAAAACCACTATACCCTTTCCTGGTTTTGGTGCTTCTTTCAATTCCAATGATGGAAATCCCTTTTTGAAATTTTCTAATTGTGTTTCTACTACAGATACATCAGAGCCCCTCTGCTGAATCTGTTCTAAATCCCGAGATGAAAACATAAAATTCTGGTGTCTTAAATTGTAATGATTAATTGTGTTCTGAATTTACCCCTCAAAATACGAAAAGGGAAATTCTATCCGTAAATTTCATTTAATAATCCTGCTAACCTTACTCCAGCCTGAACCAGTCTTTGATTTAGTAAGTCGATATTTTCATAATTGTATCTGTAGCTCAGTTTTCCATTCTCAGGATAATCGTAAACTTGTTCTCGGTAGCTTTTTGATTCATTAGCCCAATCCAAAACTGAAGATGATTGCCAGGTCTCTACCTCTTCTGCAGAAGCATGATGAATCCAGTTTGTGTATTCTCCATAACTTAAGCCCTGCTTTTCAATGATTCCACTATCCCAGATTCTATGCAGATTTGAGTCTTCCCAGAAGTATTTCAACTTGATATCATTACCTCCTTTATCTTCGCCATTTCCTACGTGCAAAGGCTGATGTATATCTCCAACCAAATGAATTAACATTTTCACGGCCATCGCCTCATCCTCATCAGTAAACTTTTTGGATTTCAATTCATCCATAAGTCGATTGATTGTTTGGATAATATCTCCTTGCTCTGGGGTTCCAGCCTCTTCATAGGTCTTGTCATCTGGAATCGTACAGTAATGCCATGGCGACATGTGTCTATATTTCGAATCTGCTTTGATAAAGTCCATATAGTTGCTGGCCATTGCAACCGATTCATGACCCAATACTTTTTGAATATTCTTTTTAGCCTTCTTTGTCAGGTGTCTTTGTGCAATTAATCCTACGATTCTGTGTCCTTGTTGTCCCCACGAAAATGCTACTTCAGAAACTGTCAGTAGGATAAGTACTACTAAAATTCTTTTCATAAGTTGATTTATTTGAATGTCCAATCAAATGTAGGGGAAAAAGAGATAATGCGGGAATTATAAAACTGTTAAGAAATGAATAAGGCCATATAAAGTAAAAAGGCGTGAACCTCGCGGTTACACGCCCTAATCACCAACCTAACCTATTTTTAAATATCTTTGAAAGTTTCTTTTTTGATTTCTACTACTAACCTTTCGACAATAAGAACGGCAATCTATTTGGAAATGTTACAAAAATTTTGTAGTTAATTTAAATTATTTTTTATCAGCCTGTTTATCAATAAGTTACAATTCCAACTTATTTTAATTCAATCCGATACTTTCTTATTATCGTACTTAACAAACCATTAATAGGATGAATTTGTTTCACTAATTTTGCAAACCACTACAAGAAAGTATTGTGAAGAGTAAAGATTTAATCAAACTATACAAAGAGGATAGCCTGATGCAGGCAATCGCGAATGCATTGAAACCCAATGAAGATTCCTCAACTCAACTGAAGGGTCTGATTGGAAGTTTGGATGCAATAACTGCTGCTAGCATTTTTCAGATAAATCATCAGAATCATATCTTCATTCTTCATGAGAAAGAAGAAGCGGCTTACTTTTTCAATGATCTACAGAATTTGCTTGGATCAAGAGAAGTCCTCTTTTTCCCAACATCCTATAAGAGACCGTATCAATTTGATGAAACTGAGAACGCCAACATTCTAATGCGGGCAGATATACTCAATCGAATAAATCATAAATCCTCGCAGGGAGAATTGATAGTTACTTATCCGGAAGCTCTTACAGAAAAGGTAATCAACAAAAGATCACTGCTCGCCAACACACTCACAGCTAAACCAGGTGACAAACTTGATGTAGATTTCATGACGGATATGTTGTTATCCTATGATTTTGAAAAAACTGATTTTGTATATGAGCCCGGGCAATTTGCAGTAAGAGGAGGAATTGTGGATGTATTTTCTTTTGCCAGGGATCTTCCGTTTAGAATTGAATTGTTTGGTGATGAAGTAGAAAGCATCAGGTCATTTAATCCGGAAAGCCAGTTGTCGGAAGAGGATTTGAAGGAAATCAATATTATTCCAAATGTTCAGACTAAGTTATTAAAAGAGGAAAGACAGTCATTTCTGGATTACATCCCTAACAACAGCAAAATCTGGATCAAAGATTATCAGCATACTGTAGATATTATTGAACAGTACTTTCAAAAAGCATCAGGTTCATTTGAGTCTATCATTAATCAAAGTGATGTGCAAGTAGTATTTGGCCCTGAAGCACTTTTCGAAACGACTGATAGCTTTAAAGAAGGGTTAAAGAAATATGCAAAGGTGGAATTTGGAAACAGATTCTACTTACCAAATGCTACCACTTTTACATTTGAGGCCAAGCCGCAACCTACATTTCACAAGAAATTTGAATTAGTCGCGGAAAATCTGGACGAGTTCCAATCAAAAGGGTATACCAAAATTATCGCGGCAGATTCCATGCAGCAACTGGAAAGGCTGCAAACCATTTTTGAAGAAGTTGATCCTCTTTTAAACTTTGATCAGCTAAATGCCGGATTAAGAGCCGGGTTTATTGATGATCAGATGCAACTTCTTTGCTACACCGATCATCAGGTTTTTGATAGATTCCATAGATACAAAATCAAGGAAAAACATAGCAAGTCAAAAGCTTTAACACTTAAAGAGCTTAAAACTCTTCAGCCCGGTGACTATGTAGTACACATTGATCACGGAGTTGGGCGATTTGCCGGAATGGATACTGTAGATAATAACGGTAATAAACAGGAAGTACTCCGACTTGTCTATCGGGATGATGATTTGCTATATGTCAGTGTTCACTCATTACATAAGATTACCAAGTACAGCGGAAAAGAAGGAACACCGCCATCTATCAATAAGTTGGGATCTCAAGAATGGGAAAACAAAAAGAAACGAGTTAAGAGAAAGGTTAAAGATATCGCCACCGATCTCATTAATTTATACGCAAAGAGAAAAGCAGCTCCTGGTTATGCTTATCCAGTAGATAATTTCCTACAAGCCGAATTAGAGTCTTCTTTCATTTATCAGGATACACCAGATCAGGCATCTGCAACTGAAGATGTAAAACTGGATATGCAAAAACCGCATCCAATGGATCGTCTGGTTTGTGGAGATGTTGGTTTCGGTAAAACTGAGGTAGCAATCCGTGCAGCATTCAAAGCAGTGAGCAATGGAAGACAAGCGGCTGTTCTGGTACCAACTACCATTCTTGCACTTCAACATTACCATACCTTCAAAGACAGGCTTTCAAATTTTCCAGTTAGAATCGATTATATCAACAGATTCCGAACAACAAAACAAATCAAAGAAGTACTTGCTGATTTAAAAGAAGGAAAAATTGATATCCTGATTGGCACACATAGAATTGTAAATAAGGATGTGCAATTCAAGGACCTGGGATTGATGGTCATTGATGAAGAGCAAAAGTTTGGAGTAAAAGTAAAAGAGCGATTGAAAGAAATGAGAGTTAATGTTGATGCCTTGACTCTTACAGCTACTCCAATACCTAGAACATTGCAGTTCTCATTGATGGGAGCAAGAGACTTAAGTATAATCTCTACACCACCACCAAACAGACAGCCTGTTACCACAGAACTACACGAATTCAAAGAGGAAACCATCAGAGATGCAGTGAGTTACGAGTTAAGAAGAGGTGGTCAGGTATTTTTTGTACATAATAGAATAAGTGATATTGACCAGGTGGCAAACATCATTCATAGGCTTGTTCCGGATGCAAGAATTGGTATTGCTCATGGTCAAATGGATGGAGCAAAACTGGAAAAAGTGATGCTTCGGTTTATTGAAGGAGAATTTGATGTATTAGTATCCACCAACATTATAGAATCTGGACTTGATATTCCAAATGCCAACACAATAATTATCAATAGGGCACAAATGTTTGGGTTATCAGATCTTCACCAAATGAGAGGACGGGTTGGTAGATCAAACAAAAAAGCTTTCTGTTATTTAATGTCACCACCTGTAAGCGGACTTTCTTCAGATGCCAGAAAGAGACTTTCAACACTCGAGGAATTCTCTGATCTGGGCGATGGATTCAAAGTTGCGATGAGAGACCTTGATATTAGAGGGGCAGGAAACTTATTAGGTGGAGAACAAAGCGGATTTATTTCAGATCTAGGCTTTGATATGTATCATAAAATTCTTGATGAAGCCATTCAGGAATTGAAAGAGACACAGTTTAAAGACCTATTCATTGATACATTAACTGAAAAGGCCGAATTAATAGAAAGCACAAAAGACTGTAACATTGAGACAGATCTTGAAATACTGATTCCTGAATCTTACGTCAGTAATATTTCTGAAAGATTGAGTTTGTACAACAAGCTGGATAATATTAAATCAGAAGACGAGCTCGCTAACTTTTCAGAATCAATTGTAGATAGATTTGGGCCAATGCCTGATGAGGTTGTGCAATTAATAGAAAGTATTAAGCTCCGTAGGTTAGCAATTCAAATTGGTTTGGAGAAACTAACTATCAAAAGCAGTATCATGAGATGCTATTTTTACAATGATGACGCATATTTTCAATCACCAAAATTTGGTAAAGTTCTGAGCTATGTTCAATCCAACCAAAAGGAGTGTAGATTAAAAGATATGAAGGGAAGATTTATGTTGATCATTGAAGGCGTTTCAGGTATAGATCAAGGCATGAATCACTTAAAAAATATGGTTATTCCAGTCGGATCAGCGGAAAAAACTCTTATTTAACCACAATATTTTCATATAAATTAGATTATAAAATAAGAATGGCTATTTTTATAGCCTATTTTGTGTTTAGTAGGTATTTTTGAGAAATTAATATTTCTTAGTATTTTTCTACGTGTATTAAATATTAACAGGTTATGAACAAATTTGTGAATGCATTTTATTCATCTGCCATGATGCTGTCTGTGGCTGTGTTGGCAACTTCTTGCTTTAGCGGAGGTGCACCAACTAGTCAGAGCCCAGGTGCCTTCAGTAATACAACTGGTTTGTATTTCAACGAAGAAGGCGGTTTTCAGGTAAGTGAATATAACGACCAACCTCAAGCACCTAACATGGTATTCATTGAAGGTGGTAGAACTGTTCTTGGAACGTTCGAAGAAGACATTGTTTATTCAAGGGATAATATAGAGAGAACTGTAACCGTTGCTTCATTCTATTTAGATGAAACTGAGATTGCAAACATCAACTGGTTAGAGTATCTATATTATATCAAACTTGATTCTGGTGATGAGTATTACAAAAACGCCCTTCCTGATACTAGTGTTTGGGCTAAGGATCTTTCTTTCAATGATCCTTATGTAGACCATTACTTAAGATACCCAGGTTTTAGATTCTTCCCGGTAGTAGGTGTTAACTGGAGACAGGCTAATGACTACTGCAAGTGGAGAACTACTGTGGTTAACCAAAGCTTAGCTGAACAAGCTGGATACCTTGACGAGTTCGCAGGAGCTGAGTCAGGTGGAGATACCAGAATTCCTTTGGAGTCTGGTGTAGTTGTTCCAAGCTTTAGACTTCCAACAGAAGCTGAGTGGGAATATGCAGCGCAGGCATTGATCGGTACTCAGTGGTTAGATGAAAATCAAACTCACAGAAGACTTTATCCTTGGGATGGTCACGCTTTAAGAAATCCTTACGGAAAAGCGATGGGTACATTCCTTGCTAACTTCAAAAGAGGTAGAGGTGACTATGCTGGTATTGCTGGTAAACTTAATGACGGTGCGATGATCACTACTTACGTATACGATTATCCTCCAAACGATTTTGGACTTTACAACATGGCAGGAAATGTTAATGAGTGGGTTCAGGATGTTTACAGACCTATGTCATTCCAGGAAATCGATGATTTGAACCCGGTTAGAAGAGACGGTTACCTTGATGAGGAAAGCGGTTACGATTCAAACTATTCATTCATTGGTAGCGAAAGCAGTACTCCAGGTGATGAGAGAAGAGTAAGAGTTTACAAAGGAGGAAGCTGGGCAGATGTAGCTTACTGGATGTCTCCAGGTACAAGAAGATTCTTATTTGAAGATTCTGCTACTTCAACTATCGGTTTCAGATGTGCAATGATTAGAGCAGGTACTAACTACTAGTACTTAGCTTCATAATAATATAGAGCCTCGGAATTTCCGGGGCTTTTTTTATGCCTCAATCGCAATGCAGGCAATTGACACAGAACTCGCTCCATTTCTAATAAGTAACTCTGCAGCTTCAATGATAGTAGCTCCAGTAGTAACCACATCATCAACCAGTAGAATAGATTTACCTTCAAATTCTTTAGTGTTCTGAATTCTGTAAATACCAGAGACATTCTGCCATCTATCTACTTTAGACTTTTTTGTTTGCGTGGCTGTCTTCTTATGTCTTATAAGGTTATCAAAATCATATTTGAGATCAAGTTGTTTAATGAGCCCTTCCACAATCGCTTCACTTTGATTGTAGCCACGGGTTTTTCTTTTAGAAGAATGAATAGGAATTGGTACTATTATATCAATATCTTTCGCGTAATCCCGATACCTTGATTTTACCTTCTTTCCAAGCATCTCACCAAGAAAAACTCCCAATTCATATTGTCCCTCATATTTGAGTTGATGTAACAACTTTTGAGCAGATCCTTTAGATTGAAATTTTAATAGTGGCATCTGAAACTCACTTTTATGAAGTATTGCGAATTTGTTCTCAAACTTCTTAAGTAAATCATTATCCATTGGTTGAAAAGTTGGTAAATCCAGTAAACAATGGGTGCAAACAAACTCTTCTGATGCAACCAATGAATCGTCGCAAACAAAACATATTCTGGGGTAAAACAAGGAAATAAAATCTTTCCAGACTTCAGTGTTGATCAATGGTTATATATTTGATTTCTAATGATGATAAAATGAATAAAGTACAGGAATTTAATGAATATCGATCCAAAATGAATGGAAAGATACTTTCCGGATCAAATAAAGTTATAAAAAGAATTTTCAATCTGGACACCAACGCATTCACTGATGGAGTCATAGACCAGAAAACAAAAGAGATGATTGGTCTTTCTTCTTCATTAGTGCTTAGATGTGACGATTGTGTCAGATATCATTTACAAACCTGCTATGAGCTAGGTGTTTCACGTGAAGAACTTGAAGAGATATTATCAATTGGTACTTTGATTGGAGGAACAATCGTAATTCCACATTTGAGAAGAGCGATTGAATTTTGGGAAGAACTAGAACAACAAGATGTATAAAAAGGATCTGGAACTAGAACGCAGTTGGCAACAATTATTAAGTCAACTGGAATCTGTCATTGGCAAGAAACCCAATGATCTCAATGCTGTTCTATTTCTTATCGGTGTTCAAGAACTTGGTAAAGGCAATATCACTTTTAGCAAAGAGGAGAAACAAGACCTGATGCATATCGCAATTTGCAAAGTGCTTAGTTACTCAGGCTTCTATGAACTGGAAGGAATTGATGAAGATGGCTGGCCACATTGGAAACTAAAAAGGAAACTTCCGTCCTTCGACTTAATGGAACAAGAGAAGCTTATAAAAATTCATGTTATTGATTATTTTGAAAAAGAGATGTTCTTCAATTGAAAATAATTTCCTACAATGTCAATGGAATTAGGAGTGCTACCCGAAAAGGACTCTTCAAGTGGATAAATCAGGTAAAACCTGACATTATCTGCTTACAAGAAGTAAAATGCCCGGATGAACTCATTGATTATCAGTCATTTAAGGAACTTGGATATCACTTTTATCTTGAAGAAGCTCAAAAGCGCTCATATTCTGGTGTAGCGATACTATCCCTTGAAAAATCTGTACACGCCACTCTCGGGGCTTACTTTGAGGCCTATCAAGGCGAAGGAAGGCTGATTCAGTGCGATTTTGGCCGATTTTCAGTAATTTCAGTATATGTCCCATCTGCATCTCGCAGTGCCGCTCGTTACCAATATAAGCTGGTTTGGCTTCAACAATTCAAGGATTATATCCAAGAATTATTAAAATCTACACCAAACCTTATAATCTGTGGAGACATCAATATTGCCCATGAACCCATCGATCTTTTCAACCCTGTTGGCAATAAAAACAACAGCGGATTTCTTCCAGCCGAGAGAAATTGGTTTACAGAATTTTTAGAATTGGGGTTTGTAGATAGCTTCAGATATTTGCATCCTAACAAACAAGAATTTACCTGGTGGACTTTAAGAAATGATGCAAGAACCCGAAACGTCGGTTGGAGATTGGATTATCAATTTGTATCAGAGAGCATGGCGGATCAAATTTCAAGAAGTTTAATACTAAAAGAAGCAATTCATTCCGACCATTGTCCTATTCTTCTGGAAATTAAGTGATTAATCAGCTATTTTTATTTGTTATTCAAAATCTTCTAAAATGAATTCGCGTTTATAAGAAGTATACATAAAACAGAAGCAATATGGAAGGATCAAGACTGCATCAGAAGTTGAGGGCTTATAAGAAGAAGTATTTCCTAAATAAACTTGTGAAGGGAACACTTATACTTTCCACCTTATTTCTATGTATATACCTGACAATCAATTTATTAGAGTATTCTTTTAGGTTTGATTCTTCTGTCAGGACCATCTTATTCTTCGTAACAATTGCAGCACTTATTCTTATGTCAATTAGGTGGATTGGATACCCACTATATCAATTGATCTTCCTGGATAAAGAACTCAATGATGAAGAAGCAGCAAAACAAATTGGACATTTCTTTCCTTCTGTTCAGGATAAACTTTTGAATCTTCTACAATTAGAACAAATAAGCGACAGTGATAACGAACTTATTATCGCAAGTATTGATCAAAAGACTGATGAGCTAAAAGTTGTTTCATTTGAGAAAGCTGTTGAAATTAAAAAGAATCGAAAATATTTGAAGTACTTGGTATATCCGGGAATTGCTCTCTTCTTGATTTTACTCTTTGTACCAGCTCTCATTACAGAAAGTACTACAAGGATTATAAAGTATGATACTGAGTTTGTTCCTGAAGCTCCATTTGAATTTATAATTGACGAATCTCAACTCGAAGGATTCAAGAATGAGGACTATGTTTTGGATATAAAAATTGAGGGAAAATTCGTTCCTGAACAAGCTTATATTAATATCAGAGGAAGGAAAATTAAGTTGAAACAGTCTGATAATCAATCAAATACATTCTCCCATACCTTCCAAAAAATTCAAGCAACCACAAGGTTTACTTTGGAAGCCGCAGGCTTTACAACAGAGGAAAAACAAGTTACTGTTTACTCGAGACCAGCACTTAAAGAATATTTTGTAAAACTTGATTATCCAGCATACACTAATAGAAAAGATGAGACAATCAGCAATTCTGCTTCATTAGTTGTACCACAAGGAACTGTTGCTACCTGGAACTTCGGAACAGTATCAGCAGACAGTATGCACATTGTGAATAATGACGAAGTTGTTGACAGACTAGAAGAAAGTGGTCAACTCTTTAAATATCAGAAAAAGTTGATGTCTGACTTTGATTTTGAAGTCAAGCTAAATAATGAGCGGAGCAGCAATGTCAACAAGATTCAATATACCAATAAAGTAATTGCAGATGAGTATCCTAAGCTATCTGTCGATCAGCTGCTGGATACAGTTTTATATAGTTATATGATCCTGGGTGGAAATATCTCAGATGACTATGGAATTAGAAAATTGACTCTAAACTTCAAAAGACAAGGTGACGCAAGCTATACTGTTGAAAAAATTAATATTCCAGCAGGTAGAAATGCATCAAGCTATTTTCATCAGTGGCAACTAGATTCTCTTGAATTGAATGATGATCAGACATTAGAATACTTTATTGAAGTATTTGATAATGATGGAGTGAATGGTAGCAAGAGTACTAAAAGTCAGGTTTACACCTTTAAAACACCTTCTTCTAAAGAGATAGCTGATAAGATTGACCAAAGCAGTAAGAAAGCTGAAAAGCAATTGAATAAGACTTTGGAGAAAGCGAAAGACATCAAAGACAAGCTGGAAGATATCGACGAACGCCTTAAAACCAAACAAAAACTAGACTGGCAAGATGAAAAGCTTCTTGAAAACCTGATCAAACAGAAAGAGGAGTTAAGCGAAGAATTGAAAAAACTTCAGCAAGAAAATAAAGCGCTAAATGAGAGTAAAGAGAAATTTCAGCAACCAAATCCTAAAATCGCTGAGAAAGTAAAACAACTTCAGGAGCTGATGGATGAAATTCTTGATGAAGAAACAAAGAAACTCTATGATGAACTCAAGAAGCTACTAGAAGAAAATACTAGTGTTGAGCAAATGCAAAACCAAATTGAAGACATCAAAAAGAAGGAGGAGTCTTTAGAAAACGAATTGGAGAGAGCACTGGAGTTATTCAAGAGACTAAAAATGGAATCTAAACTTGATGAATCCATTAATAAACTTGACGAAATCCAGAAGAAACAACAGCAGCTAGCTGAAGAAACTCAAAACAAGAAGAATAATAAAGACGATCTACAGCAACAGCAACAACAACTCCAGGAAGATTTCAATGAGTTGAAAGAGGATATTGATGAGCTTCAGGAACTAAACCAAGATTTAAAAGAACCTGAACCGATGCAGGATTTCAATGAAGAAGAGGAGAAGGTTCAACAAGAAATGGAGAACAGTGAGGAGAATCTTGAGAAGAATAAAAGAAACAAAGCATCCGAAAACCAAAATAATGCTTCTGATCAAATGAACAAGATGAAGCAAAAAATGGAACAGATGCAGGCTGGGATGGAAATGCAAATGATGCAGGAAAATCTGGATGACTTGAGAGACATTGTAGATAATCTGGTAAAGCTTTCATTCGACCAGGAACAAGTGATGGATGATTTTAAAGGAGTGAAACAAAGTGATCCAAGGTTTGTCACTCTTTCCCAACAGCAACTGAAAATCAAAGATGACTCAAAAATCATTCAGGATAGTCTATTAGCTCTGGCTGAAAGAGTTTTCCAAATCTCTTCATTTGTAACCAGAGAGGTAGAATCTATGAATCAATACATGGATGAAAGTGTAGAAGCACTTAGAGACAGAAACAGATCACAAGCTGTAAGTAAGCAGCAATTCGCTATGACTTCTATGAACAACCTGTCCATACTTCTTGATGATGTATTGCAACAGATGCAACAACAGATGGCAGATGCCATGGGTAAACCAAAATCTGGCAAACAGAAGAATCAAAAGAACATGCCTGGAATGTCTGATTTACAGAAGGAATTAAGCAGAAAAATACAAGACCTGAAGAAAAGTGGTAAGTCGGGTCGACAATTATCTGAGGAATTAGCTAAACTTGCTGCTGAGCAGGAAATGATCCGCAGGGAGATGCAGAAGCTCCAGGAGAAAGAAGGACAAGAAGAAGGGGGAGGAAATGGCAATCTGGATAAAATTATTAACCAGATGAAGAAGAACGAACAAGATCTTGTCAACAAAAGGCTGAGCAACGAGTTGATCAGAAGACAGCAAGATATTGTTACCAGGATGCTCCAGGCGGAAGATGCTCTTAGGGAAAGGGAACTAGATGAGGAACGAGAAGGCGAACAAGCCGAATCGATTGACAGAAACGTCCCACCTGAATTTGAAGAATACTTCAAAACAAAAGAAAAAGAAATTGAGTTGTTAAGGACTATTCCAATTAAGCTTAGTCCATACTATAAGAAAGAAGTTAACGAGTACTTTAAAAGGATCAATCAATAATGGATTCAATAAAAATTGAGATTCCTTCATTAGGAGAGAACATTAGAATCATTGAAAGTTTCATTGATAACGCAAAAGAACGTTTCGAATTGAACGATGATATCTATGGTAACATAATGATTGCTGTTACTGAATCAGTCAATAACGCTATCATACATGGAAACAAAAATGATAAATCTAAAAATGTTCAGCTCACACTAGAGATAGAGGACAGCACAATTAAATTCGTTGTTAAGGATGAAGGACCAGGCTTTGACTTTCAGAATCTACCAGATCCAACATCTCCGGAGAATCTTGATAAACCAGGAGGTAGAGGAATTTTCCTCATGAAACACCTTTGTGATGAAGTTAGCTTCAAAGAAAACGGAACAATCATAGAACTAAGTTTCTACCTGAACTAATGGAAAACATCCATTTCTTCGAAGAAGACATTTCATTTCAATTAGAAGAACCCAATATAATTATCAATTGGGTTCAGCAAATCATCAACCAACATCAGCAATCTCTAGAAGAAATAAACTACATCTTCTGCTCAGATAGCTACCTACTAAACATCAACCAGGAGTATCTTAATCACGATACCTTTACAGACATTGTCACTTTCAACAATTCAGAAGAATCCAATAAGATAGAATCCGACATCTTCATTAGCATTGATAGAATTAAAGAGAATGCTAATTCTTATAACAAATCTTTTGAACATGAACTTTATAGAGTGATGATACATGGTGTATTACATCTACTAGGTTTTGACGACAAAACAGAGGAAGAGAAATCAGTGATGAGAGAAAAAGAAGAAGCTTGCTTATCTTTGCTAAATATAAAGTAGTGAAACCAAAGTGTTCCACGTGGAACACCTGATAATAATTCAAGAATAGATATACATAATGTTCCACGTGGAACATTTATAGTTTAATAAGATATGTTTCCAAAGTACGATATTATAGTAGTTGGTGCAGGACATGCAGGATGTGAAGCTGCAAATGCTGCTGCTAAAATGGGTTCAAAAGTTTTATTAGTAACAATGAATATGAACACCATTGCACAAATGTCATGTAATCCTGCAATGGGAGGTGTAGCCAAAGGTCAAATCGTTAGAGAAATCGATGCGCTAGGAGGACATTCCGGGATCATCACTGATAAGTCAATGATTCAGTTTAGAATGTTGAACAGATCCAAAGGACCAGCAATGTGGAGTCCAAGGACTCAAAACGATCGTATGAGATTTGCAGAGGAATGGAGATTAGCACTGGAAGCAAATCCAAATGTAGACTTCTGGCAGGAAATGGTTTCAGGAATTGTAGTTAAAGACAATAGAATCACAGGTGTCAGAACTGGAATGGGTCTTGAGATTGAAGCTGATGCAGTGGTTCTAACTAATGGTACCTTTCTAAACGGAATCATTCACATAGGTGAAAAACAATTTGGCGGTGGTAGAACAGGAGAGAAAGCTGCTACAGGAATTACAGAACAACTTGTAGAATTAGGTTTCGAATCGGGCAGAATGAAGACCGGAACTCCACCTAGAGTAGATGGTAGATCACTTGATTATACACTAATGGAAGAACAACCAGGTGATGAAAAGCCAGGTAAATTCTCCTATTCAGATGAAACAACATCTCTTAAGGAACAAAGAAGCTGTTGGATTACATACACCAATCTCGATGTACACGATACATTAAGAACTGGTTTTGAACAATCTCCAATGTTCAATGGTAGAATAAAAGGACTTGGTCCAAGGTACTGTCCTTCTATTGAGGACAAAATAAACAGGTTCGCTGAAAGAGAAAGACATCAAATATTTGTAGAACCAGAAGGTTGGGATACGGTAGAAGTATATGTAAATGGATTCTCAACATCACTACCTGAAGATGTTCAATACAAAGCAATCCGACAAATAAAAGGATTCGAAAATGCCAAAATGTTTAGACCTGGCTATGCTATTGAGTACGACTTCTTCCCACCAACTCAATTAAAAAATACACTTGAAACTAAACTGATAGACAACCTATTCTTCGCAGGACAAATCAACGGTACCACTGGTTATGAAGAAGCAGGCTGCCAGGGATTGATGGCTGGTATTAATGCACATCAAAATGTACACGAAAAAGATCCATTCATTCTATCCAGATCAGAAGCATACATTGGTGTTTTAATTGATGATCTTATAAATAAAGGTACAGATGAACCTTATAGAATGTTCACATCAAGAGCCGAATTCAGAATACTACTACGACAAGATAACGCAGATCTTAGATTAACTGAGCTAGGACATAAGCTTGGTTTGGCGGATGACAAAAGATTAGAGAAAGTCTTCGATAAACGCAATGATGTTAAACGTCTTCTTAATGATCTTAAGCAAAAGAAAATAGAACCACAGCAGGCAAATGATACTTTAGCAGCACACAATACAGCAGGTATCAAAGAAAAGACCAACCTCCTAAATCTTCTTAAAAGACCCCAGATTGGTATGGAGGCAATCCATTCTATTGATGACAATCTCTCAACTTATTTGAATCAATACGAAGAAGAGATTCAAGAACAAGCAGAAATTCAGATCAAGTATGAATCTTATATAGATAAAGAACGTAAATTAGCCGAAAAGATATCTGGACTTGAAAACTATAAACTAAACCCAGATTTTGATTACAGTGAAATACCAGCACTATCAGCAGAAGCGAAAGAAAAACTAAAAGATATTAAACCAGCAACATTAGGACAAGCATCTAGAATAAGTGGAGTATCACCTGCAGATGTATCAGTCCTGATGATATACTTAGGAAAATAATGTACGAAAGACTCGAAGAGTGTCCAGTATGTAAACACACACAAGCTACAAACAAACTTATCTGCCAGGACTATCTTGTGTCTGGAGAAAGCTTCGCCATTGTACAATGTGGTAAATGCAATTTGCTCTATACTAATCCCAGACCAGATGCAGCTAGTTTGCCCGATTACTATAAATCTGACAATTACATAAGTCACACCAGTAAAGGAAATAATCTCACTAATATTCTTTATAAAATAGCAAGATCCTATACTCTAAAGCAGAAATATAAAATGATATCTTCCTATCATAAAAAAGGAAGTATTCTAGACTATGGATGCGGTACTGGAGACTTACTTAAACAATTTAAAAACAAAGGCTGGTCCACTACAGGTATCGAACCAGATTCTGAAGCAAGGAAACTAGTACAAGATAAAGGCATTGAAGTAACTGACGATATATCTCAATTACCCAAACAGAAAACGTACGACATCATTACCATGTGGCATGTATTGGAGCATGTGTCCGAATTGAGATCTACCATAAAACAGTTAAAGAAATTACTATCTGACGATGGTGTGTTATTTATAGCAGTTCCAAATTCCGATAGTTTTGATGCTCACTATTACAAACAATACTGGGCAGCATATGATGTACCAAGACACCTTTATCACTTCAATCAAAACACAATGTCTACATTATTGAAAAAGACAAAACTTACCTTGATTGACACTATACCTATGAAACTGGATTCCTTTTATGTTTCATTACTTAGTGAACAGAATAAAACAAAAAAACCTAATTACTTTAAAGCATTTAAACTAGGTTTAAAATCAAATCAATCAGCTAAACAAAATAATACCAATTACTCAAGTCTGATCTTCGTTGTAAAGAAATGATCAAAAGAATACTCTATCCCATATTAACATCCATTATTCTTTACACTTTAGCTGCTAGCTGCGCCAAACAAGGTACACCAACTGGCGGCCCTAAAGACACTATACCTCCCAACTTACTAGTTAGTGTCCCTAATGATCAAACCATAAATTTTAAAGGAACGGATCTATACTTCGAATTTGATGAGAAGATTAATGCCGATAAACTTAAACAACAATTAGTCATTACACCTACTTCAGAATTAGAGTACTCATATACTGTAAAAAAGAATCTATTAAGAATTAAACTGGAAACACCACTTGAGGACAGCACTACATATAACTTCAATTTCTCAGATGGCGTAGGAGATATCACAGAAAAGAATCCGGTAATCAACTTTAAGCTAGCAATATCTACAGGGCCTTACATTGATTCATTATCCATATCTGGAATTATATCAGATCTGTTTACTGGAAAGCCAATGAAACAAGCAGTAGTTGCTCTATATGATGTATCTGATACCACAACAATATTCGATGATAAACCAAAATATTTCAGTACTACAGATGAAACCGGGTACTACATTATTGAAAATATTAAGAACGCAGATTACAGAATATATTCCTGGATTGATGAAAATAAAAGTTTAACATATCAACCTAAAACCGAAGCTTTCGGATTCAAATCAGACACTCTAAAACTGACTGAAAACATAGACAGTCTGAATATACCTATTCAGTTAATAGACCTTACACCACTAAAAATGTCAGTGGCTAAACCATTTGGTAAATATTTCGATATAAGATATTCTAAGTACATAGATGAATATGAAATCAGGACTTTATCTAACAACAAATCCACACCATCCAGCAATGTTGTAAGAGACAATGAATACCTAAGAATATACAATGATATTAAACTGTCATTAAGGGATAGTCTTGGATTAGTGGTAACAGTAAGAGACAGTCTTGATAATATGGTTTCTGATACGGTATATGCAAAGTTCATAGATTCCAAGAAAGATCCTGACGAATTCAATTCCAGCTATATACCTAAAACCAAAACAGCCATAAAGGACAAGTTGAATTTACAGTATTCATTTAATAAACCAGTAAAGACATTTAACAAGGATTCAATATTTATTAACATTGATACTATCATTACGCTACAACCAGTAATTGATACCGTTATCTGGAATTATAACAGAACCAAAGTTCAACTTACAATACCTATAGATTGGACAATTATAAATGACACTATTCAATCACAGAACAGACAAACAGCATTACTAGACTCAATCAAGATTGCAGACTCCCTAAGTTTACTTCCACCCGTTGACACTACATCTATTGATTCAACTAATATAGGATTTAATAAAGCTCCAACTCAACTAACAGCAGGACCATATAAAATTAAACCACAACAATTCTTTCTTGATATTAAAAAATCGACTTTCATATCATTAGAAAGAGATACTTTAAAGAGAAGCTTAGTTGAATATAGACAACTGGATCTGGAAGATCTTGGAACCATTAATGTTCAGATCAATACTTCTATAGACAACTATATAATCCAACTTATTACTTCGAAGGGTGAGAACATTCAAGTTATAGAAGAAACAAATGCTAAAGGGTACTACAACTTCAAAGAGATTCCTCCTGGTAAATATGGGTTCAGAATTATCCTTGACTCAGATCGAAACAGCAAATGGTCATTCGGTAATTACTACGAAAACATAGAACCAGAAATAGCGATATTCCCTGAGGCAAACACAGATCTTAAAGCTAATTGGGAAGTAAATCTTGAATTAACATTCTAGTCTTATCACTGTTAATAAGTGTGTATAACATGTGGAATTATGTAGATATATTCTTCAGTAATACACAACACTTTACACCATACTACACAAATCACATTCCAAAAATAATAAGTGGATAAAACTATAGAATTATCCACCTATTATTCTATAAATACTAAACTCACAGTCAATTATAAACAGTGCAATATAAATTGTGGAAAAACATACATAACTAACTATATATCAATCATTTAAGCTGTTTATAACCTGTTGGTAAAAATGTATAACTTATATCTCCATAAACATCCTAAAAAAACAAATTTAGTTTTACCCACTTACCAACATATTAACATCCTAATAAATAATAATAACTGATTTATTTAAACTTTATATATTATATATATGTATATAAAAAGTGTGTATAACTTTTTGATTAGATATTAAACCGCAGATTATTTTGAAAAATATACTCGTTTCACTGGCTATAATAATTTCCCTTCCGCTTGCCGCTCAAAATAGTGATGTGCAATTGGCCAACGAATACTTCATGCAAGGCGAAGTTGATAAGGCCCTGGATCTTTACAATGATCTCGCCAAGAAGTCACAAAATATATCGCTTATCCACAGCAATTATTATAATCTGCTAATTACCACTAAGCAATACAGTCAGGCCGAAAAATATTTGAAGAGAGTATTGAAGTATTATAATAACAATGCCATCTATAGAATCGACTATGCTCTGATCTTTAAAGAGACTGGTGACCTTACTAAATATGAAAAGGAAATTGACAAGTTGATATCAGAGGTAAAATCTGATCGTCATAGAATGAGACTGACAGCTCAAAATTTTATCAGAAAACAAATTCCTGATAAAGCTCTCAAACTTTATAAACAGTCCAGAAAGGAGAAAGGGGATAAATACCAATACTCACTTGAACTTGCTAATATTCATCGGATAATGGGAGACAAGGATCTGATGGTGGAAGAATATCTAAACTTCACTGAAGGCAATCCTAATAATATCAGTTACGTAAAAAACGTTCTTCAAAATTTCCTGACGGAACAGGACGATTTGGAAAATCTTGAAATCAAATTGATTGAGAAAGCTCAAAAAAATCCAGATGAAACTATTTACAGTGAGCTACTAATATGGGTTAACCTTCAACAAAAAAATTTCCTCGGTGCTTTTATCCAGGCAAAGGCACTTGATCGAAGAATGAACGAAGGTGGAAGTGAGGTCTTAGATATTGGAATGATAGCACTAGAGAACAGGGCTTATAATGAATCGATTCAAATCTTTTCTTACATCATTGAAAAATATCCTTCGACTCCTAATTACTACTTGTCCAGAAGAATGTCAATAAAAGCAAGGGAAGAAAAAGTGAAAAACACTTACCCGGTGGATCTTGAAGAAATCAACAGCTTGGCAACAGAATATCAAACACTTTTTGATGAATCAAATAGAAGCTACCACGGTTTGGAAGCGATGAGAAGTAAAGCCCATCTCCATGCATTTTATTTAAACGAGAATGATAAAGCCATAGAGATTCTAAATGATTTGATCAACAATTCGAGGAAGCTTAGAAAATTCATCAGTAACTGTAAACTTGATCTGGGAGATATTTATTTATTAGATGATCAACCTTGGGAATCTACATTGCTATATTCTCAGGTAGAAAAGGAGAATGAAGATTCTCCGCTTGCATATGAAGCCAAACTTAAGAATGCCAGACTGAATTATTTCAATGGTGATTTTTCATTAGCTAAAAGTCATCTGGACATTTTAAAAATCGCTACCACAAGGCAGATATCAAATGACGCTATTGCGTTAAGTCTATTAATCAACGACAATACATTTCTGGATACTACGGATCAAGCGATGCAAGAATTTGCGAATGTCGAACTATTGGTATATCAAAATAAATTAGAGAAGGCTGAAGAAAACTTGGAAGCCATGTTGCAAAATTTCGAGCATCATAATCTTACTGATGAGATTTGGTGGACACTTGCAAAAATTTCACGACAGCAAGGAGATTTTGAAAGTGCTATATCATGGTTGAAAAAAATCGGCATCTCCTACGGAGATGATATACTAGCTGATGATGCTGCGTTTACCATTGCGGATATTTATCAATACGATCTGAAGAATAACACAGAAGCAATGAAACACTATGAAGAATTTTTAAGGAAATATCCTGGTAGTCTATTCATAGCGGAATCCAGAAAAAGATTTAGAAAACTCCGTGGTGATTTTATCAATTAATCAAACCGTTTGCAACAATCCATCAACCACATAAATCTTACAATTCCAGAAATTTCAAAAATGTCTGTGAATAGAGAGGATAAATAAGGATATTAGCGTCAAGCGGCAAATCTTTAAATTAATTTTTATCAACTAAAACCTCTCTATTAAAAATGGAAAAGAAAAAATTCGATGGATCTGAAGGCAGCTTTATTGATGTAGAAAAATCAAAAAAGATGGTCGCTAAATACAGGGAATTGAATCCTAAGCAACGTACAAAAGCTCACTTTTTTGGATGTGAAGTAATTCGGGATATGCTTGATGACCCTAGATGTAAGGGAATAAGAATTTATTATGCTGCGGACGAAAAAGGTAACCCACAACTTGTATTGGTTGGAGCAGATGAGAACATGGATAATATTCTGTATCGTACTCCGATTGCAAAAGCTGTAGGAGCAAGTGCTGGAGGAAATTTACCTGGTACAGCTGATGAATCATACGACTGTCCTGACTTTTGCCCTAGTGAAGAATCAGATCTGTAATTAATTTTAAGCTCAATTTTCATGACCTTACGAGACGTATTTATGACGTTTGCTCACACAAGTACAGCAAGCGCTGGCTTGGTATTGGTCTATGGATTAATAACTATTAAGCACCAGAAGAGTATATTTAGATTGCTACTTCTTCTGGTGTTAATATCTTTTGCTGCAGATATTACGTCTATTGTATTTTCAAGAACAGGATTCAGCTCAACCTGGCCCATCTCCAATTCATATCATTTTTTACAGTATTGGATTATTTCGGCTATATACTACACATTGATCCCTAATAGAAAATTTCGTGTATTAGTATACGTTTTATTGATAGTATTTTCAGGATGCTACTTGTTTTTGATAAGTGATATTGAAAAATTCAAAACACTGTTATCCTTACCAAGGACGATCTCCAGTGTTTCATTTATAGTTTATAGCATCGTATATTATTATACTATCATTACAGCTAAGGAATTAAGAAGCTTGAAAGGAAATAAAGAGTTTTATCTTAATAGCACATTTTTCCTTTTCTTCTCCTCAATCTTCATAATCTATCTTGTATCTGAATACCTGAGATCAAGTCCATACAAATCTTATCACCCTTATTTATGGATGGTACACAATACGTTTAGTATTGCAAAAAATTGCATGTTTGGTTTTATATTCTTTTTGAATACCAAAAAATAATTGGAACAGAGTACTCAAATATTAATATTTATTATCGCTGGAACCGGAGTAATGCTTCTTCTGTCTAGTTCCGTGATATTCTTCGTGCTCTTCTATCAAAAACGAATGCTTAGTAATAAGCTTCAAATGCAAAACCTAAAAACAGAATACCAAAAACAATTACTTGAAGCAACAATAGATTCCCAAGAGAATGAAAGAAATAGAGTAGGCTCAGAACTACATGATAGCGTTGGGGCCATGCTCTCTACAATTAGGTTGAATCTGAAAATGGCATCTAGTGATCAAACCAAACTTACTGAGGCTGCTTCTGATATTACTCAATATCTTGATGAAACAATTGAAACAGTGAGATCGATAAGTAGGGATCTTTATCCTGCAGGTTTGAAAACATTTGGATTAAGTGGAGTGCTTCAGGAATTATTGGAAAGGATAAACAAGCTCAACCAACTAAAAATAGATTTCATTGAGAAAAACAATTCGGTTCGATTAAGTCAAAAACAAGAGTTGATGATTTATCGGATTATTCAGGAATTAGTTAACAATGCCTTGAAGCATTCCAGGGCACATGAAATAAAAATTGTATTCGATTGGAAACAGGATGAATTGTTGATTAATGTAAGTGATGACGGAATTGGATTTACTTCAGATCAACTTGATCCAACTAAAAGGGGTATTGGTTTATACAATATTGCGAATCGCGCTGAAGTAATAAATGCAAAGGTAGAATTCAGGAACTTGGAAAATAGCGGAGCAAACATTATACTCACAGTACCATATAGCGGCATGGAACATGAAGGCAAAGAAGATTAAAGTACTGGTTACTGATGACCACACACTTTTTAGGAAAGGAATGGCTAACCTTATTAGCACTTTCGATATGGTATCGGATGTCGAAGAAGCAGCTAACGGCAAAGAAGCCTTAAGAAAATTCAAAGAAACAAAATTTGATCTCGTCCTTTTGGATTTGGAAATGCCAATCATGGATGGTTACGAAACTGCTAACCAAATAGTGGCGAAATATCCAGACGCAAAGATCATTATGATATCAATGCACTCATCGGAGAATATCATTTATGAAATGATAGAAACCGGCATCCATAGCTATCTGATTAAAAATGCAGAACCGGAGGAAGTTCTTACGGCAATTCAGGCTGTAATGGAAAATGACTTTTACTATAATAAGTTGGTAGCAAAATCTATCCAGGCAGGAATGAAAAGAAATGCAGCTGACTTACATAAACCAGCTTTCCTTCAGCAAGTTCAACTCACCTCTAGAGAAATAGAAATTCTCAGATTGATTTGTAATGAATTAACAATGAAGGAGATTGGAGAAAAACTAAATGTGAGTGGTAATACGATTCAAAACCATAGAATGAATCTTCTAAGAAAAACTGGTGCCAAAAATACCGTTGGTTTGGTAAGATATGCTTTTCAGCACCAGCTTCTTACGTAAATTAATTTAATCGAAGATTTCGTCAAACTTCTTATCAGCAACAACCTTATTAATATCGGGATCTTTCTCCCAGGCTGTTTTACCATTAAAAAATGCTCTTACTTCGAAGAACAATAATTTTCCGTCTTGCACTTTATAGTGATTGAAATCAGGCCTTGCCAATGTTCCCCCAGTAAGTGCTATCGCACACCAACCATTGTAAGCCGGTATATATTTATCTGGGTTACTCTTGAATGTCGCGAGGTTTTGAGCACTTGCGAAATATAAATTCAGTCCATCATATTCATATTTATATTGATCCGAACCTTGTTTTACATCACCTTGAAAATAACTTACTAAATCATTTCCATCAAAAGCTTTGGCATCTGGTCCACAACTGTATTTGTGATCTTGTGCATTTGCGCCAAAACTTAATATCATTAAGAATAATATCCCGAGTATGTGTGTCTTATTTCTCATTTGTCTGTTATAGCTAGTGTTTAATCTTCTTCAATAACGGCAATTCATAGCATTCTTGTTTTAACATTCTGGTGCACTGTCATTACAAAGACAAACTAAAAGACCTCAGTTAACCGATAAAAATCATACATCGTGATCTTAAAATTTTGTTTATCCTGACTATTTGAGAAAAGGTCTGTCCATTCGTTATTCACCATTATAAAAATTTTCTCTTCTCTTACTATCCCATTGTAAATAGCCGAAGCAACTTCCAATTGCTGTTTCATATTTGACTGTTCAAATAATACCGTATCAGATCCTATAACAATTCTTGCACTCTCCGGAAAATATGGGTTTGGATTAGCCATCACAAAAGCTTTGTCATTTTGCCAGTTGTATACAATACTTAAATTAAGAAGAGGATAAGTCGCATCCAGATTCCAGTCTTCATAAACAAATACTTTTATCCCCTGATCCTGACGATCATCTACACTGTAATAGGATTCTCTAACATTTTTGAAATACAATTCAGAAGCATCTGTAGTACTGAAATTTAACTCGGATAAATTGACTTCCTCATTCTTGTCTGGTACGCAACCGAAAGAAATCATTAAAAGTACAATTCCAAAAAATCTTGTCGTCATAGAATTAAATTAGTCAATCTTCTTCTATCTAAATTCAAATAGCGTTAAATTGTTTATTACCCCCAATTTAATAATCTGATTATTAATCGATATGGCTAGAAAATATTTCACCAAAGAAGAAGAGGAGACCATAGTTGCCGCAATCAAAAATGCGGAAATGGCTACTTCTGGTGAAATAAGGGTTCATATTGAGAAGTACTGCAAGATCAATGTTTTGGATCGAGCAGCAGAAGTATTCAGCATTCTGGAAATGCACAAGACTAAACAGAGGAATGGTGTTTTGTTCTATTTGGCAATTTTGGATAAACAGTTTGCAATAATCGGAGACAAAGGAATCAATGAAAAAATCAAAGATCATTATTGGGGAGATGTAAAAGAGCATTTAATTGCACGATTTAGAAATAATGAATTTACCCTGGGCCTGAAAGAGGCCATAACCATGACGGGTCAGCAACTGAAAGACTATTTCCCAGCGCACGAAAATGAAGAAAACGAATTAGCCGATGAAATCTCTTTTGGATCATAGTCCCTTACCCATTGAATGGCTTCTGCCAGCAATACTATTAATTGCACTTTTGACTTATTTAACCTATCGAATAAATCAAATTCGCCGAAAACACATCTCAACAAAGAAGTTGGATGTAAAAACAGTGATCCAGTTATTACTTGCCCGCAAAAACAAAAGAGCCAATTGGGAAAATTTCCAAAAGTGTGAAGGTCTGTTTGAGGATCAAAATAGTGTTGATGAGTCCTATGGTGGTGGCGTGAGTGGATCGTGGTAATTTACTGATAAACCTCAGTCAACCTAATATAATCAGGATACTTGACCTTTTTCCCAAGAATTTTAACGTGCGGCTTAACCATCAATGTAATGTTAACTGGTTCATGCTTTTCATTCAATAAGCCAAAAACAATATTCATAATCGTTTTGTAATCAGTCTTCCTAACCACCTTTAAAAGATCAAAGCTGAAAGTTGGATTCACAGACTTTGCTGTAAGAGCTGGAATTTCAGTTCGGGTATCATATACTCCAGCCAAAACATCCTTTCCATCCAGGGCCAAAATGTAATCGAACCCTTCTAATGCAGCAGTCTGCTTATTGGGATTTTTGACATCTACATTCACAGTAATTACCAACGGCAATTTTCCTCCAGCAACAAATTTGCCCAACCTTACTCCTTCATTGAACTTGAGATCACCAACCTTTCGCTTATTAAGCATATTAATATCAGCAGCCTTAAACTGAACCACCCGATTCACCTTGAATTGGCATTTTGAAAAACGCTTCGTCTCCCCGATAGATTTACATGAATGCAAAACAATTGCGATCAGGAAGAAGTAACACAACGACCTGAAGAAAATAGAATACCTTAAATTCATTGATTAAATAAAAATTAACTTTCGACCACCGGGAACATCCTCCAACCACTCTGGTGGCGGACCAAAATGTTTGTCCATGAAACGATTAAGCTCATCGGTTGTTTCATCAGACATCAAATCGGCAAGCTTATCCATCACCGGACCCCCAATCATAAATGGCGGCTGATAAACTGATAAATGTTCTCCTTTACAATAAGCATAGATTTGATATTCAGTAAGATCAGATTTTTTATGACCAGAAACCAGACACTCATCTGAACCAACTCCATTCCAAAATCTGGAAGGATCTATATTTTCAGTAAAGAAATTCTGAACGTTCACCATGGACTCCTTAGACAAATCATTTTTCATGATTTCGGCACAATTCAAACAAATAGCATATTCAAAAATAACATCCTGAGCAGAAAACCCAGGGTACTTACGAATGGCTTTCTCGATCATGTACAATTCGTTATCCAATAAATACTTACCGCATTCGATGCAATGATCAAAAGGCTTACCTGTTGAAAAGCTGTGAAAATCCTTTGGTATCAGATAGAGATTATTCTTATCTCCGTTTTCTTCCATCTATCAATCTTTTTCTATGAAAACCATTGTAAGGAGTAGAAAGAACCTTAAAATAGTATGCATGCATAACAAATTTTTTACTATCTTTGGTTCCGCCCGATCTCTAAGATACTAATTCTTCGTGATTGATCAGGCATTAATAGATAGTTTATGAAGAGAGAAGAAACGGTAGATTACAACATTAAGGCAACCTGGCATGCCATCTCAAAAATGTATAACAGTTACGGATCTCCATTTGATATTACAGCATCAACTGGATTTGTATTGTTGAACATTGATGTCGAGAATGGAACACCTGCTACAAAGATTGCCCCACTACTTGGAATGGAATCCAGAAGTCTCACCAGAATGCTGAAAACATTTGAAGAGAAGGGATGGATTAGTAAAGTTCCGGATCCTAATGATGGCCGTTCGGTTAGAATATTTTTAACTCCTCTCGGAGAAGAAAAAAGAGAACTATCACGTCAGTCCGTAAAAACCTTCAACAAGAAGGTAAGAGACAATGTTTCTGATAAAGACATGCGGACATTTTTTGATGTATTGTATTCAATTAACAAAGTAATAGACGACAAAAACATATTTAAAGAACTAGAAAACCATATTCAGAATGAAGAGAACCATTAAGAAAGCGGCAGTTCTTGGATCCGGTATCATGGGATCCCGAATTGCATGCCATTTCGCAAACATTGGTGTAGAGGTACTCTTGTTAGATATTGTGCCCAAAGAACTAACAGATGCAGAAAAGGCAAAAGGACTTTCTCTGGATCATCCAGCCGTACGAAACAGAATCGTTGCAAGTTCATTGCAAACAGCAGTGAAATCAAAACCGAGTCCGCTTTATGATAAAACGGATGCAAGCTTAATTTCTACAGGAAACTTTGATGACGACATGGCGAAAATCGCTGATGTTGATTGGATCATCGAAGTAGTTGTGGAAAACCTTGATATCAAGAAAATTGTATTTGACCAGGTTGAAAAATATAGAAAGCCAGGTACGTTAATCACTTCAAACACTTCAGGTATTCCAATTCACTTGATGTTGGAAGGAAGAAGCGAAGACTTCCAAAAGAACTTCTGCGGAACTCACTTCTTCAACCCTCCAAGATATTTGAAGTTGTTGGAAATCATTCCTACAGAAAAAACAGATCCTGAAGTTGTAGACTTTTTCATGCACTATGGTGACCTGTACTTAGGTAAAGAAACTGTATTGTGTAAAGACACTCCTGCGTTTATCGCTAACCGAATCGGTATTTATGCGATCATGTCTGGAATGCACACCATTGAAAAAATGGGAATGTCTGTAGTAGAAATTGATAAACTAACTGGTCCGGTGATCGGAAGAGCAAAATCGGCTACTTTCAGAACTATGGATGTTGTTGGTTTGGATACAACAGTAAAAGTATCTACCAATTTATACAATGGTCTTCCGAATGATGAGTCTCGTGATCAATTCCAATTGCCGAAAATTGTTCAGGAGCTTTATGACAGAAAATGGTGGGGAGATAAAACTAAGCAGGGTTACTACAAAAAGACTGTTGATGAAAATGGTAAGAAAGTAATTCTTGAATTAGATCTAAACACTTTTGAATATAAAGAACAAGTTAAGCCAAGATTCGAAGCGCTTGGTGCAGCGAAAGAAATAGATGATCTGAAGCAAAGACTTCCTTTGGTGATCAACTATGATGATAAAGCTGGAGAATTCTATAGAGCTACATTCTATGATTTATTCAAATACTGCTCAAACAGAATTCCTGAAATCGCTGATGAATTATACAAAATTGATCAGGCGGTAGCAGCTGGTTTTGCTTGGCAAATGGGACCATTCGAAACATGGGATGTACTGGGTGTAAAAGAAACGGCAGAAAAAATGAAAGCTGCCGGAAACGCTCCTGCTGCTTGGGTTGATGAAATGATCGCTGCTGGCCATGATTCATTCTATAAGTTTGAAAACGGAAAAAGACATTACTACGATATTCCATCAAAATCATACAAAGTAATTCCTGGAACAGAAGGATTTATCTATCTGGATGGCTTCAAAGAAAACAATGTGGTTTGGTCAAATGCAGGAACTACTCTTTACGATGTAGGAGACGGAGTACTTAACCTTGAGTTCCATACAAAAATGAACTCTATTGGTGGTGAGGTAATTGAAGGAATCAATACGGCGATTACAAAAGCAGAAGAAAACTTTAACGGTCTTGTAATTGGAAATGAAGGTGAGCAATTCTCTGCAGGTGCAAACCTTGCAATGTTGTTCATGTTTGCTGGAGATCAGGAATATGATGAGATCAACTTGATGATTGCTCAATTCCAGAATACAATGATGAAAGCAAGATTCTCTTCTGTTCCTGTTGTGGCTGCAACTTCTGGTTTAGCACTTGGTGGTGGATGTGAACTTTCACTTCACTGTGATGCAATCCAGGCACACGCTGAAACTTATATGGGACTTGTAGAAGTAGGAGTTGGTTTGATTCCTGCTGGAGGAGGAACTAAAGAATTAATTCTTAGATCTTCTGATGAGTATGCAACCGGAGATCCAGAATTGAATACTCTTCAGGAATACTTCATGAACATTGCTACAGCAAAAGTTGCAACTTCTGCTGCAGAAATGAAGGGAATGAATGTGATGAGAAAAGGTGATAAGATCACTTTGAACAGAGATAGATTATTGGCAGATGCTAAAGAGAGAGTATTGCAACTTCACAATGCAGGATACACTCAACCGGTAGAAAGAACAGACATTAAAGTTCACGGTAGAACTTCACTAGCAATGTTCGAAGCTGGAATTGGTGGAATGCAGTATGGTGCATACATCTCAGAGCATGATGCAAAAATTGCGAAGAAACTAGCTTACGTAATGAGTGGTGGAGATATTTCTGCTGCAACTACTGTTTCGGAGCAATACTTATTGGATTTAGAAAGAGAGGCATTCTTGTCATTAACTGCAGAGCCAAAAACTCTTGAAAGAATCCATAGCATTCTGTTCAAAGGAAGACCGTTGAGAAACTAGGTATAGAACAAAGACTTAAGAACAAAGAATAAAGACTTATGCATAATTTTAGAGAACTAAATGTTTGGAAGAAATCTAGAAGACTAACAAGAGATGTTTATTTGATCTCAGTGAAGTTTCCTTCTGAGGAAAAATTTGGTTTGACTTCTCAGATTAGAAGAAGTGTGATTTCTGTTCCATCTAATATTGCTGAAGGTTCCTCTAGAAATACATCTAAAGATTTTATTAAGTTCTTAAGAATTTCACTTGGATCATGTTTTGAATTGGAGACTCAACTCATTCTAGCAGTAGATTTAGAATTTGTCTCAGAAGAAACAATGAATCCAATTATTGAGAAGGTTCAGGAAATTCAAAAAATGTTAATGGGTTTGGAACGAACTCTTCTTAAAGAATCTTAATTATATAATAGGAGCGAAGGTCTTTGTTCTTTGCTCTATAATCTTTAATCTAAAAAATTATGAACGCATATATAGTTGCAGGATATAGATCGGCAGTAGGTCGAGCCAAAAAAGGCGGGTTTAGATTTTACCGTCCAGATGACTTGGCTGCTGACGTAATCAAACATTTAGTTGGTTCCATTGATGGGTTTGACGCAAAAAGAGTTGATGACCTAATCGTTGGAAACGCAGTACCGGAAGCTGAACAAGGAATGCAGATGGGAAGAATGATTTCTTTACTTTCTCTTCCAATTGAAGTTCCAGGTATGATCATCAATAGATATTGTGGATCAGGTTTGGAAGCAATTCACCTTGCTTGTGCAAGAGTACACTCAGGAACTGCTGATTGTATCATTGCTGGTGGTACAGAATCAATGTCTTTGGTTCCTATGATGGGATTCAAACCTGCATTGAATTATAAAATTGCCGAAAACCACCCTGAGTGGTATTTAAACATGGGTCTTACTGCTGAAGAAGTAGCTGTTGATTACAACATCAGCAGAGATGAGGCAAATGAGTTCGCGATGAAATCTCACCAAAAAGCAGCTAAAGCAATCGCTGACGGAAAATTCAAAGATGAGATTGTTCCTGTTACAGTTGAGGAGGTTTACGTTGAGAACGGACAAAGAAAGAAGAGAGAATTTGTTGTTGACACTGATGAGTGTGTAAGAGCAGATACTAATTTGGAAGGACTTGCGAAACTTAGACCAGCATTTAAAAATAATGGTCAGGTAACTGCAGGTAATTCTTCCCCTACTTCAGATGGAGCTGCATTTGTGATGGTGATGTCTGAGAAAATGGTGAAAGAATTAAACCTTGAGCCAATTGCAAGAATGGTTTCATATGCAGCAGCTGGTGTTAACCCAAGAATCATGGGTATTGGTCCGGTTGAGGCAGTGCCGAAAGCATTAAAGCAAGCTGGAATCCAACAATCTGATTTGGATTTAGTTGAACTTAATGAAGCATTTGCTGCACAATCACTAGCAGTAATCAAAGGCCTTGATCTTGATACTGATAAATTGAATGTTAATGGTGGTGCAATTGCATTAGGTCACCCTCTTGGATGTACTGGAGCGAAATTGTCGATTCAGTTATTCAATGAGATGAGAAGAAGAAATGGTAAATACGGAATGGTAACCGCATGTGTTGGTGGTGGCCAGGGAGTCGCTGGTATTTACGAATTCCTGAACTAGATTTTAATTGTTTAGTTAATATACAAATAGAGCCCCGGCAATTAGTCGGGGTTTTGTTTTATGTCACCAATTGTACTAACTCAGTGATATTATTCTTCACCCACAAAATATCGTGATCACTACTGAGTTATTCTTATTTAGCTGCATCGAATTGATTTTGAGGCAGATATTTCGTAATCTTATCATCGCTTTCTAAACCAACTTTAGAAAAGATACACGCTTATGACTCAACTGCAGGAGATAGAAAAGTTGTTTAAGGACAACCACAAGGCCCTATATAGAGCCTCCTATGGAGTAGTGCGCGATCATGATGCGTGTCGGGATATTGTTCAGGATGTATTTTATCAATTTTGGAAATCAAAGGACAAACTAGAGTTGGGTCCGGGTATCAAAAGTTATCTGTATAAAGCTACGATTAATCTTTCCATCAATTACGCCAAGAAAGTAAAGAGATTGAGTTTGATGGGTGAAGAAGGATTAATCTCAGGAAAATCAGATACAGCAAACCCACACGAAGAAGCTGTTGCTTCTGAATTACAGGAAAGTATAGATAAAGCAATTGCCAATTTACCGAGTAGATGTCAGACGATATTTATTATGAGTAGATATGAAGGACTAAAATATCAGGAGATCGCTGATACCTTAGGACTTTCATTGAAGACTGTAGAAAATCAGATGGGCATTGCATTAAAAAAGCTTCGTGAAGACTTAGAGCCATATTTAATGATTGGATCGGTGCTTGCGATGATTGGTTTGATATTATTATTGGTTCTATAAATAAAAAATTTTGATGCAGTCTTGGGGGTAAAAGACGGCATGATTGCTAAACATACAAGAGGACACGATTTAGGTTCATGCAGAATGAAGTAATCATATCGAAATATTTATCCGACAACTGCTCAGCTGCAGAAAAGGAAGAAGTCGAGAAAAAGCTTTTGTCTGATTCAAAATTCAAAAGCGATTTCGAGAAATACCGGGAAATTTGGAATTCGGTAAATACTGATGAACCAGAAGGATATAGTATTGAAAATGAGTGGGATCATTTCGAGAATCGTATCCAGGAAGGTGAAAAAAGTAAAACAAAGCTGTATATTTATAGAACATTACAAATTGCAGCTGTAATTACGCTTCTTGTTGTATCGGGATATTGGTTAACCAACAAATCAACTCCTGAGGATCAGGAATTACCAATAGTTGCTACGATAAGCCCGCTTGAAACTCAGTTAATTGACGAACCTGAAGAATTTCAGGTAATGACCAGTGATTATGATAAAACAATCGTATTGCCAGACAGTACAGTTGTTAATCTGAAAGTTGGAAGTAAAATCGTTTATAACGAAAAGTTTAATATGGAAAACAGGGAGATTTATCTGGAAGGTGCTGCTCTTTTTGATGTAAAAAGAGACACAACCTGTAATTTCAGAATACGCACAGAAAACACTGTTACTAACGTTTTAGGGACAAGTTTTCTCTTGAGAGCGTATCCTTCGGAAGACTCTGTTTCCATTATGGTTAGAAGTGGATTAGTTGAATTTGGAAAGGATGAAACTGATAAGTTTTATCTGGAAAAAGGAGATTACGCTTCGTATAGTAGAACAAAAGACAGCATCGATATTGCCTATGATTTTATTGCTGAGACGGTAACTATTCCTAAGAAGCAGGTAAACAAAAAAGCCAAACCGTCGGTTGCAATAGACAGGGGTATACTAAAAGTTGATTATGATTGGCATAAGACAGCTCTCAATTTGTCTAAAGTAGAGGGTAAAATTATCAACGAGTCTACGACTCGTACTTATGACAACATAAGAGTGAAAATTACATATTTCACGGAGAAGAAAGGTAAAAAAGCTTCTACGTACTTTATGCTTGAAGATTCAGTAGCTCCAGGAGAAACTGTGGAATTCAAGAAGACATTGATGCTGGATTGGTTATCTAAAACCTCAGAAATTGAAGTAGAAATAGACACGGCTGAAACAAATAGGAAATGACCAACGACCAGAATCTAAAAATCAATTTACCCACTGATGTTGATGAATTAATTCAACTTGGGGATGCTATCATCAAAAAGCATGTGGAAGATGGAGCAGAGAGTACTCTATCAGCATCTAAGATTGCAAAAATAAATTTCACGCTGGCTCAGGCCAGAGAGAAATATAGAGAAGTAGAAAGGTACAGAGCAATGTTGAATGAAAGTGTGGGAGAGTTGAAAAGATTGCTGGGAAATGGAAGTAAAAAAGAATCGAGCTTCAAACAAGTTTTGAAAGCAACAATGCAAGAAATTGCAGTTAGCTCCGATGAGGAACAATCTGCTAATCCGGTTTTCAAATACATTTTAATTGAAAACGGAGAAAAGAAAGAGAATTTAGAAAATTAAAGATACTCTGCAGTTAATTTCTAGTAGAGAGGTGTGTGTTAATTAACCCTATTTTGTCCTACGCTAAAAAGGGTTAAGCGAGTTAAAAAAAGCTCCAGGATTTTCCTTGGAGCTTTTTCATTTTTAAGCAATTGCCGTTGATTGTTTCATTTCTTTGTCATATTGACCGGTACCAAGTTTATTGATCACCGTAAAATGACTTCTCAATGCATCTAAAAATGTTTTATGAGAATAATAGGGCACATTGTATTCCTCAGCGGTTGCTTTAACAATTTTCGAAATTTGGGGATAATGAATGTGGCAGATATTTGGGAATAGGTGATGTTCAATTTGGAAATTGATACCTCCAATAAACCATGAAAATAGCAAGCTACCATTTCCGTAATTTGAAGTAGTGTGCATTTGATGAATAGCCCAGTTGTTTTCCACACTCGAGTTTTCGTCAACTTTATAGAAACTCGTATTTTCTGTAATATGAGCGGGTTGAAATACCATTGCTAAAATGAACCCTGAAATGAAATGCATTAACAGAAAACCTAAGACCACATGCACCCACGCAATTGGCATAGTAAAAATAGGAATCGCCACAATCATAATGAGATACCATACTTTATGAAAAACAATATGAACTAACCCTTTACCGAGGGTAAGACCCTGAGCCTTAAGAAGATTTTTCTTTTTGTATCTAAAAATCAATTCAAAGTCTTTGGCAATTAACCAATAAATGGTCATCAGGGCATAAAAGAATGGAGCATAAAAAATCTGATATGTAAAAATTCCTTTTCTATCCTGAGTTGGTGAGAATCGCATAACGCCTTTATCAATGTCCTCGTCGAAATCATGAATATTGGTGAATGTGTGATGCAACACATTATGTTGTATTTTCCAATTGATATGGTACGCTCCTAAGAAATTCAATGTAAAGCCCAGAATCCGATTGATTATTTTATGCCTGGAATAGGACCCGTGGTTAGCATCGTGCATGATCGTTAAACCGATTCCACTCATTCCAAAGCCCATTAACACCCAAAGCATGTAGTTGACCCAAACCAATTTTATAATACCTGTATACATTAGTACCATTGGTGAGAAATATAAAATCAACATAAATGCTGTCTTACATACCATATTGGCATTTGCATAGCGACTGATATTATTCTCTTTAAAATGCCTGTTAATTCTAATTTTTAGTTCTTTGAAAAACTCAGGCCGATCCCCAACATTGAACTTCACTACGCATGTTTTGCTCATAACACAATTTTTCTAATCGCGTAATATACAATTATTAAATTCGGTAAGAGCTATTAACACCAAATCAATTAATTTCTATTCTACGATTTCAATCACACGAATTGCTACTGGATTTAATAACAAACCTGAAGTATCATCCAATCTGGCTACATCATTCACATACATTTTAGTGCCATCCGGGCTAAATGCGATATCATTTGGAAGAGAAAATGTTGCTTGCTCCAAGCTTCCATTATCTAATCCTCTGCTTCCAGTTCCAGCAAAAGTTTCTACTACTCCGCGATTAGACACTTTAAAAATCTTGTTGTTCCCCCTTCCAACAACAAAAATATCATCTCCTCTCAGCAACAAGTGGCCCATATTATTTCCAGGCATTGTAGCAAAACTACTGACCTCTTCTTCTGGAGTAATCTTTACGAGATCTGGACTACTAAAATTGGCTATATACAGATTGCCTTCACTATCCATATCTATACCGTTAGGACAATTTAGAAGACTACTATTGATCACGCTAACTGTAGTTCCTGTTAAATCAACTTTACTTATACTATTGTTTCCACAGTTGCAGACATAGAAGTATTCCATCCCATCAAATACGATTCCTACTGGAGCACTAAATCCAGTTGCGAAAGTTGTAGCCATACCGTCCGGAGCAATTTTGCTGACAGTACCTCCCGCAATATTGGATTGATAAAGATTACCCTCATTATCAAAATCATTTCCTGAAGCACCATTTAGCCCGGCTGCAAAAACACTGAATTGGCCATCTGTTGTAACCAAATAAACATTACTACCAGGAGTCCCATTGCTTCCCAACGCGGTTCCGAAGTTGGCCATGTAAATATTCCCATCCGCATCCACATCCATTCCACCTGTTCCCGCCGGAATTCCTGCAACCAATGTTCTCACATAGCTTTTCTGTTCCAAAGTAATTTCTGCGGAGGCATCTGACAATGCTCCTCCTAGTCCAGAGTCTACATTTCCGACCGACATCACGAAACATGTGTAACTCACACCTTCCTGTATTTGATCTCCATTTGTATCCAAAAATGATTCTGGAAACTCAAATTGTTCGCTACTATTACTTCGGTTAAATGAAAGAAAATCTGATTCTTGTATTGCTTGAGTAGAATCAAACATATCGGCATTTGTTGATTTGACCAGGAATACTCTGAA
This sequence comes from bacterium, assembly GCA_024743255.1. Classification (GTDB taxonomy): domain Bacteria; phylum Bacteroidota; class Bacteroidia; order Cytophagales; family Cyclobacteriaceae; genus JANSWY01. The sequence goes on along the minus strand of JANSWY010000001.1, from coordinate 258,615 downwards.
CTCTTCAATCCAGGTTAAATCTGTTGGTTTGATAAAGCTGAGTTCAAGATCTGTAGCATTACCACTATTTCCGACATCACGGATATCAAGGAATCTAGGTTCTGAAATACTTGGAATGGGATCTTCTTCCTGGATTTCTTCTTCCACTAAATTTTCATCAGTAGAATCATCAATGGAACAACCTGAAAAGATGTATATGGCAACAGATATAAAAAATGCCATTCTCAGGAAATTTGGGTAGGTTAGTAGAAGTTTCATGAGACCGTTTTCTTATTTAACAATTGAGAAATGGCCAGCCCCTTAGTTTTATAGGACAATGTCCTGTAAATGTGATTGATAGCTTGTGAAAAGTGACCTCCTTTAGTTAAAATTAATGTTCCAAAAATGAATGTAAATGGCACACGATAAATACCCTAACCTATTTGAACCTTTAGACCTTGGGTTCACTACAATAAAGAATAGAACTTTAATGGGTTCTATGCATACCGGCCTTGAAGAAGTAAGCAATGGTTTTGAACGACTAGCAAAGTATTTCGCTGAAAGAGCAGCTGGTGGTGTTGGCTTAATTGTAACCGGAGGAATTTCACCAAATCGTGCTGGGTGGGTAAAGCCATTCTCTGCAAGGATGACCAGTCACCGTCATGTAAGGAAACACAAAATCATAACGGATGCTGTACACAAAGAAGGAGGAAAAATCTGCATGCAAATTTTACATGCCGGTAGATATGGGTATTCACCTTTGAATGTCGCTCCTTCCGCAATTAAATCTCCAATTACTCCTTTTAAACCTTTCGCTCTTACAAAGGGAGGCATAAAACGTACAATTTGGGATTTTGCCAGAAGTGCCAAGCTTGCTAAAAAGGCAGGTTATGATGGAGTAGAAATCATGGGTTCTGAAGGTTATTTGATAAACCAATTCATTGCATCAGCAACTAATCACAGAACAGATGAGTATGGAGGTTCTTATGAGAATCGGATAAAGTTTCCTATAGAAATTGTAAAGGCAGTCAGAGAAGCAGCTGGTGATGATTTTATCATCATCTATAGATTGTCAATGTTGGACTTAGTTCCTGGAGGAAGTACCTGGGAGGAGGTTGTTCAACTCGCTAAAGAAATTGAAAAAGCAGGTGCTAATATTATCAATACAGGAATTGGTTGGCATGAAGCTCGTATACCAACTATCGCAACGATGGTTCCAAGAGGAGCGTTTTCATGGGTAACTAAAAAACTGAAGGGTGAAGTTAATATTCCTTTGGTGACGACCAACAGAATAAACATGCCTCAAGTCGCTGAAGACATTCTTTCAGATGGACATGCTGATATGGTTTCAATGGCAAGGCCATTTTTAGCGGATGCCGATATAGTGAAAAAATCCGAAGAAGGAAGAGAAGACGAAATCAATACTTGCATTGGATGTAATCAGGCTTGTCTGGATCATGCATTCAAAAATAAGCTTACAAGTTGTTTGGTTAACCCAAGAGCATGTCATGAGACTGAATTGAACTATTTACCAACAGAAAAGTCTAAGTCTATCGCCGTGGTTGGTGCAGGACCAGCTGGATTAGCGTTTTCCACTGTTGCTTCAGAAAGAGGACATAAAGTCACACTCTTCGATGGTGCAGATAAGATTGGTGGACAATTTAATTACGCCAAAAAAATTCCTGGTAAAGACGAATTCAATGAGACATTAAGATATTATGGTAAACAGATTGAATTAACTGGAGTTGATCTCAAACTTAATACAATGGTATCTGTTGAAGATTTAAAAAATGGTGGTTATGACCAGGTAGTGCTGGCAACTGGAATTCAGCCTAGAACTCCAGGAATTGAAGGAATTGACCATTCAAAAGTACTTTCTTATCTGGATGTATTGAGGGATGAAAAAGAAGTAGGAAAGAAAGTAGCAATTATTGGTGCGGGAGGAATCGGTTTTGACGTTGCGGAATACTTATCACATGGAGCAGAAAGCAAAGAACCTTCGATTGAGGAGTTTTTAAGTGAGTGGGGAATAGACCCTAAGAATGAAGCCAGAGGAGGTGTAGAAAATATCTTTGCAGAGCCTGTTGAATCTCCAAGAGAAATTGTAATGCTTCAAAGAACTGATGGTAAGATGGGAGCTAAACTAGGAAAGACCACAGGCTGGATTCATAGAACTACTTTGAAACATAGAAATGTTCAGATGATAACAGGCGCTCAATATGAGAAGATTGATGATGAAGGACTTCACATTTCTATTGGTAATGAATATCAAATTCTGGATGTAGACAATGTTGTAATCTGCGCTGGCCAGTTGTCCGAAAACAGTTTGTATCAGCCATTGAAAGATGCTGGAGTTGATGTTGAAATTATTGGTGGCGCACATACTGCTGCAGAACTGGATGCCAAGGCGGCAATTAATCAGGCAAGCAAATTAGCTGCGACAGTTTAGTCCTGGTTCACAGGCAATCTTCCTGAGCCATTACACCAGTCACAAATTTCCTTACCTCTGGCGTTATACCAAAAGCCTTTTCCTTCACACCTTCCACATTTCTTAAAGTCGGAAGGTGTGAATATTTTTTTGAGGAGTAAATAAAGGAAAACCAATATGGTAACTACAATTACAAGACGGATGATGGCGAATATCATGTTTTAGAAATTTAGTCAACAGAAACAATATCATGCCCGAAAGGCATAATTCCCAACATTGCTAGTTCAAAATGCTTCTTGGCAAATGGAATCCCAATAATTGTGATACCGCAAATTAAGCCAAGCACAATATGTACAATAGCTATTTCTATCCCAACCGTAAGGACCCAGATTATATTGAATATTAAATAGAGGCATCCACTCATTCTTTCTCCTGCTCTCACTTCTCTGCCAAATGGTAGAAGAGCAAACGAACCCATTTTCAGAGTCTGTATTCCAAAAGGAATTCCGATGATTGTAACAAATAGAATAAGTGAACCGATCAGATAAAAAATTGAGACTATTAATCCTCCTAATATGATCCACAATAAATTTCCTAAAGCATTCATAAGACAGTTTTTTGGTAATCGCTGATTTTATTTAAATATACGGTGCTTTTACCAGAACCACCAGCATCAAACATTGGAACAAAGTTGGAATCAAAAACAACTTCGTCGTGTCTGTAAGAAAATGTCTGGTGAACATACTGGTTGAATGTATCGTCGTAACCTTTTAGGATTACTATAAACTCAGCTTCTTCTTTTGATAAATCAATGATGCCTTTACCATATAACGGACTTTTTTCTTCGATAGGGTGTACAATAGTCCATGGAAGAGGGAACATATTAATAAAATCCAGTTCCAGCGGTAGTTGCTTATATCTTCTTTTTAAATCCTGACCTTCATATTCCAGATAAGAGTAAATCACCTTGGCCTGCATTTCGATTAAGTGATTCTTCCTCATATTAACTATTCGAAATTTGAGCCCTTTGATTCCACGATAAGGGGAAACAAGGATATTGTCACTAAATAGAATTTTAGCCTTTGCTTTAGAAAAACGACCATACAAAATTCCAGTAGCAAAAGCGAAAGACAACAAACCTACCATCGCCTCAAAAGAAGCCACAATACTTGCCCAATGACCAATGGGATTTAATCTTCCGAAACCTACAGTAGTTAGAGTTTGGCTACTGAAATAGAAACAATGAAAGAAGGCACCCCACGAAGAAGTAGTATCATGATCTGAAATTTGATCAGGGCCAATTACGAAATAGATGAAAGCAAAAATCAGATTTAGAAAAACGTATGCTGCCATTACGAAGAGGAAAAATTGCAGCCACGATAAATTAATAAGCCAGTGATACAGGCTAAAGGTTTGGATACCTCTACCAGTTTTATCAACATTGAAAGACCCATCTCTATTGATTAGCCTTTCTGCATCTTTGAATCCCCTGGTACCAAAACCAAGCTCTTTGAACTGTTCTTTGATTCGACCCAAAGAATTGGCCATACGTTACTTATTTAAGAATGAATTTACTTTTTGTTTTAGAGTTTTAATTTCTCCTGGAATCTTTACTTTGGGATGAACGTGTGGATATAATTCATAGATGGCAGCTAGTTTGTAACCTAGCTTTTTAGCGATACCTTCACAGAACTCAACTTCCTGATTGTAAACTTCCCCATCAACTTTCATGAGGTGCACCAAATTATAGAGATAATCGAATCTTTCGTCTTCATTCAGACTGTCGTAATCGATCTCTCCTCCAGGGTCAGCCATGATATTTTTAATTTCCTCTTCGGAAATACCATGTGCATTGCCAAGATTTTGGATTAAGTCTCGTTCGTCATCATCAATAACTCCGTCAGAGCCAGCCAATCTCACTAAAAGTTTTAGTTGTTGATCTATCATCTTTGCTCGTTTATCTAGTGTGTGATAATAGTTAGTAAGGAGCGATTAAAAAAATTAAGTTAGACCAAAATACATAAAAAAAGAAATCCCCACGAGCTGTGAGGATTTTTTAGAAAAGAAATTTCCATTACTTATGGAACACTTTAAACGGATTTACAAGACTCTTTCGATACAAGTAATTTCAACAGGCATCCACGGACCAGGATAAGCGAAGCAAGTGGCTCCAGCTTCAAATCGATAACCGTACATAAATTTGAATCCAATTCTGTATTTTCCCAATAGAGGTGTGCTTGTGCCCTCGGGAACAATTATTGGCTGTAAGTATTGTCTACCTCCTTCTTCATCTGATATGTTAAACCACAAGTTTCCCCATGATCCCCAACCACATAGTGCTTCTTCCAACTCAAATTCCAGGCCGCAAGCACTCCATTGCTCTACCCATTCGTAACTTTTGCTATAATAGATTACTCTATCCTGATCTGCGGAGTTAATGAACTTAATAATCGCATTATCTGCTAATTGATCGTTGATGATTTCATCAACCTTTAAAGTTCTGGTCTCAGATAAGTAGGCTTCACAACCGTCGTTTTTATTCTCGTGATCAATGTAAACATATGTAACGGGTACATCGTCTTCAGTGGTCCAGGTTCCATCCCACCTTAAGGAGAATGCGTGATCTTCACATCCACCAGAATATGAGACATGCAATTCTAATTCATCATCAATAACACTGATTGCTCTTAATTCAAATTCATCACGGGACATGCCAAGCAAAGCATTGTCACCTATTACAAAATTTGTGTCTCCGGAAATGTTGCTGACGTCATCTTCTTCACAGGAAGTGAGGTTAAATACCAATATTAGACATAATGGTAGTACGAGTTTTTTCATGCGTTCTTTTGTTTTTGTAAATTCCAACATCCTCTACTGATGTTGGCAGTTTTCAATTATTTAAAAAATGCGCCGGCATATCTTTAAGAGCCAGAATCATTAAAAAAGGTTGGAATGACAATAGCAGATAAACTAATTGAATACTATTCAACAATAGAAAAACCAAAAAAGCTGATAAGGGGAGTAGAATTGCTGTATCCTTTTGACCAGGCCGAAGTAATAGAAGCAATCTCCGGTTTTTATAAGAAGTATTTGAGTGATAATAATAAAAGGACACTTTTGATAGGTATCAATCCCGGACGATTAGGTGGAGGAATTACAGGAATACCGTTTACTGACCCGATAAGATTAAAGGAGATCTGTGGCATTGACAATGATTTCGATCGCAAGCCAGAACTTTCATCCACATTCGTATATGATATGATAAATAACCTGGGAGGTCCGAATGAATTTTATACCAAGTTTCTGATTACCTCCGTTTGTCCACTTGGCTTTATGAAAGATGGGAAGAATCTCAATTACTATGATGATAAAAAACTGGAAAAGGTTCTGGAGAAGTATATGCTCAATAATTTAAAGTGGCATATCGAATTGGTTCAAAATGATGAAATCTGCTTTAGCCTCGGACAGGGCAAAAACATCGCATATCTGAATTACCTGAATGATAAGTATAAATTATTTGGCAAAATAGAAGCACTGCCTCATCCCAGATGGATCTTGCAATATCGCAGGAAAAGACTTCAGGAGTTTTTAGACCTTTATAAGGAAAAACTGAGTTTATAAATCCTTTCCCAGCACAACTTTGTGTTTTGTAGGAATGCCATTTTCTTCAATTTTATCGGAATAGTGATTGACGAAGAAATCCCGCTCAATTCGAAGCATCTCAAATCCTATTTTCTGGTAGAGGTATAATTGGTACATACTACTGTTTGCAGTCGCGATCACGATTTGTTGGTAGCCTGATTGCTTGGCATAGTTGTTTGCGTGTTCAAGCATTTGTTTTCCGACTCCCTTACCCTGATACCTTTCCGCCACAGCAATGTTCATAATTTCTACTTCTACTGGAGAATTGCTCTTAAGCACATAACACCCAATGACATCCTCATTGTCATTTTCCACAACAAAACAGGTTCCTTTGACCAGATACTCTTCTATCATCTCGCGAGAAGGGTCAGCGAGAAGCATCAGCTCAAATGGTGCAAGGTTTTTGTCAGTAAGCTTATAAATTCTAATATCCATGAATTAGCGAATACGGAAGTAAAAGAAGTTGATATATACCCAAAAGAGCATTGAAGCTGCTCCAATGAATAAAATCCAAAGACCATGACTTCTTTCACGTTTACTATAGGCAAAACGTTGCGTATCCTCTGGTTCTGTTGGTTTCGACATCAGAATGTGCCATCCAATAAATATCCCAACAATACCACCTAATACGGCGAAAAAATAACCAATGGCAATCCAATTGATAGGATCCTCATCGGGTCTGCCAATATCTTGATTTTCTATTGAATTCAACTATTGCATTCCTTCTGGTACACCTGAAGGTAATGATAAATCGCGACTTATTCAACATGCTCTGCATGCATAACAAAATTGTTTTGTATCTTTAAAGGTGATAAACAACAACCTTTAGGTAGAAATGGAGAGATATGCTGCGGTACTAAATTATGCCATTCCTTTTTTCATGACATTGCTCTTAATTGAGAGAATCTTTGCCTGGCGAAAGAACAGAAAAGTGATACATAGTATGGATACTTTATCCAGTTTGAGCTCCGGAATTACCAATGTTATCAAAGATGTTTTAGGGTTAACGGTTATTATCGTATCATACACCTGGTTCAAAGAACATTTGGCACTATTTACTATGGAATCCGAATGGTACGTTTATGTGCTGGCATTCATAGGACTGGATTTTGCTGGTTATTGGAATCACAGACTTGCTCATCAGGTAAATTACTTTTGGAATGTGCATATAATTCACCACAGTAGTGAAGAGTTTAATCTTGCATGTGCTTTAAGACAAACCATATCTTCAATATTCTCTACAATACCATTCTTTTTAATCCCAACTGCGATTCTTGGTGTACCTCATGAAGTGATTGCATTAATTGCTCCACTTCATCTTTTTGCACAATACTGGTATCACACTCAGTTGATCGGAAAGATGGGGTTTCTGGAGCATATTATTGTCACTCCATCACACCATAGAGTACATCATGCGGTGAATAGAGAATACATGGATAAAAACATGTCACAGGTATTTATTATTTGGGATAAGCTTTTTGGAACGTTTCAGGAGGAATTGGATGATGTACCGCCAGTTTATGGAGTGAAAAGACCAGTTAGAACCTGGAACCCATTTCTGATAAATTTTAACCACTTGTGGCTATTAGTTAAGGACGCGTGGAGAGCAAGGTCTTACTGGGATAAACTAAGAATTTGGTTCATGCCCACTGGTTGGAGACCAAAAGATGTTGAAGAGACTTACCCTGTTTATGCAATTGAAGATGTTTACGGTTATGAAAAGTATAATCCAAAATCTTCTACCGCAATGCACTTATGGTCCTGGACACAATTCTTCATTGTGTTTCTATTGATGATGTATTTATTCAATAACATCGCTGCAATTGGAGCTGGCAATGCTTTGATCTATGGTGTGTTTTTAGGAGTAATGATTTTCAATTACACGACTCTAATGGATCGCAGGATGTGGTCGGTTGTCACATCTTTAATACAATCAGCGGTTGGAATTGCAATTGTTATCCTTCAGGGAGGAGACTGGTTTATGTTGAATGAAACCATATCATACGGTTCATACATTGTATTAGGTTACTTTCTGCTTTCATTTTTTATAACATCATTTTTTGTTCTAACGGAATTGAGGATAGAGAAGAAATCACAATTGGCGGCATCCTAATCACTTATAGGTAACTAATGGCATTATCATTATATTTAGAGATATAATGATTTAACCAATGACTACTCTTACTACAAACATTTCACTTGCTGAAAACCAGCGTGCAAGTTCTGTCAGTGCTATAGCCAGAATCCCAACTTATGTTTATGCCTCAGTTTTTGCATCATTATGCATCATAGTTGGATTGATTTGGGATATCTCCTGGCACACATCTATTGGAAGAGATGGATTATTGTCTCCTCCTCATATCTCAATCTACCTTGGAGCAGTAATTGCGGGAATATTTTCAGGGTTTAAAGTATTGAAAATTTCATTTGCCGGAACAGAAGAAGAGAAAGCAAGCAGTATCAGTTTTTGGGGAGTATTCAAAGGATCACTTGGTGCATTGTTCTGTATTTGGGGAGCTATTGCAATGTTGACTTCAGCACCTTTTGATGATTGGTGGCACAATACATATGGATTGGATGTACAAATCTTATCTCCACCACACACAGTTTTGGCACTAGGTATGATGATGATTCAATTCGGTGCGATGATTAGTGCACTATCTATGCAAAACAGAGTAGAGGAAGGAACTAAAGTCGCAAGGAATTTGAAGATTCTATTTGTAGTTGCAGCGGGACTTCTGCTGGTTTCACTTTACACGATTGCATCCGAATATTTAGGAAGACACGATATGCATCATTCCATGTATTATCAGGTAGCGGGTTTTTTATTCCCTTTATTCTTAATAGCGGTAGCTTATTCTTCAAAACTAAAATGGGCCGCTACAGCAACAGCCGCAATCTACATGGTCATGATGATGTTAATGGTTTGGATACTTCCATTGTTTCCTGCTGAGCCACTACTTGGGCCAATTAGAAACCACGTCACAAATTATCAACCTTTCGACTTCCCAATGCTTTTGATATTTCCAGCAATTGCCATTGATTGGTTAATGATCAAACTGCAAGGCAAGAACTCTTGGTTGAAAGCATTGATTGTAGGTCCGGTAGTTGTGTTAATAATTTTTGCCGTACAATGGCCATTTGGAGATTTTCTAATGTCAGAATATGCAAGAAACTGGTTTTTTGGAACAGAATCCTGGTACTTCGGAAGCAGTCCGGATTGGCAATATAGATATGATTTTATGCCTTGGCACATGCACACGGGAATGCAAATAGTACAAGGTATTGCAATAGCATGTGGTCTCGCATTCTTATCGAGCCGACTTGGAATGAAATGGGGTTCATGGATGAAAAACATTAAGAGATAATGAAAAGAATAGCTATAATTCTTCTTGCTGTTATATGTAGTTATTCAGCAATTGCCCATGTTGGGAGTCCAGGTGTTGTCTTTGAAGGAAAGGCAGGCCCATATTCAGTTTTGGTAAGTGTAAATCCTCCGGATGTAATTCCGGGTATTGCAGAGATTTCAATTTACGTCACAGGACAAGGAGTAGAACTTGTCGAAGCTACACCAATATACTGGTGGGAAGGAGATGAAGGTTCTCCAAAAGCAGATGTAATGCTTCCAAATCCGGAAGCAGCGGGTAATTATACTGGAGAGGTTTGGTTCATGAGTAGTGGAACAGCTAGTATTGAAGTTTCTGTGAAAGGATCTGAGGGAGAAGGAACAACTATTGTACCTGTAATGGCTTCTGCAACCGCTCAGAATGAGATGGATGCTAGTCTGGGTTGGTTACTTGCTGGATTAGGCCTTTTATTAGTTATTCTAATGGCTACAATCATAGGGTCATCTGTGAGTGATGGACTAGTAACTCCAGGAGAGGAGCTACCTAAAAACATAAACCGTAAAAGAGCCATTGGTGTGATATCTGCACTTGTTGTTCTTGGAGGAATTCTAATGGGTGGAAAAGCCTGGTGGGATTCAGAGGCAGATAGCTATAACCGATTTATGTACAGACCTCCTGAAGCAAACTCATGGGTGGAAAAGCAGGGAGATCAAAATGTAATGACTTTTCAATTTGATACATTGACTATTAGTAAGAATAGATTACCAATGGGTTATATGGTACCTGACCATGGAAAGTTGATGCACATGTTTATGGTTCGTGATGAAACACTAGATGTATTTGCGCACCTTCATCCTAAAAGAATTGATCCGAATACGTTCCAGGTAGTAATGCCAGATGTTCCTGCAGGAAAGTATATTGTTTACGGGGATATTGTAAGATTAAATGGTTATGTAGAAACCATAAGTGATACTTTGGAATTTGATCCCGCGAAAATCGCGAGTCAAATGGATTCCTCAACCTTACAACCGGATCTGGATGATACTTATATAGTTTCGAATAGTTTTGGATCTGAAAAGAAAGAAATACCAGGAATGCCTAATATTCTTATTTGTGGTAAACCCGGTATAGAAACACCACTTCCTGATGGGTCAGTGGCAGTTTGGGAGCATGAAGCTAATAAGTCATTTGTAGCAGGAAAACTGTACCCATTAACATTCGCAATAAACGATTCAACTGGAAATCCAGCCAACCTTGAACCATATATGGGAATGATGGGTCATGCTGTGATATATAGAAAAGAAGGAGGAGTTTATGTTCACCTTCATCCTGTCGGAAATTATTCAATGGCCTCACAGGGTATTTTGGAAAACAGAAATGACGAAAATACAGCTAGACCAGCAGTCCCAGACCAGCAAGTGTTTATGGATAGTGTTGATCAAGTGGTAGCTAAAATAGCAGCTATGTCGGAGGAAGAAAGAAATGATTTCCTTATGGAAGGAATGGATCACCTGGGTCTTGGTGAGCATGAAGAACATGGGGCAACAGTAACTTTTCCTTATGCTTTCCCGCAACCTGGTAATTATAGAATCTGGATTCAAATGAAGAAGGATGGAAAAGTATTGAATAGCAGCTTTGATGCAGAAGTAATCCTTTGATTCAAATCATAAATTCTAATATGTAAATCCTAAATGTTTCAAGTAAGCATTTAGGATTTGTTTTTTGGGATTTAGAATTTTTTTAATATCCTCTGTAACCATTGGTAAAAACCTTGGTAACAATATCAACAATAACAAAAAGGAACCTGATCGATTGGAATCGCTAAGTGATGAAATGTTGATGCAAATGGTAGCCAGAAATGATCTGGACCAACTCAAACATCTTTTTCAAAGATATAAGAAGAGAATGTATAACTATTTTCTTCGCTTGACTTTTGATCCGGATTTGAGCGAGGATCTGGTGCAAAATGTGTTCATCAGGGTAATCAAATACAAGAACTCCTTTAATCCTGAATACCCATTTAAATCATGGATATATAGGATTGCCAGGAATGTTTTCAACGATGATTATAGAGCCAGGACGAAAGTTGATGATCATGTAGAAATCACGGAGATTCCAGGGGAGGTCTTAACAGATGAAAAGTCATCTGAGGAGAAAGAAAGAGAAAAGGTATTGATGAAAGCGATTCATCAATTGCCTCCTGAAAAAAGGGAGCTGATAATATGCAGCAAGTTTCAGGGGATGAAATACGAAGAACTGGCAGAAATCAGAGAAACAACTGTTGGAGCCATTAAGGTTCAGGTTCATAGAGCCATGGGACAACTCAAAGAAATATATTTTCAGTATGAAAAGTGATTGCGAGAAACTAAAAGAAAGGATTCCAGATTTTCTGGATGGTACAATGTCTGAAGCAGAACGCAGAACATATGAGGAGGAGATCAAATCTTGTCCAGAAGTTGCGGACGAGTTGGCCTCATTTCTAAAACTTGAAAGTGAATTAAATCTTGTTGAAGAAAAACAAGTACCATTTTCAGTGGATGCAAAGTTTTTAAGAATGCTTGAGGAAGAACAGGCTACTATTAAAAATGAGGTATCTGTAGGTAAATCAACAGTCAATTACTGGTACATCGCGGCTTCTATTGCATTGGTGATCCTTGGTTTTGTGGGAGGGCGAATGAGTAGTACTTCATCAAATTCGGATCAGGAGATCATTGGTTTGCAGAACGACATCAAGGATATGAAGCAAATGGTAATGCTTTCCATGATAGAAAACCAAAGTGCAAGCGAAAGAATAAGGGCTGTGAGTTATACGGAAGAAATGATTGAACCTGATGAAAAGATTATCTCTTCACTTATCAAAACACTGAAAACAGATGAAAGCCCTAATGTTAGACTAGCTTCTGCAGAGGCACTTAAACGGTTTGCAAATAGCCCCATAGTAAGGGCAGAATTGGTAAAGGCCATGGAGTCTCAGACGGACCCGATTTTGCAAATTGCCTTGATCAATATTTTGGTGGAGATAGAAGAAAAGAGTGCGATCAAACAATTGCGTAAATGGTCGGAATCTGATGAAATCAATGAAGTAGTGAGGAAACAAGCCGATATAGGCATTCAAATATTAATATGATATAAAGAGTATACCGGTGACTCTGAATATATAATTGGTAAAACTTTTTAGAATAAGAACAGATGAAAACGATAAAACTCGGAATAATAATAATGCTATTAGCGGTTACCGCTAATGCACAAGAGTATACTTTAAAACCAAATGGCAATCCATCGGATATCACTGTGGTTATCAAAAACCTCCAGGCGGATTTGGAAATAGTCGGATATAGCGGAAGTGAAATTAGAGTAGAGTCAGATGATTTTGATGGTGAACTTCCTGAGAAAGCTAAAGGCCTCAAACCTCTTTCGGCTGTAGGAGAAGATAATACTTCAATAGGTCTCAATATTGAACAAGAAGGAACCATCGTTACAATTTCTGGAACTGGCCGAAGAAGCAATGATGCAACATATGAGGTTTCGATTCCTGTAATGATGAACCTAAAGGCTGATTACACAGGATGGCAAGGAGGAGATCTCTTTGTTAAAGGTCTTTCTGGCGAATTAGAAATTAAATCCAGTACTTCAGATATAATATTGGAGGATGTTACTGGCCCGTTGGTTCTCAATACATTGAGTTCAGATATAGAGGTAGTCTTCAGTGATATTTCGCAAAAAGGTCCTACGAGTATCTCTAGTACTTCAGGAGATATAGATTTAACAATACCGACTTCTGCAAAAGCTGATTTTGTATTGTCTACCATGTCAGGAGAAATTTATACAAATCTTGATTTTGACATGGGTGAAGATGAAAAGAAGGGTTTGCCTCTTGTAATAGGCACTGCAACTAGAGCCAAAACAAAGCTCAACGGAGGAGGAGCAACATTTGATGTGAATGCGATCAGTGGTGATGTATTTATCAGAAAAGCCAAATAAGATGAAAAGCATTATCCAAATCATAGCATTGGCTTTAATTGCAGTACCTGCATTTAGTCAGAGAATTGTTGATGAGATCATCGAAGTTGACAACCAAAAGGAGTTGAGCCTTGAGTTTCCTTATGCAACAAGCATTGACCTGGAATATTGGGACAAGAATGAAATTAGTGTGAATGTTGAAGTTCAGATCAATGAGGGTGAAGATGATGAATTATTTAACCTGAATTCAAGAAAGTCTGATGGTATTATCAGAATATTTACTGACAAAGACATGTTTGAAAAAGCGGACAAAAAGAGAAACTGCTGGAATTCAGATATCAAGTATGTGGTAAGGTTACCGAGAAATATGGAAATAAGTGTAGAGACCATAAGCGGAGATATCAATACTACATTTCAGGGAAAACCACTTTGGTTTAAAACTATCTCAGGAGATATTGAATTGAAAGTTGATGCAAAAAAGGGAGCTCAATTGAAAGCAAAGACCATTTCCGGAGAGATATACAGTAATGTAGATATTGATTACCTGGATGGTAAAGAAGGTCTAAGACAAATTGTGGGCATGAAAGTTCGAGGGGATATTTATGATGGAGGTGTCCAGCTAGATCTGGAAACTATCAGCGGAGACATCTTCCTGAGAAAGATATAAAGCAGTAGTTTTTGAAACGAAAAAGGCCCGAACCTAATTGGAACGGGCCTTTTTTATTATTAGTTGTTTTTTCTAGCTTTTCTGAAAGACTTCAGCAAAATCACATCCATCTTCATCTGTAGGAGCTATAAGTCTTAACTTATTATCACCAACAGTGATATTTCTATCATTACATGTTGCATCTGGAGCATCACTATCACAGATTTCTACCAGGTCACCTACAAGATGCCATACTTTGTCGGTAGTGGAAGTGTCTCCATTAACTATTCTGAATTCTGTTAATAATGAATCAGTGATAATGAGTTTATAACAATCCAAACTGTCACAGCTAATGGTAATGGTTCCAATGTCTAAAGTATCATCACAATTGGAAGTAACATTTTCAATTGCTGTCCATGTACCAAGGACTCTTTCAGAAAGAGGTGTCTCCTCATCATCACCACAAGCGGCGGCAAAGAATACGATTAGTCCTATAAAAAAGTAGATTTCTCTTTTCATATTTTTCTGATTGAATTCTAAAGATACTAAAATCTAATTCTTGAGGAGCAAAAATATAAAAAAGCCGCCTCTACTAGCTCAACCACCAGCCATATGAGTTTTCGAGACGACATTAGTTCAACCAAAAAATTTGCTAACCGTTTTGGTGTCGTTACATAGGCCCATCAAAAAATTGGACCTTAGGTGATTTTTTTAGAATGAGGTTCCGAGATAAGAATTGTAATTCAAATTTACGACGGATGTTGAAAGAAGTATTAAAAGCTAGGTATACAAACGGTGTACAATAGGCTTAAAGCCAACAAAAAACTGATGAATAATACGAAATTATTGGTTTCTGGAAGAGTTCAGCTTGTTCTCCAGGTATTGAGTTTTCGTTTCCAGGTATTTGATTTTGGCCTTCATCACTTCTACATTTTGATCATTAAGATCAATTGGATTTGATGATTTTTTGTCAAATAGTCTATGCAGTTTTCCTTCAATTGCTCCCCAAATCACAGCTACCCCTCCAATTAGAGGCCCTGGGTTTTCATACTCATAAGCAACATAGGAAAGCAACCCTACAATACCAGCAGCGAAACCTGAAAGCGAAATTTTTTTCAAGTCAATATTCATGATGGGTCTGAACCTACGATTTCTTTTCCTTTATTATCGGTAGTGCTAGTTGGTTCTTTTGGTAATTTAGGAATACTTATTGACGGCTGCTGAGCTTGTTGAATGTTTTGATCCGTTTGGTTTTTATTCTCAGCAATTCTAAAGACCTCCTTCATTCCAAAAATCAATCCCCAAATTGTAGTATTGAATACTACCCATTGTTGAGCTTCAATCTTTTCAATAAGAAGTAAGTGAGTAGAAAGGGAAATGCTTACAACTAATCCCCAAAACTTAACACTTATCAATGTAAAAAGAAGCTTTGAGAACCATGCCGGAAAGAATCCCTTCTCCCCTACATGAAAGTAATCATTCTTGTTTGACATGAGGAATTAAGTTAGGCTTACTAATTTCTGAATTGTCTGCGGACCAGGAATGCCATCTATAGTTAGACCTTGATCTTTTTGAAAATCGCGTATTGCCTTAGTAGTTTTTCTCCCAATAACACCATCCACCGGACCACAGTCATACCCAAGGCTATTTAACATTTCCTGAAGCCTTTCACCTGTAACGGTTTCTACTCCACCTTTTCTGTGTTTTTCTATCCAATCACTAACGAAATAACCAGGGCAAGCCGGTTTACCATAATGGTAATGACCATAAACATCTTGGTTTGTCAAATTTAACAGACCTTTTAGATGTTCCACAATCTCTGCTACTGACTTCATTTGTTCGTCTGTAGGTTTATCCTTACCCAAATCATGGCCGGTTCCTTTGAAGTTGCCTTCAAGCATTATACCCACAGAAACGGAGTTTTGACCTTTTGTATGCCACGTAACATGGGTAAGCTCATTGGCCTGAATTACTTCTCCATTTTTTCTTATACCATAATGATAGCAAAAGTGTGGGCAACCCCGATCACTTATATGATTAGGGTTGATGTGGTAATTATTGACTTGCTCAATTGTACCTTCTGCAAGCTCCTGATGCAGAATGATTTTATTAATGTTGGATTGTGGTCGGGTTGACCATCTTCTATTAGGATTCCATGGTAATACATTTACCAGGTTAATAATATTCATGATTATTGATCAAAAAGTTCTGACAAGATTGTTAGCACCTGAAGATACAGTATTCATGGATTTTCTCAAACTTTTATAAGACTTCCAATTGAAGTTATTTAAGAATTCAACAGCTGCAGAAGCTCCTAGTTTAAATTGAGAAAGTTTTTGTTCATCAGTAAGGTCAATACAAAATGGATGCGCGCTGTTGCCTTCATTTATTCTACAAATCAGGTGATTATAATCAGGATGATTCATAATGGCTTTCTCCTTTTGTATTTGTTTCGTTCTGGAAAGTTCAATGTGTCCTTTAAATATTGTCTGATTAGCCTGAGTCTCTTCAATTCCTGAGGAGGTTACTCCAAACGTAGGTTTCGAGGGTTCTGAATGTTCATTGTTATGAAAAATATCAATAGGAAACTCAACAGGAAATGGATCCTGCGAAAATGTTGCTTCCTGTGGAATGGTTCCATAATATGAATTGTGCGAAATCCATTTTTTATTATGACTGGTTCCGTGATTAGGAATGTTTGAAACTTTTCCCGGTTCAAAAATCATTGGATAGGAAGTACCCAATGAAACAAATTCTGAAGGAGAAACATTTGACGGATCTTTCCAATAGAGTTCTGCCATTTTGGGGAATTCTACAGTGGAATGCGTCGTGATATCTGATGTAAAAATTGCTAACCTGGGAACTAGATCATTGATGCACTGACCCGATCTATGTTTCAAGCCTTCTGGAATTTGCTGCCGGAGGCGTTGTACCTCGGCCATGGTAGGAACGTTTTCGGTTGAAAAGATTTGCTGAAGCCAATTTTTATAGGGACTCATAGGGTTCATACCATTCTTCTTTTGGAGAGTTCCCGCAATCCTTAAGAAGTTGAGCCGTGTACTTAGCCTTCCCGTTTTTTTATTGTTAAGAAATTCAGATAAGAACTTGTTAGACTTCTGATTTCCTTTTAAGACTTTATCGTAATTGAATTTGTTTAATGTTTTAAGAATCTTGACGCTCTTGTGCTGGTCAAGTTTTCCAGCACTTCCCAGAAGCATCGTATGCAAAGAAGCTGCTCCAATACCTGCAATGTTGAAAAATCTAATTCCCGCTTCTTCTAATGCAAAGCTGTAACCGACAAGAGCATAGTCAACCAATCCGTTTCCTTTCTGAACCAGATCCACATATTGAAACCCTTCCTTATCCACGATATCGGATACTCTTTTTCCGGAATATCTAAGAAACTGAGCTTCCTGGATAATGCTTTCCATTCCGGATTGGTTTAAATAGTCGCTTACCTCCATTTTGTTTTAATTACCTGCGATTAGTTTAATGAAAAGAAGGCAATCCCGTGTTGGGATGCCTTCTGTTGAGTTGGTTGTATTAGGAGGGGTTAAGCGATTTTTAAGAACTGACAGCTGGTATAATATACGTTCACCTAATAATATTTAGAACTGGACTTAACCGGTGATTCAAAAAATTAAGCTCCATCGTTCTAGCGTAATCAGTTAATAGAGAAAACTCTTAAATCTTTACCCACTCTTCTTTTATACAACCACCCAAATCAATATTTAATTTGTACCAGCCACCACTTTTGGGGCGGATATTTATAATCTTTCCTTTATTTTCAGTGTCTCTTAGAAATGTTTCATTCAACATCATTGCATAATTAGACTCTCCTTTGATTTCGCTATCAAAACTGAAAGCTGGTTCTACAATTGTTCTTTGTGAGATTTCTGAAAAGACATTGTTTCTTAATCTTTCAAGCGGGAAAGCAGGGCCCGGGTCGACATTCAAACCCGGGCTTATTTCCTCGTTTCCGAGGATATACTTCACCTGGTAGGACATTAACAACAAGCGGCACAGTTGTTCTGCCATAAATACCTGCTTTTCCGTGTATTTTTGCCAATAACTGGCTTCATCTTCGTTTTGATGAACTCCAGCAAAGACATCATGAGCTTCAAATTTTTCTCCGCTTTCGGAGATATATTCATTTCCTGATTTTCTTAATTTCCCGGCATTTTCAAGTTG
The DNA here is from genome assembly GCA_024743255.1 of bacterium. Classification (GTDB taxonomy): domain Bacteria; phylum Bacteroidota; class Bacteroidia; order Cytophagales; family Cyclobacteriaceae; genus JANSWY01. The sequence goes on along the minus strand of JANSWY010000001.1, from coordinate 240,422 downwards.
GATTGTGATACTCTTACTGGCTAGATTAGAGTCTCCTTCCCAATACCCTTGTAATACTTCAGAACCTTTTAAATTAAAGGGAATGAGCTGTGTTACCAGCCCATCCCTGTCAACCTTAATATGAACAGAAGGTCTGTTGTTGGAGTTAAAGTGGCCCTTGAATTTCTTTGTTTCTTCACTTTGAATAATGATCAATTCCGGTTTTAAAATCGCAATTGAACCCAGGAAACTGTCACTTTCAATGTGCTTTATGTTTTGACCTATTAATATGTTATTTATAAGCTCCATTCTTACTCCGTTTGTATTGCTAAGTTAGGGAGCCTACCAAAAAAAATATTTGGCAAAAAACACTATTACAAGACCTTAAAAATCACAAAGTACAGATATTCAACAAGTTATACTTTTAAGATTGATCCTGATATAGTGGATTTACACTATATATTTGAGTGAAATTCACTAATCGTGATTTTACTAGAAAATCAGATTATATAGAGCTATCGGGATTGTATCGAGTTGCTTAAAAGGCTCTGATGGGAAATTATATACTGAAATCAGTAGCAACGTGAACATAGTGAACCGTAGTATGATACTCAGTATTGTTCGTTTTTTCTTTGATGTTGTCATGTTTGTCCTAATTGGTTACTTGGTAGCTTTCTTTAGACACACCTTATTGTAAAAAGGATTAAAAGGTGGTGAAAAAAGTTTTTTACCATCATGGACTTGCAATTGTGATGCCAAAAGTGCCGTTTATAAAAAACCCTCTCAAATTCACGGACTTATCTGATATTTTTGTTGAAAATTAAAATACTCGATATGCGCACATTAATTGCTTTGACCTTATTCATTATTCTTGGAGGTCATTCCTATTCCCAATACAAAGTTTTGATCGACCTTAAACTAACTAGCGAAGATCAGGTACCTGTTGAGATTATCACTCCTGCTGTTTCTGAAGATTCTGTTGAATATCATATGCCTAAGATTGTTCCAGGCACATATTCTATTTCGGATTTTGGAAGATTTGTAAGTGAATTCAAGGCTTTTGATGCTGATGGAAATGAATTGGAAGTTAAAAGTCTTACAGATAATAGATGGTTAATTGGTAATGCTACAGCCCTCAATAAAATTACCTATAAAGTAGATGATACATTTGATAGTTCGCTTCCAAATAAAATTTTTGAACCGGGAGGAACAAATATTGAACAGGAAAGAGATGTTTATGTTCTAAACACTTTTGGCTTTATTGGTTACCTGGAAGGTTATGACAAATTAAAATATGAAGTAGAAGTAAAACATGATCCTAAATTATATGGAGCTACTTCGATGATCCCGGAAAAGATAGATGAGGAGACAGATAGGTTTACTGAAACCAATTATTTCAATCTTGCGGATGCTCCAATTATGTACTCAGTTCCGGATACTACGGTGCTTACAATAGGTGGAGCTGAAATTCTGGTTTCTGTATTTAGCCCAAATGGTGCACTTACATCTGAGGCAGTAATGAATGAGGTTAAAGAAATTCTTATCGCCCAAAAAGAATACCTTGGTGGAGAGTTACCAATTCAGAAGTATGCGTTTTTGATTTATTTATTCGATTCACCAAGTAATAGTGGTGCATATGGAGCCTTAGAACATTCGTATTCTTCATTATACTTTTTACCTGAGGCGAATGCTTCATTATTAGGGCAAACGATAAGAGATGTTTCTGCTCACGAATTCTTTCATATTGTAACTCCTTTAAATATTCATGCAGAGCAAATTGAGAATTTTAATTTCATCGAACCGGAAATGTCTGAGCACCTATGGTTATATGAAGGTGTGACAGAATATTCAGCAAACCATGTACAAGTAAAGTATGATCTTATTTCCCAACAAGCTTTTCTTGATAACATGAGACAAAAGATGCTGAGCTCAAAAAGATATGACCGGGACCTGGCATTTACAGAGATGAGTGCAGAAGTTCTTGATAAATATGAGAACCAATATCCTAATGTATACGAAAAAGGAGCACTTATTGGAATGTGCCTGGATCTGCAATTATTGATTTCTTCAGATGGAGAATACAATATTCAACAATTGATGCAGGACCTTTCTAAGGAATACGGAAAGAATAAAGCTTTTAAGGATAATGAGTTATTTGATAAAATTACGGAGCTAACATATCCTGAAGTTGGTGAATTTTTAAGAACCTATGTTGGTGGAAGCAAAAGACTACCATTTGAAGAATTATTGGCAAAGGTAGGAGTTGTATTCGCTGAAGAGTTAGCTATGGAGACCATTACCTTTGGAAATGTAGGAATAGCTGTGAATGACAACTCTCAACTTATCATAAGTGATATCAGAGAAATGAATGCTTTTGGTGATGCTATGGGTTATAAGGAAGGTGATATTTTATTGGAATTACAAGGTACCCCAGTCATTTTGGAGGATGCCAGAAAAATTTTAACAGAATACACAGAGAATACCGAGGCAGGAGATAAAGTAACTGTAATTGTCGGGAGAGAAGTGAAAGGCAAGCTTAAACAAGTTAAGCTAAAGGCAAAGGCACAAACAGTACAATCTTCAAGAAACGATGTGCTGGAGTTTGATCCGGATGCTACCGAACTACAGCTTAAGTTGAGAAAGGCCTGGCTGGAGGTCAATTAAGAAAGAAATGCAAAATGCCACTTATGAATTGAGTGGCATTTTTTCTTCCCTTAATTTAAGTCTTTTGATTTTCACCTTCAGCTCATTGATAGTTTCTTTTGAAAGCTCCATATAAATACGGAAACTTTCATTCGCTTCAAGTTTTTCATCTATTAGCATCTCAAAAGCCTTATTTTGAGCAAGCTGAATATTTTTGATTCCCTGCAATCCTTCACCAACGGTTCCAAGTCTTGGAATACTATTCTTAATCTCGATCAGGTCTTTGTAGAATACATCCACTCGATCTTTCTTCTTCTGAGTCTGCCATCTGGATAATGAAACTATCCCGGATATTAGCGCAAGAATAATTGAGAAGAGTACACCACCTAGTTCTGCATATCTTTCTAAAAATGAAGGCTCATCTCTATCCAGGAATATTCTTGACCCATTGTGTAGTGGGTAATTGACTTTACCACGATCAAAATTTTCATCCATTGTACTGTAAACCAATGGGCTGATTTCATTTAGTTCTTGCTTGTCCCTGAAAATGGTTTTGGAAATGTCGTATACCAGTTCATCATACAACTCAGCTCTAACAATCAAAATCGCATCAGTAGCAATTGTCAATATTGGCTCTTCTGTCATATTTCCGTATGTACCATGAGGAATTATAAATGGTTTTAACTGAGGGTACTTCAACCCAATTCCTTCGGCAATTGAACCTTTTCCATAGTTTTCTATAGCGTCAAAACTATATAGTCGATATCCTTCAGCTTCAATTGATTGAATGTAACTAATGTCACTTATGATATCCGTAAACCCACAAATAACATCATTATCAAAAATGTTGGAGGTGATTTCATACTGTGATTTATCTAACCTGAAGTATTCGAACATATCGGTCATAAACCTATGAGTAGACGAACCCTCGGTTCCTATATAGACTTTTTTACCATAAACGAGATCTTTAAAAGAGTTAATCTCTACATCGCTTCTGTAAAAGATGTGAAGTACTTGCTCATATATTGGGAAAATTGATCTGATATCTTCCCGAAAAGGCATATTATTTTCAACTATTGTTATATCTGCTGTACCTGCTGACAAACTGTCAAGATTTGAAATACTCCCAACTCCATTCACCAACTCAATATTGACATCAAGGTTTTCCTCTAAGACTCTTTTGATGATTCTTGTGATTGTATTTTCTGGCTCATTCTCACTGTGGATCAGCTTGTAAGTAGGTTTTTCATTACTACAGGCACTGATCAGTATCAGAATAATAATAGAAAATATGCTGGTTCTTAACTTTCTCATGTCCACCAATATTCGTTGATTTGGGATGAATAGATTCAGTAATTTCCTGTCTTTTAACCAATTGTCTACTCTAAGACAATCGTCTGAAGACAAAAAATGTTTGAGTCTTGTTCTGTTTTGTGCCTATAAATATTACAATCTTTAACTAAATTCCCATGGTCAATTGGACACGTAGTTATAACTTTACGCGTTAAATCCGGACAGGGACCACCGATAAACTCAATATCTAGATCAAATGAAAGACGTACCTTTTAAGGTTAGATTAAAATATACATTCGACAACCTCATCTCTAAAGGAACAGGGACCCTGATTGCTTGGCTTGCCCTCGGTGCATTTTTAGTAATTGTAATTTTTTCAGTTCTATTACTGCTCGCAGGGGTTCACCCGGAACATGATGATAACTTCAACCTTTGGCATGCATTGTGGGAAAACCTAACACACATGCTGGATCCAGGTACTTTGGGTGATAGTGACGAAACATTGTCGTTTCAGCTCTTTATGATTGTGGTAACGCTCGTAGGGGTTGTTGTGCTATCTACACTAATTGGTTTGATCTCAAACGGTATCTTAAAGAAACTGGAAGATTTAAGGAAGGGTAGGTCATTTGTTATTGAGAAAGATCACGTTTTGATATTAGGATGGTCTTCAAAGATTTTTACTATCATCTCTGAGGTTTGTATCGCTAATGAAAACCAGAAAGATGGATCCATTGTAATTCTTGCTGATAAGGATAAAGTATTAATGGAGGATGAGATCAGGGATAAAGTGGGTAATACTGGAAATACACGTGTGATTTGTAGAACAGGAAATCCTATTGATGTTCAGGATCTTTACATAGCAAACCCGTTTGATACTAAGTCAATTATTATCCTGGATAAAGACAATGAAAATTCTGATTCACAAATCATAAAAACAATCGTTGCGATTGTAACTCACCCTGACAGAAGAAAAGAACCTTACCACATTACTGCGGAAATGGAGGATAAGAAAAACCTGGAAGTGGCCAAAATGGTTGGTGGTGACGAGGTTGAGTTGATTCTTTCAGATGAAATTATTTCCAGAATCATGGTACAAACCAGTAGACAAAATGGTTTGAGTGTGGTATATCAGGAACTGATGGACTTTGATGGTGATGAAATTTATTTCACCGAAGAGAAATCAGTAATTGGAAAGACATTCCGTGAAGTGCTATTTGCTTATGAGGAATCAGCAATCATGGGACTTCAATATGCTGATGGTCATGTGGAGGTAAATCCTCCTATGGATACAGTTTTGAGACCTGGCGATAAAGTAATTGGTGTTACTGAGGATGATGATACTTTGATCCCTAGTAAAATTAAAGATTTCAAAATCAATGAAAAAGCACTTGTTCTTACTGAAAGAGAAGAAGGCCTGAAGGAGAATATCCTGATTATTGGATGGAATGACAGAGCTAAGCATATCATTGAAGAGTTGGATTACTATGTTGCTGAAGGTTCTATTGTACGGGTTAAGACTAAATTTGGTGATGCTCTTAAAGCAATCAACAAACTACAGGAAGACCTTGTCAATATTGAATTAAAATTCGAAATCTGCGATACTACCGATAGAGAAACAATTGAGGAGATGAAATTGGAGGAGTATCAATATGTGATTCTTCTTTGTTACCAGAATTACTTCCCAATTCAGGAAGCGGATGCTCAAACTTTAATTACACTACTTCATATAAGAAATATCTCAGAGAAAAGCGGTGTTAAGTTTAACATGGTAAGTGAGATGTTAGATATAAGAAACAGACAACTTGCGGACATCACCAGTGCAAATGACTTTATTGTAAGTGATAAACTTGTAAGTCTATTAATGAGCCAGGTATCTGAAAATAAATACCTGATGAGGGTATTTGAAGATCTATTTGATGCTGATGCATCAGAGATTTATATCAAACCTGCATCTGAGTATGTTCAGCCGGGAGTTGAAATCAATTTCTACACTATTTTAGAATCAGCTGCTCAGAAAAATGAGGTTGCAATCGGATACAGAGTAATGTCTCAGGCAAAAATAGCCGATAAGGGATACGGGGTGTATGTGAACCCTAAGAAATCCAGTAAGTTCAAGCTTACACCAGAAGATGCTGTAATCGTACTGTCAGAGGATTAATTAAATTCTCTGGCTACTTATTGCTTCTCTGATTTGTTTCAGTGCCTCTCTTCTTCTTCTATCAACAGATTGTTGCTTCAATGTTAACTTTCTAGCATAAGCCAGAAGATCATTCTTTTGCTTCATGTCAAGCGTGCTTAAGCTGCTCATGATTTCATTATCTACTTGCATTACTTTGGTGGTTTACTGGTTCAATTTTCTATGCTACTAAGAAAACAAGAAACTATTACTTACTGTTTACTGGAAAATTGTTAAATTATTAAAGATCAGACTGTTTGAATTGAAAATCTGATTAACCTTGCGGTATAATAAACAACATCCTTAATGAGTAAGATTTTCGAAAAGGAAATCCAGGAATTCGTACAGCTTGTCGATTCCAGGAATCCCAATGAACCGGAGTTTTTACAGGCCGTTACTGAAGTGGCCGAAACAATCATTCCTTTTATTGCAGAACATGAAAAGTACCAGAGTGCATCCATTCTGGAAAGACTTTGTGAGCCTGAACGTGTGGTTATGTTTAGGGTGCCATGGGTTGATGATAATGGTAATTTCAAAGTCAATCGAGGTTATAGAGTTCAAATGAATTCATCTCTTGGACCGTATAAAGGAGGTTTAAGGTTTCACCCTAGTGTGAACCTCAGTATTTTGAAGTTCTTAGCATTTGAGCAAGTATTCAAAAACAGTTTGACCACATTGCCTCTAGGCGGAGGTAAAGGAGGAGCCAACTTTGATCCTAAAGGTAAATCTGATGCAGAGATCATGAGGTTTTGCCAAAGTTTTATGATTGAGTTGAGTAAGTACATAGGTGGAAACAAAGACGTTCCAGCTGGTGATATTGGAGTTGGTGCAAGAGAAGTAGGGTATCTATTTGGGCAGTATAAAAGAATCAATGATGAATTTACTGGTGTCATTACTGGTAAAGGTCTTGATTATGGAGGAAGTAGAATCAGAACGGAGGCTACCGGTTATGGTACCGTCTATTTTAGTGAAGAAATGCTCGAGCTAAATGGTGATGGATTAAAAGACAAGATCTGTGTTGTCTCTGGGAGTGGAAATGTGGCTCAGTACACTACTGAGAAACTTATTGAAAGAGGCGCTAAGGTTGTTACTCTGTCTGATTCAAGTGGCTATATCTATGATAAGGATGGAATTGACACTGAGAAGCTAGCTTATGTAAAGCATCTTAAAAATGAGAAAAGAGCGAGAATAAGTGAATATATCGAGAAATATAAAAGCGCAACATTCAGAAAAGGAAGACCTTGGTCAGTGCCATGTGATTTAGCTTATCCATGTGCTACTCAGAATGAAATTGATAAAGAGGACGCTGAATTTCTTGTTAAAAATAATTGCAAAGGAATTTTTGAAGGGGCCAATATGCCAACTACCATTGAGGCGCTATCAATTATTCAGGATAATAAGCTTCTATTTGCTCCAGGCAAAGCGTCAAATGCCGGAGGTGTTGCAACTTCAGGTCTGGAAATGTCCCAGAACTCTCAAAGGTTATCCTGGACCAGTGATGAGGTAGACTACAGGCTTAAAATGATCATGAAAAATATTCATGAGAATTGTGTTAAATATGGCAGAGTGGATGAGAATTATGTAGATTACGTGAAAGGTGCTAACGTTGCTGGTTTTGTGAAAGTAGCAGATGCCATGTTAGCACAAGGACATGTTTAATTCCATTGTGAAATAAAAATGAAATTTAGTTATATAGGCAAACTACTTACGGTTTGCCTTTTCCTTTTCTCCTGCAAAAATCAGGGTTCAATCGAATCAAGCTCTGAGGACATTTCTGTTATTGCCGTAGGCTCTTGCAATAAAATGTCAGTAGACCAATCCATTTGGGACAACATTGAATTACAATCACCAGACTTATTTGTATGGTTGGGAGATATCATCTACGGTGATACTGATGATATGGAAGTTTTGAGAGGGAAGTATAACGCACTCAAAACTCACCCTGAGTATGTTGATTTTTTATCAAGGACTAAAGTTATTGGCGTCTGGGATGATCACGATTATGGGTTAAATGATGGTGGCAAGGAGTTTTTAATGAAAAAGGAAAGCAGGGATGTGTTACTTGAGTTTCTTGATGTTCCATCTGAAGATGATATTTGGAATAGAGAAGGTGCGTATTCTTCTTATGAAATGGGTACTGGTTCCAAGAAAGTAAAGTTGATCCTATTGGATTCGAGATATTTTAGAGACGCACTTAAAGATGCCACCAACCCTGATCTGCGTTACGAGCCAAATCCAGTAGGAGATATTCTTGGAGAAGAACAATGGGCTTGGTTAGAAAATGAACTGAGAAATAGTGATGCTGCTGTTCATATTATCGGTAATGGAATTCAAGTTATTCCAGAAGACCATGGTTTTGAAAAATGGGCAAACTTACCGCAAGCGAGAAACAGATTATTCGATTTGATCCAGGAAATTAAACCTAGCAATACCATATTACTTAGTGGTGACAGACATATATCGGAGATTTCAAAAATTGACCTTCCTGATCTTGACTATCCGTTATATGAACTTACTGCAAGTGGAATGACTCATACATGGAGAGAAGCATGGGAGGAGGTTAACCAACATCGCATTGGTGATCATGTTAGAGCAAGGAACTATGGCTTAATAAAAGTTGATTGGTCCAAAGAACCACTTGAAATTACATTTGAGATTCGTGGATTGGAAAATACCTTGTATAAAGCTGAAAAATTGCTTCTTTAATTTAATTGCCCAACTTATCTTTGGGCTCCAATAAAAACGGTTTCAATTATGATGATGTTAGTATTGATTTTAGTTCTTTTTGTGGCAGCAATCATTTGCCCAATGATCCTTCCTAATGAAAAAGTAAGCGATCACAAAAAAGATCACGTATAAGTCGCCCTAATCCAACTTATCTTGTTTGACCAGAATATCTGAATCAAGGTCAAAACAAAGTAACCTACCTTGTCCTTTCCTTTCTCCCTGATAGACACATCCATTGTCTAATGGGATGATCGAATTATTTTCTTTTATATTCTTTTCTATTTTTTCTAATGGGTTAGGCAAATGCCCGTGGATTATTTTCTTTCCTTTTGCCTTGTTGTAATCATATCGGAAACCAACAATATTCATCATTTTGTGAGTATCGACGAAAGTATCATTACTGTTGAAGTCAAAACCGGCATGTACCAGAAAATAATCATTCAGTTCAATGAAATGATATAATGACTGCAGGAATTCTATATACTGTTTACTGTTTGGATGGTCATTTAAATTCCTTGAATTCCAGGTCGACATCCTATCATCTGATTGAATAACTTCTCCTGTGAGATGCATCAAAATGGCATTATCATGATTGCCCATAATAAAGTGACAATTGGGGCGTTTTTTCTGAAGACTGATAAGAAAATCTAAGGTTTCAGGACTGCTGGGTCCTTTATTTACGTAATCACCAAGGAAAAAGAGATGATCTTCTTTTGAAGGATTAACCTGATTAAGAAGGGCCTTAAGTGTATTAAGACAACCATGGATATCAGGAATAACCAGACGTCTTCCTGATATATTGGAAGTTATTATTTTAGATGAGGGATGCACTATTAAAGTGCAGAAATTATTTCTTGCTAGACTCTTTTCTGAAGTCGATGAAAGACATTGCTGCACCAAATGCTGCCAGGAAAACAACAATATTTACAAATAAATCAACTCCGTCAGTTACTGCTGGATTAAAGAACATAATGCTAATCTTTTTTAATACAATGCGAAGATAAATTATGTCAGTGCTTCCTGAAAACTTTTAATGAGTTTTCTAACATCAACTTCATCATTGTAGACACTTGGAGAAACCCTAATTGCATTTCCTCTAAACGAAACACTGACTCTGTTTTTCTTAAAAATTGTCTTGATGTGTTCCAAATCCACCCCTTCTGGTAATCTGATTCCAAATAGATTATTCGCCCTATACTCTTCGTCTTCAACCCAACATCCTAAATCCTTAATAACTGGTAAAACTGATGCGGTTAATTCTTTACAATAACCCTGTATGTTTTCTGGTTCCCACTTTAGCAGTTGCTTAATTGCCGCAACAAGCATTGGAACCAATATAAAATTACTTTGCTCCCCAACACCATACTTCAACGCTTGATCTCTATAACGATCCTCGTAATTGATCAGACCGGAAAAATCTTCACTATTCAATCTGTTAATCCAGTTTTCTTCAATTGGTTTTCCATCATCAAAGGCCGGACCGTAATATGCCAACCCAATCCCGTAAGGTCCCATCAAACACTTATATGCCGCACAGATTAATGCATCAGGTTGTATCTCTTGAATGTCAAAAGGCAAGGCTCCCACCGATTGAGTACCATCAATCGCCAAATAGGCACCTACTTCTTTGCTCTTTTTTCTAATACTTACCAGGTCAAACAATGTCCCATCAGCCCAGTGAATGTGTGCCATTGCGACTAGCTTGGTTTTCTCATCAATAGCATCGATTATGTCTTTGTTCCATTGCTTTCCTCTGCCCTCTTTCAATTCTCCAGGTGAGATTAATTTGATTTCTACACCTTTTTCCTTGAAGTTCATCCAGGGATAAACGTTGCTAGGAAATTGCTCACCAACTAAGACTATATTATCTCCTTTTTCAGTAATGAGGTTATTTGCCACATTTGCCATTCCGTACGAAACTGATGGAATGGTGACAATCCTATTCTTTTCGGGGTTATTGATCAACTTTGAAAATAGAGACCTCAAAGTATCAAGCTCTTTAAAGAAATGATCCGGTTGGATTTTATATGGGGTACGTTTTTCGTATATCCCTTTTTTGCCCGCCTTCTCAACTTTCTTCATCATTGGAGACATGTAGGCACAGTTTAAGTAGGCGAACTTTCTTTGAAGGGAGAATTTATCTCTTTGCGATTTCATTCGGCGAATGGGATTGTTATTTGCACTATTTTAGTGAACATTCCATTGAAAACTAAACCGTTCATAGAATTGGTAACAGAAAAGGTCAAATTATTTGAATCAGAGAGAAGTATGAAGGACGCCTTGCCAGCGAATGAGATCAAGACTATTCGTATTGGCAAAGACCGATTTTCTGCGGTTTTGTTAAAGGGGCAATTGCATTTTATGGAATACGGCTGTCCTCATATGGGTTATCCACTATTTCAGGCTGTAGCTACTCCGTTTGAAGAGATAAGTTGTCCATGGCACAATTACAGATTTAGCCTTGAAACGGGATTAGAATCAAATCAAAGATGTAGACCTCTAAAAAGGTATGAGGTCATAATTGATAAAGAAGGGGTTTCAGTAATACTACCTAAGCAATCCCAAACACAGCTCTAACAACCGTCAATAGTATTTTCGAAATCTCTTCTGCCAGTGGGTTATCTGCTCCTCTTCCTACTATGTAAAGCACGAACATGAAGTAAATAACAAGCAACAAAGTAGCTTTTCCTTTACCCATATACTTACCTGTTGTGTAAATAACCACAGCCACCACAGTGAGTAACCAAAGCAAGAAACGCAACTCTGTAGATAAATCGATCATCTCAGGCGGCATTTGAATTGGGCCTTTTATGATAGTAAATACAAATAGAGGGAAACCTAATGCGAAACAAACGTCGAAGATATTGCTACCAAGAGCATTTGAAATAGCATCGTCATATTGCCCTTTTTGTGCATCCTTGATCGAAATGATTGTATCAGGGAAACTAGATGCTGCAGATGCAAGTATAAGTGCAACGAACATTACCGGAATATCAAGTCCTTCAAATGTTCCTAAATAAGGAACTTCGTAAGTCTTTTCTCCTAACCATTCGCAGGCAATTACCAATAGATAACTAACCATTGCAATGGATGTAGTACTAAATATCAATAACGACCATGCTTTTGGACCGTTGATTCTTCCCGTTCCCAGGAAAATTCTTTCCAGGTTTAGAGTAGCAATTGCCATCCAGATAGTAACTTTCTTTCGGTCATCGTCTTCAAATTCATCCTCGTGATCTTCATGCTCAGAAAGGAATTGATCCAACTCTTTCTTTTGCATTGTAAGAAGCATGTAAGCGAGATAAATAAAATAAACTCCCATCAGGAGTAATCCGTGATACCATTCTAATGAAGCTCCACTAATAAGGATAAGGAAAACAAGTTCTGCCAGAATTAGAGCGATTCCATCTCTTAGCAGTACTTTTTTCGATACTTCTATCCTTTTGGCCATTCCAATTCCAATAACGGCAAGTACTGAAACAGCGGGAATAACCATACCATTAAAAATGGCGCTACCAGCGGTTGTACCAATACCTCCGGAAAATCCTTCGGCATCCATTAAAACGAAAAGGAAAAAAAATGAAGTGAATACTTCTGGCATTGAGCTAGCAATCGCATTAATCGTTGCTCCTCTAACACCATCGGACAAATTTCGTCCTACATACTCGGAGGCAGTCATGAAACCGTCTCCTGCTCGCCAGATTACAATACAGCAGATTGTAATAAGGACAAGTGGAATAATAATACCCATAAACACTTATAACTTCTCTAGTTCTTATTCACCTACGCTGGTAGAGATAGTTCTGCTAATTTATACACTTTATCCATAACTTTTTGTGTTCCTGCAACCTTTGTCCTGATTATCAGTCTATATAAGTATCAAAAACTCAAAAGGTAATGCTCAAAAACTTCATTAAACTAACCTTTAGGAACCTCCTAAAGAACAAAACCTATGTCCTGATTAATATAGTCGGGATGGGATTGTCACTCGCCTGCTGTATCGTAGCTTACATCAATTATGACTTTGGTTCTAGCTTCGACAGAAACCACGAAAACATTGATAAGATTTATAAGATCCATGTCAACAAAGAAGTCCAGGGAAATATGATTCCCTATGGAATAACTCCGCAACCACTTGCTGTTTCCTTACAAAATGAAGCTTCCGGAATTCAAAAGATCTCCAGATATAATCGTGGAGGACTTATCATGCAGAAGGGAGATAATGTACTCAACAAGGGATTTGGGTTTGTAGATCCAGATTACCTGGACATGTTTACTTATCCATTGAAGTATGGAACAAAGGAGTCTCTTCAAAAGAAAGGAAATGTAATTCTTAGTGAAGAAACTGCCAAGATCTATTTTGGAGATGAAAACCCAATGGGTAAGACCATTAAGTTAAGGGAAGGTGACAAAGAAGAAAAAAGCTTCATAGTTACCGGTGTATTGGAACCAATTCCAGAGAATACATCTATGCAGTTTGATGGCTTACTCAGCTATGAGAACTTCCTGACTTTCTATGAAACTGAAAACCTTGATTGGAAAAGATTTATAGCTGGAACTTTCATTTATGTAGAAAACCCACAGGACCTGGCAACTATAAAGAGTCAACTTCAGAAGTATGTTCCTGTACAAAATGAAGCAAGACAAGACTGGTTAATCCATGAATTTACACTCATACCTCTTACAGAATTAGGATTTATTGCCAGAGATATCAGATCAAACTGGATGATGTCTGCTCCTCACCCTGCTGCGATCATGGCACCTCCTATTATGGCCTTTTTGATGTTATTGATTGCATGCTTCAATTTCACTAATACTTCAATTGCGATATCGTCTAAAAGACTAAAAGAAATTGGAATCAGAAAAGTGATGGGTAGCAATAGAAAGCAATTGATTTTCCAGTTCATGTCGGAAAACCTGGTACTATGTATACTGGCATTGCTACTAAGTTTGGCCATTGCACTCTATTTAGTGCCAGCATATGGCGCAATGTGGGAAGGTATGACATTGGAGTTTAATCTATTAAAAGACATTGGTCTAATTGGATTCCTATTTGGTCTTCTTGCTTTCACAGCTATTCTAGCCGGAGCATATCCATCATTGTATATCAGTTCCTATGAGCCGGTCAGCATATTGAGAGGAAATCAAAAAATTGGTAATAACAAAACTCTATCATATGTTCTATTGACATTTCAGTATTCACTGACGGTAATTGCGCTGTTTGCAAGTGTAGCTTTTGCAAGGAATGCTTTTTATCAGAACTCAATGGATATGGGATTTGATAAGGAGACTATTGTCTATACTCAGGTTCAGGAGCAATATGAAGCAGATGCGTTGAAAGTTGCTTTGGAAAAAAACCCAAAAGTACTCTCTGTAGGATTGTCTGAAGAACATATTGGAAGATGGACGTATAGCAGAACTCTTGGCCAACAGGAAAAAGAGTTGGAGGCTGATATGATGGATTTCGGAGTGAATTATTTCGAAACAATGGATGTAAAGCTTGTAGAGGGTAGATTATTTGATGAAAACAACCGTGAGTACGACAGAGCAAATGGCTTGATTGTTAATGAACAAATGGTAAAGGAATTTGGGTGGGAGAACCCAATTGGCCAAAGGTTATCATTAAATGATACTGTCAAACTTACAGTAGTAGGTGTTGTGGAAAATTTCTACTACAATGGCTTCTGGGGCAAGATTCAGCCTATGGGAATGCGTGCTTCCAAAGGAGATAGAACAAGATTTGTTGTAGCCAAAACAAATTTAGCAGATACAGAAGCAGTTCTTGATTTCATGGAAAGCGAAATGAGAGCTATAGCTCCAAATAAGCCATTCTTTGGAGATTATCAGGATGAACTCCTAAAAGAGTCACTTACTGTAAACAAGAACATCGTTATCATATTCTCATTTCTTGGAATTCTTGCAGTAATTCTTTCGACAATCGGTCTATTCACCATGGTTTCATTGAACGTGATGAAGAGAATTAAAGAGATTGGAATTAGAAAGGTGCTTGGAGCCACAGTGACAACAATTCTTGGTTTACTAAACAAGAGTTTCATAATTATCTTAATCATAGCAGGTGCCCTTGGCACAGCTGGTGCGTACTTTGTAATTGACGGATTAATTGCTTCAATTTTCACATACTATCAGCCAATTGATGCAATGACAATTATTCTTCCAGTATTGATGATACTAATTGTTTCGCTTGCGGTTTCCAGTGCCAGAATTCTAAGCACAGCAATGAGAAATCCGGTTGAGGCTTTAAGATACGAATAGAAATAAAGTTTATGTAAAATAAAAAGCCGCTCTCCTGTGAAGGATGAGCGGCTTTTTTATCAATTAGAAAAAATTACTTTGCTTTTGTCTCAATTAGCTCCATCTTCTCCAACTCACTAATCACTGGGTTTTGTGAGTTATCAACCGTAACTCTAAGCGCTTTCAATCCACTTACTCCCTGAAGCTCTTCAATCATCAACTCCTCCAGATCATCCTTTACGTAACCTTTTGAATGCATATAGTCTATGTAACCCTTATATTCATTTGCATCCTCTTCCTGACTATAAACAATGGCAATTTTACCAGGCTGAGTAAGTCTTTCAGTTGTTCCTTTGATCAATGCCTTGTCGATTCTCTTCTTCACAATTTCATATCGCATATTGTAGGCACCATCTACGTCAAACTGCTTTTCATCCATTCTGAACTTAACCGACAAAGGTGAGCTATGAACAAGTACTAAATGCGTAGTATCAAGAGGAAGCGCTAGCTCAGGTTTTAAATCCATGGCAATTTTTGCAGCTTCCGCTGTTGTGATCAATTGCCATAGTTTTAAGTTTCTGATATAAACCGGATCGAAACCTTTCTTATTTGAAAGCGATTCGCCAATGTAAATATTGTATTCAACACCATCAGTCTTATACTTCTCAAAGAAATGAGGAAACATTTCCTGAGCAGATTTTTGCTGATCGTCAAGGAATGAACTGATTGTATCGTTGATTTGAGTAAGACTTTGTTCAAATTCTCTACGAGCCTCATATACTAAACCAAGATCTGGGTCCAGAGCCTCCCAATATTCATCTACGAATTTCTTGAGATTTCTGTCTTCTTTGGAAATCATTCTAAGAATAGGCTCTACATCATGCTGAAGGAAGGTAATGATTGTCATTTCATCTCCAGACATTAATGCCTTATTGATCTTAGAAGACATTTTACCAATTCTGTATTCTAATTCCTCCAGGATAGGAAGCTGTTTTTCTTTATAAACCTGCTTTATTGCTGTTTTAGCTTTAGCAAGCTGCTGCTTCAAGTCTTTTCTTATTGCTTTATTTCTTTCAACAGAAGAATTTCTAATATCTGAAGCGGCGTAAAGAGGAAAAACATTCTTGAAAACAATTTCTTCAGCTGTACCACTCCCAGCTTCATTTTCCTCCTGAGCCAAAATGTTATAAGCCGCATTTACAAACTTCCATTCCACCGAAGGATGAATACTTGTGTACTGCTCTTTAATAACAGACTGCACTCTATTTTCAATTTCATCACTACCCCTTTTCAAAGCAACTGACAACAAAGTCAGTACTTCTGATATTTTGGTAAGTGTGATTGAACTTAAGTCTCCAATATTCGGACTTCCAATATGGAATAGCCCAATAAATTCTCCATCATGATAAAGAGGAGCTATGATAAGGTTTTTAATCCCTTGTTCAAGGAAATGAGCTTCCATTCCCATCATCTCCTCAGACTTGGCCATATCCTCAATGATTACTGGGATTGGAGAGGCCGTGAACTTATTGATGATGTGTTCTTGCTGCATAGTACACATTTCATCGTTTTCGTTTTGCTCAAACTTGATGCTCTCCTGAAAATGTTCACCAAAACCAATAAATGTATTTCTGCTTTTCTGATATCCAGAAAGGCCAATTTTTAAATCACTTAATTGCAGCAACGATTTAAACTTGGTTTGAAGTTTTTGATAACTTTCAACATTTGTAATGGTGTCTCTTTCTAAGAGAGACTCCTTAATGGAAGATAAAATTTCTTCAGTAGAAATATCCAGGAAACCGTAAACTGAAAACCCCCTGAATTCAAATAACTCAGGTGGTAGTTTAGCTTTCCATACATCTATGTCATAAAGATTATCTATTAATTGCTTAATTTCCTGATCTGTCAGTTTTGGAAGTTCTCCAACATTCACAACCTCGCAGAACTTTGGATTGATATCAACTTTATAATATTTGATCAGTCCAGTAACAGGGTGTTCTGCCTGCAGCACAATTGGTTTTTCCAGCGGAACGGTAATTCCGTAGAAAGTCTCCAATATTTGCATGTAAGATGCTACAGTCTTATGAAGCAATATTTCTTCAACAGGGACATTGTTGGCGATACCTACAATAGACCCATGAAGCTTCAATAATTCATCAAATTGCTGAGTAGAATAAAACTGATCGAAGCTGAATGGAGGAAAAGCAGCAGCCATGATTCCTTCACTTAAAGTGGGAGGAATAACCTGGGTCATTAAGAGGTCAACCAGGTGCTTATGCTTTTTGATGTCTTCATGTGAAAGTGAATCAGCCATTATTCCAGGGTTTTGTTTAACTACCTGTTGAATTTGTTTCGCTGATTCCGCGATGAAAGGATTTTCATCATCTATTTTTTGCTCCCAATAATCCACAAGCCCCTTCAAACTGAGTTTGCTCGTAAACGGGAAGTCTGATAATGGATTAGTATTTGGCATTGTGATTCCGTGTTTTAAGTAGTGTATTCTGGAACGTATTAAAGCGGAGTTAAGTTTCCTTTCGTTTCAGACGATTTAGAAAAAGATATATTTTAAGAATTCTAAATTAAAAAGCCACAATAATTACCACTCACTGTTGCACTAAGCGATTAATTTGGTATTTTGTGCAACCTAATTTTTATAGAATCGATGTATATAAATCTTTCAGGTCTAAATATTCTGGTAACCGGAGCAAGTAAGGGAATTGGTAAGTCAATTGCGACAAAACTTGCTGAGGCTGGAGCAACGGTAGCTGTTCATTACAATAAGCACGTAAGAGAAGCGGAGAATCTTGCCCACGTTTTGGGAAATGAATCTCAAGCGTTTCAAGCCGATTTGACAAAACCTGAGGAGGCCATGAAATTATTTGACCGAGTCATTAGTCAATATGGAAGTCTGGAGACATTAGTTAACAATGCAGGTGTTGCGATGAGTGCTGATGTGAATACTAAGGATGATGAATGGCTAAAGGTTTGGAATACAACAATGAGGGTGAACCTTACATCTTCTGGAGTTTTAGCTAAAAAGGCGGTAGAACATTTTTTAAAACGGAAGAGTGCGGGCAGAATAATCAATGTCACTAGCAGGGCAGCACACAGAGGGGATACGGCAGATTATATGGCATATGCAGCATCGAAAGCAGGGATGGCGTCTCTTACTAAAACCATAGCGAGAGCTTATGGAAAGTCTGGTATTAAAGCATTTAACATTGCTCCTGGGTTTGTAAGAACAGACATGGCAAAAAGCATTATTACTCAGTATGGGGAAGAACATGCTACAAAGGATCTTGCATTGGAGCGTTTAACAGAACCGAAAGATATAGCACCACTGGTCACATTTTTAGCAAGTGGTATGGCTGATCATACAACAGGTTCTACATTCGATGTAAATGCTGGTAGTTTTATTTATTAATCCTGCTACGAATTGTTACATTTTATGAAAATATTTCAATAGAATCAATAATTACATATCTTTATATACCAAGTCAAACAACTATAAACTAGTATGGATAGTATTACTGCACATCTTAATATGCTTATTCAACTTGCACTTGCCGATAACAATATGGCAGAATCAGAATCAAGCATGATATATATGATCGGTAAAGCCAATAAAATTAAAGAGGCAGAAATCGATCAAATGATTGACGACCACTTACACAAGAACCCTGTTAAGGTAGAATTTCAGGTGTTGACGGACGAACAACGATTTGAATATCTATATAATGTTGTTCAATTAATGAAGATTGATAGCGAGGTTTACCTTTCGGAGATAAGATACTGTGAGAAAATGGCAGAGAAACTCGGATATCAGAAAGGAGTAGTAAAAGAAATATCTTCTAAAATATATGCGGACCCGGCTATAACTTCTGATAGGTCTGTCTTAATGGAAATGGCCAGCAAGTTTAGAAGTTAATAAGAAATTAAATCAAGAAATATGAGTATTCAATCTCACCTAAGTATGTTGATAGGTCTGGCAAAAGCAGATGATGATTTTGCTGATGACGAAAAGCAACTAATCTACATGGTTGGTAAGGCAAATGGTCTTACTAACGAAGAAATAGATACCCTTGTAGAGTCTCCTATTCCTATGGCTCCAATCTCATCAATGTCTGATGATGAAAAATTTGAACACCTTTATAATGTTGTACAACTCATGAAAATAGACAGTCAGGTTTATTTAAGTGAGATCAAGTACTGCGAAGAGGTAGCAGAAAAGTTAGGCTTTAAAAAGAAAGTAATTGGAGCATTGTCTTCAAGAATTTACAGTGACCCATCTATTACAGCTGATAAGGATTCTTTGAAAAAGGCTGTGATGAAATATCAGGAATAAATCTTAAGGCAATTTACGGACACTATTCATGAACACATGGCAGGCCTTTGAAGCCATAGAGTATGAGCAACTCGCGGAAACAAGAAAACAAGCTCATCAGGCCATACAAAATGTTGCAGCCGTTGGTAGATGTTTATCTGACTCATCTGATGGAGATGATTTTGCAACTCTTGAATGGATTCCTGAGCTGCAACGTCTTGCCGGTCAATGGATTCAGGGAAAAGTAATTTTTAGATCTTCGCTGGACTTTTCTGATTTTTCTGTGCATCTGGTCAACAGGGCGTTGAAGTCAGTAGCATCAACTGAATTGAATGATCAAAAGCAGGGGAAAATTATGGTTTGGTTGGAAGATCAGCTAAGTGTTCTTGGGTTTAAGTCTCCTGATATTAATCTAAATCTTCCATACGAAATTCCAGAATATCCACAGGCAAAGAAGAAGGCATTCAATATTGAACTTGAATACCTCAAGGAATTAGGTAAGTATTACCACAATACGACATTAGTATTGAATCAACTTAGAAGTGAAATTTCACAGTTGTCTGCAATTAGAACATGGCCGCATCATTTTGATATTGCTAGTTTGGCCGTAATTAAAGATACTGGTACCCCAGAAACATCAGCAAGTATTAATGTGGGCATGTCACCAGGAGATGACGAATTTGGTGAGCCTTATTTTTATCTCAACCCCTGGCCCTATCCAGATGAGGAGGAATTATTAGATTTGGAAGTGGGAGTTTGGCATGTGGAAAATTGGATAGGTGCGGTATTGAGATCCTCTGAACTCATAGGTAAATCTCCAGATGAACAGCAGGCCACACTTCTAAAATTCTATAAAGATGCATGGCCAATTGCATTATCTACAATTAAGTGATTCAGGATTCACTAAAATCATAACCAAAGTGCTCTTTTAGCAGAATATCAAATTCGTGTTTGCTGTGAATCGGTTGAACGTTTTTTTGATTTAGTTCTGTGATGGTAAGCTTGTCATCATTCAGCGTTATTCTTCCAGTTTTTGTAAGCTTAGAGATTACCTTTTTTTGCGTGAAGTGCGAAGTGGGATCGGTTTGTTGATAATCACACATACCAATAAACTCGATATACTGACGAGGCTGTAAAGTAAATCTGTATTGCGCCTCACTTTTTTGCATATCGGGGCTTTTTTCAAGAAATAAAACCTCTTCCTCAGCTATGATTCTGAAAAAAGAATTACCATCTATTTGCCACTCGTTAAATTTTATTTCTTTAGGGTAAGTGAAACTATCACCAAACCCGACATCACATAGATAACTCTTATCCTCAAATTTGACCACAATGGCCATATGGTCGTAAGGAGGACCCCATTTTTCGTTAAACCAAACTTCTGCAGAAATTATAAAGCAATCAAAGTTTAATGACTTCAGGAGCTCAAAAAACAACCCATTCAATTCATAACAAAACCCACCTCTTTCCTGGTCCAACATTTTGCTTGCTATTTTTTCAACATCAAGAACTATTGGTCTTTTGAGATGTATATCAAGGTTTTCGAAAGGAAATTTATACAGATGGTGAAGGTGTAACTTTTTCAGGAATTTTAGTGAGACCTGCTCTGCCTCCAGTCCCAAGAGTTTGAGATATTTTTCCTGATTAAACATTATCTGGCAGTGAACAAGGTCAGGTTGTTTAAATAATTTTCAAGTGCCTTTTCCCATGTTATACCACTATCCCATTTGTCACCAACATAGATATCTCCGGTCAGTAGATGTTTCACATAGTACTTGTATACCATTTTGTCAAAAGGAATCCTTTCAAGACTCATATCTTCTTTGGTTTTGGCATTAATGCTCACATATTCAGTCTCTCCGGGATTGATTTGAATGTTAAGCATTCTTTTAATGTTAAGGCCTGAAGTATGGATATTTAACAATACATATTGGTACCCTTCTTTATAGAGGTCTTTTTCATCTATTGAATTAACATACCCAAATTCATATGGGTAACTTGCCATCAACTCTTCGAGCATTTGGTTCTTTGAATTGACGGTCTTGTTAAAAGCGATAGCCAGGGGCGTTTGTGAATCAAGGTTTTTAAATTTTGGAATGCCAATTTTTACAGCTCTCAGATCCCGGCTGTGTACATCGTATTTGGTTCCCTTAATAATTGGAGCATCCTCAAAAAACATTGGTTTATCTGGAATTAGGAAATTCGCTAAATCCATTTCTGCATTGATGACATCATTTCCCAACAAGCGGAATACGTCATCAAATTGCAATCCAACTGATCCCCAGGCAGCACGGGATCTATCCGACGAAGTATTAAAATTTCCTTCAAAAGGAGTAATTATAATTTCGGCCTGACCATTATTAGTATCTGGAGAAATTACAAAGATTATATTCTTAACGACCCGATTTGATAGTTGCTTGATAAACCCTTGAGTCGGATCTGTTCCGGAAAATATATCCTGCACATTAAAATATCCGATCACATCTATTGACATCTTTTTGAAGTTGCCATGCACTTCCTCCGAAATCTTTTTCCAGTCAGTTTGATAACCAGCAATTACTATTACTGCACTCCTGGTTGATTGTAGGTTTTTAGGAATCTCTCTTGAGATATTGTGATCTCTAATAAAGAGCTCTGCATGTATGTTCTGGCCTAATATTGTTTGAAGGCCTAAACATTGAAAGAAAAGTAGTAAGCCAACAATTTTCAATACCTTTTTGGGTACCATAGAATTTTGAAAAATTAAACGTGAGGTGAATCTAACGATTTTTATCAATTAAAAGTATCTTTCACTTTCTGATAGACTAACTCTCAAAGAATATGAAACGATGCGGATGGGTTGAAAATACCTTTGATGAATATATACACTACCATGATACAGAATGGGGAGTTCCAGTCCATGATGATCAGACCCATTTTGAGTTTTTAACACTAGAGAGTGCCCAAGCAGGATTGAGCTGGGCTACCATTTTAAGAAAGAGGGAAGGTTATCGCAAAGCTTTTGAGAATTTCAATATTCAGAAAGTTGCTTCTTACGATGAAAAGAAGGTTGAGCTTTTAATGAATGATGCCTCTATAATCAGGAATAAACTGAAAATTGTAGCCGCTGTAAACAATGCCCAACGTTTCATTGAGATTCAGGAGCAGTTTGGTAGTTTCGATAAATACATTTGGGATTTTGTGAATGGTGAAACCATTGTTGGACATTGGAAAGTACATACTGATTGTCCTGCCACTACAAAAGAATCCGACGCACTAAGCAAAGACCTGAAAAAGAGAGGTTTTAAGTTTCTTGGTAGCACTACTGTCTATGCCCACATGCAAGCAGCTGGCTTAGTAAATGATCACACGGTAGATTGTTTTAGATATCAGGAACTGATTAATCAATAGATAGCACGATATCCTTTTTGAGAAGTTTTATTGTAATCACTCCTTTCACTTCTTCATTTTCTATGTATGGTGCATAAAAATAATAAATTTTGCCATCAGAACCATTAATTCCAGGTTCTATTGGCAATTTATTTTCAATGGCATATTGATAGGCTTCAAGGATGTCCTTATCCTGATCAGTGAATGGGTTATCCCCCCATTTCATAGTATCCACATCAATATCAAACTTACTTACGAATTCCATCAGAGTAGAATCACCAACTTGAACAGCTTTCCATGCCATGTCTCCAACCACCGTAGCTTTTTCCATTATTTCAGCTTCAGTCAGTCTTTTAACTTCCCTGGTTTTCATTTCCTTTTTCACTGCTTCCCTATCAATTTGTCTGTTGCTGTCGCAACTGAAGGAAACTATTAACAACAAAATCAGAATTCTGTAAATCATAAGGTCAAATTTAGCTCAAAACGGGCGATAATTGATACTCTTTAGTCATATTGGGCAATACGCTTTAAAATGATCAACCATTTATTAATTTTGCATACTTAAATTACAGCGGTATGATAGATAAACTGGAAGCCATAAAGCATCGGTTTGAAGAGGTAGGCCAATTGATTGTTCAACCAGACGCCATGTCTGATATGAAACAATACTCAAAGCTGAACAAGGAATACAAGGATTTGGAGAAGATAGTGACCAAATACGATGAGTATTCTAAGGTTTTGGAGAATATCAAAGGCTCTAAAGAAATCCTGGAAACTGAGAAGGATCCTGAATTCAGGGATATGGCCAAAATGGAGCTTGAGGAAATGGAACCGCGATCAGTGGAACTTGAGGAGGAACTTAAAATTATGTTGATTCCTAAAGATCCGAATGATGGTAAAGATGTGATTCTAGAAGTAAGAGCCGGTACTGGAGGAGATGAGGCAGGTATTTTTGCTGGAGACTTATTCAGAATGTACAAGCTGTTTTCTGAAAAGCAAGGCTGGAGTTTATCAATCGTAAATGCTACTGATGCTTCTTCAGGAGGATATAAAGAGATTGTTGCTTCAATTTCCGGAGAGGACGTGTATGGTAAGCTAAAATTTGAATCTGGTGTTCACAGGGTTCAGAGAGTACCAGCTACAGAATCTCAAGGAAGAGTTCATACATCTGCCGCAACTGTTGCTGTACTACCAGAAGCAGAAGAAGTTGATGTGGAATTAAATATGGGAGATATCAGAAAAGACACATTCCGTGCATCTGGAGCTGGTGGTCAGCACATTAACAAAACGGAATCTGCGGTACGATTAACTCACGCTCCTTCAGGATTAGTAGTTGAGTGCCAGGATGGTAGGTCACAGCATGCAAACTATGACAAGGCTTTGACTGTTCTTAGATCCAGGTTATATGAAATGGAGCTGAAGAAACATAATGAGGAGATTTCCTCTCAAAGGAAGTCAATGGTAGGTAGTGGTGACAGATCTGACAAAATAAGAACATATAATTATCCACAAGGAAGAGTAACTGATCATAGAATTGGTTATTCTGTTCATAATTTACCAACAGTAATGGATGGTGAAATAGCTGATTTTGTGGAGCAGCTGAGAATAGCAGAAAATGCAGAGCGATTGAAAGACGGTGGAGAGGAATAAATCTCGCCTGCTCGCGTTTCTATTATTAATTTAGTAAATTGAAAAACACGATATTCATAATGTTCTTCATAGGATTTGGGCTAATGCTAGCTTGTGATCCTGTAGAAGAAAAGATCTCCCGGGACAGGAACGCAACCTTGCTGTTTTCATCCGATACGGTCATATTTGACACTTTGCTGTCGACTGTAGGAAGTATAACAAAGAGGTTGCGTATTTACAACCCCAACGAAAATGCCCTTGAGTTGGATTTGAATGTCGGCCAGTTAGAAAATTCCCCTTATACAATTACGGTAAACGGCCTTGAAGGTAAATCCTTTGATAATGAAGTCATTTTTGGGAATGACTCACTAACCATTTTGGTCACGGTGTTAATTGACCCTCAGGATCAGGATAATCCGTATTTAGTCAAAGATTCATTAGTTGTTCAGAGCAATCAAAACCAGTACGATGTGAAATTGGTTTCATATGGTCAGGATGCAATTTTTATCAGCCAGGCAGAGTTTGATTGTGATGTGACGCTAACTGCCGAAAGGCCATATGTAGTTTATGGTTTCGCTGTTATTCCTGAGAATTGTACACTTACCATGGAGCCTGGTACCAGAATGTTATTTGATAACGATGCATTTTTGGCTGTTTCTGGAACACTGCTTATACAAGGAGATACTGCTAATCCGGTAATCCTTAGAAACTCAAGGTTAGACAGCAAATTTGAAAATACTCCAGGTCAATGGCTTGGTATTTATTTTCAAGATGGCAGTACGGGCAATCAGGTAAGTCATGCTGTGATAAGTAATTCTGTTATTGGTCTGAGTGCTGGTAATCCAGATAATACAAGCGAAATAGATATATCCGTGACTAATTCAGTTTTTGAAAACATGTCTTTTGCTGGTATTTTCGGCACTGATGTGAATATGGAGGTGATAAATAACCTTATCTATAATTGCGGCATCTATATGGTTGCTAATTTTGGAGGAGGTAATTATACATATTATCACAACACCTTTGTTAACACACCAAACAGCTTCATTCGTGATGCTCCCTCAGTTCAATTAGCAAA
Organism: bacterium; assembly: GCA_024743255.1. Lineage (GTDB taxonomy): Bacteria > Bacteroidota > Bacteroidia > Cytophagales > Cyclobacteriaceae > JANSWY01. The sequence goes on along the minus strand of JANSWY010000001.1, from coordinate 214,952 downwards.
CTGGATCCCTGTTTCTGAAACACAGGCAGTCGCCAATGATATAAATGTGGTCATGGTCAACAACATTATTTGGGGAGATCTGGAGGAGGAGTTGGTCATTTTGGAACCATTAGGAAATTTTCAAAATGAATTTGATATCAGAAATAACATTATCCGAAGCGAAGATACTTCCTGGGAACCTGACAATTTTATAAGCGTATCTCGCAACTTCCCTGGCTTTGTAAATACGAATAATAGAAATTATCAATTGGACTCATTGGCTTTTGCCAGGGATATTGGATTAGATGTTGGGATAATAAATGACCTGCTTGATGTCCAAAGAGATGAGACACCAGATATTGGTGCTTATGAAAGGGTAGACCAATGATTACTGCACAGAAAGAAATCACGTTACCTGCTTACAGAAGAGGCTTTCATTTGATCACTGAGGAAGTAGAATCTCAAGTACCGGAAATCCGTGATGTAAAAACTGGCATTCTTCAGGTATTTATTAAACATACATCTGCGTCGCTAACAATAAATGAAAATGCGGATCCTACAGTAAGGCAGGATTTTGAATCTTACTTCAATGATGCTGTACCAGAGGATTTTCCAAAGTTTGTGCATACCTATGAAGGGCCAGACGACATGCCGGCTCATATTAAGTCTTCAATGTTGGGAAGTAGTGTTCAGATTCCAGTCACTAATGGAAGATTAAACTTAGGAACCTGGCAAGGCATCTATTTATGTGAGCATCGAAATTATGGAGGTAATAGAAAACTTGTGATCACACTTTTGGGTCAATAAATAGTTATTTCCTGTAATCTCATTTATTTGTGTTTTATCTTCAGACCATGGATCAACAAAAAAGACTGTCTTTACTCAATCGCCAACTTACAGATTTACAAGCTCAGGCCGAGCGTATAATTAAAGGCAATAATTCCTCTGAGGCGCTTGAAACATTCTCAAGATTTGCAGTAGAACTGAAGGAATTCGTCAAATTGAAAATGGAATCTTCAAAACTATCTCAGGAAGCCGATTTGATTCCTGATATCGACTATGAAAAATCAGAGATTAGCTTATGGCAGTTTATTTTAATGCCAAGTTGGTTTTATGCAATGTACAAAGATCAACAAAAGAGAGAAGCGTTGGTTGAGGAGGTTCGCGATGTGAGAAATGCTTTTGCTGAATTTCAGTTGTCGGTTCAGGAAATGTTGTATGAATTGGAGTAGTTACTTATACCCGATCTGCTCACTCAACTCCACTCTACTCCTTGCAAAATTCCCAGTACCAAAACCTATTTCCTTTCCAGCTTCATTCACAAGCCTTGATTCTGCAACCCAAAGTCCCTTGGATTGAAATTTCACAGCTCCAGTGGCGGTAATCTTCCCGGAACTCACTGGGCGTGTCATATGAATATTAAAAGAAGTTGTTAACACAAAAACATCTGTGACAATAGAGTTGACAGCAAAAAACGCTGAGTCATCAAGCAGCTTAAAATAAACGGAACCATGAATGGCCCCCAAAGCATGAAAATACTTTTCTTCAACCTCAATACTAATCTCAGCTCCTTTATCCCAAATATTTACTGCTGTGGTATCGTAAAATTGAGTGTTGATGTTTGCAGACAGGTACATCCTTTCCAACTTCCTGTAGTGATCGTCATTCATGTTTTATGGCTGTTTATATTTTGAAACAAAGTTCTTAAGGATCATTTGAGGGTGAATGATTTCCTCCCGACTTACTCTGTCAATTAGCTGTTCCATTTCATCAGGTTCGTAGTATCCATGATTATTGTACACATGAATCCTGAAAATCAATCCGTCCTGATCCATTTCTGGGTGGAACTGAGTGGCGTAAATATTCGATTTATATCGGATCATCTGAACCAAACAGTCCTCAGATTCCGCCAATAGAGTAGCTCCAGCCGGCACAAACTGACAAGCTTCTTTATGCCCAACCAATGCACGAAACTCTGTGGGCAGACCTTCCATTAATTCATCTCTTTCACCTTCTGGAGTTAATAAAATAGTTGAGCCACCAGCAGGCTCTGAATAAAAATCTTTACTGACTTGACCTCCAAGATGTCTTCCTAATATTCCAAGGCCATAGCAACATCCCAGATAAGGGAAGTCTTCTTCGACTATTTGTGTGAGTAGTCTATCCAGATCATTTTCAAATCGTAGTTGATAGGCTGTTTTCTTGTCTACAGGATCGCTTACATTGCTTGCACCTCCTCCTACGATCACTCCTGAGTAGTCTTCTAAATTGAGATTGGGAATTCCAGCTTCCTCCATTCTAATCCTCACAATTTCGGATTCCTGAAGTTGGCCAAAACGCAGAATGGCCTCCAATTCATTTTGGCAGGCCGCATCTACTGGTCGTAATTGAAGAATTAAAAAAGGTTTCATAATAGCTTCCTAAAGCTACCAAGAAACCTTGAATTCACCTTTCTCTGCATTGGTCTAGTTGTTGGCGATTGTCATTTTATTTTCAACATGGTGCTTAAGAGCATTATTCATATTAGTAAAATTTTGCAATGTCGATTCCTTATGGTTTTTCATAAACCAGCTACTTAAGATCCCAGAGAACTTTTCGAATTGTACCAGTTTGGAAGTTTCTTCATCGATTTTAATCACTTCAAATCCATGTGTCCCATCAAAGATTCCTGACATGATTAATTTTCCTCTCCATGTAAATGATTTTCCCTCAGTGTATTCTATCACTTTTGGTTTGAAGGTGTATTCCTTTTCATCCATTACTAATGTGTTGACCAATTTTCCATTTAACTCAAGGTTTCCAGAGCTTTTGATAATAAATGGATTCCATTGTGACCACTCTTCGTTGTTAGAAATTGCTTCCCAAACTTCTGATGCTGGTGAGTTGATTACTGATTCTACTGATATTGTCTTTTTGTCTTGAGCCTGAACTGCTGTTGCTGAAATAATTGCTGCCATGATTGTGAGTTTTAAAGTTTTCATTGTGTGTTTTGTTTAAATCTTATATGACAAAAGACGGCAAAATCGATCCCTGGGGATTTGCATAGGACGACAAGAAATAGGCATTTGACGTCACATGTAAATTTTTTAATTTGTGGTATGCAATTCAGTGCAAGGTTTCTTTATTCGATGATGCAGTTTGCAAGTATGCAAGGGGCAAACATTCAAGAGCTGATCAATGAGAGTGGTCATCCCGTGGAAGATTTATTAATGGAAGATTTCATGGTAGATTCTCTTTGCTACAATGCCGTGATTGAAAAAGCAATGGAATTGACTGGCGATCAAAACCTCGGGTTACACGCAGGAGAGCAGATGAGTTTGTCGGGAGCAGGATTGGTTGGTCAGATTACTCAGTCGGCTCCAACCATTAAGGAAGCCCTGCAATTTTCCTGTGAATACATTAGTCTTGGGTGCAGAGCAATGCCCAAGCAGTTAGTAGAAGAAAAAGACCATTACAAATTAACACTCACTCCCTTACCACTTTGGTATTCCCAATCCCCAGAAGTAGTGAAACAAACAGCAAATGGGGTAATTGCATTTACCATAAGAGAATTTCAAAACCTGAATTTTAGAAAAAGTTCACCAATAAGAATTGAATTCGCTTATCCTAAACCGGACGATACAAGTGAGCATGATAGAATTTTTCAGTGCGATCTTAAGTTTGGTACCGAAGAAACTGCAATATATTTTGAAAAGCTGGATGTAGAAGCCCCTGTAATCAGTAGTAATTATCGACTTCTCAGAGTTTTAGTAGAGCATGCAAATCAGAAACTCAATGAAATGCGACAAGAAGAATCGTTTCACGATTTAGTAAAAAAAAGTATGATCAATCTGGTGAACCCACAATTTCCAACCATTGATGAGGTAGCCGCGAATTTGAACCTTGGAGTAAGAACCATGCAGAGGAAGTTGAGTGCTGAAGGCCATACTTTTAAAGATATTCTCGAGGGATTGAGAAGGGATTTTGCAATTAGTTATATGGGAAGCAGGGATGTAAGTGTTAATGAAGTGGCTAATTTGCTGAACTATGCGGATGGAAGCACTTTCATCAGGTCCTTCAAAAGGTGGACAGGTCAAACGCCTAATGCTTACAGAGCTGGTCTGTGATTGGTTGACAGCTCAAATTCTATTATCATTGATGTACACACTCAAAACAAGACATATGAGATTGCTAGCAGTATTCATTATTCTTTTTTCTGCATCCTCCAACCTTTGGGCTCAACAAAAACCACTATTCAATGTCAATATTGAAAATAGCGAAGGTTCCAAAGAAGTATTTGAAGAAGTCAAATCAACAATTCTTCAAAATTACTATTACGATGGGATCACTGAAGACGATTTGTACAGAGCTGCAATTAACGGAATGCTCAAACATATTTCCCCTCCCGAAACTCCTTCTCTTGCCAAACTCTGGACTGACGAGGAATATGAAAAAATTCTGAATTCATTGAAAGGAGTAAGTGTCTCTCTGGGTTTTCAAAGTACATTTAATTCAACGGAAGGAAGTTTAAAGGTTACTGGAATTACGGAAGGATCAGATGCAATCAAACACTTGCAAATAAACGATAGGGTGGTTAGAATCAATGATAAAAGTTTAAAAGGGCTTTCGAGCAGTGAGGTCAATGGTATGTTGAATGGTGAAGAAGGTGTGAAAGTTAAATTGAAAGTGGTGAGAGACATTGAGGTTTTTGATGTGGAACTTGTTAGGAAGAAATTGAAAAACAAAAACCTGATTGTGACCGATATTGCAGACAATAAAGCACTCATCGAAATCAAAAAAATTAGTCTTGGAGTATCTGATGAACTGAAAGGTGTTTTGCAAGGACTTATTCAAGAAGGACGAACATCCATTATTATTGACTTAAGAAATAATGGTGGTGGAGTGTTGAATGAAGGTGTGAATATTGCAAAGCTATTTTTACGAACAAACGAAATTGCGTTGAGAACCCAGGCAAGATCTGGTGGGGTAATTAATTATGTTCCGGATGTTGAAGGGTTTTTGAATTTCAAAATAGCTGTTCTTATTAATGAGAATACCGCCTCATCCGCGGAAATTATTGCCAGAGCCCTACAAGAGCATAAAAGAGCGATAACGGTAGGTAAGAAGACTTATGGCAAAGGAGTGATTGAAACTACTTTTACTCTTTCAAATAACTACCGACTCAAAATTATTTCAAACGCCATGTACAGCCCTTCAGGTAAATCCTGGCAATCAAAAGGTGTATTTCCAGATTATTTCATTGATCAAACACCAGAGAACCTCAAGTCTGTTCGGCAAATGGAGATTGACCATAGGATGAGGAGTGATTTACATTTGAGTACTGCGGTTAAGTTGCTTGGGAATTGATCTGAAATGATCACCGTTTTTTGGTTTGCCAAGTTTGGGAATGGTGTATCCTGAAATCTCAAAGTTTATCATTCTACTAATCTCGTATTCCATGGCGTTTTTTAAATCGTTGATATAGGTAACTATAAATCTCTTTTTCTGATAGGCTTGCTGCGGTTTTATAGAATTGCTCCGCATCACTGAAGTCTACACAATGATTATGTTCTGCCATAAACCCATACTCCAGAGCCGCAACAGCGGATGTAAACTGACACTCTATCTGCCCAGATTCAAATGGCAAATCTTCTATATTCACTGCGAAATAATTTGAGGTCCGTTCAATGTTCAGTTTATCTGAAACTCTAAGAATATATAACCTACTTTCATTTTCGTAATTACTAAAGTCAATTGCCAGCTCATTGTTAGTCGTCATGATCTCATCAATTGATTCATCAAAAACATTCTTTATTTCTATCAAGAATGTATCTATTTCGTAATCTGAATATGGTATCCAGCGTACACAACAGTTATGCGACGATCGAATTTTATTTTCTACACCTGTATTTAGAACAACCAAGGACACATCAGTGCAGCCATCCAATACAACATAAGAAATATCATAATCTAAATACAAGTCTCTAATGTTGGGCCTGTTCCACCTCAGTTTTTTAGGTAAGTTTTCGATTAGAATATTATTTATCAGTCCTACATCAACAGTGGTATCTCCTTCAAATTCTAAAAACTTCCCTGTGAAATGGACTAAGATAAGATGGCCTTGGTTTAATTGAATTATGTCCTGATAATAGACCTTTTCCAGTGTGTCAAGTTCGTTGAATGTAATGCTCGATTTGGCATTCTCCGCAAAAACTACCTGAAATGGGTATTCTCCAATGTCGGAGTTACGTTGTTTGTAAACTTGATATAACGGTTCACTACAACCAGTTAAAAACAAGAATATAGCCAGAAGGAATAGATTCTTACTTATCATCCCATCTTCTACTTCTCCTCCACCACTTTCTATCATATTCACGGTTGAATGAAAAACCGATCCCTATTCCAGGCAAAATTATGGAGTCAAAATGTGTTTCTGCATGTGCGCTTGCTTTGTGGTACATCACATAGGACAAAGAAGTACTGAGGAAAAACCCGACAGGATTACGGATCACAAAAGCAGCTCCAAATGATGTACTGCTTGCAGTGTCAATCCAATCCGCATTATGTCCCAAATAAAGTGATCTATTGGTGTTAAGCTGAATGTAGTTTCGCCTCATCGGAATATCAAAACTACCCCCAAATATCATTCCTGCTGGAGTGGCTCCAAGTCTTAGGTTGAAGTTGCTATTGGAATTTTTGAGCAGAAAACTTCTTTCGTAATTAAGACTAAATGGAATAGCCGGACCAAGGGCCTCTGCATAGATGGTGTTGAAAGCTTTTGCGTTTCTCATTCTTTGAGAATACGAGTTACTTACAATTAGAAATGAAAAAAGAATTAGGACAATATGACGCTTTGCAAATGACATGGTTGGATACATTTAGTACAATTTAACAAAAAATCCCTTGTCAATGCATCCTGCTTCATTCTTAATTTTTGCTTGCTTAACGTAATTGAATTGCTTCTTAAAATTGGTTTCCCTAAATTCTTTCAGTAAATCGGGCAAACCTTGTCAATCTTTTTTGACTAATTTCTAAACGGATGACCGTAATAAATTCATGGTCTAAAATCACCTTTATCGCGCTTTTGGTTGGTCATAGCATAGTTACCTATGGCCAAAAATCTGTAATTGATAGTTTACGAAATCAACTTTCAAATTCCAGTGAGCCAAGGATTCAGGCACAAACTTCCCTTTCATTAAGTAACGCCTATTTTCGATCGACACCTCCAAATAATGATAGCGCATTATACTTTGCCCGAAGCAGTCTGGAACATTCAATAAACAACAACATTGACACATTAATTGCGAAATCCTATTCTCAGGTAGCCCATATGTTTTTTGCAAAGAGGGATTATATCAGTTCGGTTGAAAACCACCTGAAATCAGCCACTGAGTTCAAAAGACTTAATGACATGATTGGCTATGCCAGAGAAATTAAAGAGGCAGGCTACACAGCATACATCAAATCGGATAACCAACAAGCATTGGAACTTTTGGAAAGATCATTTCTCGTGAGTGATAGTATTGGGTATCTCAAAGGCAAGGCTAACTGCTACACACACATTGGCACGATTTATCTCTCGGAGAGTAATTTTCCACAAGCCTTGAGTTACTTATTAAAATCCGCGGAATTCCATGAGGAGATAGGTCCATCTACAGGACTTTCAAATTGCTATACTAAAATCAGCAACCTATATTTTGAAATTGGGGCTTATGATGAAGGGTCAAGATATTCCCAGAAATCCCTGGAAGTCAATAATTCCATAAATAACAAAAGAGGAATGGCAATTGACAATGAACTACTAGCCATTTTGCACTCTAAAAAGGCCAACTACGATTCCGCCCTTCATTTTATTGAACAGGCATATAGATTGAATGGACAAGTTTCAAATATTGAAGGTCAGGCGGCAAACCTCAATAGGATGGGAACAATACTGCTGCTCCAGGGAGAGCCTCAAAAGGCATATGAGAAAGCTAAGATGGGTTTAAAAATGAGAAGTGATTTAAATGTGAACCCAAGAGCCATGACTTACTCCTATTTTACCATGGCAGATATTTATTATCATTTAGACTCTACAGATATGGCCGTATCTTTTGCTCAGCGTGCCTATGAGCAGTCTATCCAATTGAACTTACAATCTTATATAGTAAGCAGCTCCAACCTATTATACAACACCTATTCTAAACTGGGCGATTACAATAAAGCATTTACATATCTGGAAACCTATATGGCTTACAAGGATTCCTTATTTAATGAAGACCTTACAAAAGAAATCGCAAAACTAGAGTTACGAAAAGACCTGCAGCGACTCGAACAAGAGGCCAAATACCAACAGAATCAAATAGCCTTGTTGGAAAGAGATCAGGAAATCAAGCAATTGTGGGTACTGATTCTAATTATTGGGTTTAGCCTGGTTCTGCTGGTTGCATTCTTTCTTTACTATAGGTTTCTACACAAAAGCAGAGCTCATCGGAAATTAAAAGAGACACAATCACAGCTGGTTCAAGCAGAGAAAATGAGTTCTTTAGGGCAATTAACAGCCGGTATTGCTCATGAAATAAATAACCCAATGAACTTTGTAGCTGGAGGTGTTTATTCCTTAAGAGAATATTTAAAAGACCTGGAAAACCTTGTAATACCGGAGGACCCAGAACAGGGAGAAAACTTTGAGCAGATGTATGCATTGCTCAATAGCGTGCAAAATGGAGTAGATCGAACTACTCAAATAGTGGATCATCTAAGGACTTATTCCAGACTTGACAAAGGTGCATTGAAAGCATTTGATATTGAACAAAACCTTCAAGCCACTTTGACGCTATTGAGTCATAAAATAGGAAGCAATGTGCAAGTAGATGTACAGATTGACAAAATTGAAGACTTTTACGCTTATGGTGGCCGATTAAACCAGGTGATTACCAATCTTATTTCGAATGCAGTTGATTCAATTTGCGAGAAAACACCACCTTCAGGAGTAATCGCTATTCGTGCGTATCAAGATGAGAAATTTGTGTTTATAGAAGTGGAGGATGATGGAATCGGAATACCACAAAATACAATTAATAGAATCTTCGATCCCTTTTACACCAGTAAACCTGTTGGAAGTGGCACAGGCCTTGGCTTATCCATTTCAAAAACAATCATACAAGACCATAAAGGGACGTTAGATGTGGAATCTACTGAAGATTTGGGTACAAAATTCATTCTTAAAATGCATCGGTATTTAGATTGGGCAAAAGATTCTAAAACATTATTGAGAAATCGATAATTGTTTTGACTGTGTTGATTGTTCGTTGTTCAAAGTATCTAAACTATCTTAAATAATATGAAGACTAAAATTGCTTTGCTTGTATTGATATTGGGCTGTTTCAATTCAGCATTTTCCCAGAACAGAGTTGAGAGGCCCTATCAGGTACAAGTCAATTTTTCTGGTTTATTTCTAGATGTCGCTGGAAATAGCCTTGCGGATAACACTGTTGATGAACTTAGAATTAATCAATGGTTGCCTGGAATATCACTTGGTTATCATGTTAACAAAAACATTTATGTTGGCTATTCAATGATTGCTCCATTGGATATGACTTTAATTGAATCCTGGGGCCTAACAGGAAGAGGCTTAGATGCAGATATCGTATTAGAGCATCAGCCGGGGGCAATTCACAACCTGGAATTCCGATATAGCCCCTTCAAGTTTGGTTTATATCTGGCCGCAAACTTATCAAACATAGGTGCGGTAGATTACCAAATGACATTTGACCGAAAGTTTGATGAAATTTGGATCGGGAACAATCAATATGCCACTGATTTGGATATCAACTGGAACTCCAAAAACATCACCAGACTTTCATTTGGCCTGGGTTATAACATTGTCCTGAATTCGGGACTTTCATTTAATGTTGGACTTGCTATTCCTACGGGTTTTCCGGATGATGAAAATATTGAATTAATCACAAGGAATTCCTCAGTTACTATCCTTGAAAGCGACCTGGCTTTTGCCAATCAACGAATACAAGATGAGACATTCTATGGACCTGTTTCCTTGTATCTGAATGTTGGATATAATTTGAAAAGTTTATTTAAGGAGTAACACAAGTTTTGCTCCCTTTCGTCGAATAAATTTTTTTGGCTTGTCAATTATTGATAATTTCACAGTTTCTGAATACTTAATATTTGCATAAAGTATCGGGAAACTGGAATTATTAACTTTATCATTCAGACCTAATTCAATAAGCGGCAATGCGTATCATCTTAGAATCCTGGGCTTACAAAAATATCAGCAGAAGACAGTTTGAAGTTTTCATGCTGGTCCTATCAGGGTATGTTGTCGTGGAATTATATGTCAGCACGATCGTGGATTACACAGCATCAATGAAGATGGTAATTGACGTTGCTGATTTCTTCATCTGTATGATTTTCCTTGGAGATTTCTTTTTTGGACTTTACTACGCTGAGAATAAATGGTCTTTCGTCAAAAAGAATTGGATAGACTTTATCTCATCAATTCCAATGGTTGGTGCATTAAGAGTTGGCCGGGTAGTAAAGATTTTTAGAATACTCAGAGTAGTAAGATCAGCGCGGTTTATATTCTTATTTTTCAACAGCAAGAACTCCTTTTCTACACTGAGGAATCTTATGTTATTCAATGGTGTAGTCATTCTTCTTTTTACTCTTAGCTTTTATGAATTAGAGCATAAGTTAAACCCTCATATTCACACCTTGAGTGATTCGCTTTGGTGGACTACATATACTACAATTACTGTAGGTTTTCTTCAGGATATTCCCCCTGTAACAGTTGAGGGAAAATTGCTTTCTGTAGTCTTGATTCTACTTGGAATGATCATGTTTTCCACAATGATTGGTACCATCACCGACTTCTTCATTGAAGATGAGGATATACAAGCCAAACTGGAAGATGTGGCCGAACAGGTGAATGACCTTGAAACTAAACTTGACAAGGTTTTAGAAAAACTTGACAGTCTGGAGCAGAACCGGGGAGATCAAAGCTGACATTGTGTCTTGGTTTTCAGGCTGGTACGGTTTATGACTAGTATTTTGAAAACGAACGAACATGTCAAATTTTCATAAATTAATAAACGAGAATAAACCTGTCCTTGTGGATTTTTACGCCACATGGTGCGGACCCTGTAAAATGATGGGACCAATACTGGAGGACTTAAAAGGACAAATAGGGGATAAAGCTCATATTATCAAAATAGATGTTGACAAGAATCAAAAGCTTGCTGGTAAACTAGGAATCAGAGGTGTACCAACAATGGTTCTTTATAAAAATGGTAAAATAAAGTGGAGAGCTTCAGGTGTGAGGCAAGCCAATGAACTCAAGCAGGTAATTGAGCAGAACAGCTAGATCTATTTATCTGCAATATCAGTGAGGGAGATATCCATGTTCTGAGTAATCGTAGTATCATAAGATTCTACAGAAGACATAAACTGAACACGGTAGTCTCCTTTTTTATTGGGAGTAAAATTCACCAGTACAATTTTATTCATCTCCGTAATCTCGGCCTCAATTTCTTCATCAGCTACCATTACACGAACTTTAGAAAATTTCATTTCCACATCATGGGACTCATTTTGAAGTATTATTGATGTCGGTTTACCTACTTGTGTATTATCATAGTTTGTAGCGGCATTTACTCCACAACATTGCGAGAATATATTATCGGATACCCCAAATTTTGGATAATAGTAATTGATTATTCTATCTTCCAATAACGCAATTGTGAGTTTGCAATTCGCTTCTGGAACTGACCCCATTTCTGAGATGTTGGTAGAATCAATTTTAGTTGAATAATGGGTTAGTTTTAATATTTGATCTTTAACTTTTTGTTGAAAACGAGGATCTTCTTCGAAGCTATTTAATAGAGTGTCCTGAAGAGCTTGATTCTGTGAAAATTTCCAATTATTAACCAGGCGTAGTAAGCTCTCTAGCTTTTGAAACTCTACCATATCTAAAGGCCTATTACCCATATTAGCTACATGAGTCTTGATGTCATCATATCGACTGAGGTTAAAGTTTTTTATGGTTTTGGTGGCCTCCGCCAGGGTACTTACTTCTTCTTGTTCAGTATTTTCATTGCAGCTTGATGCAAGGAAAATACTGATCGATAGGTACAAGAACCATTTATTCAATGACATGAACTTGATTAATTGAAGATTTGTCAAGGCTTAATTCAGCAACTAGAGTATTACCTTTTCTATTTGGCAAACTATCTAAATCGATTTCACCTTTGACCAAATTTACTCTGGAATTAATATTACTCCAACCATTTCCTTTGCCGTTGATCAACAAGTATTTATCAAAGCCCATACCATTATCTTCGATAAGCAAAGTGAGTTCAGCACCATCCTTGGTGATTTGAATAGTGATGGTTGTAGCATCTGAATATTTAAGAATATTATTGACCCATTCCTGCGTAATTCTGTATAGGGATATTTCAACCAACTCTGGCAGTCGTTGTTCCAACCCAAACAGGTCAATCGCAACATGAATTCTTCCAGAGGCATTAATTCTATTTGCAAATTCCGATATAGCGGGCCCGATACCATGCTGTATAAGTGTCTGGGGCATTAAGTTGAAGCAAATGCTTTTGAGCTCCGTGTACATTTCTTCCAAGACTTTGGAGCTATTTTCAAATACTTCATGAGACTTTTCTTTGTCATCATTTAACGATTTGAGATTTAAGTTGAGGACTGAGATCATTTGTCCAAATCCATCATGGAGATCCTTCGCAAACCGGCTTCTTTCTTTTTCCTGCGAATTAATAGTGGCAGACATCTGAGCATCTCGTACCTTCAATTCATTTTCCTGTATCAACAATTGCTCTTTTTTCCTGGACCGGCTTCTGATTAGTATGATTACCACAACCAATGAAATGGCTGCAACTATAAGAGCAATGATCATGGCAACATTTCTTTGATTGGCACTTTCCTGACGTGCAATCTCGGATGCCTGCATGGCGATTTTATTTTCCTTTTTCTCTGTGTCGTACTTAGTGTTGAGTTCTGCGAGGATTTTCTCACTTTCAGTGTTAAATAAGGTATCACTAATAGTTTTATATTCTTTATAAGCAGCAAGTGAGGAACGATAATCTCCTTGTTTCTCAAAAGCAAGACTTAAAAACTCGTAAGCTTCCCTGATGGCTTCTTTATGATCAATTCGTGATGCAATAGCCAACCCCTGATTACTGTAGTCAATGGATTTCTGATAGTTTTTTCTGGCATATTCCACCTTACCAAGATTCACGAAAGATGTGGCAATGCCTGTGCTATCGGAAATAGACTTCCTTAGTTCAAAGGACTTGTCATAGTATTCTAAGGCCTTTTCAAAGTTTTCAATATCGTAATAAACATTAGCAAGGTTGTTGAAAGTATTGGAAAGCCCCCTGGTGTCCTTGAATTTAGTCTTGATTTCAATGCTTTTTTCACTGTAAGCAATGGCGGAATCATACTCTTTTATCTCGTGATAAATATCGGCAAGGTTGGAAACAATGTAGCTTCTGTTCAGATCTGAGCTTCCAATAATGGCGTATTTATCAGCGTCTTTGTAGGTTTCTATAGCTTTTTCATAGTCTTGCTGTCCATATTGGTAAATAATTCCTACCCATATCAATGCTGCGGACATTCCTGGATAGTAATCAGTTTCCTTAAACTTGTCAAAGCATTTGTAATAGTTGGGCAATGCTTCGGCATAATTTCCTTTGTCATATTCAATGTTTCCAAGGGTCATATATGCATTAGCCTCCGTTCTGGAATCTCCCAATGACTCGGAAGCCTTCAGAGATTCATTTAAGAAATCGACTGCTTTATCTGCTTCTCCAGTCAAACTAAATGAGGTTCCAAGTTCAAGAGCGGATTTGGCGATACCTTTTTGCCACCTGATGTCTTTTGCAAGGAGATATGCGGAATCGGCATATGATCTTGCTTTTAAAAATTCTGAAAGACGAAATTTGTTGTGTAGAACCAGGTAGATTTTTACTTTGTTGGTATCTATTGTTTCCTGCTTAAGGGTAGTGAGGAGACTATCTTTATCCATTTCCTGGAACTTTCCCTGAGCTCCAACTGTAGACATTAGAATCAGGCTCGCAAATACTGCGGACAGTAGAAGTTTCATGTGTGCTATTTTGGTTAAACGCTTGGCTAAAGCTTCTACTAATATATTTATTTACTAGAAAAAGGTTGACCAGTACCAAGCACTTTCTTCAGCCAATCAGTGATCTGATCTATCTGTTTTTCTTTCATAACCCGCTCGGATATGAATGTGAAAATTGGGATTTCCTTCTTGTTCTTGAGTCGGATTAATATTTGCTTTTTGTAGTCGAATACCGTGCGATTAGTGGGCCCTGGGCGTTCCCTAAGGATCCTTGATGTGAAAAAGATGGTATCAATATCTTCAAAACTAAATTTTGGACCTAACCCAAAACTATTGTTTAACTCGACTTTTCGGTTTATGCCATCAATGACCACAGTCTTTTTCTCTGCATTTAATTTGAACAGATTGGTTTTAAAAAAGACCTTTTCTCCAAGGTGCTGAAATTTGTATCCGTGCTTCTCTAAAAACTTACTCGCCTTCATAGATGCTTTCGAATATTTAATAATCCAAAAACAGGTCCGGCAAATAGAAAGAGATATACATAACTCGGTTCAAGCTGAGTATTTAGCCAGCCAAGTAATTGAATTGATCCAATAGAAATTAAGAACCCAAGGCTGTTCACTATTGTCAGCGCTGTTCCAATACTTTCGTTTGGAGCGGTTTGGGCTACTAGGGTTGAAAACTGTGGCGAATCAGAAATCACTGTAAGTCCCCATACAACCAAAACTGAAAGAAACACGAATTGAGGGAGACCGAAAATAGCCACCGAAGTAAGGCAACATAGGCCAGATATGAAGAGTGAATAAAAGGCAACTCTGCCACTACCTAATTTGAATGATAGTTCTCCACCCAAGGCACAGCTTAAACTACCCAATGCAATAATAATAAAGGACCAAACGGGGACATTTACAGCCACTCCATTGATAGTATTGTATGTTGTTAATATCACTGGAACAAATGCCCAAAAAGCATACAACTCCCACATATGGCCAAAGTAACCAAATGCTGCAGCTCTAAAATCCTGGGATTTGAAAACTTTGGTGACAGCACCTATATCAAACTTTGCACTTTTTCTTCTAAACGGTCCGTTTGGAACAAATAACAAAATCAATACTCCTCCTATGATTGATAATATTGAGGTGGCGATGATTACAGTTTGCCAATTTAGGGATCCAATTGTGGCTTTCACAAGGTGTGGAAAAGCAGTTCCAAGTACCAAAGCGCCAACTAAAAGCCCCAAAGCACGACCAAGACCTTTTTCATGATAGTCTGACGCTATTTTCATTCCTACAGGGTATATACCTGCAAGCATAAAGCCTGTTAGAAATCTAGCTGCTAATAAAAAGCCAACTTGATTCGGCAACCATAAAATACTGATATTGGTGGCAGCTCCAAGGAGTGCACAAACAAAGAACACTCTGGAAGGTGAAAATCGATCTGCGATTGTAAGTAATGCAAAAATTAAAGTTCCTGAAATGAAGCCAAATTGTACTGAGGATGTGAGGTAACTAAGGCTTCCGTCTGATAAGTTAAACGCTGTTGAGATTTCCGCAATAACGGCATTCCCTGCAAACCAAAGAGAGGTGCAGGCGAATTGGGAAAATACGATTATCGTTAATACTAAGCGAAGATTCATTAGGACATAAACCCGATTCCTTTATCAAGAAGTTCCTGATACTTTTGTTCATCGAATTTATACAAATATGGTGCTTTATGTGCACCACCACCCATTTGTTTTTCCAATCTTTCTGTAATTCCGAGTTTAAGAATCTTCTTCTGAAAATTGGCACGATCCAGTTCAACCTGTGAAATGCACTCATACAATTTCTGAAAATCCTTCATGGTAAACTTCTCAGGGAGTAAACTTAGACCAACAGGTAAATAATTGATTTGAATCTTAATTTGTTGGAGGGCTGTCTCTATAATTTCCTTATGATCAAAAAGCATAGATGGAAGATTCTCAACAGGGTGCCAGGCAATATCATCACTCATAGGGTCTTGCTGCAATTCACAATCTTCGATATTGACTAGTGCGATGTAGCCTGTTGTAATAAATCTTTGTTTAAACCACGAAACTACTTTGGGGTTTTTTATTCCGAGAACTGCTAGTTCCCTGTCAACTTGTGTTTCATCTCTGCGATCGTGGTTTCCAAACGTGTGGAATTGTTTCAAAAATGGGAAATCAAGTCCTGTTCTATCTTTCAAAACACGGGTAGCAGCTTGGTCCATGCTTTCATTCTTAAAAATGAAACCACCAGGAAGTGTCCAGCTTTCAATTCCTTTCCACTTCATTGCTAAGATGTAGAGTGTGTGATTACCGTATCCAAGGATTACGCAATCAACAGATTGACCGGAGACCCACTGGTCTACTCCTTCATTTAACCACTCAATAATATCATTCCCGTCCATTACTATAAATATAGCTATTTCCGCTCGTTTAGGGCGTTTCTGGTGATGCCAAAGTTACTGAAATCAGAGATTGTACCGTTGAGTTGGAATAATGAGTGGGTGGATTGGAGGCTAAAAAACCGAACCGCTGATTTAATGTGTTTTTTGCACACAATAATTTTTATAGTTATCATTGCGACTGTTAAAAGGCATGTTACCAACTTAGATCCCTGGTGATATGTAAAAGATTAATCCAAAATCGATCGTTCTCCCAAACGATCGGTTTTTTTTTGCCCTCTCTATTTTATGGCATATGTGGTGATGTGTTTAAGGATCGCATTTTTGATTTCGGTGAATCTTGTTTGCATTAACCAATGGCCAGCATCTTCCAGAATCATCAGTTCGTACGGCCCTTTCATGTATTGGTCCTGAAGCTCCACAGCCTTTCGGCCAATTGCAAGATCTTTCGCTCCCCAAATGAAGAGTGTTGGATGGCTGATTGGTCCTAAGATTTCCTGTTTCAAAGCCTTTGTTAACAGCCTATAGTTTTTGCGGTAATAATTGATGGAGGCTCTTAAAACTCCCTTTTGCGAAAACACCTCTAAATAATCTTCTAATTGTTCTTTTGGACTACTTTTCCACAGGGTTCTGAGAACTTTGTAGTTTTTCTGCTTAAGTCGGAGTTCTGGTAGATAAGGTAATTGGAAACCTTTCATATAAGCACTCATTTTACCCTGTTTAGGGTCAGACATTATGGCTGTTCCAAATGCCTGGATATGTGGGACTGATAGGGCGGTCCAGGATTGAATTAAATCCGGATAGGATTCCACCATTTTCCAACCAACACAAGCTCCCCAATCATGACCTATCAAATGAAATTTTGTAATACCCAATGTGTTAGCAATTGATGCAACATCCTTTATTAAGAGTTCCAGGTCATAGTTGGCTTTTCCTTTTGGTTTTGCGCCAGTGCTATATCCACGCATATTGGGAGCGATACAATAGTAATCTTCAAGAGCTAAATGAGTCATCAACTCCTCCCACATATGGGAAGTTTCCGGCCATCCGTGTAGAAGAACAACAGGAGTATTTTCTGGCTTTCCGGATACTCGGCATGTGAACTCCAGCCCATTTGCCTTTATTAGTTGTTTTTTTATAATTGGGTCTGTCAATGTTTCGTATTAATTGGATGCTAGTAAAATAGATATTCTCAATTAAAAATTAGTAACTATTGAATGGTTACTAATTCAACCTGCTCTTCTTTTCCTCTTAAAGATATAGAGCCAATTGACCTGGAATCTAGGCTTTCGGAATTCATAAGTTGATCAACCAGAGATTTGGAGGTAAGTATATCCACTTCATACTCGTTGCATTTGCTTTGAATTCTTGCAGCTGTATTGAGTACATCTCCGGAATAGGTAATGTCTCGCTTAATGATACCAATCTCTCCAGCAATTACTTGTCCAACGTGAATTCCAGCTTTGAATTCAGGTTGTAAATTGTACTTCTGAAGATATTTCTCACTCTTTGCCTTCAGCTTTTCTTTAATATCAAAGAAACAATTAACACAATTATTGTCCTCCAGCCCCAAATCCTTTTTCCATGAAATCACGACTTCATCTCCTACGTATTGATAAATCTCCCCTCTGTTATCCAAAATGGGATCAGTAATGTGAGCAAATAGGTCTTTCAATAGCTGATGATACTTTTCGTTTCCCAGCTTTTCCGCAATGGTGGTGGATGACCTTAAATCCAAAAACATAAAAACGCGATCTTCCTCTCTCGGCAAATGGTATTTTCCATGAATCATGCTCCACAAGAGACCATGACCAAATTTGTTATCGATCATCAAAGTCATTTGAGTGAGTGCTACTACTATAGCCCAAAGTATGATGTTTTTCACGTGCATTGTTGTGAAGACTAAACCATTGAAATATTCTCTGGCTTCTGGAGAATTGATGGACCCATAGTTGGCAATTGTTTGCGCAGTAGCCATGAGTAATGTGAGGAAGGAAACAATTAAAACAAACGCTAAACAAACAACAAGTATTCCCTTGTAATAGGGAGCAGAACGATATTTACGATCCACAATGAAGATCAGAACAAGACCTCCCATTATTCCTCCCATGAAACCAGAAGCTACATTTAAAATTAGCCCGAAACCTAGTGTGTATTCGGGTCCAAAACCAGCAGACAAATGGCTCGTTAATACAAAATGATCATAGAATGACTGAAACAACCCAATTGTGGTCCAGCCCAATACGATCATCATTAGCTTTTTAAGTTGAATCTTTAGTCTTGTACTCATGTTCCATTCGAATATTGATTCTGTTCAATAAATTTAATGGAATACAATTTCTTAAGGTAGAAGTACAACCCTAAAGCTTTTTCTACTTAGCAGCCAACAAGTTTATTTCTGGGTTTTCAAGGTGTTTTAACTCCTGAGAATGAGTCACAGAATTGATCATGGCATCTCCAATTCTTGTGGTAGTTGTCACATTATTTGATTTTTTAAATAAAGGAAAGAAAGGCCTCATGATTACATAAATGGCATTGTACCAGCCTGTTCTCGACCTAATACCTTTTTCCGGAATAATCATACCAGGCCTGAATGCATAAGCATCTTTGAAACCTTTGCTTAGTACCATATTTTCGGTTCTACCTTTTACTCTGGCCCACATTGTTTTCCCTTTTTCACTGCTATCAGTTCCGGTTCCTGAGACATAATTGAAGACCATTTCAGGATTGGATTCATAAAGTGTATCAACAAATGCTTTGGTAATATCATAGGTGATCTTGGTGTATTGATCTTCATTAAGACCAAGAACGGAAATACCAAGGCAGAAAAAGCAGGCATCATATCCTTGTAATTGATCTTTTACGGTATCGATTTGAGATAGGTCTGAAAGGATTATTTCTTGTAGTTTTTCATGGTTCATTCCCAATGAAGAACGATTAATGACCAACACCTTCTCGATTAAATCATTTTCCAGAGACTCATAAAGGACTCCTTTACCGACCATTCCAGTTGAGCCTGTTATTATTACTTTCATATCAGTAACTTCTTTTTATCATTAATTACAAGTCAAAGGTCCTGCTCTTTAATGAATCATATTTATAAGAAATAGGGAAATGCTAACACAAATTCCTGATTAGTCACCGGCTAGCAAGTAAGTGATCTTCCATTTTTTGTTTTTCTTCTCAAATCCAATGCGATAAGTCAATGGCGACCATACAAAATCCCCATATACATATCCCTTCAAAGTTTTATCTTGTGATTCTATATAGCACCACGAATAGTAACCCACTCTATCGTCACCTTCATCTGCCACACTTTTACTAAAGTCAATTGAGACAATATCATAGCTAAATTGACCTACTACTTCGGATCCCTCTACTGTAGGTTTATCTCTGATATTTACATTTGTTCCAGTAATAGCCACATTTTCAAATGCATCATATTCGTCTGGCCAATGAGAAAACACATAAGGCATGGAGTACATATCTTCCGACTTCATTGTTCCGCCCCCCAAGTCAATTATCTTATCCATCAATTTCCAAAATGCAGATGCATCTCCATCCAAATCCCAGGAACTTTTGAATTCTTCTATTCCACCATCATCTCCAAAGCTATTCATGACGTTGGGGTGCAAATTTTTGATAATCCAGGTTTTGTCCTTTTTAGAAACTGCTTGTTTGAATTCTTCAAGGAAGGAAACCAGGCTTCTGTCTGGAATAAGTGGCTCAAGCTTTTGAGACAAAACAGTCTGTGAACTTATCAGAAATAGTGCAAATAGAAATTTCTTCATGACTTGTGGAATAGGTGTCTCTACAAGTTAGCAAATTTGAAGGTTGGACAAAAATGAAAATGGGCCACTTTTGTAGCCCATATTCACTAAACTATCGTGTGATATAAATGATTACTTCAATGTTCTAATTGGATGACACTAAGATCGATCAGTTAGTGTCGGAAAACACTGATTAAGTACATAGGATTTGATGATTAATATCAAAATTTAACTTGTGAGATCGCAAGGCTTACTGTGACGACAAATTCATCTTGCACTTTGATAATTCCCAATGCTTTTCTGGGGGGTTCAATTTGAAAATCCGTGAGGTTTATGTGCAGATTTCCAGTATAGGTTATATCATTTCCGCTTTTAAAAGCTTTGCCTTCTATATTGTAATTGTTGGTGACAGAAGCGATCGTAACATTAGTATTGGCGGAAATAGATTGTAAGAGGTCGTTATTTGTGGGAAGGTGTAAATCAGTAACTTCAACTACTATATTTGGGTTTTCATCAGCCTGGAGCAGCTCTCTTAAATCTTTATTCATTGCTTGTAGACCACAATCAAAGTATTTTACTGGGAGCTCAATAATTGCATCCTGTAATTGTATTTGTCCATAAACATTTTCAAAGGTGATTGAGAAAGTATCATTGGATAGTGTTGATTCGTCAAATGAACATGAGAACTTGTGGATATTGGTGGTTCCTTTAATGATAAACTGACTGCAGGAATTAATGACATAGTCTCTCCTTTCTTTGGCTCCTATGAAAGCCATAGACAAAATAGAAATACCGATAATTAACCTGTTGATCATAATAGGAAGAAGGTGGAGTTCATGGAACCCACACCTTCAAGGTTATGATTAAAAATATGTTTAGAAGCTAATAGCTGCCTGGATCATGAAGCCATCAAATGTGGCTCCCTCAAATTTGGTTCCTGCATATGCATCTCCTTCATACTTGGAAGTCACATACTCAAATTTGGTCATTACGTTTTTCGTTAAGTACCAACCTAGTGCAATGTTAGTCCTTGAAATCTCTTGAGTGTCTGCATCATCAGAGACTTCTCCACTTACCATGTTGTATCTACCGCCAACATACAGTTGCTCATTGCTACCAAATCTGTATAGTAACTCGGCACCAGTTTGTGTGAAGCTACCTCCAACATCGCTATCGCCATTGCTTGCCACTTCAAATACTCCAAAGAATTCTAATCCGCTGAACTTCACAAAAGGATTGACCTGGAAAGCTGATAAGTAGGCGAAACCAGGATTAAAACGAGGCTGGAAGTCGCTTGCTCTGGCATCATTTATTCCTTCTAATACAGTATAGTAGTGCGCGCCTGCTCTGTCACCATTATACAGATAATCACGTGTTCCCTTGTCGCTACTATTATAGAATGAACCAGTAATCCTCAATCTGAAGTCGTCACTAATTTGGTTGTCATATCCCAGTTTACTGAAGAACACAAAACCATTGTCTCCATCTACAGGATTTTGATTAAGTCGACCATTTGAGATACCAACTACCCCAAGGAATCCTGAATTCTGATACGTGAATTCCCCAAATGGCTCAGTTGTAAATGAGTCCATAATGAAGTTTCCAACAAACGGGTTGTAGATTGCCCTGGCATTGTCAGATCTCCTGAAATGAGTATCACCATAGTTGATTTCATCCATACCAAATCTCAATGTGGCATTTTCCATGAAGCCACTCATGAATCCTGGGCTAATGAAATCCAGTTTATCTACCTGGAAATAACCGCCTTTTACCCATGCTTCAGGGTGGTGCCGAGATGATAAGTATGTTCTTAAGTGCATTCTAAGTCCGTCAGCTAGTTGCACATCCATATTGAGGTTTGCAATAGGAAGACTGAAATTGTTAGCCAATTCAACTAATGTATCACCAACCAGATTGTTTTCCTGGGACAATCCCTGGAACTGAACTGCAAAGTCTCCTCCAAATCTTACCTTAATACCATCAAATTCAACAGTATCGGTTTTTGGGGTTTCAAAGACATTAAGTCCATTGAGATCATTGGTTCTGAAATATTGTATGCTGTTTTGCTGTGCGAAGATTGATGTGATGCTGAAACACATCAAAACTACGAGTAGTGATTTAAAAGATTGCGTATTCATTTTATTCATCATTTATTGGTTCGTTGTTAATTCTTACAGTGTGCACTGGAATTTGAAGCTTACTATGACATTCTCTCCGGTCTTGAGGGTTCCCATGAACAGAGTAGGAGGCTCTATATCCCAGTCTTTCATGTTAATTAGTTCTGAGCATTGAAAAATGATGGACCCGTTGATCACTTCATATTCAACATCAGCTGTAATTTCTTTCGACTTCCCGGCGATCGTAAGTATGCCATTTACTAGCAAGCTTTTTTCTTCAGGAGTACATGATGTCATTTCAAATGAGATGTTTAGAAATTCATCTGCTCTTAGAGCTTTGTAGGTATAGCCATCCATTTTTGACTTCCCACTTTCTATGCTTTTCGTAGGTATGGAAAATTTAAATGAGCTGACTTCATTGATCACATTTCCATCAAGCGTAATGGATCCTTCTCCTTCCATTTTGGTTGACTTGGAAGTCCAGTCGTGTAAGGTTGAGGTACCATCAATAGTTATTTCAGAATTGCCATTTATGGTCAGTTTGGATTGACTGAATGAAGTGGTGAAACACAGGGAGATAAGTACAAAAACTGTAAAATATTTGATAGAATTCATCATTGTGCCCTAAGATTGATTGAGCTTAAAATTCTATCAGGAATGGGTGTAATTGTATGATAATCAGCAGCTTGAAACCTGATATTGGTCAATTATGATAACTTGCTGATTTATAATGAATTGAAATTTGGGAGCAATTATTGTAACCTTTAACTATGAATGGAGTAAGTTTATAAAGGTCAAAACTCAAATTACATGCTTAATCTGTTTAAAAGTAAGAAGAAAAAATTCAGAGCTCAGTGCGAACTGAGCAAAACCCCTCTAGAAAAAGAATCTGCATACATGGTGACTACCGCGCAGATTATCTCGTCAAAGAAATTCTGGGACAATGTGATGACAGAACCAGATACTATGACATATACAACAGCGTATTTCAAATCAGGTGATGAAGTTGCAGCTAACATGCGTCAGATGATCTTCAATAAATATGGAGCTCAGGATAAACCATGGATTGTGGCGGATTCTCAAATGCACCTTTTTGATGTGGATCAGGGAAAAGCTAAGTCTTTAGCTGACGAGTGGTTTGACAAAGAAGGTCAGTATGCTCCTGAGGAATCTAAGACATCATTAGCAAATCTTGGAGAGAATGCTGTTGAGGAATTAAGAGTATATGCAGTAAAAGAAGCTGGTAGAAAAATGGTTCAGCTTTAGTCTTTCTTTCCAAACAGACGTTTTAAAAATCCCTTTTTCTTTTTCTTGTCGGAAGTACCTGTTGAGGTGCTATCAGGATTGTTGTATTCCTCTTCAGAGATTTCCTCTACCTGCCCATTTTCATTGACTCGAAGTTTACGTTTCTTTTTGTTCTTGGACAGTACCTTGAGGATATTCCAGAAGTCGATTTCCTTTTTGAAAGGATCACAATCCAGCGTTTCTCTTTCTGCTGCGGTAAGCTTATCAAACTCGCTTTGCATCAAATATTGATACTGTGGGTGCTTATTCAGTTGAAGGAGAAACTCTGCATAAATCGGTAAGGCCATATTGGCTCCTTGCCCCAGTGCTGTCGTTCTAAAATGAATGCTAGGATTGTCGGCTCCTACCCATACACCTCCAACCAGACCAGGTGTCATTCCTATGAACCACCCGTCTGCGTTGTTTTGGGTGGTACCGGTTTTACCGGCAATATCATTTTCCAATTGGTAAGTTTTTCTCAATCTCCTTGCGGTTCCATCATTCACTACACCTCGGAGCATGTTAACCATCATATGAGCGGTTTCGGGTTTCATGGTTTGGATAGGGTTCCTTTTCTCTTGCTCCCATAAAACATTGCCGTCCTTATCTTCAATTTTGGTGATGAATATTGGCGACTTGTATCTTCCATCATTTGCGAAATTTGAATAGGCAGTAACCATTTCCATTAGTGAGATGGAAGGAGTTCCAAGAGCAATCGATGGGTATGGTTCTATTTCGGTTTCAACACCCATTTTATTGGTTTGGGCAATTACATTTTCAATCCCTGTTTCTTCCAGAACTTTTACTGAGACGGTATTTACTGAATTTGTGAGAGCTCCTTGCAAAGTATATTTTCCATCATAGTCGCCACCAGAATTTCCAGGAGTCCAGTCCACTCCGTCAACTTCGTATTTCTTTTGAGAAGCATTAAAATATTTACATGCAGAGACTTCATTTTCCAATGCAGTGGCATAAACAAATGGCTTGAATGTAGATCCTACCTGTCGTTTTGTGTTCTTGTTTACATGATCATATTTGAAGTAGCTATGATCTACACCACCAACCCATGCTCTGACTTCTCCTTCCATTGGATCCATCACCAAAAACCCACAGTGCAATGTAGTGAGATAGTGACGCACAGAATCTTCGACCGAATAGTTGACCTCAACTTCTCCCTTTGGAGTATAAACTACCATTGGTTTCTTTTTTCTTAGCAATTCTCCTAACTCAGCCTCTGATTTTCCTTGCGCTTTCCAGTATTTATATTGAGAAGACTTTTTGATTTCTTTTCTCAGTAAGGAAGGGTTATCAAGGAACGGGTTTTTACCAGCCCAGTGATTATTGAAGACATTTTGAAGTTTAGTGATATGCTTCGATACAGCGGTTTCTGCCATTCTTTGCATGTTAGCATCCAGTGTAGTGTAAATTTTGAGCCCCCCAGTGTAAAGGTTTATTTCTGCATTTCCAGTTTCATTAAGCTTGTCTTTTACAGTCAATTTCAGTCTATCTAAAAAGTAAGCAGCACGATCACTTTTTTCTCTACCCGTGTATTTGATTACCATTGGTTCTGCTATAAAGTGCTCTTCTTCCTGCCCGGTTATAAACCCAGCCCGGAACATTTGGTGCAGTACAACATCACGTCTTTCTTCTGCTCTTTCCGGATGATGATAGGGGTGATAGTAGGTGCTGGCTTTCAGTGTACCGATTAATACGGCAGACTCACTAGCAGTTAATTGACTGGCTGATTTTTTATAGTACTTTCTGCTGGCAGCTTCAATTCCAAAGACATTGCTACTGAAAGGAACTGTGTTCAGGTAAAGCTCCAGAATTTTATCCTTAGACAGAACAGATTCCATCCGTGATGCAATGATCATTTCCCTGACTTTATTTACTGCAAGACTTGCAAATGGAAACTTCTGTCTTGGGTATAAATTTTTTGCGAGCTGTTGGGTAATAGTGCTTCCACCTCCACCGGAAGCATCTCTCATCAGAAATGTTCTCAGAAAAACTCTACCAAGGCTTCTGTAATCAATACCGTTATGTTGATAGAATCTAATATCCTCAGTAGCAAGCAGAGCATTGATAACATGTGGACTTACTTTATCAAGGCTTGTGGTGGTTCGATCATAGATATAGTATTTTCCTAAAACCTTGCCATGAGTATCATATACTAGGGATGATTCTGGGTTTTCAATTGTCGCAAGGGTTTCTGAGGAAGGTAGTGGAGCTGGTATGCCCAGGTAAACATATAAGAAGAAGGAGCAACCTAAAACCACACCAACAAAGGCTGAGATCAAACTGAATCTCCAAAGCTTTCTCCAAATGGATGATTTCTTTTTTGCAGAATTGTTTTTGGTTGATTTGGTTTTTGTTTTACCCAAGGTTCTCTCCGGTTTATGCTGATAAAGTTCCTATAATACAACTCCAAATTTGATAAATCATTTTGTAATATGCACTAATAATCAGGAGTTTATTACGGGTTGCAATTGGATTTATGCCTCATGAATTAATCGATATTACGATAGCGGATAATTATAATTACCTTATTAAAATCAAGAAATGATAATGAATCGATTTTAATTCATCTTAGGATTTCAATAATTTAGAATCACAATGGAGAAGATGAAAAAATCTAAGCTAAACACCATTCTTACCATTCTGATAGTGCTGTATTTAATAGTATCTGCAGTTCTAATAATCTCGCGAGATCATTTCATTTTAGGCACTGCCTATAGTATTTTAAAAATATCGATAGTCGTTGTGGGATTTGGAAGTTTGGCATTGATGTGGAAAAGGAAAATAATGCGATTCTTAATTATCGCTTTACTTTTGGCAATTGGAGGAGAATGGTTGTGGAATGTCTATAAATCACAAAATTTAAAGGATTTTGCTGGTTCGTACGAGGTGAGCTTCATGACCTACAATGTCTACTTCAAAAATGATTATCCAGAGCAAGTAATTGCTAATATCAAGATGGCTAATCCTAAAATCCTAATGATGCAGGAAGTGACAACCAAATGGTCCGGTATACTGCATGAAGAGATAGGGAGAAATTATAAGTACAAGGAAGAGTTTTTGAACAATGGAACTCATGGTATAGCTGTTTATTCAAAGTACCCTATTTCTAATGTTAGGTATCTGAACAACGCAAATGACCTTCCATATGCTCAAATATTTGATGTGAAAATTGCCTCAAAAAGGATACAAATAGTCAATACCCATTTAGCTTCCCCTGCTGTTGCTGTTGAGAATAGAGACCAATTTTTTGAACTTATCAGTTCAAATCAGTCCGTTAGAAAAAGCCAATTGGAAACTATTACTAAACTTATACTTCAGAATGAATCAAAATTTGATGCACAGCTCCTGATTGGAGACCTTAATACTGTCAAGCATGAACCAATTTTCAGGGACCTCAAATTACATTGGGTAAATCTGTTTGACAAAAAGGGTTCAGATTCCGGTTGGAATTTTCCAAATTCAAGAAACTCAGTTCCTTTTTTAACACTCGATTACATGCTAATGAGAGGAAAGGTAAAGCCGATAAGCATTGAGGTAATGGAAGGTGGGAGTTCTGATCATTTGGCTATTGAAGGAACCATGGCTTTCTAATAATGTATCAGCATTAAGTGTTATTCAATCTGCAAAATGTGTAATCAGAGATCATCCTATTATTTGATCTTTGTATTACATAAATTGATAGAAAATGGGAGACATCATCAAAATAGAGTCCATTAGTGTGTTGCATCAAATGCTTGGTTTTCCTAAACCGAAACATCCATTAATCACCCTGATTGATGCTTCAAAGTTGGATGTTCCTAAGGATCAAATTGGAAGCAAAGTGATACCTAACTTGTACATGATTTCTCTGAAAGATAAGGGATGTGGCATGGACTATGGTCGCAACTCCTTTGATTTTGATGAAGGTGTGATGGCATTCTCCGCACCTGGTCAGGTTTATCAGACTCGAAAAGAAATTCAGCTGGGAGAAATCGAAGGTTGGATGTTGTACTTCCATCCAGATTTGATCAGAAATACCAATCTGGAAAAAGTAATGGATGAATATTCTTTCTTTAACTATGATGTTTACGAAGCACTTCACCTGTCAGAGGAGGAGGAAGACACTGTAACGGATTGCATCAGAAAGATAGAATCAGAATATACCCAAAGGATTGACAACCACAGTCAGCGTGTAATTGTATCTAATCTGGAATTGCTTCTCAATTATTGCTTGAGATATTACGAAAGGCAGTTTAACACCAGATCCAGCCAGAGTAGGGATATCGTTTCTCAGTTTACAAGTGAGCTGAAAAATTACTTCAAAGACAAAAAAGCACTGGAGTTTGGTATGCCCAACATTCAGTATTTCAGTGAAAACGCAAACCTATCACAGCACTACTTTAGTGATTTGATCAAAAAAGAAACAGGTAGAGCGCCAAAGGATCATATCAATGATTTTGTTGTGGAGCGCGCAAAGAGTATGCTTTTAGCAACAGAGCTTTCTGTAAGTGAAATTGCTTATGATCTGGGCTTCAATTATCCCCACTATTTCACCCGTCTATTCAAATCGAAAACCGGTCAAACTCCGGTAGAATACAGAAGCCTTAACTAACATCTGCATTTTGTGTAATTGTATCTGCATTAAGTGTGGATGCAGGATTATTCAAGATGAGATATTTGCTTTAGAAATTCCAAACAAGAAATAAGATGACACAAATCGATAAATCAAAACCTGTAATGGTAACTGGTGCCAATGGATATGTTGCCAGTTGGTTAGTAAAAAGATTATTAGATGAAGGGATCACTGTTCATGCAGCAGTTAGAAACCCTGATAACGCAGAAAAACTTAGCCACTTGAAAGATGCTGCAGAAGCTTCAAATGGTGAAATCAAATTCTTCCAGGGAGACTTAATGAAAGAAGGCTCATATAAAGAAGCAATGGAAGGATGTGAATTAGTTTATCATACAGCATCGCCTTTCACAACAGATGTAAAAGACCCACAAAAAGAATTAATAGATCCAGCGGTAAACGGAACATCAAATGTTCTGAATTCAGCAAACGAAGTATCGTCAGTAAAGAGGGTTGTGGTTACAAGTAGTTGTGCAGCTATTTACACGGATGCAATCGATTCAGTAAATGCTCCTGGAGGCAAGCTTACTGAAGAGATTTGGAACACAACAGCTTCTCTGGATTACCAACCATATTCATACTCCAAGACGTTAGCTGAGAAAAAGGCCTGGGAAATTGTAGAGTCTCAAAACAGATGGGATTTGGTAACGATCAATCCATGTCTTGTTGTTGGGCCGGCTTTGAATCCTCACAACACCACTTCTGAGACAGTTAACATTTTGAAGATGCTTGGTGGTGGCGATATGAAAATGGGAGCTCCAAAAATGGGTGTTGGAATTGTAGATGTGAGAGATGTAGCAGAGGCTCACTTCAAAGCAGGGTTTACTCCAGAAGCAAAAGGAAGATATATCACAGCAGGTCATTGTACTGACTTCCTGGAAATGGGAACGGTATTATTACCTAAATACGGAACACAATTTCCTCTTCCTAAAAAAGCACTCCCAAAATGGTTATTGATGGTTGTAGGTCCTATGACTAATAAATTGTTCACCAGACACTTTATCAAAAACAATGTGAATGTGCCGTGGAATGCTGATAACTCCAAAATCAAGAAAGAATTGGGGATCGGATTCAGACCGATGAGAGATACGATGGAAGAGGCGTTTCAGGTATTGATTGATGAAGGGATATTGAAGGCGAGTTGATCACTTTCAATCCCCCTAACCCCCTTCTCCAAGGGGGACAATCTATTGGGCTCATTTTATTGGTGCCAATATCAAAAGTGTAGGATTTGATTAAGCTGCAGAACGAAGAAACATTAGTATCACTAATCCCCCTTGGAGAAGGGGGGCAGGGGGGATTGATGTATGAGTAAATGTCAAAAGAGAGGTAATTTCCAGAAAATAATTAAGCCAGGATTACAAACCCTGGCTTAAGAATCGAAACAAAAAATTTGGGCAATCTTTAATTCTTGATCAACAATTTCTTTGTCAAAGTAGTAGTGCCCAACGTCAACTTACCAATATAGATTGAAGAAGCATCTGGCAGTTGATTTCTATTGAATTTCACTTCATGCGTACCTTCAGTAAGCACTTCATTTATTAGTACTACCCTCTGACCAGTCATGCTGTAAATAGTAAGCATCACATGCTGATCTTCTGCTATGTTAAAAGTTAATGACGTCTCGCTTCTAAATGGGTTAGGGAAGCTTACGAACTCAGTTTCTTCAAGAAGCTCTGTTTCATCACCACCAAATCTTGATCCACTCAAAGGATCAGAACTTGACCAGCTATTGTTGTACCAGTAGCTATCAGGGCCACATGTACTTAGGTCGGCTGTTTGTCCTCCACCATTGTAACTGAATATCACATTGGCGCAGTTTGCAGGAATAGTAGCTGTGTTCCAATTTCCATTAGAACTCAAAGCTGTTCCGGGCCAACCTCCCATCAATGAGTTCTGGTTATCATCCCAGGCATAAACGTGAGTGTATCCCTGAACATAAACATTGAGGCTGTTTCCACCACCACCGCCAGATGTTGGATCAGTTGCATGCCAGCTGCCGTTGTAGTAGTACTCAGCTGTATTACAAGTGTATAAATCTGAAGTTTGGTTGCTTCCGTTGTTGCTGAAGATCACATTTGCACAGTCAGCATTGATTGTTGCTTCCATCCATCCATTTGATCCGGCGGAAAGTGCTGTTCCAGGCCATCCACCAAGGAGAGCATTCTGATTATCATCCCATGCATAAACGTGAGTGTATCCCTGAGCTCTTACAGTAAGGGAGCCACCACCTCCGCCACCGCCAGTGGTTGGGTCTGTAGCATGCCAGCTTCCATTGTAATAGTAAGGAGCAGTGTTACATGTATTAAGATCTGAAGTTTGGTTACTTCCGTTGTTACTGAAAATAATATTTGCACAATCTGAAGGAATAGTAATTTCCATCCAGCCATTAGAGCTAGAAGAAAGTGCTGTTCCTGGCCATCCACCTAAAAGTGGGTTCTGGTTATCATCCCATGCATAAGCGTGAGAATAACCTTGCGCATACACCGTCATGGAGCCATTGTTGCCTCCACCTCCGCCACCGGATCCTTCTGTCCAGATAGCGTAGTTAGTACCATAAGCATCTAAAGACCAGCTTCCACCGTTTCCTTCAGCAGCAGGATCTCCCCAGTTGCTGTATCCCATTTTTAAGAAAACAGTTTTGTTGCTTCCCTTTACTTCTGCTACATAAAGACCAGCCTCAGATCTGTGAATCGTAACCGGACTCTGACTGTGGATTCCAGCATCTTTTCTTATCTGAATTAATGCCGCAATTTCATCGTGCACTGTGTTTCCCCATTCATACATGTGACTCCAGAAAATGCATGGTACCCCTGGATGTGTTAAAAGGTATGCATACGCCTGACCAACATTGTTCCCATTAAGTATATTGTTCTGCGGGTCATAGTCAGGGGTATCATGATTTTCTATAAAGGTGGTATTTCTTCTCGGGTCCCAACCGATACCACCTGAAGGTGATCCCTGGTAAGCCAGATATGAATAGTTGTTGTCTCTGATTACTCCTTTAAGAGCATAATAAGTTGGAAAATCAAATGCAGAAGATCCAGTTGCATCAATCCAATCCTGAATTACTTGTTTGTCGGAATTCCAGTTTTCACCTACTGAAAATGTAGGGCTGGTGTGATTGTTATACATCTGGATGTAGTAAGGATCAAATCCGTGAACGAAATCATATCTCCATCCATCGTATCCAAATGCTTTTAGGTTATCAAGAAACCCTTTGATATCATCCTGTACAAACTGCTGAGTGTGGTCTACATCTCTTGCAGCTGCATACGGTGTTCCTGTATCTCCATTTCCTCTCAATCCTATTGAGCTGTATTCCGGCTGACTCCATACTTCGTCATCAGCGGTGATCGAATTTGTTCCCCAGGTTGGGTTGGTAAAATCTACCCAATTGGATGAACCGACTCTGTGGTTAACTACAATATCTGCGATTGCATCAATTCCAGCATTGTCCAGTGCATTTAATAAACTTTGGTGTTCTGCTAGTGTTCCGTAGAAGTTTTCAAAGTTGTTAAGTTCCCTTGGAAGATAACCTTCCCAAGATCCGGCATCACTTGGAGGTGGAAGCCAAATCATATCAATTCCCGAAGTTTGCATGTCGCCAACCAGTGATTCAACATACTCGTAGTAGTCCCCGTTGCGATCATGGGATGCTTCCCAATAAAATCCCTGGATTAGAACCCGATCGTCGTTTGTTGCCTGAGACAAGGCACCTGAAAAAATGAACAGTGCCAACAGCACGGTTAGGTAATGTTTCATCATCTTACATTTATATGGTTTTGGTTACGCAATAGGATGAAAAAATTTGCTGTGACGCTACAAGGATTTGCAACACAGCGATTCATCATATAACTTTCTTATTTTTAAGAAATCGTTTTCGAATATGTCATATAACATTTAAGAAATCGATACATTTTATAAATTGAAACTTTTAAATTATAAGGTGGGTAGCTTAAAAATTTTGTAGTTTCATAACTTTCCAATCCAATATTGTTGAAATAATTATAAAATGAAGAAAATTTGGGCATGAGGCGATGCTTTGTCTGTATGTTGGGGATATTGCTATCTACGCAAATAATTGCGGCAGACAAACCCGATAGTGCCTGGTTTGAAACCAAAATAATTATTGATCAACTACCATCTACAACTCCTCACGATGCATCAATCTACATAGCCGGAAGCGATTGGGGTTGGTATCCGGATATCAAAACCAACAAGTTTGAAAAAAATGAAGAAGGAAAGTTCGAGCTAATTGTTCGACACCTTGCTGATACTTTTGAATACAAGTTTACCAGAGGAAGCTGGAAAGCAGTTGAGGGAAGAACCAACGGAAGAGCAAGACCTAATCGAATATACAATTCGAGTATGGGAGGAGAGGTACATGTAAAGATTGAGACCTGGGAAGACATATCGGTTGGGTCATATGTGGTTTACATGTTTGCCCTTATCATTTCTGCCATCCAGGGAATTCTTTTAATAGTGGCAATCAACACTATTAGAAATAAGAACAAGAAAGCTAATGGTACATTAAGTATAGCGTTACTACTCATTTCCTTTTCACTACTGGGAAGAGCCTCAACATTTGACCCAGCTATTTTTAATTGGCAACCGAGACTGATTCTGGTACCAGAGATTTTGCTATTCACCTATGGCCCGTTATTCTATTTCTACATACACAAACTATTAGTAATCAACTTCAACAAGAAACTGATTCCATTCCACGCAGTATTGTTTGTTGCTCAGATAATCGTCTATATCCCTTACTTGACGATGAACAACCAGACCTTTATTTATAGGTTAATAGATCGTGAATTGCTTCCAATCTTCGCGATTACCGGAGTAATAGCACTTTTCTTCAATACGGCCTACTGGTTCTTTAGTAGAAAACTGATCAAACAGTATTCTACTCAGGAATCACTAAGCGAGAATCAGAAAAAGTATACTCGTTTTCTAAATGGCGTATTAAATATCAAAGCCTTTTATTTGATTGTCTGGGTTATGGCGGTCGTGATATTCCTGGTTGGGAAATTAATAGGAACCGATCTGTTGTTTGTAGCTGAACACATCATAGATGTACTCTGGCTAATATTCTCATTCATCATTTTTGCCCTTGCATATTATGCGGTGAAGCATCCGGAAGTATTGAGAGCAAAGCAGAAGTACAAAGATCAAAATATTAAGAAGTCAGAATTGGATCATATTCTGGATAGGCTGAATGTTATCATGAAAGAGGATAAAGCCTTTCTGGATCCAAGTTTAACACTCAACAGCCTCGCCTACCAGGTACCAACATCTACCCATATGTTGTCCCAGGTAATCAATGAGCAATTCAATAAAAGCTACACGGATTATGTCAATAGCTATCGAATAGATGAGTTCATCACACTTGCTCAGGGCGATGATCACGAGTCATTTTTGACTTTAGCATTTCAGGTTGGCTTTGGTTCGAAACCTACTTTCAACAGAGCCTTCAAAAAATTAAAGGGAAAAACCCCTAAAGAATACTTTAAAGAAACCGCCTAACAAGTTTTCCTTTGTAGTTCGGTTAAATCAAGCATCTTTACGTTCGATTAGTATTCAGATAACAACATGCACAATTTTTTAAGATTCTCCTGTTTCACTTTACTTCTATTTGTATTTACCACTTCCAGGGCTCAATTTGATGAAGACCAACTTGGCTCCTGGTACATGTATTTCTGGAATACAACCATCAGCGAAGGTCCATGGGGATTTCAGGGAGATATACAGCATAGGAACTGGAATGTGTTGGGAGACATGGAGCAATTGATGCTTAGAGGAGGTGTTACCTACAAACCAAAGAACGCCAATATCAAATTCACACAAGGATATGCTCATATCAGAACAGGTGCATTTGGAACCGATGATTCCTCAACAACCGGAGAACACAGAATCTATCAGGAAGCGCTAATCCCAAACAAAGTTGGTGATAGATTCATGCTCACCCACAGATTCAGACACGAACAAAGATTCGTAGAAGGACAAGATTTTAGAACAAGGTGGAGGTATGCATTATTCATGAATATCCCAATCAATAATAAGTCACTTGAGAAGGGCACCATTTACCTTGCTTTATATAATGAGCTATTTATAAATGCGCAAAGAAGTATTGGAAATGGGAACGAAGTAGAATTATTTGATAGAAACCGTCTGTATGGCGGTATTGGTTATTCAATTTCTAATACCCTGAGAACCCAACTTGGAGTAATGGAGCAAACCACAGATAACTGGCAGAAGACTCAGTTGCAGGTGAGTTTGCATCATAAATTTTAAACGAAGTAGAACAAATACGAGTCTTTAAAAATGTGAACGTCATTCCGGAATTTCTGGAAAAAATTGGAAGAAATATCCTGAATCCCATTAATGGTTTGAGGTTACGTAATTTAGGAGTGCATACGTTCCACTCCGTTTGGAATGACGGTTCGTATGGAACGCTCAGTTAAATAACCCGTTTCACCCACCGAAGCTTAGCGCGAAGGCGGGCAACTCGTAACACACTTGTTTCTACTTCACAAAATGATTAAATTATGATAACATTGCCACCAGCTTAAAACTTAGTACCATGATCCTCATAATTCTCCTCACCCTGCTCCCAAATTTTCAATCGGAATTTCAGAAATTAAAAGTAGGCGAACCAGTTTCCAAGGCCTTTGCAATAAATTATCTGGAAGTTGATCCCAGCCAATACGGAGAAGGCGAAAACTATGAAGTTCGGTTTAAACCAGAATTTGGAACATCAGAGTTACCAGCTCTTGTGTATAATTATAATAATGGTACCTGCGATGAGGACTATTTAGTCATCTTTAATAAGGATGGATCCACACAATCAAGAATGAAAGTATTTGCCAGATGCGATCACGATTTAAGGGTGGCTACTTACAAAATATGGAGTTTTGAAATAGAGCCGGAAGAGTCTTTAATCTATTTGAGTGTAAGAGGTAAAAAAGTAAAGGACGCTTCTAAAATTGATCAAAATGGCCGAATCATCGGTAGCAAAAACATCCTTCAACTTGAGACAGAATCCTTCGAGTATCTTGAGGTCTACGCTGTGTCAAATGACGGAAGTATCAATCAATTGTCATTTTAATCATAGTACCTGCTGAGTGAAGTCATAGAAATGGCTCAATAATCCATCTACCTTGATATGGTAAATTAATTGTGGAGTCAGTCAGCAACATGTACTATTATGTCCAGGCCAAAAAATAAATCCGAATTGCTCAATTTGAGCCAAGAAAACTATTCAAGATTAGAGAATTACATCAACTCTCTTGGGCCGCTGAAAACGGCAGAATTTCCAGAAGGTACCATGAATCGAAACATTCGTGATGTACTTGCACATTTGCACCACTGGCATCTCATGTTTATGGATTGGTATAAAACAGGAATGGCAGGAAGCAAACCTGAAATGCCTGCCAAGGGCTTTACGTGGAAAACTGTACCTGAATTGAATCAGCTAATCTGGAACATGTACAGATTTAAAGATTTGGATGAAGTCCGAAAGCTATTTGCGGAAAGCCATGAGAAGATGATTCAAAAAATTGAAATGCATAGCAATGAAGAATTATTCCAAAAGAAAAGATATGCATGGACTGGCTCTACCTCATTAGGTGCTTACATGATCAGTGCAACTTCAAGTCACTATGATTGGGCATATAAGCTGATTAAGAAGTGTATAAAAGGAATTCCCAAACCAACAGTTGCAGCATAAATTAGGTCAATATTTGAATTTCTTAATCTAAATCATTACGTTTATAGCATCAATTATTGATATATCAATTAAATGGAAGATATCAACGACGTAATTTTGTTTCAGATCGACAAAACCAGTAAGGTCTCAAAACTTTATTCACAAAGGGAGTTTGATAAGCTGGATTTTGGTATCACCATAGAGCAATGGATATTATTAAAAATAATTGAAGAGTCGGGACAGTTATCGCAGAAGGAGCTCGCTGAAAAGTCCCTACGTGACCCTGCTTCAATCACAAGAACGTTGGATATTCTCCAGAAGAAGGGATATATCACAAGAGAAGCAGTTGAAAATAACCGCAGGCAATACCATATCATTTTGACTAATGACGGAGCACAATTTGTGAAGAAACACATGAAGGTTGTAAAAGAGCATCGCGCAAAAAGTATA
The DNA here is from genome assembly GCA_024743255.1 of bacterium. Lineage (GTDB taxonomy): Bacteria > Bacteroidota > Bacteroidia > Cytophagales > Cyclobacteriaceae > JANSWY01. The sequence continues at coordinate 178,522 of JANSWY010000001.1, read as the reverse complement.
GAAGGCTTTACAACCGAAGAAGTGGAATTACTGAGATCAATGCTTTTAAGAATACAGAAGAATTTCAGTTAAAAAAATTTATCTAATTAGTTGATATATCAAGAATTGATAAGACAATGAAAACAAGAAATTACCTATTCGTCATTACACTAATGTTTTCAGTTGCCTGCTCGCCGAAGCAAATGGTGGAATCTAAGGAGGTCTATTTAACAGAGCAATTTGGATTTGCCCAGGGTATAGTGTCAGACGGCTTTTTATTCACATCCGGTCAGGTTGGATGGGATAAGAATTATCAGTTGGTGGGAACCTCATTTGAAGATCAGATCAAACAGAGCTTTACCAATCTGGAAAAGATAGTGAAAGCAAGTGGAGGAAGCTTTGATGATGTATTGCATATCAGATTTTATGTAGTTGATCTTGATGAAGAAAAACGCAAAATGGTAAGCCATTGTATGCAAAAGTGCTTCTCCAGTCACTACAAGCCTGCATCTACATTGCTTGGAGTACAAAGTCTTGCCAAAGAAGACTTACAAATAGAAATTGAAATGATAGCGAAACTCAATAGATCAAAGTTGAAAAATTAATGAACAATGAAATATTTAATGACCATGGTGTGCCTGCTGATGATGATTTCACTGCATGCCCAAACATCGAAAGAAGACATGAAAGCAATTAAAGAGACTATCACCGCTTTTGCCAAGGCGGGTGATTCCAATGACACCAACAGCCTGGATCAGTATCTGGATGATAATTTTAGGATTGTAATGAATCAATTATTTGGTAGCAAGGATGTAATGCTTGTTGATAAAGCCGGTTATATCGCCAAAATTGGTTCTAAAGAATGGGGAGGAGATTCCAGAGAACTGGAATTTGAAAATATCACCGTTAATAATACCAGTGCTTCAGTCAAGGTGATCATGAAGAGTTCCAAATCCACATTTTCTTCATTAATCACATTAATTAAAAATAGTGACGGAAAATGGAAACTAGTTAGTGACGTGCCTGTCTTTTTATAGGACACTGGCCTTACTTAAACTGTGCAAATAAGTAATTAAGGCCCTTGTCACAATGGGTGAGAAAGCGCTGGGTACCAGGTATTCAGCGCTTTCAGATTTAAAGAGATTCACAGAATATGTTATCCCATCCTTATGTATTAAATTAAAGGATGAGAAAATTACTACCTATCCTACTAATCACTCTCTGCTTTGGATGTGCGTCCAACAAAGCATCAGATTCAATTCTTCCGGATCCATTAAAGGGAAAAATCCAATTTGGAATGACACTTGATGATTTCAAACAAATGAAATCAAAAGCGAAATTAACCTACAATACAGATGACTCTTTCAGAGTAGCTATCATTGAAGAAATTGAACATCCAGAAATCTCCAATTACGTCTACTATTTTGATACAGATGACGACAAGCCTTTGTATGAGATTATTGTGATCTACAAGACGGAAGCTCAGCGGGACGAAGTTGCTGAAAAGTTATTTGGAGAGCCCAATTTTGAAGGAGGGGAATGGAGGTTCAAAAGGCCTAAATCTTTCAATGTCATGGCTTGGAAATATAAAACCAAACTGATCATAGTGGCATTACTGCCAAAAACAGAATGGGCAGAGGATCCGAGTGGCACATGGTAATTCGCTTTTTTATTTTAACGATTCTTTTCTTTGGTTGTCAGCAAGAAGAAAAACCTGGAATTCAAGAATCAACCAATACTGGATTGGATCTACTTATTCTTGGGACCGTACAAGATGCTGGTTCCCCCCACATTGCTTGCAAAAAAGATTGTTGCAAAGACCTCTTCAAAAATCCTGATCCTTCAAGAAAGGTAGTATCTCTAGGTTTAATAGATCACGATAACAAAGAGACATTTCTATTTGAAGCAACACCAGATATCACCACTCAAATAAAGGAGCTCTCGCAAGTAGCGAATTTTGGAAAGGAAGTACCAGATGGAGTATTTCTTACTCATGCTCACATTGGTCACTATGCGGGATTAATGTATTTCGGTAAAGAGGCAATGAACGCAACTCAGGTGAGAACTTATGTGATGCCTCGATTCAATGATTATCTCAGTAAGAATGGTCCCTGGAGCCAGCTTGTCAACAATGAGAATATTAATGCGACTCAGATTGCTGCTGATTCTGCAATGTGGATCAATTCCAATATTTTGGTAATGGCTTTGCAGGTACCACATCGGGATGAATACTCTGAAACAGTAGGATACATAATAAATGGACCTAACAAAGCCGCTTTGTTTATTCCCGACATTGACAAATGGTCGAAATGGAAAGTGAATATTCTAAAGCTTATTGATAGAGTAGATTATGCCTTTTTGGATGCAACTTTCTTTGATGGAGAGGAGATTAACAACCGTGACATCTCGCAAATACCACACCCTTTTGTAATTGAGAGTATGGAGCTATTCAGTAATCTGGATGCTAATACAAAAGAGAAAATTCATTTTATCCACTTCAATCATACCAATCCTCTTCTGAATAAAGAAAGCGATGAGTATAAACTTGTAAAAAGACTGGGCTTCAATATTGCTTCCATTAATCAAAAGTTCAAATTATGAATTGTCCAAATTGCAGTAGTGTAGTTGACCCGAAAGATGTGAATATCAAAACGGATTTAGCCAAATGTGGTAATTGCTTTCACATCTTCAAGATTTCTGAACATGTTTTAAAGGAGCCAATAAGACCTGTGGATGATGGATTTGATATGGCAAATCCTCCAAATGGCGCATGGATGAGAAGAGAAATCAACTCACTAGTCTTAGGTGCAACAACCAGATCTCCAATCGCATTTTTTCTTGTGCCTTTTATGATCATTTGGTCTGGAGGTTCGCTCGGTGGTATTTATGGTTCGCAGATAGCAAGTGGTGAGTTTGATATGTTTCTTTCCTTGTTTGGAATCCCATTTTTATTGGGTTCAATTGTCTTCTGGAGCCTTGCACTGATGGCTGTTTGGGGCAAGGTAGAAGTTACAATGGATCGATACGGTGGCAAAGTCTTTACAGGTTTGGGAAATATGGGTTACACCAGAAAATTTGCCTGGGATGAAATCTCAGTAGTAAGAGAAGGAGTATCAAGATCGAGAAACAAAACCTCACATCATATCATACTGGAAGGTAAAAAGAGAATCTCTTTTGGAACAGGAGTGAGTAGTTCACGAATTTACTTTTTGAAAAGGTCCTTGCAGGAAATTCTGGGTCAGGTTCGGGAAAACCGAAATTTTGTTTGATTTTTGAGACTTCATAAACCTCAATCATACCGATGAACTATTCCACTGATTGGTTAAGAACCAAATACTATAACGGTGAAAAGATCAAATACCTCTTCTTTTTTGGAAGCAAAAAATCTGATGAAGTAACTAAATCATGTTTCAGCCAATGGTATGATAGCCCCTTTACCGTAGATGGAGTTCTTTATCCAACGGCCGAACACTGGATGATGGCCAAAAAAGCTGAGCTTTTCAAGGATTCCGAAATGCTGGATAACATTATTGCATCAAAAGGTCCTGGTGAAGCCAAGGAGTTTGGTAGAAAAGTAAATGGATTTGATCCTGAGGTCTGGGATGAACATAAGTTTCAAATTGTAGTAGAAGGAAACAAACATAAATTCTCACAAGCAAGTGAACTATCCACATTTCTGAAAAACACTAAGAGTCGAGTTCTTGTAGAGGCCAGTCCAAGAGATACAATTTGGGGAATGGGTAGAGGCACAAAGAGTGAGGGGATTGAAAACCCTGATACCTGGAGAGGCCAGAACTTACTTGGTTTTGCGTTAATGGAAGTTAGAGATTGGCTCAATGAGAAATAAGTATCTCGAAATATTAGAACTGGAGCCTGGAGCAACAAAGGATGATGTCAAAAAGGCGTATCGTAAGCTGTCCAAGGTATACCATCCAGACATCAGCAAGAATGAAAATGCCAAGGATAGATTCATAGAAATCAATGAGGCCTATAATTTTCTAACGCAAGTTGGTCCGGCTCCTCACCGTGAATCAGTCAATTATGATTACGATCCTGAAGTAGATGAATTCCACAGAAGAAGAGAAGAGGCAAGGGCTAGAGCTAAGCGTAGAGCAAAGGAAGAAGCTCGTCTTCAGGAGGAGATGATCAAAAAGATGCTTAGAGGGTTTGATTGGGCTGCTATTATGATAATTGGATTCAATATTGTTCTGGCATTGGATTTTTTCCTACCAAGGCAGTCTATATCTCAACGGATAGTATCAGTTTCAGAAATTTACGAAACCATTGGACGGTCTTCCAAGCATCGTTACGATCAGATAGAGTTTGAGGACTTTGAAATGAGATTTGATAGAAATGAATTAGCAGGATTAGACCCAGAAGCAGAAGCCGAAGTGATCGCTACCATTATTCTGAAAAATCCCGTGGCTGCTGTTATAACTATAAATGGAACAAAGGGGGTTCATTATGAGATATATGGCATTTATGCCGTTTTTGGTTACATCATTCCCATGGTTCTCATTTCAATAGTTTTTTACAAGTATGTCATGAGAACACTTGATCATAAATTGACACTTGCCATTTTTATGGTGGTCCTTTTCCTAATCCAATTTTTCCTTTTTGTCTAGTACTTTTCAGAAATGTAGATTTCAATTTTTTCTTTCAGGTCCAATTGTGTTGATCTGAGAGATTTCAATGCACTTAATAGATTGTTTGCTTTTACCTTTAATTGTCGGTAATAAACCTTTTCGTCTTCTTGCTGCACTTCAAAATAGTTAAAATAGGTCTTTTCAAATTCTAGAATGTTGTTGTGAAACTTATAGCAATAGTTGATATCCCTGGCCAGATCTAAATCCATATTTTCCATCACACCACTGGCAATAGATAAATCAATACCGTTGGTTTGAAAAAGGAGCTTTGATACTTTAAGTGACAGATCAACATCATCGATCCCTTTCTCATTCAAAACAGAAAGAGCAGAATCATATGCAGTGATTGTAGTGTTTGTAGATTCGATAGCATCGTCTACATAAAACAGGTTATTATCAAGTTCTGAGAGAATAGTTTCCAGCACCTGCTTTTCCCTTTTTCGATCCTTATTACCTTCTGACCATTGATTGATAGCAAACGCAGTGGAGATTCCAATGATTACTATACTTAGTTCTCTGATATAATTTAGAATGGCTTTCTTCATCGACATATTAGTTATGTGAGCAATTCACATCAATCCTATTTGAATTTTCGTATGAATACTAAATATTGCTGTTAATATATGTTAATCCGCGAATTTCCAGATATCAATTGGATCAGAAAGCAATCCAGAAACGATTTTGCAGATGGAATTGCTTCCAACGGACGGCAGCTGGTTTCCAAAGGCTGGCCAACAGTAGTGTTGAATACAAAATCATTTGGAACTGAACGGAATGGAATTATTTCTCCTTTTTCCGTATTCCTGAATTTGAAAGGAACAAGCCAAATTCGAGTAGATAATAAGATAGTAACACTCGATGAAAATTCGTTCTGCCTGGTAAACCCTGGTCAGTCCTATGATTTGATCATTCCCGAAAAACCTGAATCAACAGAGGTCTTCAACCTTCATTTTGGCAATGAATTTTACAATCAAGCGATAAGAGTTCTTAGCCACTCAACAAGTTCTCTTTTAGATAACCCCAATTTGAAGCTAGAATCAAATGAGTTGCCTATTAGGAGCTTTTGGAAAGAAGACGCAATCCTTAAAAAGATTGATCTACTCAAATCCAAATACTCACAAGGAATTGAGGATCCAACAGAAGATGATATACTTTTTGATATTTTTGAACTGACTTATCAAGAGTCCCAAAAGGGCATTAATGCCATAGAATCGATAAAATCCATGAAAGTAACCACCAGAAAGGAGATAATAAGCAGACTTTTGGTTGCGCTTGATTTTATGCACTCCAACTTCACTAAGGAAGTTTCGATAGATGATATTGCCAATGTTGCTATGTTATCCAAGTTCCATTTTTTAAGGACTTTTAAAGAAGCATTTGGCCAAACTCCGCATCAGTATCTCACCAAAATCAGACTGCAGAAATCCAAGGAGTTGCTTAAACAGACTTCATGGAGTATCTCCGAAATTTCCACGTATCTGGGATACCAGCAGCCCAACAGTTTTACAAGGTTGTTTTCTAAGACTTTTGAAGTTTCTCCTGTGGCCTTTAGAAATTAGCAATTTTGGATAGCTCCGCAATTTGATGAGACCCTAGTTTTGATTCAAAAATTAGGAGATGATACAATTTGGTTTTTATCTGCTCCCATTTATTATGGCAGGAGCAATAGTATATTTATTAAGTTTTACCGAAGAAAAACAGATACTGAGTAAAAGGTTCGTAATGATATTTTTTGCCTGGTTAGTTTATTTGTTTGCCATTGAGAGAAGTGGATTCCTGGGAAATTTCGGGTTTCCTCCCAGAATGCCACTGATGGTTGTGATCCCAGCTGTTTTCATGGGCGTATTTTTATCTGGAAGAGAACTTTTCAAAAAAGTAATCCATCAGATCCCCACTAATCTGATAGTATACCTGCAATCATTCAGGGTTATTGTTGAATTACTTATCTATGGAGCCTTTCTGGAAGGAATACTACCACAACAAGTAACATTTGAGGGAACAAATTATGATATCCTGGTAGGGATATCTGCAATTCCAATTGGTATGCTTATTCAAAAAGGAGTTCTTGCCGATAAAGGAATATTAATCTGGAATTTTATTTCTCTCGGGATATTATCGGTTACAGCAGGAAGCTTTATTTACACGTTTTATACATTCGACCTCACGCCGGATAATCTGAAATTTGTGACTTTCCCATACTTATTGCTGGCAGGAACACTTTTACCCATCGCAGTTCTGCTTCATGTGATCAGTATCCGACAAGTAAGATCAAGACTTTCAGCGAAAGTGGTCCATTAAAAATTTGATCAATTGATTGGGGACCATTAATTTAAGTGTTCCCAATTTGATATGATTTGGATTTAAAAAACACATTTTTTCTACTACTCTCAGAATATCAGGCATCTTCCCTGTCAGAGAAGCTTTGGAATGAAATTGAATCAGCTTACAATCAGAGGTCACGGCATTATCATAATCTTATTCATATTCAGAGTTTATTTGATGTATTAAGCTCCTTGAAAGAACAAGTAAATGATTGGGAGATTATTCAGTTTTCTATCTTCTATCACGACATCATTTATAAAGCCACAAAATCCAATAATGAAGAGAAAAGTGCGGAATTGGCAGTCGATAGATTAATTGAAATTGGACTAGATACAGAGCGTATCGAAAGTTGTAAAAATCAAATTGTAGCTACCAAGACTCATGAAGGTCATGATTCGGATACAAAGTTTTTATTAGATGCGGACCTTTCAATTCTTGGGACTACCTCTCAGGATTATATCAAATACACTCAACAAATCCGCAAGGAATATTCGATTTACCCAGATCTATTATACAAACCAGGCAGGAAAAAAGTGCTTCAACATTTTCTTGAGATGGACCGGATCTTTAAAACCGACCATTTCTATAATCAGCTTGAAAACCAGGCTCGCCAAAATCTGCAAGCGGAGCTGGATTCACTCTCCTGAAAACAAGTTAGCTTTGCAGCATGATTGAAATTGGCAGGTATAACGAACTGATCATTGATCGGGAAACCAGTGTGGGGTTGTTTTTGAGCGATAGGAAAGGCAATGAAGTCTTGTTGCCAACAAAGTATTGCCCGGAAGAATTTGAGATAGATGATTCCATCGAGGTATTCGTTTACCTGGATCACGAAGAAAGGCCAATTGCTACCAATATTGAACCCAAAATCATGCTTCACGAATTTGCTCAGCTAAGAGTCTCTGAAGTGAATAACATTGGAGCTTTCATGGATTGGGGTCTGGAAAAGGAATTATTGGTTCCGTTTAGCGAACAAAGACAAAAAATGCAAAAGGACCGATGGTATATTGTCTTTCTTAATTACGATAGCAAAACAGACCGTCTTTACGGCAGCAATAAAATAGAGAAGTGGATCAGCAACGAACCTGAAATGCTTACAGTGGAGGAAGGTGAGGAGGTAGAGCTACTTATAATGGGAAAATCTGATATCGGATATAATGTCATCATAAATGACCGTCACAAAGGATTAATCTATGACTCTGAAATATTTGAGGATATAAGGGTTGGAGATAAGCTGCCAGGTTATATCAAGAAAATTAGAACAGACGAGAAAATCGATGTATCACTTCAACCAATTGGCTATGAAAAGTTCAATGATGTTAATGTGCAGCTACTTTATGATGCATTGATAGATAACAATGGATCTCTGGAATTGAATGATAAAAGTTCGCCGGAAAGTATTTATGAAGTGCTCGGGATCAGTAAGAAAGCATTTAAGAAAGCTCTTGGGGCTTTATACAAAGACAGAAAGGTAGAAATCAAAGAATCCGGCATTTCTTTAACATAGTGATAGAAAAACGAACCCATTTTTATTAGATTTTCAATAAATCTTCATCTTCTTGGCTGTGATTTAAAGTGGATATGAACTATCTTTAGTAAGACCATCATGATCCTTTAATACAACCGCTATATGATTAAACTGAAATTAAACTACTTACGCAAAGTCTTTTCCAATTTCTTTTTTGGTCCAATGAATGAATACCGTGGGCTCAAATTGGAGATTAAATCTCTATCTAGTGAACTTCATGATCTAGAAGATAAGAAGACTGCTTCTTTTCATGCTTTAGCTCAGGTCACAGAACAATTTGTTAGAATGAATCAGAAATATGGGTCTTCCAGTAAAGTAAGGAAAACGCCGGTGCAGTCTAAACCCATTGTTGTGGATTCATCCCTTCTAAGAGGAGTATCGTCTCTTAAAGGTTTTAGAATGAATTGATCTGTTGTAGGACTGCTATTGTTTTATGAATTTCTTCAGTAGTAGTTGTTGGTCCAACACTAATTCTTATGCTTCCCGTTTCTCCTGTCCCAAGTGATTCATGCGCCATTGGTGAGCATTGGAAACCAGTCCCAGCTTTAATCTCTGCTAGTTCCCATAGTTTGTTGGAAGCTTCTTCTAAAGTCATATTTTTGGGAACGATAGATATCGTCCCAACACGATTTTCAATATCCAAGGATCCGAGAATCGTAATGTTTTGCATTGGTTCAATTCCTTTTTGTAACACCTTCATCAATTCTATTCTTTCTGTTTGAATTGATTCAATACCCTTCTCAAGAACCCATTTCATTCCAGCAGTCAAGCCAGCTAACGCTTGCATATTAACGGACCCAGTATCACAATACGTAGGGAAGATTGCCGGTTTAGAACTTCCTGGTGTGATTTCACATACAGCACTCGGGCAAAGCATATTGATATTTTCATCAATGTATAAACCACCAATTCCTTGAGGGCCTTTTGGTCCCTTGTGGCCAGCAAAAACGAAAAAATCTGGCTGCAATTCCGATAAGTCCAAAGGAATAACTCCAGCAGCCTGCGCTCCATCTAACAAACACTTTACTTTATAATGTCGGCATAATTTCAAGATCTCCTTATATGGTAAAATCTCACCTGTGACATTACACGCAATAGAAAGCGCAACCATTTCCGCGCCTTTTTCCAATTCTACTTTCAGTTGATTTAAATCGAAAGGGCCATCATCGGATCTTGGAATCAAAACACCTTCTATTCCTCTTTCTGACTGCAACTTATGAAACCATCGGGATAACGAGTGGTGCTCCATGCTACTGATTATCAACCGATCCCCGGATTGCCATGGGTAGTCGCTAAACGCAATTGCTAAAGCTTCTGTACAACTTGTAGTGAAGATGAATCGATCTTTGTTTGGAATGTTGAAGAATTTGACCGCAGTGTTTAGCCCTTCTTCGTAAATGTCATTCCATTTTGTTGGTGATTGCTCATGAAAGGACTTCATAGCTTCAAGAACCACATCTGGTTTTGGGTAAGAGGTACCGCTGTGATTTAGATAGATCATAGGGGAGATTGAGTTTCTCCCCCAAATTAGTATTTTCTATTTTGATTGTACCAGTAAACTTCTAATATCCTCCTGATCTGCCAGCGACTTATTAGACAATGTTTCCTGAATTTCTTTTTCTTCTTTTATCGGCTCAACAAGCTTCGTGATATAAACCGGAACCTCTACACGTTTGTCAATGTAAACGGTATCAATCTGATTCACAAAAACAGTATCTATTTGGGGCTCAGAAGTCACAGTCACTATTTTTTCCACTGGAACTTCCTTTACTGGTCTGAATATTAATAATACAGCAACAACTAAAGCAAGAACCAAAGAAGCAGCATAAGCTGGAACCTGAAAACTAAAGATCCCAGCAGCTGCTGGTTTTCTTTTGGCTTTCATTTGGGCCATTAAGGCATCCTTGGTTTTAGGTTCAGTTTTAAGCACTTGATCTTGCTTCGAAGCTGTCACCAATGCTCTCAACTTTTCATATTGATTGGCATCCAAATGTTCAAGGACCCATTCTTTTTCAAAGGAGCTTAACTCATCAAATGCCTTATTAACCAACAAATCATCCAATTCCTGAAAACTATCCTTTTTCATTTTCTTCTTTAGTTTTTTCACCCAACATCTCCACCAAAACCTTTCTCACATAGAAAAGCCTCGATTTGATTGTTCCTTCACTTACTTCATAAATCTCAGCAAGTTCCTTTACTGAAAACTCTTGCTGATACCGTAACAAAAACAGCTCTCTTTTATCCTCTTCCAATCTTTCCAAAGCAATGTACACCTGATCAGTGAGCAGCTGCTCATCCAGAACCTGTTCGATATTTGGAACCTGAATCTGATTTTTCTCTAACTGATTCAAATACTCTTCTTCAAAGCTTCTTTTACGATACGCATTCTTACACATATTGGCCGCCACCTGAAAAAGCCATGGCGAAAAGCTTTTATCTGCATTGTACAATTCAGGCTTTTCAATCAGTTTACTAAACAGATCATGAACATAATCTTCAGCCATCTCACCATTAGACCAGAGCATACGATAGAAGAATCCTTTCAATCTTCCAGCATACCGATCATAGAGACAACTAAAGGCCTTATGATTCCCGTTTTGCACGAGAATCATAAGTTCCTGGTCAGGTTTGTTTCTATATGATGTGAATAACCTCAATTATTCTTCAATTACTTCCATAAATAATCTGAACCCAATAGAACTGTCAGGTCCATCGTACTCATTGACGCTTTGAATTGTACACTCGTCTGGGACATGGTTCCAGCTTCCTCCCATTGCTTTACCTTTTTCATCGATCATCTCAGCAACATTCCCTGTCATATCAAACAATTCCAGGCCATTTGGGAAGTAAGTGGCCACCGGTGACATCATTGTAAAGCCATCTCCTTTGATTCCTGCAGGGCACGTGATTTCCTCTGGAGTTTTAACATTAGCCAAATAGCAATCATGGTGATTTTTGATCTTGTTTCTTTTGCTCCAATCAAACTGCCACCATGGATACCTGATATCAGATCCAGCTACCTGGTATTCCTGAATGTCTCGCTTGCCACTTTTATTTGTTGGCTTTGCTTTTACCGTGTTATGCTCCAGGTTCCAGCTTGTGAATCCTTTATAACCCAATGCTGCTATTGTCCATTCACTTCTGGAAGGAAGTCGGAATTTTACCTTTTTGAATTTTCTGTCTTCCTGCTGGTTGTATTGAGCGGTTAACCATTCACAATATGCCACTGCAGCTTCATAGGAAACGTCAATTGCCGGGTAATCCCAATATGCATTCAGTCTTGATACTGCAGTTTGAGCAGCTTTCATATTAGTAGGGCTATAGTGATAGTTTTTCAACATTGTGGCCGCAAATTCGCCGTACTTACTCAAGTCTGGTTTCGTCAAATTATACAGGTCTTCAAAACCATTCTTATAAAGATAATCCATATAATGCCACATTCTCTTGTTGGTTACTTCTACTTTAGAAGCATAGATATTGTCTTTCAGTTTCACCATATTCTTATCAAGAGCCTTCAGGAATATGTCAGTTTTCTCAAACTTCAATACCTTTTTCTTTTCCTGGGCCTGAAGCAACATTTCAACACGGTTCTTGATTTGAGATTTGGCGGCCAACTTGATGATTTGGTCTCTCCATTCCTTAGCCAATTCGGTATTGCCCTCATTCTCATAGTACTCTTTCAGAAGCAAAAAAGGAAGGATGTAATTGCTTTCATAGACTTTACCGGTAGCATATTTAGGCTCTCCGGCGAAATCAACAGTCAGATAATCTAATAAGAATTTTTGCTCAATATTAGTTTTCAGCGTACCATAATGATCAAAAGATTCATCACTGTGTATGGAAGCAAGTCCCACCACATATAATCGTTTTTCAATATCTCTTAATTGCTCTGCGGGAAGAGTCAATGCATAGAAAAATTCGGCTGACTCATTGGACTCAGGCAGACCTTTTACTAATCCATCTGATTGAGGTTTCTGTAAATTGTTTTCCTCCAGAAAGTCGAAGAAGTATTGGTCATTGTCTACAAAATCCAGACATAATATTTTAACATCCTTTCTAATGCCCATTACATCTTGCAAGACCCAAAGAGGAACTGTTGTGGCTTCACCTTGAGTAACCAATATTCCATTATCACTAACTGACATCAGGACATTGTAAGAGTAATTCAGCAGGCTTGGATAAATGGCTTTACTATCAAATAACTCCTGACTAAGCTGCTTTCTCTTCTCTCTATCAAAAGCTAACTCACTTACCATAATTTGATCAGCCATCATTAAATTCTTTGAGCTACTCAATGAAAGGGCTTCTTTCATGATAGCCGTTCCTTCACTTGACCAGCCCATGGATTTTGCTTTGGCATATAGAACTGTTTGTGTCTTGCCAAACCTTGATTCCATTTCTGAGCTTATGGCTTGTAATTCGTTTTCATGTTGACCGGCATATCTTGCCGCTCTGAAGTATTCCAACCAGTCGTTTTGATCCTCGGGGTTCTCTAGCAGGTAACTTTTCCAGTTACGCGCTTTCTCAACGTACCATCCTTTTACCTGTACTTCGGTGAGTTTGGATGGGATATTTGAAGGTTTTTCAGCAGTCAATCCGGGAAAGACAGCTGAGATCATTAATAATGCAATTAAATACGTTTTCATAGTCTTCTTTTTTATTGAGTGACCTCCGGAAGTCAAAAGGTATTACACATGAAAATCAATGAGGTTCAATTCTTTGTGAAAAAATTTTTTGTGGAATCTGAAAAGGACCTGCATCCCTTAGTCAAGGAAGTTAATTAAACAGGAATATTATGAATGCAAAAATGAAATTTCTCGTGTTGGGAGTTGCGACCTGTACACTTTTGACGCTCACCATCAGTTTTAAGAACCACGACAAGAACCCAATAGATCACGATCACATTGAGTATTGTGGTACCAAAGGATGCACCTTTAAGACACTATTCGGGGAAGAATCATCAACTGGACATTACATTTATAAAGGTCCGGAGGAGGTAAAAGAATCTCTTCAGGGAGGATTAGAATATTTAGTCTCAGCTCAGCAAAAAGATGGAGGCTGGGGAGCTGGAAGCCATGCCTATCAGAATGTAATGGATGCTCACGCAGTTAGTACTGATCCGGCAACAACAGCAACAGTTGGGATGGCCTTGATCAGAACAGGAAACACATTGAAGAAGGGATTATACTCCGAACAACTTCAGTTAGCAACCGAGTATTTGTTGAATGCCGTAGAAACAACCCCAGAAAACAGAGCGAAAATTACTAACCAGGAAAACACTCAAATCCAGGTGAAACTGGGAGTGAATATTGATGCTGTAATGACTGCACAGTTCTTCAATAACCTTCTAAATATGGATGATTTGGACAACAAAACTGAAAAGAGAGTTAGAGAAGCATTGTCAATTTGTGTGAAGAAAATTGAAAATACCCAAAATTCTGACGGAAGTATTAATGGAGATGGATGGGCTGGAGTTCTACAGTCTTCTTTGGCTAGTCAGGCATTGGAAGCAGCAGAGTTTAATGATATTGAAGTAGATATGGATGCTGTTGAAAGATCAAGAGAATATCAGCAGTCTAATTATGATGCAGCAAGCGGAAGAGTTAATACTGATCGTGGTGCTGGGATTGTTTTGTACTCAGTTTCAGGATCTGTGAGGGCGAGTGCTAAGGAAGCCAGAAGAGCCAAGAAGTTGTTGGATGATGCTGTTGCTGACGGGACTATTTCCGAAAATGCACCGGTAAATCAGGAAACTTTGGAGGAAATTGGAATCAGCAGAGATGAAGCGGCTAAGTTGACTACAAGCTACAATGTTTATAAGTCGGCAAAAGATAAAGCGCAGGAGGAAGATGTATTAAATGGATTTGGTAATAACGGAGGAGAGGAATTTGTGAGCTTCTTGCAGACTGGAGAGTCTATGGTGATTGCTGGTGGAGAGGATTGGAAGGAGTGGTATGATAATACTGCAGGGAGAATTCTTCATATCCAGAATGAAAATGGAAGCTGGAACGGACATCATTGCATTACAAGTCCGGTGTTTTGTACTGCTACCTGTTTATTGATTCTTTCAATTGATCAGGACATTGAAAATTTAAGAGCCTTAGGCGATTCATAAATAGATACATACACGTTAAGCAAAACCGGGAATTGCCTGACCTTTGTTGGGTGTTCCCGGTTTTTTTTCTATGTGGTCAATGAGTTTATGTAGAAATAAATTAGTTTCGGGATTCATTCCAACCAATAAGTCATGTTTAGAATTCTATTTGTTTTCCTCCTCTTCAGCAATGCCTTATTTGCACAATCAAATCGTACCATTGTTGCTAAGATTGTAGATATTGAAAGCAATGAACCCATTGATAGTGCAACTGTAATTTTGATGGGTTCTACGAAAGGTGCCACAACAAACAAGTTGGGCTATTTTCAATTAGATGTACCAGATTCAGGAAAGCTCTTTGTAGTACACCCAGACTATTATGAAAATGAGATTATAATTCCACCGACCAATAATTTTCTCATTCAATTGGAGGAACTTTCTTATTTACCATACAATTTAGTTGACCAGGGAGCAATGCCTCCTGGCGGAGGTAGAGGATTGTTCCAGATTTTGGAAGATAGTTTACGATATCCTGAAAATGCAAGGTTAAACAATGTAGAGGGTGATGTTAGAGTAAGTGTAATTGTTGACGAATACGGAAGGTTGATAAGGCCAAGAGTTGTTAGTGGCTTGGGATACGGATGTGACGAGGAAGCTATTCGTCTGATTAATCTTTGCCCAAATTGGATTCCTGCAATTAAGGATGGGAAACCTGTTAATACTGGAAACGAAATTTACATCACTTTTAATTTAAGAAAGTGGAAAAGCAAAAATCACCCTAACCGAATATTCATGAAAACCTTTTTGGATAATTTGGAATATCCCGAAGGTGCAAAAAGGGCTGGAGTTAGTACGTATGTTTATACTAGTTTTTCTATTAAAAACAGGGAAGCAAGTCAGCTAACGATTCACAATAAAACCAATGTAGAATGTAATAATGCTGTGAAACAAGCATTTAATTCTTTACCAAAATCAGCCTTTAGTAATTTAAGTGAGGGTGTGTATTCCATGCCAGTCAAATTTCAAATCGACGGTTCAAATTTAGGAAGAGTCTCATCGCCAGTAGAGAATGGTATAGATATTTATTACCCAACGATTGTATCTTATCCAAATGATTCTATTCAAGATATAGCATACTTCTATCCAACCTATTTCAATTCAATTTCAGAAATGAATAAAGTCAGACCTTATTCAACTGTGGGAAATTTTGCCAATAGAGGATTAAATGAAGTAGATCCAGTTGTAGTTAGGTTAACAAAACTTCAAAAACTTGATTTAGCTGGAAATCAAATAGAGGAGTTGCCTCTTGAGTTTCATAAACTTTGGAACCTGCAGCAATTATTTCTTTCCAAGAATAAACTTTCGTCAATTGGTGAGCAATTTCCAAAGAGATTAAATGTGTTGAGTTTAGCCTTCAATAAGTTCGATCATATACCACATGCAATTTTTGAAAATAAAGGCTTGACTTCTCTGGACTTGGCGGGCAATCAAATTGAAGAAATTCCTTCTAACATTTCTAAGCTTAAGAATTTGCAGTATTTGGTTCTAAATGATAATCCAATATCAGATTTTCCTGTCGAATTTACTCAATTGAAGAATCTTCGTATTTTGTATTTGTTTGGAACCAAGGTTTCATCAAAGACAGTTCAGGAGCTTAGGCAGCAGATGCCAAATCTAGAAATTCTGTATAACTGAAAAAGTGTTTCAAAGATTCTTAAGAGCCCACTTAAAATCAAACACTTCTTCTGAAGCACCTTCTTGGTCCAATTGTTTAAGTTTATCAGCAGCTTCCTCAAGTGATGGCATATTAGTAGGGTCCACCCACCAAAGCGCCATATGCTGGCTTTCCATCTGGTTAAACCATTTTTTACGACTTTTCACAAAGTAGCTATGAGCAGTATCGTAGACAAAATCTTTCAGTTGTTCTATTGATTCCCAAACCGACATGTTGATAATCAACATATCGTCTTCAAACGGTGTATTTCCTGAAATAATGGCTTCTTCCTCTTCATCCTTCATTCTCCATACAAATCCAGGAGATTCTTCTGCAAGCTTATTAATGGGGGCCAGAAAGTCATTGAATTCCTTCATTACCGGAGAATCCAAAGCATCTTTCATTTGAGCGATGTTGATTTGAGCGATGTATTTCATGACTAAGTTTAGTTTCAAACCAACTTACGGAGTAGGGACGTTTGAGTTTGGAATTTTGAGTTAATTCGCATTTAAAATATACTCTATTAAACACTGAATCAATGGGAGTGTATGTCAAGAGAATTTCTTGATGGAAAGTCTCTTTATTTCATCAAGTAGTAAGAGGAATAGCTGATATTTACTTTTTGGAATATTATTTCCCACCTGTAAGTAAAACCGTAGAGCCTAACTCATTTAAATGCAATTGAAATTATTAAGCGATACCTAGAATGAACAAAAGAAAACGAGCTCAACTAAAGATAATAAATAGTCTATCGCTTGGTCCAGTCATTTTACTACCCTTTGTTTATTGGTGTTTAGTACAATTGGACAAATTTCAGGAGTGGCAATGGATACTATTGGCACCTATACCAATTGGTCTTCTTATTAATTGGCTTGTTTTATTAGTAATTAGGAGAAAGAATCCAGAGATACTTAATATTAAAAATGGGAAAAACTTCAAATTAGGTCATTACACCGGAGCTATTGCAATCCTTTTAAGTTTGTTCATTTTTACGGCTATAAACGTCTATGTAACAATTGAAACTACGGTTGTTGAATACAAAATCAACAAAATAGGTGAACGAGGCTCAGGAAGAAATAAATCTTCGTATGTCGAAATCATGTATGATAACGGACATCTTGAAAAGATTGCTCTTGCAAAATACTTGGTGAAATCATTAGAAGGTAAGGACTCAATTCAACTAATCAGAAATAAATCTTTTTTTGGTCTAGTTAGTCACGACAAGTACTCCCATCAAAAAAATAGCCATTGAAACTTAGTATTTATTCAATTATTAGCTTTCCAGCAACCCCTTTTCATCATCCTGCTCCTCAGTATTGATGTCAACATCCGTTTGTCCAAAAGATGTTGCTTCAATTTCGTGAGCAAGCAACGCCTCAACATTACTGATTTTTTTCACAACAGCAATTGCAAAAAGAGCAGCGGCGATATCCAGCACATTTGAAATTCCAATCAGAATAGAAGCTGCTTCCAACTCCTCAATAGAGTCAGCTTGGAAGGAGAGACGAGTACCAATGTTGGCTACAAAATTTGAAATCAGATAGAAAGCCCACCATACTCCAATTCCTGCATCGGATGTATCTACTTGATAAGTACCGTTTAATTTGTTGACCTGATGTTGGGTCTCTGACCAAATTTCTTTCGTGATTTTGTAAGGTCTGAATAGATTAAGAATGGGAATAAACCAGCACCATACCGCATGTAGATCTGTATGATTAAGGTAATCAACACCTATTCTGTGCAAATTGGCATAAGCTCTTCTGAACCAGTTTAGAAATACTACAATCAAAGTAATGTTACCAACAATCTGTGCCAGACCAACAAGGCTGACAAATAAGTCCGTCAAGTTGAATTCATCACTGTAGTAATTATCAAGGTTCTGATAGTCCAATACATCTGCTATTACAGAAAGTACGCTTATTCCTACTATGACATAGAATAAGTTGATCGTATTTTTAGCTCTTCCCGAGTTGTCTTGAATTTGCATTAGTCAAATGGTTATTAAAAAGAGGTAAGATAGTGAAATGGAGGAATAGAATTTGGGGAACTTAAAATTTTTATGGATAATTTGGTTTAATATGCGATTAGTATCACATCACCGGATTTATTTCAAGTTATGGTTCTGGAAATATAATCTGGTGGAAATTAATTAAGTTTGAGAAATGCGTTTTTATAAAATCCTAACTGTCTTTATACTCATCCTAATTACTATTGGATTCTTCCTGTTCCAGCAAGCCACAACATGTACAGTTTTGTCACAAGGAATGTCTTCTGAGGACTTCAAGAGAATTGCTACTGTTTTTCGAAGAGATTTACATTTAGCCAATGTAGATACATCATGTAGTGAAGCTGGGCTCCAAAAGGTGGAAGAGTATCTACGGGGGAAATCTAAAGAGGAGCAAAAAGGGATGATAATGCATGTTGGGTCTTATTTTGGTGAGTGCGTTATTGAGTCTTATGGTGGGGTCTGGTCAAGGCATGAAAGTGGTTCATGGGGGATTGAGATAAGTGAGGGCAAATTCATATTTCCAATAAATAAGGTATTAAAGTTCGTGGAAGAACCAAATGTTGATTCTTTCTCTTCAATGTATGCTATGATTCCATATATAATCGAGTTACCAGAAAAAACGAATGACTGAAAATCGACTATCTTTTAAATTATGTTCTGGAATAAAAAACCAAAATCCATCATAACCACTGAAGACGAAGAGTGGTTAATTTCGGTTTTTGATTGGTTTGAGGATAAGTTCAAACTCAAGATCGAAGATATGGAGATGTACCCTCCAACTACCAATTTCATCGGGTTTAAATATCAGGGAACTACTGATGATGTGATCAACATGGTAGAGCTTGTAAGAGAGAAAATGATGGTCAGAAAGTCCAGTAGGATCGAGGTATATTTTTATGATGAATTTCAGCGAATGGAATTTACTGATGAGGCGATTATCTCCAATTATGAAGAAGGGACTCAGCTGTCGAATGGCCAATATAGTAAAGATCTGCTCGGTATTTATCAGATTGGAATTGAGCGTTCATTGATAAAAAACCCAATACTGTTGATTGCAACAATAGCTCACGAAATCGCACATATTAAGCTCCTGGGTGAAAGAAAGATTAAAGAAAATGACGAGCCACTTACTGATGTAATCACATCACTATTTGGATTTGGCATATTCACAGCAAACAGTTCGATTTCTAAAATGACCACATACTCCGGCAATACACATTCAGGTTGGAATATGAGTGGAGGGTCGGGATATCTTCACTATAAGATACATGCGTTTATGCTGGCGTTGTGGCTATTTAAAAAAGGGCAGGACGATGCAGATTGGCTACAATACCTGGAGAGAGATATATTGTCAGGAGTGAAGAAGTCGTTAAAGTATCTGAAAGCGATAAGTGATTAAATCATTTATATGACGACAATAGAAACCTTTGAAGCTCAACACCTCAAACTATACCCTGAAGCAGATGACTTTGTGGTACAGGTAGATGATCTGATTATGACAATTGATACCGACAAACACGAGCGTCTGATCCCTTCTATTTTTGAATTCTTTGAATTGAATTCACTACTTCGACCTAACTTCCAGGGAGCCAGCATGTACGAATATGGGCTGGAAAAGCGAATATGATTCTCAAAATGCTATACTTTAGACAAAGTGCTTAAACCTTCACCATATGTTAAAATATTTATCGACTCTAGTCATATTATCAATTACCCTTATTGCATATAGCCAGAATAAAATGGAAACTCCTTCAAACGCGATCGATCAATTAACAGAGTTTAAGAAGAAAGAGAAATTCGTTGCTGACAACTCTATCATGTATCCAGGTGCTGCTGATCCTGAAATGAAAGCAAAGTTGACAGAGCTTATGAATCTTGCTGCTGATGACTTTATTGAGGTAGCTCGCGATTCTAATCCCACAGAAGAACTGTATCACAAAAAAATGGAACTTGGTTTATCCAGGTTTTCAAATATCTATCTTGAGACTGATACCGAAGATCGAGAAAGGGTTTGTGGTTATTTTGAAGAGTTGATGGATATAGTACTATTGGAAAGCTCCGGAGGTCAACTCAATAAATTTATGTATGGATTTTAGCCTTACCATATTGTAAATCATATGATAAAGCCATGTAAGACACTTATGTAGTCATGTAAGTATTCTATGCAGCGATTTAAGATGCTTATGCAGGTCATTGAGCGGCTTATG
This sequence comes from bacterium, assembly GCA_024743255.1. GTDB lineage: Bacteria > Bacteroidota > Bacteroidia > Cytophagales > Cyclobacteriaceae > JANSWY01. The sequence continues at coordinate 158,024 of JANSWY010000001.1, read as the reverse complement.
TAATGCATCGAGTGCTTTATGCAGACCATCGAGCTGTTTATGTATTGCATCGAGCACCTTATGTTGAGCATTGAGCAGCTTGTGCTGTGTGCAGAGCGGTCTATGCAATGTATTGAGCGCTTTATGCAGACAATTAATAAGAATGTGTTGACAGATTATTATATGAAATTTGGAAACCTTGCACTCATATTAGTGAATAATTACATTTACATGAATCGGTCTTTAGAAATATTATGAAAGTAAGTTCAATTATTTTTTCCATTCTTATTAGTTCATCCATTTGTTTCGCTCAAACAATTGATAAAATCAAAGAGAGAATTGCATTTACTGACTCAATCAATAATTCTAAAGACAAACATCTGATTCAATTGATGAAGGATTCACAGAATCAGATCATAAACTATGATTAAACTAAATATAGCTCTGGCGATATCAGGTCAACATACTATATTCTGATCGGTAAAAATAATAAGGCCCTGGCCTTTAGTATTCATCCTTTTAGTGAGAGTGGAAATTGGTTTAAGCAGCACTTATATTACTTAAATAATGAGGGAAAAGTAATTAACTACACGAATACACTTCGGTTTTTCAATGGAATATGTACTGATGGAGTCCTGGTATCCATTCAATCCATCTATTACGATGGTGATTCCAACATTTTGGACCAAATATCTACCCTGACTGATAGAGAAGGTAATGATATGACCGATCAAGGCTGTGTGATGAATTACAAGAATCCCTTGAAACCAAGGAAAGATTTATCGGAAATACTTTCGGAAGAAGGAATTGAGAGAAGCTGGTAATCTTTTGCTACCTATTTAAGAGTTGAGATATTATTTATTTGAAAACAATACCATAATGAAAAATATAGTTTACTCCGTATTAATCACGTTCATACTTTGTTCCTGCGCTGGATCTAAAACTACAACATCGGGCAATTCAGGAACTCGGGCCCAATTGTTTGATGACGAGACGTTTGTAATTACAAAAATCTCTAAAGACCCAAAATATGGGTTTACACCTGAAAAAGCCGTTATGGTGGGTGGCGTGAAGGATTCGGAGGGGCCAAAAAATGAGCGGAGATATCTAAATGCTCTGGCAGGACCAAATGGTGAGGAAATAAGCTATTTCAGGTCTGGAAGTTGCTGCACTGTGAAAAGTGAAAATGGCTTTGGTGGCTATGGAATGTTGGATAATTATAAGGTATCCTGGACAGGTGCTAAGGACACAGTATCCATCTATATCAACATGTATGATTTCGGTGAGCTCAAAGCTCCGGTAGGATTTACCTTGAAGAATGGTGGAAACTAAGCAGCTGTGAGCAGATTACGAAAAATACTGCTCGCGGTGATTCTAATCATTGCGTTAGTAACATTTGTGGATGTTCATATCCTCAGGGGTTATTTCTTAGTTTATTATTTCCATCCGGAAACATTTCAAGAATTTGATGGTGAGATGGATTACCAGATTGAAAGGAACATGGACGGCACTTTTAATCTACAAATGAAGAATAAAACTTTCTCATATATCCCCATTATTTTATATCGAACCGATGCATTTATTAATATGCACGACAGTGTTTTATTTAGCTACGCCAATAGATTTCAATTCATTAGAAATGGTGCTAGCCTTTATGATACTGGAGGAGGTTTTGATTGTGGAACTGATATAGGTGCTGCTTACATAAGGCCTTATGAGTCCTTTAAATTAGAAAATTTAAAGCTTGAGGAAGTATTACCTGAGTTTGCATTGTATGAGTTCGAAACTGACTTAAAAGAAGAGGATATTGATGTCAATTCTTTGAACTTTATGAGATGCCGACTTTATTTATCCATATATAGTTTTGGTGATGAAGATACGCGGGTATATTCAAATGAGTTCGAAATCACTATACAGGAAATAATTAATGCGAGGTTGGCAATTGAAGGTTAAATCAAGCCTTTGCTTAAAATTATCTTCAGAATTGAGCGTAATTATTAGATTATTGAGAAATTAGCTCTTCATGCAAACTATCGTCATCATAACCATAACCTTAATTGGAGTTGTCTTGATCATTATCGCTCAGAGAAAATCCGACCAAAACCTAAATTCCGATTTTAAAAAAGCCCCGGCAGAAATTTTCGGTTCTATCTTCTATCATGAGGACGATTATCGTCAAGTTGAGATTGTTCCTTCAGAGAATTTCAACCAACTCATCAAACAGGCAACAAACATTCAGGATTTTTCAGCGAATGATGTTGATAAAAATGGATACAACAACCTGTATATACGAGAAGGCGATGGAATCAAATTGAAGCAACGCATGATTGATTTAAAGGAGCTTGATTCAATTCTAAATCGGTTGGCATTAGAAAAACATACTAGGGTTTCTACGGGGATCACACCAGGAGAACTAATATCAAAGAACACGTATGGTTACGGACAAGACTACAATGGTATTTTCATAGATTTTGAATCTGATATTGTCACTGCAATTTGGATTACAGGATCACCTGAAATTAGCAATCAAGAACTCGCTAAGGTGCTTAATGAGGTTGGGTACGAAATGGAGTTTACTTTTAATGGATTGGAATTCTTTGGACCTTATTGATTTGTCGAAGATGGACCAGGTTACCAAGTATTTGGATCATTCAAACCCTGCTTCTTGAAAGAATATACAATATATCACCCTATTGGAAAGATCTTTACGATCCCAGCCTTCGAAGAAATAGAGGACGTACTCCGGAATGAGATTGAAATAGGCCCGGAATTAATGAACAACTCGTTTTGAAAGAACACACAAATTTGACTCTTTGACTTGGCTAAAAATAATGAATAACTCAAATCTGATCATGTTCCTCATCTTTCTTATTCCCTTTACTTCTTGTAAACAAAAGGAAGTGGATGGAATAATTATAGGAGAGACTCTTTTTGTCCACCAGAATTATCAGGAAAACCAACAGATGATTGAATTGATTGAAAGAGTCCTTCAAAAAGAATCAGATGCGCTTGCTGAATTAGCCGAATTTCAGTGTGGTGGAGGCGCAGGCTGTTATGACCTTGGATACATTATGACCCAAATAATTTATAGAATAGGAGAGGAAGAATTCATTCAACTTACTAAGTCTTTTGATACCAAGACAAGGCAAAATTTATTCGGTCTGATAGGGGCAGGCTTAGAATATTTCGATCATAACAATGATGGATTAAGTGACGATAAAAAGGTTTGGGAGGAGTTTCCTGAACTTTTTGAAGCATTAAACGGAAAGCAAACTATTTCAGCAATCCAATAAGAAAAATAGAACTGAATCCTTAAACCAAATGAAAATTACAACCATCAAAAAATTTCTTTATTTAGCTATATTGTTAATGGCTATAACGGCCTTTTTTCATGTATTATCCTACTTCCCATCATTAAGAACTTCTAGCTCTCTTATGATATTTCTTACCGTGGTAAGTGTGTTCCCAACTTTTGCAGCTGCCATTAAATCAATCAAAAAATATACAGCTAAATCAGACCCACGAAAAATCTGGTCAAAGGCATTGAAAGGAACTCCTGCTGTATTGAAAAGGATGACCTGGTTTGTAATAGCATATTGTTTCTTCAATTTTTTCTATTCTCTTTTCTACTTAAATGGTGGACTATCCCCTGAAAAAGTAGATGGAAAGTATGTGCTGGAATATCAGGGAAAAGTAGTGAAAGAAATTACTGAGGAGGAATATTATGAACATAAAGCTTATGTTTTTCGGGGCATGCAATCTTATTTCAATTCATTGCGATTGCCATGCTTAGTTCTGCTTATAAATTAGGAAAAGAGGACATTATTGAATTAAAATAAGATTGTTTTGGTCTCACCTTCCAAATTATTCTAACATCATTTTGTTGGCAAAAGTAAACATTATTGATACGTTTGCGTAATTATTGGCAAAAGTGATTAATATGGGAAGATATTACATCGGAGAGTTCGAAGAGATTGTTTTATTGATATCAGCTATCCTGTTTGAGGAGGCTTATGCGGTGTTAATTAAGGCGGAGATAGAGAGTCAATCTGGCCGTAAAGTGAATATAAGTGCCGTTCATAAGGCGCTTTATCGTCTGGAAGAAAAGGGGATGCTCGAGTCATATATGAGCGATCCAGTGTCTAAGCGAGGCGGTAAACGCAGACGCTTATTTCGAATTACTCCGGTCGGAAAAAAGGCTCTGGATGATTCGAAAGATCTTAGAATGAGTCTTCACAGCCAAATCCCAGAAAAAGCTTTCCAATGGAACCAATAAATAACTTACCCAAATTACCCCGGTTCCTGTTTCTCTTTTTCAAATGGTATTGCAAAAGTGAAAAATTTGAGGAGCTCCATGGAGACCTGGAGGAACTCTACATTGATCGGTTAGAGGAGATCGGGAAGACGCGTGCTATGTTTCATTACGCCTGGGATGTAATGCGATGTTGCCAGCCGTACGCATGGAAAAAACTAGAAAGTCAAATAAACTCAAATACAGCACATATGTTAAAAATTTACTTGCGAATAGCAGTCAGGCACTTGCTACGCAAACCAGGTTATGCAGCACTCAACATCTTTGGGCTAACACTTGGAATTGTTTCCAGTCTGGTCATTTTGTTATACCTCAACCAGGAGCTCAGTTTTGACAATTATCATAAAGATGTAGATCGCATCTACAGAGTTTCATCCCATTTTACAGAAGCTGATGGTACCAAGGATAGTTGGGTAACCACACAAGTACCGTTGGGACCTACGGTACATGAAACCTTTGGTGAAGTGGAGCAATATGTCCGTTTCTTCAGACAGGGTAGAACCAGATTTGAGAGCAAAAACGTGAATTACATGATGGAGGATGTTTATCTCGTGGATTCTACTGTTTTTGATGTCTTTGCTTTTGATTTGATTCATGGGGATCCTGCTACTGCGTTGATCAAACCTAATTCTATCTGCTTAAGCGAATCTGAAGCAACAAGAATTTTTAAAGGGAACAATCCAATCGGTGAAATACTGGAAACGGATAATTTCTCATTTGAGGTAACAGGTGTTTATAAGGACCAACCTAAAAACTCACATCTCATTGCAAAAGCGCTTGGTTCGGCGAGCACTAATCAGCAAATGTATAGCTCCGAAAGATGGGGTGGTTTTGGCATTTACACCTATTTCAAATTGACCCCAACAGCCTCTCCGCAAGTTGTGGAAGACAGGTTGAATGGAGAAATAATGGACACCTATATCCGAGTAATTTTTGACCGGTTTGATCTACAAGTTGTTTATGAGATGCTTCCGATTAGAGATATCCACTTGTACTCTGAGTTTGAAGGCGAACCAACTGCACTTGGCAGCATCGATTATATCTACATATTTTCAGTTGTAGCCATATTTCTGATCATCATTGCATGCATCAATTACATGAATCTTGCAACAGCACAGTCAATGAGAAGGGCTCTGGAAGTAGGAGTTCGAAAGACAATGGGTGCTAAGAGAGGCTCTTTGATTAGTCAGTTTATAGCAGAAAGTGTCGTGATTGCTTCAGTTAGTCTGGTCCTGAGTCTGTTTATTTTAAGCCTTGTAGTTCCGGTAATCAATATCCAATTAGGCACTAGTTTGGATTTCACACAATTATTGAATGCAGAAGTGATTTTGGTTATTGTAATGGTCTTTGTTGTGACTGGAATTCTAAGTGGATCATATCCAGCATTCTATTTATCAGCATTTACTCCATCAAAAGCTTTAAGAGGAGGAGGATCTGCAAAGAGATCCGGGAATCCATTCCTTAGAAGGGGATTGGTAGGATTGCAGTTTGCAATATCAATTTTCATGTTGATCAGCACATTTGTTATCAATGATCAAATGCAATACTTGCGAAATAAGGACCTGGGATTTGATAAGGATCAGGTAGTGTCATTTAATCTTAGCAGAGAGACAGTTCAGCAATGGGACGTATTAAAACAGCGGCTGCTTCAGAATCCAAATATTTCTAATGTAACAACAGCAAGCTCTATTCCTGGAGGCGGTTACCCAAACAGAATGCGTTCTGTTGAGACCAACGAAGGTAACATGGAGGATTTGGGAATGAACGAGTTGAGGATAGATTTTGAGTATTTTCCGACTCTCGGAATTGAAATGGCACAAGGAAGAAATTTTTCATTTGAGTATAGTACAGATACGGCAAGGGCATTGATTGTGAATGAAGCGATGGTTCGTAGGTTAGGTTGGACAGATCCAATTGGAAAGCGTATTCAGTTTAGTCGTGATTCCACTGTATTTCACAGAGTAGTTGGAGTTGCAAAAGATTTCCATCAATCGTCATTGCATGATCCTATTGAACCACTATTGTTTGCACCTAGTCTGGAGAATCCACGGGTGATGGTGAAAGTAGAAGGCAACTATCTTGAGACTATAAATTATATGGAGGATAAATGGAAAGAGCTATTTCCAAATCGTCCGTTTGAGTCTCAGTTTTTGGATCAGAATTTTGTTCAGTTTTATGAGGATGATAGAATTAGGGGAAATCTGTTCCTTGGCTTTTCAATAATAATGATTGTGATAGCAGCACTTGGATTGCTGGGACTAGCATCATTTACAGCTGAGCAAAGAAGTAAAGAAATAAGCATCAGAAAAGTACTAGGCGCAAGTATCCAGGGATTGGTTTCACTGTTGGTTAAGGAGTTTGTTATCCTTGTGATGATTGGAGCAGTTCCGGCATTTGTTTTTGCCTATTGGTTTGCAGAGAACTGGCTAAATGGATTTGAATATCATGTGAATATTAATCTGATGTTGTTTGCCCTCGTGATTGTCATCATTACTTTGGTGACCGTTGCAACTACCGGGTTTCACGCATTTCGTGTGGCACAGGCCAACCCCTCTGAGAATTTAAAGAATGAATGATATTGGTATTTAAAACGCAATAGTTGAATGCCATAAGCTTTTGTAGTTTATGGCATTTTTATTTGTATTTCAATGTGACATTTCGACTCTCCGGGATTATAAATGAAAAAGAACCATTATGTCAGAAATAAAGAATGTCAACCTGAGCTTTAGCTGTCCAAAAACCAAAGATTCTCTAGATAAAGAGAACGGTGAGTATAGTTGTAGTGATTGTTCGAAACCGGTGATTGACTTTACGAATAAGACGGAAGCACAACTACTTCAGGTTTTGAATGATTCAAGTTCAAGAGTATGCGGAATATTTAAACCATCTCAACTCAGTAAAACATTTTTAAAATACCTCGCGGCAACCGCTATAGCAGGTAGTACAATAGTTTCAACAGCTCATGGTCAGGATATTATTGAATTGGACTCTTTGGAGCAAACTTGTGAAGTAATGGGAGATATTGTTTTTGGTGAATATGTAGAAGAGGGTGAGCCAACCTCAATCTATTTCCCACAGCCAAAAGGTGGAATTGAAAAGCTCTATAAGGCATTAACAAATGAAATAAAGTATCCCGATTCATTGGAGTTGGATGGTAGAATGTTTTTGCAACTCACGGTTGATACATTGGGTCAAGTCACAACAATAAAAGTTATTAAAGGATTTAACGAGGTTGCAGAAAAAGAAGCAATCAGAGCACTGAGAACAATTAAATTCCCATTTGAACCAGCAGAACAAAACGGGGCTCCTATTGAATCTAAGTTTGTTACAACTGTTACTTTTAAGAAAGATTAGATCTAAAGCTAGTTGTTTAAGCAGCGGTATTTTGTGTTAATCAATATTTGAAATTCTTGATTCGCAGGTTGAGAAAGCATACTTTTATGCCAAGGAGCAACTCAGCTGACCATGTCTTAATGCAATATATGATGACCATCAGAACTTTATTCTCAGCTACTTTATTGGGACTTGTACTTTTTTGGAGCTGTACTACAACGAAGAGTATCGCATCATATAGTGACAAGAGTTATTTCGAAGAATCTCCCTCTATCATTACTTATAAAGGCAAGTACTTTTTAAGGTTTGTTTATTCAAAGGAGCCATTTGCATTTTATATGCATTGCGAATCAAAAATTAAGGGTGATTCTTTAATCTATTTTTTGCCGGTAAGAACAAGTTCGGGAAATCTTAGTAGTAGTGTGCAGTTTCAGGAAATAATTAAACCAAAATTCATTGAGACCGTAGAGTCCAAAAATGTATTCTGGCAAGAACCAGATGGAAGCCTTATACATATGAAGACAGGTCAAATTGAAAAAGAAGAAATTGAATTGCTTCCAACCAAAAACATAAAAAGCTAGAATGGAAGATCAAAAACCAAAATCGATCAAGACAATTGGGATTGTAATCATAGTTATTTCTGTTCTAATGATATTTAGTAACAGCATGGGTGCATTGGCATGGTACGTAATTGGAATTGGGGGCGACATGGTTCCTGAGAATGCTGGAGAATTTGATCCGTTGATATTTCTGTTATCCAACTACGTTGTGATGTGCCTTTCCATAGTATTTATGGGATTATTTTTATTGGTTGGAGGTATTTATATCACTAAATATAAACTCTGGGCCAATCGGTTAGTATCCATTATTGCTGGCTTAATGTTCCTATTAATTTGGGGTTTGATGATAGCTCTATCAGTAGGTCTAGGAGGACAAGTGGGCATGGGATTGTTGGCTTTTGGTGCAATTATTAACGCTCTCTTTTGGTCAACACCAGTAGTTCTGTTAATTAGATTTCTGAATAGAAAAAGTATCAAATCACATTTCGTGTAGTTATGAAGTTTAGTTTCAAAAAGATATTGCTGCTAGGTTTTACTTCATTAGTTATATATGTCTCATATGAGGTTTATCTGAAGTATGTGATTAACGATTTCCAGATTGCTCAAATCGAAAAGGAGCTTGTTAAGAATTATGAGAAACATCCTGAGAAGTTTGATCAACTTGTGGCACTTTTAGCGAATGTTGAAAACTTTGAAGTGGAGTCATACTACTATCAGAATGAAATCAACTTGTTTATTAATCATGTGGATTATTATAATTATGAGGAATTATATCAGGTCAGAATTGAAGGTGATTCTGCATGGGTAAACGGCACTGCTTTATTCGAAAATGAGGTTGGTCAGCTTGTTTCAGAGTCTATTCTTTTCGACAGATATAAAGTATCGGATTGGACAATAGATTATAGAGGATCGCTCGACTCTAAGATGTCAAAAATGCTCTTACAGAACAGACGAATAAGTCAGCAAAAGCTTCGTTTGATTTTGGAGTTGCTTAAGCAAACGAACTGCCTTGCCATTTCAAAATACAATGATTCTGTAGAAATCCGGTACAGGGGCCATAAATTGGATTGTTTTAAATATATCTACCAACCTAGTTCAGAGAACATGGACAATTTGACAAAAATTGCTAAGAACTTATATTGGCAGCATTATGAAGCTAGTTTTTATTGTAACTGGACCAATAATTGGGGCTGGATTTGAAATTGTGGGTTCTGAAGAGTTTATCTTTACCTAATCAATATTTAATCATGAGATTCACACTCTTCACAATTCTTTTCATATCAATATCCACTTTTATTTTTGGTCAAGGATTAGATTCCAAATGGTACAGTGAATACTCAACTAATGGAATAAAAATTCAAAATAGTTTTCCAAAAGGCGGACCTTACACTGGGCCTACCGAAGATATGTTTAATCCTAGTTACCTGGTGTTTTTTACTCGTATTACTAATGAAACAGGTAGCCCTTTAGAGATTGAGCTTAACTTTTCAGCAGATTCAATCCCAATTCCAGATTCTCCCGGAACTTATATGAAACTGTTTCTTCCCTCCGATACCATGAGTATGAAGAAGCAAAGTTTATTCAGTTATGGCTTAACAGAATTGGGTTCTTTCAATAAACCAACACAGCTGGAAAGAAGAATAAACCCAAATGAAGATTGTCTTTTCTATGTAGTTGCATTTTTCTATCAAACAGATAAAGATATGTGGCGTCAGGAACGAGGTGGTAATCGAGCAGAGCTGGTATTAAATGGAGAGGAGTTAATTTATAAAATTCCTCCTCAGGTAACTTCTCTACTTTGTGGGAAGATTACGAAGATCAATTAAAGTTTCTTACCACCATCTCACCTAATTCCTCCACAACATCTTCGGCAGGCCTGGAACCATACTTGAGATTAAGTATCACATGATTAACACCATGCATTTCTAATTGCTTCAGATGCGTAATTAAATACTCCGGTCCGGACTTAAAGCCTAAATGTATAGGTAATGGTTTTTCATCATCATTCTCTGATAAATCAACATATAAAGATTGAATAAATGGCTTCCATGATTGATTCATTTCATTAAGCGCCTTTCTCCATGATTCCATCACTATCCTCAGCGTTCTAAAGTCTCTGGGGTAATATAGCCAGCCATCAGCATTTTCAGCAATCCATTCAAGTGACTGACCAGAATGGCCTGTGACTAAAAATGATGTTTGATGTTCATGTTTTGGCAATAAGTCAATACTTCCAGGAACTTCTCCATAAAATTGGGATTGATACCTTGGATAATCTCCCATTAAGGCTTTCACATAAAAAAAGCTATCCTGAAACAGTTCTGTCCGTTGATGGATGTCTTGATTAAATGCCGGATATTCTATTGGTCGGTCTCCGGATGCTATTCCCATAATCATGCGACCCCCTGATAGACTTTGCAAGCTGGCAATCGACTTGGCAGTATGAACTGGGTGCCTAAGAGGCAGGATAATGCTTCCGGATGCAAGAGCAATATCCTTAGTTTGGTTCATGATATGTGTCATGTAAATCCACGGATCGTATAGCTGACCGGCATCTCCAAATGAAGGATCATTAAAAGGGACATCCCGAAACCAAAGCGCTTTGAAACCAAGTTCTTCTGCTCTTTTGGCTAGTTTCTCCTGGTTTTCCATTGTAGCGATTGATCCTTTGTATGATTCAATAGGAAAGACCAATCCAAGTGAAAGCTTATTTTGCCGGGCGATAGATTCTAGTTTATTCATACTTTGCTAAAAGATCATTGGTTGTGGACATAAGCTGAGCAACTTTCGTCTCGTCATAAGCATCAGGATGGGCTTTGGAATACATTTCTTTGTCGTTATCAAAATACTTCCCAGAATCTGAAGAATGTTCTTTGTTAATCGCCAATTGATATAAAATATCGGATCCCTTTTCGGCAGATGACCAAAATTGACCGTAGGCTTCCTGTACCATTTTGGTATTTAATAATGAGCCTGGGTTCACTGGGATGATTGTCATATGGGATTCTCGAGCTGCAAGATCGAAGCTCCACATTGTAAGTGCTAGTTTACTTTGGGCATAAGCGTCAGATGCGGACAGACCTTGTTTGCCAAGTAATGCCATATGGTTTACAGGAGATTGAGCGGCAGAGCTAAGGTTAATTACTCTCGGCGACTCACTGTTTTTAAGCAATGGAAGGAGATTTCGAGTTAATAGAATTGGGGCCAGGTAATTCACAGCAAAACGGATATCTATACCATCCTTAGTTTCATTCGAGCCGCTTTTAAAAACTCCTGCATTGTTAATTAGAATATCGATTTTTGGGACTTTTGCTACCAGTTGGTTTGCTGCAGATTTGATACTGCCTAAGTCAGAAAGATCAAGCTGAAACTCATGAATTGCATCATTTCCAGTTTGTCGCTTAATTTCCTCAGCGACCTTGTTGAGTTTGTTTTGATTTCTTCCATGAATAATCACCTGATGTCCTTCAGCAGCAAACCTGGTAGCTACCAATTGTCCAATACCATCAGTGCTACCTGTAATTAGGATTGTTTTCTTCATCATGATATTAATCGACGTTTACCACAATTTTTCCAACAGTTCTTCCACTTTCTTGCTGAAGATGAGCCTGACCCATTTCCTCAAATTTGAAAGTATGAGATACATGAGGTTTGATTGCTCCTGATTCAAGCATTTTGGCAATTTTCAGCATGTCCTCTCCGCTGGATTGAACCATGTGAAACTTTAGGTTTACACCTCTTTCTTGTGCCAATGATTTAGTCTCTTCCGAAAAGTCAGGTGTTGGAATTGATAATACGGTTCCATCTTTTTTCACCACTTTTAGAGAATTCAAAAGCACATCACCGTTGAACATGTCAAATACAAAATCAAGGTCTGAAACAACCTCCTCAAACTTCTCTTTGCGATAGTCTATGAACTGATCAACTCCTAGAGAAAGTAGGAATTCACGGTTCGCTTCTGAACTTGTGGAAATCACAAAAGCTCCCAAAGATTTGGCTATCTGAATCGCAAAATGACCTACACCTCCTGAACCAGCATGGATTAACACTTTGTCTCTTGCTTTAATATTGGATTCTAAAACCTGAAGTGCGGTAAGAGCCGCCAAGGTTGATGCAGCAGCATCTTGAAATGAAATACCATTTGGGATATTGGCTAAATGATTTACTGGCGCGGCAACATATTCAGCATAAACATCTCCAGCACCCACAAAGTTGATCATTCCAAACACATTATCACCAACTTCAAAATCGGTAACATTATCACCAACTTCTTCTATGGTTCCAGCGAGATCCCATCCTAAAATTGCTGGCCTTTTGTCTCCATAAATGGCATTGAGTACATGCTCATTTCTTCGCACTTTGAAATCAACCGGGTTAATTCCAACTGCTTTATTTCTAATAAGTACCTCGTTGGGCTTTATTGCAGGTTTGTCAACATCAACAAATTTGAAGTTTTCTACTCCCCCTGATTTATCGATAATTATCGCTTTCATTTTATACTATAAAATTTATAGTAGCAATATTAAGTATGGTTGATTAGCTTTGCAATAACGGTCAAAAAGGATAGTTTAAATAAACGCAGTATGTACACAGTCAAAGGAAAAAATTACCCATGTTGTACCAGTGTTACTATGGGAATTATTGGAGGTAAATGGAAAACCGTTATTTTATTCTATTTGATTGAAGGTCCATTAAGATACAATGAGATCAAGAAAAGAATGAATACTGTGACTGAAAGAACATTAAGTCTTCAGCTAAAGCAACTTGAAGAAGATGGTGTGGTGAACAGAACTGTTTATACTACTAAACCTCCATTAAAGGTTGAGTACTCTCTCACAGAGTTTGGGAAGACACTTATTCCTGTATTACAATCAATTGCAGAATGGGGTGATTTTGTGGTGGCTAATCATTCGGATACAGCAACTTGAATTGCGTATATCTCAGTGAGGAGTAAAAAATCCCAACTTCCATTTCCAGTAATACCATTTTCTTTTGAAAGACTGTTGCTTCCAATTGATGTTAAATTTCTCTCCTTTTTTATGCCAAGGTGGCAGGGGAACTAGAGGGTGAAATGGTGGGTGTTCCTCAGCGATGTGGTTTAAATCACTATCACTTCTTAACCTTCTGCTACAATTCAATTTGATTATTGTTCTACCCTTCTTTGCGTTATAAACCTCGATATTAATCCATAACGGAACCAATCCATTTACAAAAAGAACCTCAGTTATCTGATCTACATTTAAGAGAGTTTTACCTAACTCACTTAGCTCTTTTAATTTTTCCTGTTCCTTCTTGTTTAGATGATCACTAGTGTCTCTTACATTAGGCTCAATCAAATATTTCACATTCTCCGAAAGAGAATTGACAACCAGAGATTGAGTAAACTCTAGTAAGAATTTGGTTGAATTGACTAGCCTCTCTTTAAATATTGGTTTCTCCATTTAAACTTGTAACGAATTATTCCAGTTACTTAGACTTGTCAAATAGACAAGATATTGCAATTGGTTAGTAACTACTTGCATAAAGCATACATTCCATTACAAGATTTGGCTTGCAACCATTTAACCCAGCAGCCCAGCAGGAATTAAACTCTATGACAAACCACCCATCGGTCTCATTATATCCAATATCCAAAACATAAGTTTGAGGTAATTCTTGGTGGGCCTGACTAAGAAAGGTTTCAATAAAACTTTTTGCTGAAGACAAATCTCCACTGCCTTCATAATATGCCAAATCTTTAATCTGATTATCTAAAATGAATGATCTTACTTCTTTTTGAACCTTGATTTCATCCGAAATTATGAGGCTTTCATTATGTTCCAAATCTGGAAACTTTGATTGGAATTCATGAAATGATGTGACAATTGAAGCAGGAAATAGTTTTGGCTTTACAGGTTTGATAAATTTTGGGAACCTGACATTAGAAAGTTCTTCTATGGCGATCGTTTGAATATTGCGTTTTGTCCATTCCATTGAAAGCTCTGAAATAAGCTCATCCCTGGGTGAGACTAAATCAATACCTAACACTTGAGCCAGCACAAGTGAAAAAGTATCGTTCCCATAAATAGTGGCTTCAGCTGCACTGACATCCGGCTTGATCCAAAATTTCCCAATTTTCATCACTGAACCACCTGCTTCTAACCATGCATTGGCAAAAGCATCTCTTTCAACATCATTTTTTTCGGGAATTAGAAGAGTGTTCAGCTTCAACTTTGGGTTCTTTTATGGTTAATTAATCGGTGTTTATTTTAATGGTACTCTTAAAACACGAAACGCTGTTTTGAGGGTAACTTGAAAAATAGAAGAAATCATAGCAGCTATACTTATTAAGATTCCTGCACCCAAAATGTTCAGATAGCCATGATTAATCATGTTTAACATGAACTTAGAAATTTCTATTGTGCTTAGATACACAAAAATCCCATAGGAAAAGGCCATTGAAGTTTTATCATTTGTCTGAACCATAATAATCCAGACGAGAATTAATCCAAGAACCGCCAAGAAATATGTGATGAGTGTTTCTTCCGGAAAGTTAACATCTGTAACCAATGCAATTAGAGTGACACAGGTTATGACAACAGACCCAACGATTGCGGAGATTACCAATGGTCTGTTGAGAGGTGTGAATTTGAGAATTAAGAATAAGAAACCAACACTTAATACGGGAACTGCAAAAACCGGGATCTTTAGCCATTCAAAATCAGGTTTCATTGACTCTTCACTAACTGTAACATAATTCCAAATTGTAATCATCTTATAATAGTCAAGCAGACCAATTAATATCATTAGTACAACCAGAAGGATCGCGATGGTCGGTCGATCAGTTAGATAAGTTCTTAATTTAAAATTCATATTGCCAGATGCTTACGTAAATGGAATGAAAGAATTTGTGGCATCCAAATTTTCAAAAAACTAATCAGGAAAAACTTACTTATTTCCTAAACATTAGAATGTTTATTGAGTTAAAAAATCAGTAAAAACTACAAATAAGGTAAAAATATTTGTTTTTCAGAATTTATTTAAACTACATTTGAGGTAAATATCTTGTTAATGGGCAAAAATCAATTAGGTGAATTTGAAGAAGTGGTGCTTTTGACTGTTGCAATTTTGCAGGATGAGGCATACGGAATTGCTATCATTGATGAGATGGGAAAAAGACTCAATCGAAAAGTTAGCATTGGGTCTTTGCAAACGGTATTGAGAAGACTTGAAAAAAAGGGTTTTCTCGATTCAGAATTGGGAGAAGCAACAAAGGTTAGAGGAGGTAAAAGAAAAAGATTCTTTACATTGACCAATCTTGGTAAAAGAACACTCGAGGAGACAAAAAAACAACGACTTGCACTCTGGAGTGCTATTCCAAGCTTTGTGAATAATTAATGCAATGGATCAGGCTTCCAAAATCTATCCCCCAAAACTCTTGCTGCGGTTTTTCAGATGGTTCTGTCACCCGGATTATCTGGAAGATATTGAAGGCGATGTTATCGAAAGATTTGAAAAACGAGTCATTACTCAGGGCTCGCTAGTCGCGAAACTTCTTTTCACAAGAGACATTTTTCAGCTGTTTAGGCCCAGCTTGATCAGGCCTATTGAAGGTACTCAAAAACTCAATTATTACGGCATGTTAAAGAATTATTTCAAAATCAGCCTGCGCAACATTCAGCGCCACAAGACATTTTCAATTCTCAATATTGCAGGACTTAGTGTTGGACTAGCTTGTTCTATTCTCATTTTGGTATATGTGAAAAATGAGATATCATATGATACTTATAATGAGAATTACGACAAGACATATCGTCTTCTACAAGTATTTAGAAGTAGCAAGGTAGCAGATGAAAACCCAATCGTAGCACCAAATGAATACCAGGTATGGGGAAACGCTCCAGTTGGGCCGGCTGTCACAAAAGAATTTCCTGAAATTGAATCGTTCTTCCGATTTACTAGCCCGATTCAAATATTGGTAGAATATGAATCAAAAAGATTTCAGGAGAATGGGTTCGTATTTGCGGATTCAACAGCATTTCAAACTTTCTCCTGGAACATGATTGTCGGAGACCCGAAAACAGCATTAAAGGATCCAAATACTATAGTTCTAACCGAAACCACTTCAAAGAAATACTTTGGAGACCTTAACCCAATCGGGCAGACATTGAAAATTGATCAGGGTGATTTATTCAAGGTGACAGGTGTAATGGAAGATATTCCACATAACACGCATTTTACTTTTGAGGCGATGATCTCAATGAGTACTTTTCAGAAGTATCGCCCAGATATTTTTAACCAATGGGGATATGTTGATTTCTATACCTATTTGCAAATAAACTCTAGCGCAGATATTGCGGCTCTTGAAAGCAAATTTCCTGAATTAGCGGATCGATATTTAGATGACTGGACTGGTTATGGAATGAAGCTGGAACCTATGTCAGATGCCTACTTATATTCAGTAGCGAAAAGACAGCCTGGACCCACTGGAAGCTTGACTAATGTATATGTTTTTACATCGATTGCAGTTTTCATTTTACTGATTGCCTGTATCAACTTCATGAATCTAAGCACTGCAAGGTCAGTAGAAAGAGCAAAAGAAGTCGCGATCCGAAAAGCGGTTGGGTCTCAAAAAATTGCATTAATCTTTCAATTCCTCACAGAAGCAGTGATACTTACAGCAATTGCGGCAGTTTTGGCCTGTGGTTTGGTGATTTTCGCTTTACCATATCTTGAGATTTTGTCGGGTAAGGTGTTGGATCCAACTTGGTTATTGCAACCATACTATCTTACTATTATTATATCTGGAGTAGTTGGTGTTGGTCTTTTGGCAGGAAGTTATCCAGCATGGATTTTGTCAAACTTCAGACCAGTACAGGTATTGAAGGGCAGTTTTAAAACCTCCGCAAAAGGGGTAATGCTTAGAAAGGTATTAGTCGTATTTCAGTTTAGTATTTCGATTATTCTTTTGGCTGGAACCACGGTTGTTTATTACCAATTGGATCATTTGAGAAACCATGATTTAGGATTTGATAATGAACAGATGTTGGTAATTGACTTTGGCTGGGATAGTAAGGTTCAGAAGCAGAGAGAAATGTTTAAGGAAGAAATGCTGAAGCATCCGGATGTAAGCGCTGTAACTGTTTCCAGAGCGGTACCTGGAGACTTCTTCCCTGGAGGAGGAACCGGAATTGAAGGAACCGATGGAGAAATGATATATCACAGCCCGGGGATGTATGAAATTGATGAAGATTTCATTCCTACAATGAACATGGAAATAGTTGCAGGTAGGAATTATTCAAAGGATTTCCCACTTGATTCTGCAAATGCATTGATTATCAATGAGGCCTCAGCTAAGTTATTTGGGTACCCAAAGCCCGAGGATATTATTGGGAAGAAATTTGATCAATGGGGACGCCAGGGAACTGTTGTGGGGGTAGTGAAGAATTTCAATTATGTTTCTCTACACCGAGATGTTGAGCCACTATCGCTCAGATACGGAACACCAGAAAACACTACCAAGCTTACTCTGAAACTGAAGTCTACAAATTACAGACAGACAATCACAGAAATTGAAAGGAAATGGGCTGAACTTGCTCCACACAGACCTATGATAAGTAATTTCCTGGATGATAAATTCAATCAACAATACGCGAAAGACCAGCAATTTGGTCATGTATTTACTGTATTTGCCGGACTAGCAATCTTTATTGCGTGTCTTGGATTGTTTGGATTAACCATTTACAGCACAGCTCAGAGAACTAAAGAGATTGGTATCAGAAAAGTGCTCGGAGCGTCCGCACAAAGTATCCTGAAACTATTATCGATGGATTTCCTGAAGTTATTTGCAATAGCATTAATTATCGCTATTCCATTATCCTACTTCATGATGGACCGATGGTTGGAAGGTTTCGCGTATAGCATAAGCATTGGATGGCAGGTATTTGCCGCAGCAGCAGTTGTTACACTGGCGGTTTCACTTGTGACTATGAGCATAAAAACGATTAGTGCCGCGGTTTCTAATCCAGTGGATGCTTTGAGGAATGAGTAGATGGATGTACCCTAATTGAAATATATGACCTGTGATAATTTAATTGCAGGTCTTATGTATTTAGTACATACTTAACAAGCAGTCTTTCCAAGCCGTCAAATTTATAATCCTTTGGGAGTTTGAATTGTTCCATCAATATAATTGAAGGATTGTCATTTAATCTCTTCAATTACGATCCACCGGAAGGGATCATTATCTTTTTTGTATCTTATAGGATCATTAATTGATGTAGCACAAAATTCTTTTACCTTGGTTTCGATAAATTTCAATGCATCCCTCTCATCTCCTTGTGATGGATCTACCCAAAATTCTGTGATGATAAATCTGTCATCTTTTGATCTCAGTTTTTCAAATTGCCGTACTTCCATTTTCTAGTAATCAAAATATTCGCGTTTACAATACAGTTGTTGAGGAATTTCGTATTCAATTTCAGTAATGATTGATTCAAATAGGCTCAATTTGTAGTTTTGGTAATCTTGACGATCTTCAAATTCATAATTTTCTGTAAGCCTTTCGATACTTTTTTTCAATTTAGCCCATTCAAAAAACTCGTCTAAGATTCTATCACATTCTGTAAGCTCAGCCTGAGAAATATAATGAGTAGTAATGACAGTTGTGTAAATGAATAGAAACGTAACCGCCAAGACCTTAGATGGTTCGAAATCTGGTTTTTCTACTGTAATTCTTTCTAAAAATGGCAAAAGAAATTTCTCTTCAATTATTTGATTGTTAATTCTATTTAGTACAATATGCGCGAACATCTCTGATGAATTTGAGGCAAGGGCTATGCAAATTGCCAGTTCATTCGGTCCTCGCAGCAAAATATTCTGGTTTTCTGGTATGCTCGGTAGTTTGGTAAGGTGTTCAGCTGCTAAAAATTCCTGAATTGACTTGTGAGCAAATGAAAAACTCCTATAACCAGCTTCCAGTATCAATCCGTTATGAGTCTCTAACTCGTTGATAACAGTTCTCGCTTGAGTTAGAGGTAATCCAAAATTCTCGCAGATCAATTTATAGATATCAAGGAGTTCGTCATCCGTGAAAATCGATTTTTGAAATTTAAAACTCAGATGATAAGATAAATTAGCTAGGAATTTAAATTTTTGATCAATTTCGAAATTTGCATATTTTGATTCGTGCTCAATCGATCTTTGCTGATCCCACTCTTCCAACAAAAGGTTGACAATTTTAGAATAAACAGTTTTTGGCTTATCTGGAATTTTTCCATTTTGTCTTTCAAAAATAATACACAAATGAGCTAGTGTTAAAGGCCGAACAGTGGTGTCCTTGTAAGGAGAATTTTTTATTTGATTAAAAAGATTATATGCGGCTCTTTTATTTCTAAGCCATTTTTCTGAAAATGCTAAGATTTGATTATCTGTGAGAGGAGCTATCTCAAATACCTGTGTTTTATTAATTTGATAGTGAAAATCTCCTGATCTTGAAGTTAAAATATATTTGAACTTTTTAGACTTTAAAGCAAACTCACGAAGTTCGTTAATTAGCAACTTTTGTTTAGAAACATTGACTTCATCAAATCCATCCAATATCAAAAGTGGATTTAAATCGTCTAATAAAGAAATCAGGCATTTCTCAAGAATCCAATTTCGATAATTATCGTCATCATGTTCATAAAATTCAATTCTCAGCCCGAATATCTTATATAAGAATGTAAATATGGTTTCATCTTCCTTGAGATCGCGTAACCTTACAACAATGGGGAAATTGAATCTCCCTTTAAAGAAGCTTGGATCCGTCAGTAGTTTCTTACACACATATTTCATTGAAGTCGTTTTCCCCGTCCCTGGTTGACCTACAATAACAATGTTATCTGTGGTTTTCTGCTTAAATATGTTGAAGAGACTGATTTTGGATTTATCTGAAGAACTATTTCTGTGTAATCTGATTGGCAACAAGTACAGATCTAGTAAAATATATGTAGAAGTGACATTTCTTGATTTGTTTGATTCGTCAATCTCAATGTCATCAGACCAGTTAACAATATCCCTCATTAGCCAGTTCAATGATTCCTCAATATCATCTTTAGACGTATGTAGTTTATTCTTCCTCTTCTTAACTACCTCCTTTAGGTAATCATAAGTTTCACCTACAATCTTTTTTATTAGTGCACTTATTATCGGGTCAATCATAATTTTTGTGAGTTGTCAAACATGATTACTCGTTCAATAAAAATGTTCGCAATCCATTAAAAAGTAAATACCTATAAGTGGGTATTTTTTGACCGGTGGTTATTAATAATCATAGGCGTAACCTAATAGTTAATATGAAGCAATCCCAATTTTCAAAGCTTTACGAACCCGATTCAAGATCGGTTTGAGAAGCATTACCGTGTTTGTGCGTACTGTGGATATCATTATGAGGATTTGATGAATTGATTGTAGTTACAAGTCCTAAGTAGTATACCTACTCCAATAATTTTATTTCAGTTCCATTCATCTCCTTCTTATACAACTCAAGATGTCCATTTCGAATAGATGTGTAAATAATTGATTCTTTAGAAGGGGATATGATGGCAATGAAGTTGTCGGTATCAGGTTCGGTCAATTGCATTTCCTGTCCTAATTCATTGGTTAAAAATATCTGACCTTTACCGGACCTGTTGGAGTGAAAAATGATGTTTTCTCCGTCAGCTGACCAGCTTGGTAGCTCATCGTTAAAATTGTTGTTGGAAATATTTTTGACCTGATTCTCTTCAAGGGAATATATGAACAGCTGCCAATTGCCCGACCGATTACTTTGGAAAGCGATTTTACTTCCATCAGGTGACCACCTGGGATCCTGATCATCGGCAGCATTGCTGGTGATATTTCTTTGATTACTTCCATCAGCATTCATGATATAGATTTCAGCGTTTCCATCCCGACCAGAATAAAATGCTATTTGTTGGCCATCTGGCGACCAACTAGGATAGTAGTCATAGCTGTCATTGTTGGTCAATCTTTTCTGATTACTTCCATCCTGATCCATCACATAGATTTCTGCATTGCCATCTCGCCATGAGTAAAAAGCAATCTTGCCGCCATCAGGAGAGTAAACTGCCCACCAGTTTGAACCGTCTTCTTGCTGGGTGAGCTCAGTCAGGATAGATTGCTGAATATTGTACTCATAGATTTGAGATTTGCCACCCCGATTAGAAGTTAGCAAAACCCTGGAACCGTCTTTTGACCAGCAATTAATAGTATTGTTGTAATTCTGACCATGAGATGTATAGATAACTATTAATGTTAAGGCAAGAGTGAGTGTTTGCTTCATCTTTTGGATTTCAAATTGTTAATCGATGGACTTCAGACTTTTAATGATAGGAACGCTTATGGTTTTGCCTTTCGGACTGTATTCTATTGTCTTTTTACCTTCTTTATCAGATACAACAAAGACCATTTTACCAGTAGGTTCACTAGTCATTTTATTAATACCAAGGAACTTCTGGCCATTTCTCAGCCCAGCTTCATATGCTGGCGAGGCATTTTGAACATTAGTGATTATTTCTGTTTCAATACTTTTTACATAATTAAAACAATAATCGAAGGATAGATACTGTAGTTGCTCAGTTTCACCAATAAGAGGTGACTCAATTGGAATTAGTTCTCCCTGTACAATATATTTTTCGAATAGATGTGAGAAATCAAGGTTCAATGATTGTTTGGCCACTCGGTTTAGATGTCTAAACGTTAGGTTGCCATTGATTTCCGAATTTGACTTTTGACCAAAAACTACTTTCAGATAGTAGTTGAGATTATGCTTGTCGTTAGTTTTTTCTCTAATGTAACCATCCAGATAAAAGGCAAAGATTGCTCCTTTGTTATACGCTAAGTTTTCAAGTCTTTCATCGTATAAGTAGCCATCATTATAGTCCTCAAGACTTATTGTTGCGAATGGAGATAATAAATAAGATTGGATGCTTTTATTTAGACTTCTCAAATAATCCTGATCATTGAAGAAACCTGTTTTTCTTGATATGATGGAGGTGTAGTATTCTGTAAATCCTTCAACAAACCATTTCATTGTCGCCGGCTCAGGGTGATTGGCAACCAAGTCAACTCCAATCCAACTATGAGTAAATTCATGGACAAGTGATGGGTAAAAAAACTCCATATGATCTTCTGCGAATTTTCCTGGTAAGTAATAACAAAATGAATCAAACATGTTTCTACCTGTCATCCTTCCACAATCGTCGGTTCCTTTTTGGGTAACAGAAATTACATAGTCTTTGCTATGATAAAAGTGATCCCAATGTTCAAATTCAGCCTTGGCTATATCTTCAATTGAGGAGATTAGCAACTGGTCATCAAATTTCCATTTACCATATAGAAATATGCTCAGCTCTTTATCATCAATTCTGGTAAGGGTTTTTCGATATTCTCCTCCAATGAACAATGAGCTTCCAAGATTCAAAGCAGAGATACTTTCTTCGCTTTGGTATTCTCTACCTTTTGTAGTCTCATTAGAAACACCAAAATCATTTGCAATATGCCAGTGCTCAGGAAAGTTTTCCCAACTGATAGTCACTTGGAATAAAGGATTTTCATTATTCAAATAGGTCGGAATAACCAGCCCCTTATCTCCGTAGATATGGAAGAATTTTTGATTGATGGCAGGGATAAAATATTCATCACCCCGACAAGGCAAGCATGTTGTATCATTGGAAAATGATGGAATGAAATAACTAAAATTGACAGTTTTTCCCTTTGTGAAAAGGAGATATTCACTTTGGGATTTGGCAGTCACAGTTGATGGGTTTTCTACTTTGAGTCCCTCTATAGTTACAGTATTTTTCATCAAAAACCGGTCATAGGTAGATGGAATCAAGAGTTTAATTGAGTCGGTTTTTTGCGTAGGCTCGTACTCAACCTCAACGTAGATTCCATCGAATTTTTCAGATAACCGGAATGTGTATTTCAATTGATCAATTGATTGTGATGTAGCTACAATTGAGGAGGACAGAAAAAGTAATGTTGTGATTATTGTTCGCATGATTTAGATCATTTCAGTTTATTAGTTGATTTTCTGAGTTGTATTTTAGGATGGCTATTCTGTTTCCTATGGAATCATATTGGACCTCAGCTTTGTGAAAGCCATTAGACAGATTGTTTTGAGGTTTTAATTCGGAGTTGAAGTAGGCTATTGATTTAAGATCCCCATGGGTATTTAACGCATACCTAATGGCATGGACACTATCACTGTTTTGAACCCTTCTTCCAGTATTGTCAAAATATCTTTCCGAAAAGGATTTCATCATGCCCAGCCTTTGGTCAAAATATTCTTTTTCAAAGAGGCACTTCGAATGGTTAAATTCATTTTGAAGGTTTACTAATTGCATTTCTGTATCATGGTGAGACCACCCAATCTCATTCCCGTATTCATCAAAGATTAGCTGTAGTGTGGCATAACCTTCAGATGGATGTTCTTCAGGGATGTTGTTCTTATTTACCCTGGTGAGTGAATGCTCAAAACCTTTTTCCTCAATTTTCAGGAATAATCTTTCAAATGGAATTTCAGCTCTGAAGATTGTAGAGTTGCCAATGGAGTCATGGTGAGTTTGAAGAACCTTATACTGATCGATATGTTGCCAGGTGTATTGATATACTCCAGATCCAGAAGAGACGGCAATGTCAGAGGTGTCTCGCAAAATCAACTCAAGCTTTCTGCCATTTTCATCAAGCCCATAGATTTCCTTATGAATATTGCCTCCTTGGTAATAGTGCCTCCACATAATGGTTTTTGCACCGGATTCATCATAATAAGCTCGGGTCGTTTCATTGTTTGAATACTGGTACCTTACCTGATGAGCTTTGAAATATGAATCGGAACTGGGTTGATTTCTTTTGAAAAACTGTATTTCCTGTAGACGATCTTTTTCATCTAATTTGACTTTATAAAACCGTCCGATAGAATCAGCAAGAGTTTTGGTTATTTCACCCTGTAGGCGGTATTCCAAATAAGGAGAAACAACGCCACTCATGTTGGCATAATACAATGTAGAAGGCTCATTACCTGAACACCCTAGAATACCTACAATAAGAAGCACAAATAGAATTCTGAACATAGTTTATTTGATTTGTTTAGAGTTTGCAGATACCAGGTTTAAAAGGAAGATTCCTTTGCAATCTTTACCCCAGCCGTCCAGGTAGAGAATTTCATTGCCATCTGGAGAAACACGAGGATGATAACATCCATTTTCACATTCCAGTAGTTGGGTTAATTGGTTAGTTTCCAAACTATATGAGTAGATACTGGCTGAACTTACCTCTTTGGAGCTTTGATTGATAAAGGCCAATTGTTTTCCATCAGGAAACCAGGACGGGTTGTAAGAAACAATTGGCAGGTCTTCAATTTGCGTGACTTCTCCAGAGCTTAAGTCTTTTTTGAATAAATGAAACTGCTCTTGACTGTTTAGAGTTTTGCCTCCAAATACCATTAAATCACCAGTTGGTGAAATACGTGGGTAAATGCATTGCATAGAAGAATCCGGCACCATTGTTTCTTCATTTCCATTGAGATCAATTAGAAGTGATTTCCTGGATCGATCTTTTGGATTGAACCTAATCAGACTCAATTTTTCCGCTGACCACCATGACGGAGTGGCTTCAATTTCAGGGGAGTCTGTTATTTGAATAATGGTATCATATACCAAGTCATAGTAGTACAAATCCGGATTCCCATTTTGATTGGATATGAAAGCAATTTTATCCCCAAATGGAGACCATGCTGGATTCCAATTTGAACCGCTCTTGAAAGTGATCTGCTTTTCGTTTCTATTGTCTAGTTGCGATATAAATATGTCAGTTGATTGATTGCTACCACGTGTGAAGACGATGGATTTCCCATCTTGTGACCAATCTGGTTCACTGATAACATTTTGGGAGTGAATACTACTCACTACTAAGATTAGGATGAGAAAGCTAAAAGTTTGCTTCATTGCTATTGTTTTGCGGCAATGAAAAAGTGAATCTCCTTTAATATTCTCTTGATTCTATCTCAGTTTCTCCTTTTAAGCTTAGTCGAACAAGATTTTTGTGATTTCGTATGAATTGCTGAAGATTCTATTTGTTGATGGGAGAAATCATATCGGAAGTTTTAATTCTATTCTATTGGGCAGGGTTTGCCCTAAGTGTAGTTCTGCTTATTGCACTAAGTAGCAAGCGAATTCTTGGCGTTTTAGTTAATCGTATGTTGTTTGCATTGGTTCTTTCAATCTCCACAATTCTTCTTTTCATTTTATCATACATGACAGAAAGCATCAATATTCATCGTCAATGGAATGGTGTTGCAATGCTTGCCTGGTTTTGTATTGGTCCGCTATTGTATTTTTATGTTAAAGCAAGATCCCAGTATAGTTATAAACTGAGATGGCTGTATGTATTATTCTTTTTTCTGCCCATCTATGAACTATATGAAATCACTGTTTCAATCTTCGAATTACCAATCAGCAGCAAACTATTATTTACAAATAAGATAGTATATAGCCATTGGTTATCTGCAACCTATACGCTTCAAAACATAATTTTTGCTGTATTGTCGATCGTGTGTTTAAACAACTATGAAAAGAATAAGTCAACAGCCTTAATAGCCTTCTTTTATGGTATAATAGTTTCCTCAATCTTATTTTTTGTGAATGGATTGTATTTTGGGCAGGAACCTTTTATTGGTTTTCTTCAGCAAGTTATGACCATAGTATATACATCCATGATTCACTACTTTGGTATATCTGCGATTCGAAATTCCTCTACATTGAACCGAAATGAGCCAAAATATCAAAATATTAATCTTTCAAAGGCAGATTCACTTAACCTGGCCTCCCAATTGGAAAAGGCAATGGTTGAAGAAAAGCTTTACTTAAAACACGACCTGAGCCTTTCTGAGTTGGCTTCAAAACTAGGTGTTCAGGAAAATGCTTTATCGAAGTTATTCAGCGATCATTTAGGAACAGGATTCTATGAGTACTTGAAAAGATACAGGCTTGAGGAATTTGAATTGAACTCCAGAAAACCAGAGTACAGGCATCAAAAAATTGCTGCAATCGCGATGGATTCCGGGTTTAAGTCAAGAACAACCTTTTATACTGCATTCAAAGAAAAGCATGGAATTTCCCCTTCAGATTACATGAAAGCAGAGGCTTAATTACTCTTTTCGAATTTATTTTTCCTTACCTGTCACTTTTTTCTTTCTCGAAACACTATTACCATTGGAGGCATAACTCAATGGTTAATAACAAACAATCAGAATTTTTAAAGCTTTATGAACCGATTCACGATCGGTTTGAGAAGTACTGCCGTGCCTGTGCGTATGGTGGATATCCTTATGAGGATTTGATGAATGATTGTTTGTTGAAAGCCTACGACAAGTTTGATTCCCTACAGGACCCAGGTGCATTTCTAAGTTTTCTGATAGGGATAAGTAGACGTTTGTTGGCAAATGCTTCCAGAAAATTGAAACCTGAACCCATGGCAGAATCTCTCAACCCATCTGAGATTGGTAAGGCAGAGTCTTCTATGAAAGTTCAGTTTTTGCATTGGTGCCTGAGCCAGCTGCCTGAGCAACAAAAGGAAGCTTTGGTATTATTTGAGATCGTGGGGTTTTCAGTGAAAGAAATTGCTGTGTCTCTGGAAATCTCGGAATCAAATGTTAAGAAAAGGCTTAGTCGGGGTAGACAGAAATTGAAAGAAGTAGTTGCCACTGAAACTGAAAACGAGAAAGGAGTAAAGCATGCATGACGAGAAACTAATAGATGACTTGTTTGAAGCTGCCAGAACTGAGGAATCGGTTCGCTCTTTAGCTTCAGTGGAGCAATTTGTTCAAACGACTGCAGGTACCAATACAAGTTTACTTGTCCAATGGTTAAAACAGTATAAAATGAACATTCTAATCACAACAAGCGGAATAGCGATTACTGCCGCGATCTTTTTGTTTCCTCAGAAGGAACCAACAAAGCAAAGTGTAATCACAGAGATTGAAGAAACTCCAGAAGTTCAAATCGTAGAAGAGCCAGTCGAGTCGATTACTGTACCGAAGGAATCTACTTCAAAAAAGAGCTCCGAAACTCACGAAGAGCCTGAAATGGATAAAAGCAATAATTCGGTTGCAAATGAAGGAGATGAAATTCAGGATAACTCCAAACAACCTATAATACAGCAACAGAAACCTGTTACCAGGACTACCTCTCCTGCTAGAGTAAATAGCTCCACAGTAAAAGCTGAGACTACAGAATACAAGGTAATTTTGGAAAGCAGCAAGGGAAAAAGCTCCGTTGATCAGTTTAGTGATTATTTGGAAGATAATCTGACACAATTGGATCATGAGTTCACCAGCTCATCTAGTAAAAATGAAATCAAGAAGTTCACATTGAAGTTGGATAACAGAATAGAGGCCAATTTCAGAATGCAGGTGGCCGGATTTACTAAGTTGGAATTATCCTGGGAGGTAGATGCTGAAGGAGAGATTCAGAATATGTGGTATAAGATTGATGAAAAAGAGGTCAGTGAGTTGGACTTTTCAAAAGAGAATAAGTCTTCTGTGAGAGTGAAGCATAGGCATCAGGAATTTTAGAAATTAACATTGGCATCAGATCCGTTAGATTATTTCTGGTGCCAATGTTTCTCTAATGAATACAATTAATGTGATCCTAAAGCTTTTACTAGCTACTTTTTGGTTTATAATATTTGAAACTATTGATAAAACCATCTATAACTTCAGCCTCAGGTTGTCTTCTTCTGCTAAAGAAATAAATGCAATAGATTCTATTACCCTTCTTTAAAAGCTTTGTTTTCATGTATAACTTCTCTCCAGAAGCTTGAGAAGAGAGTACATAGGTGACACTGTTATCAAAGCCTTTTGTCTGACTAACGGTTCTGCTAACTGTTTTAAAATTTTCGGCAATGCCACTTAAAGTTTTCATGGTTTGATCAAATAGTTGATCCGTATCCCAGGTATTTAGCAATTCGGCTGGGTAGTCAATATAGGAGACTCTGTAAATATGCTCTCTTGCATGCTCATATTGAAAGATGTATTCATCATATTCAAAGGCTCCAGCTTGATAATGTAGTGATTTTACAAAAGGCTCCTTAGGAAATTTTATTAGAAATTCACCTTTTTTTGATCCGTATAAACCTGATTTGGTTTCAATAACATCCGGAAGGTCTCCACTACAAGAAAAAAGTGTAGTTGCGACAACTAATGCACCAAGTAATTTTATTTTCATATTCACAGTTGATATTTGATTCTGATAGCATATTTAGAATACAAAAATAGCGTAGCGGAATTAAAAACTCTGTGTCATTTTTGGTAATCTATGACACCCTCCCGCCATCCTTTTGGAAGATATAAATTCAAACCAGTTGACTTTTCTATATCAAGAAGTTGGTTTCTTAGATGCGTACTTCGCATTCCAACAGCACTTCTATTTTGATTGATTTCCATTAGGTTTTCTTCACTACCAACATCACCGATAAACCCAAATGAGGACCTTTTATGATCATTTAATACAGCGGTTTTCCAATCTTCCATCTGGGCAAATTCATAAGGTGATATTTCTCCTTTTTCAAGGGCTTTAAGTACCCAAGGTCTCATAGAAGTGTATAATGTATCCTTTGAATTATAATCTGGTGAAATAGAATTGTGATGACAAACTATGATTGATGCCCAAAGGTTGTGTCCTGCGATTTTCTCTCCTGGATATCCGTGCTTCTCTAAAATATCCTGAAACCGACTCATTTGCCGTTCGCTGTGAGGAGCAAATTTGTTACGGGTATACTTATTTTGAGACTTTTCCCTGATCCTAATAAATGCTCCAATAGCCATTTTCTGGTCTTTTTTAACCATTTGACGCACCTGATTCCTAACATCAGTGTTTATCCGGTTTTTATATATTTGAATCAGGCTATCGTAATTAGATTCCAGCTCGAACCATTCTGGTTCTTCCTGTAGGATTTGAAGGCTTTTGCTGGACTTTATTCTCTTGATTGACCAACCATTTGAAATCCCAATTCGCAGGTATTTAAATGCAGCTAGGTAATCATTTTGAAATATGCTCAGCTCGGTGGCGAGTTTTATTTCTCTCAAGAAAATGAAGTCAAATTCTGAGAATATTGAATCCAGACATGTTAATGCTGCACCGTACTTTTCCTGGGTGATTAATTGCTCGCAGTTTGTTACTTTCCTATGGTAGTCTAGATAGTTTTCCTGAGAATAGGCAATGCTGCTGACAACAAAGCATAATGAGAATAGAAAGGCGAAGTAGTGATTTTTCATTACTTGAGTAATGCATGTAATTAGCAATTAGTTGCAAGAAATTATTCAATTGATTCTCCCCTGCAAAAACTAATTACTGGCTTTAAACATTATATCAGTTCGCAAAACATATTTTGTCCCGCGAACAACTTGAGCTCCTTCGTGTTCCAAATCATGTAAAAAGACCAGACAAGTGCCTTTGCTCGGAGTTATTGAAATTCCATTTTCAAAGATTGTTTCACCGCCTTCAAAGTCATCATTCAGGTAGATCATAAAAGTGTAAAAACTTGATTCATTTTCATTTCTTGAATAACTGCCATCTTTGTGCTTTTTGAACTCCTGTCCTGGCTCATATTTATAGAACCTTAGTAGCTCATTAAGTCCACAAGCCACATAATTTCCAATATTCAACGGAATGTGGTCTTTGGCAATGTTCCAAATTTTCTCTGCTAAACTCTGATTAGAATCTAAAACACGATAGTTATTTCGGATACCATCCATTTTTCGGGGGCCAAAACGGGTTTGTACCAAGGCTGCACGATATCCTATGTCTTCACTTCTTTCGATTTGTTTATCGCATTGTTCTTCACTCCAGAAATTATCGATTGTTAGAATATCTTTATGATGGTTAATTACATTCATTATTGCTTCGATAGTTGAAGACACAAACCTACTGGATTTTGAGTTAATCAAAGCTGAAATAGCGCTACTGCTTCAAGTATCATTATAAGAACAATACTAAAAATTACCAGATATACTCTGTTGGTTTTAATTCTGTTTTTTGATGAATCCTTTTTGGGATTAAAAGAAGACATGTAGACCAGTTGATATACCAAACCTAATGTGAAAGTAAGCACTAAAAGAGTAGACAAAAGAAAATGATGCTCCCATCTTACAATTGTGTAAATCGTGGTGAGACTTAATGCCCCAACAACCGATAGAAACTTTTCATATTGCTTTTTTCTCTGCGCTATTTTTTCAAATACATCCATCGACCTTATTCACTATAATAGGCATTTTCAAATTGCTCAATGAGTTCAGCTACTTCTGACTCAGAATACTTACGTGAGAAGTGTATCGGAATTGCTTTTTTTACATTACTCTCTTTCATAATCTGTCCCGACATAGAGGCATAACTATGATAGTTCTTGACAGCAAACTCTTTGTCCTCATCCTTGTAGAAACATTCAATGTAAACCTCGTCGCAACCGGAGAACTTGCTTTTGATCTTATTATGATTTTCAGCTATGGCTGCATGATCCAGAATGACGCCAACTTTCTGCCCTTTTTCTACTTTCATCATGTAGAATAAATCACCTGAAGAATGTACCTCACCCTCAATTTCGATTTGTAGATCTGGATTTTGGTCTTCAAATGCTTTTTTTAGCTGAGCTACCCATTTTCCACCTTTCAAACCCGGTTTCAATTCGATTTTGGTTTTGTCTACTGCCTGAAATAGATATGCAATTGATTCTGTTTTGTGATCTAGAATTTGGTACCCGACAGAAAAGTCTTTCTCCTTGAATATCTTGCTTTCCTTGTAGTGTACCGCATCTTCCTGATGCCATTCCGGAGGATTGAGCTTGACTACTTTATAACTTTCATCATCAAGTATTTCCCTGATTTCATAGGAAATGGCTCCTTCTTCAATAAGGTTCCAGCAATAACTTTTTATTCTGTTTTGTACCTGATCTGCAATTCCTTTTGGTCCACAGATGACAACATTTCTTCCAGTACCAATTTGATGCCTCAACAAGGTATCGAAATTCACGAAATGATCAATGTGTGTATGGCTGATAAAGATTGCCTTTGTATCCTGGCACTCCTTCGCCCCTAGTGCACTTGCCTCACCACAATCACACATATAATTGAATGAATGATTATCTACCTTGATAAGTAGGCAGATGTCTTCATCAGGTTTGCTTTTTAGTTCTACGTTGAACATTTTTAGTTGTATTGTTTAATAAATCCGCGTTACAAGCAATTATCAAGGATCGTTTTCTCTTAACCACTGAAGAGATTTCCTAAGTTGAGACTTTTGCATTAAAATTCAATTGTAGTTGAATCTGTAGACCAAATTTTATCATTTAAGGTTCTTGTCACTATTAGTGCAGTGGAGTCATTGATGGTTTCTGAAATCACTTCTTTCTCCATAACCAATACATCTTCCATCCATTTAAATTCCACTTTATTAAAATCATTCAAACCTCTTATCCAACCACCTTCAACAGTTTTGTTAGTAGCATATAGTTTTAGAATTGGTAATTCCGAAAGCTCCTTGTTGAACTTGTAATTATTAATAGTTGAATCATAAATCCAGGTGAAGTAAACGACATTATTCCCAGAGCAGCATGTCTCAAGGGAAGGTATCCTAAGATCCATTTTCCCGTCGAAATTCACATCTTGAATGTCAAATGGGAATGGATCGTAAGTGTTAACAGTCATTGTGGAATCCTGTAATAACTTATTATAGCAGTAATCACAATCCACTATAGACTTGTTTAATTGAGCGACTAATTCCTTCGGAAATTTGTAATCATTATTAGTCGAGATTTCATAGTTGTTTTCTTTTCTGGATATGGTAAATGAAAGCAATTCTTCAATCTCAGGTTCTTGATTTACAACTTCTGGTTTAACCGTGTCGAGCACCGGCTTTTGCTGGTTATCTCCGTTCTGACTGCAGCTTAATGCGATTAGTAAAATTAGAAATACCTTTTTCATCATTAATTAATGTTCATTCTCCTGAAGAACTAATTCGTTATCAATTAAATAATAAAGTGCCATGCTGATTGGTTTAGGATATATAGTTGATGACTACAAAAATTTAAGATGATTTCCTTTTTAACCAGCTTATGATCCTCGAAAATAAGCTAGATTTTTTATTCAGTCTTTCCCCTGTAGGTCCAACATCTTCAAATTTACACTGATATTCATCAATCCAATAAATGTTTGTGATATAGGCACCATCAAAAGCTTTAGAAGACATGCATCCGAATGTCCTCAGGTATTCTATGATGACAGACAATCCTCCATATGGATATGCCTGGGCTTGAAATTTTAAGATGCCGGTATCATCAGTCAATTGCTCAAGACAGATAAGATCTATCTCTAGATCAAACACCATATAATCTATGATTGCTTCAAACTCCCAGCCATGCTCCTGATTTTTTATTTTTTCGAATGGTTGAAGGGTCTTATCGGAATAAATATATTCCTGAAGTGAGTATTCCGGAAATTGCGATATCCAATATTCATATTCTTTTTCAGTTTCAGATTCCCTGCATTCTTTGAGCAATTGAAATACTCTTACACAATCCAAAAACTTCTGAGTATCGGAGATATTGAATTGGATGTATTCTGTTTCAGGTTTCATGGTTACCAGATAGTTTGGTGACTTTGAGAGTAGATAATGTGTTCAAAAGAAATAATAAACCATTAGATTTACACCATTAATTCACCAACCATAATCTGTGAAATGAAATACTTAATATTCCTTATCTCATTTTTAAGCTTCACCCATCTTCAGAGTCAGTCAATAGAACTGAAATGGAAAGTCCCGCAGGGCGATACCTTGATTTATTCAACTGTGATGGAACAGATCGACACAAGTATTTTTAATATTGCTTTTGGAGGAGAAAGTGAGGATGACGATGCTCTAAAAATCCAACAAATGATGAAGGAGCTTAACAAATCTATTTCGGGGACGAATTTTGCGGTTCGACTTTTTAAATCAAGCCAAGAGCACATAGAAATAGAAATGTTTACCTCCAGCCAGGAATTACCAATTGCATTACCGGATTCCCTTGGTGAAGCAAAAGAAATGCTCAAGGAATTTCAAAAGATGATGAAAGGCATAATGTTGCGAGGATCAATAAATGAAGACGGAACGATACACAGTTTTTGGGTAAAAAGGGAGCAAAAGAATTTGATAGCGATGCTTTTCGAATTACCTGGTAGACCTATTGAAATTGGTGATACCTGGTCACTATCAACAAACCTTATTGGTAATGACCAAAATTTTGTTTGTGATTCTTCTTTCTATAAAAACGAAGTAAAGTTTGTCGACCTGAAAACCACCGAAGATGACACAATCGCGGTGTTCAAATATGATTTGTTGGAATATGTAGATGGCATTTTTAATATGCCCAATATGTTTGGCAAAGGTGGTGCCAAACCGACTATGATGACTTTTGGGTTTAAGGGTATTGCTGAGTTTTCGTTGACTAAAGGGAAATGGCATTCATTTGAAGCGGTTATGGCTGGTGAGGCTACTGGAGTTATGAACTTCAAACAAAGAGTGAAATATTCGTTGATAGAGCAATAACCTGAGCAACCATGGATTTTCTAGTAGTAATTATCTGTGTCTTTTTCCTTCTGGGAGTGACAAGGGTATTAACAACGATTCCACATGAATTGGGCCATGCCATTGCGGGACTTCTGTTGACGAAAGAAGAAATAGCGATATACATAGGTTCGTATGGAGACCCAGAAGAAGGATTACATTTTATGCTAGGAAGGTTAAAAATACATTTTAAGTATAATCCTGTGTTGTGGGATCATGGGCTGTGTGTTACGGAAGCTACTCAATTGTCCTTCATAAGAACCTACATTATTGTTCTTGCAGGACCATTGGCGTCTCTTCTGTTAGCTATTGTTTGTCTGTATATTTTTAATCTGGATGTGCACGGTGCTATTAGATTGGCCGCATTGTTATTTCTTGTATCTTCTGTTATTGATTTTATTCAAAACATAGTACCAAACGAACAGCCGATTCTTCTTCATGACGGATCAATTACCTATAATGATGGTCAGGCATTACGCCAGTTGAGGAAAAGTCGTGATGTTTATAAAGAGTTTTTAATATTGAGAGAATACTTTGATCAGGAAGAAATCGAAAAAGGTATATCATTATTTGAGTCCACATATTCTAAGCATCCAGATATTAATATTCTTCGCTGGGGTATTGCCTTTTATTTGAAGAAAGAAAGCTACGAAAGAGCCATTGAACTCTTCCAGGAATTAAAAGAGAAATATGAATTAAATACTGATGAATACTGTAATTATGGACTGGCACATTCTCGTTTGGGGGAGCATCAGAAAGCACTTGAATTGTATGATGAATCATTAAAACTAGATCCCAGTACTTTCTATTCCTTAAACAACAGAGGATATACTTTGAATTTGCTGCATCGTTACGAAGAAGCGATAATAGATTTTGATAAAGCAATAGAGATAAATCCGGAATTCGCTTATGCTTATAACAATCGTGGATTATCAAAGATAAAATTAGGCAGGGCGGATGAAGGTCTTTATGATATTGAAAAGTCAATGGAATTGGACGATCAGAACTCTTATGCATATAAAAACCTGGGGATTTACCATAAGGATAAAGGGGAAATAGAGGAGGCGATGAAACTCTTTTTGAAAGCCAAAAACCTGGACCCTGAAACAGATGGCTTGATTGAATTGATCACAGAAACAGAAAATGAAATTAACTCTTAAGCAGAATAGCTCATTTTTCAACAATGCAGAGTAATAAGGGATACACCACTTTCGTAAAATACTTTTTCTTGCTGATGGCAATCCAGATAAGTGGCATTGGTATAGGAGGATATTTTTATGAGACCACAATCAATGGAGCTAACAGAACACTTGATGTTTATGAACTGTGCATCTTTATAGCTATTGCTGTGTTGTTCCTGATTTTTTGGATTACCATAAAAGACCGAATAGTAAGAGTTAGACTTGGAGGACAAAATATAACCATAGATTATGGAGATGAAACTGAAGCTGTTAATTGGCTGGAAGTGGAGCATATCTCTCAGTATCGGTTTGTGGTGCCTCCAATGTATAAGTTGAAAATTAAGAATGACGACCAAACTTATCTTTTTATTACTCAACCTGAGCACATCAGTTTTGGATTTGGGGTAACGGATGCTTCTTCTATGGGAGCATTTATTGAAAGGAAGAAATCGGAATTGGGCATTTAGATATCAGTAATTCTTCCAGTTTACGTTGAAATAAGTATGAATAAACATTTGTCTTATCTGTCATTGATTTTTCTGTCCATACTCTGCGGCGCTATTTGGAGAACTGAAATAGAGTTACACGGCTGGAAGGGTCTCATTTGGTTATCATATTTTCATTTCGCCATACCCATCGGATTTGCTTTATTTCTTATTTGGGGAAATTTTCAAATGAAACTGGGCTTAAAAAGACGGTTGCTGATCAATTTTTTAGCCATTATTTATGGCATATTAATTACCTTTTTATTGAGTAGTTCCTCATATAATTTGTACGTTTCCTACCCCGTCGAACTAATTGTTGTAGAAGGAATACCTTCATGGCTATTTAGGATCTATAAAGTTTCATTTCTATTGCTTATTCCTATCATCCCTGCTGGAGTGTATTTGGTATTGAAACTCTTTAAAATCCAACCAAATCTGAAAGTACTGTTATTCGCCATTATGGGATTTTTGGTCTCATTTCCAGCTTCCATATTAATACTTGAAATGCTAAATCACATTGGTAGCCATGATATGATTCATGCCATCAAGAGTGGTGTATTAATTCCTTTTTGGGTATTTTCAATTGGGATTTTATTAATAAATCGTAATTCAAAAATTGCTTTGAAAGGATGAAATTTCTACTGACTCTTTTGTTATTTGGTTTCTTAAGCATTCAGCACGAACCAACATTAAAACCAAACTCAATTGGTGTCGCCTATCTGGAAGAATCCAATGAAGATTTTTATCAACTAAAGGTGGTTTTCCCTTCTCCAAGACTACAAAACACTCCGGAAGATTTGTATAATTCGCTTAGGAATGGAAATACCAGTGAGTTTAATTTTAATGGCACTCTTCAATTTTTTGATGACGAAGGTATGATTACGGAGCTCCAGCAGGAGCTAATGTTTAGGTTGGATTTATGGTGTGAAAATGATGGGGGAATCCAAATTCGTCCAACTGGTTTTATTAAGATTAGGAAAGACCAATTGATCAGAACTTTTCCAAAAGCAATCTCGGAGGCGCAAAGTATTGTTTGCTTTGTAGGAGCAAATATTGACGATGACTTTCAATCTGTGGCTCCAATTTCACAATGGACAGATAAGATTATTATAGAATCCGATCTCAATAATGACGGCAATGTTGACGCCAGACTTTGGACAATGCCTGATGATGCCGAAAATTGTGATCAAAATCCACCGAATAACCTCATGATTTATTTGGATGCTAATGGAAGGAATAACCCTATGAGGTGTTGCGGGCCATAAACTAAATCAAGGCTCAATTTGTACTTGCGTCAATTTTCATGGTGCTATCTGTTAATCACTAAAGTCCCCACTTTTTCAGGTTGATTTCTGATTTCTACCCAATACTCCTCCTGAATATCAGGATCAATATGAATTGGTAATCGTTCACCATAGAGCCTGTCAGTGCCATCCTTTTTGCAGCCAGATATCCAATACTCTTCTTCCGTTTCATTGTCGTAATAGTTGGATTTATGGCCGGCTCCTTTCAAAGTGTGGAATGTCTGTCCTTTGTAATGGATAGATTTTCGAGACTTGGAAAATTTCACCAATCCAATTCTGGCTTTACCCACTAACCCCTCAGACTTATTTTCGATGTACATGATTCGCTCCATAATTCAGTTATCTTATGCACAACCTAAGACCAAAATTTCCACCATGACTTTTGCTGGCTACTTTTTGATGATTGTTTTACAGAGTTTTCTTCACTCTCAAACAACTGCATCCAACGATCTTTTTTATCTCCATTCTTCAAAAGCTTCTCCCTCTGAAAATCATATAATACCTGAAGTTGCTCACTTTCAGTTCCTATACATGCTATGTTAGTCCAGAGGCTGATAAACTCTTCAAAGGAGTCTGCAAGTTTCGCTCCATGTAATGGCCCGTCATCATGACTTAAATAAACTACATTTCCCATATCATTAAACGCGATCATATCTCCATTGGGAACTTCAAGAAATGGTGTTTTATCATAATAGTGTTTACCATAATCATCATTGGGGTCGTCATAACAGTTGGTAATCCAGCCAATGTAAACCTCATGAATTCTATTTAGATCATGAAAATTCCAAAGGTATGGATTTGTGGATTGGTGAAACCCTCCTGCTCCGGAGAAGATACTCTTAAACTCTCCTTCAAAATTTGTATCACCTATTTGCCAACCCATTATCACACCTCCGGCATAATTTTCCAGGATTACCTTAAAATCTTTTGGAAATCGCATACCAGCATTTTTTTCCAATGATTCCAATTCCGATAGCGAAATAGTCGGGAGGGTTTCTATATCCTTATACCACCATTGCTTTTTTTTTGCATTCTCAATGATCCAGTTCCACTTTTGATTCCATTGTTGCCAGGTTTCATTGGTCATAAGACTATGATTTGATCAATATGATTTGTTAGAAGAACCGAAAGATGCATTATTCTATAACTATCTACAAACAGTACATCACTCAATCGAAGGATGCCCCATCACATCACCAGTAACAGGAATAAACTCAATCTTACCATATCTGGATCCCTGAGGCTCAATAATTTCTCCTTTCATGAATGATGGTATGATTTCATTTGCCACTTTCCAGCTCCATTGTGCTTGCTCGTGACCTGCGCTTTCTACTTTGATATGGACTGCATTACTGAAGCCTTTCATAGTTTCTTCTACTTGCTGAACCGGAGTTCTGCAATCTAATTCACCAGTTACAAAAAGGGTTGGGATATCTGTCTTGAGAGGAGTAGTATAATCATTTGAAATGTTGCTTGAAATCCAGGTTTCTTTAACTGCGGAGAATGGAAAGTTCACCACATTGCCAAAAGGACTTTCATCGGCTTCCTTCAAAATAGTACTCCACCTGGAATCACTTGTTCCAGTAGCTAATTGCTGATTGATTCCTTGTCCGGGAAAACCCAATGCAAACACCATTCTCTTCTGAACAAACCAGGTAAGCATGGAATTATCTCCCTGATTGACGGAATAAACCAACCTTGGAATTACCGGAATATCATTAGCATCATCAATATCCAGTCTTAAGACTACAGCGAACCCAAAAGGCCCAATTTTCAAATCCACATTTTTCTTATTCAGAGGATTTTTGACAGTAACTGTAATTGGATTCTTTTCCAGTTTCTCCATTGTTTCGTAAACCAGTGATTTAAAATCGGGGATGGTTTCACTTAGAATGCTGTCATTGGCAACCATCGTGCTAATCTTCTCAATGTGTTGACCCAGGTGGCTCGGGAAATTCAGGGATTGATTTGGGGCATCTGCTCCTACAAGAATTGCTCTTTCGACTTTTTCTGGAAAAAGATTCATCACTGTCATACCAATGTGTGATCCATAGCTAAACCCAAAAATTGTGTATTTATCAAAACCTAAAGCTGAAGCCAAATCATTTACATCCTGAGCGTGCTCTTCGATATTGTATCCTGTGATGTCAATTTTCTTTTTTTCGAATTGGGCTAATGCCTGTTCGGCCATTTTTTGATAGTGTTCTGTGGCCTTTTCTTCTGAGATAAAAAATTCTGATGGATAATCATCTCTCCAGATATGCATTAATGTTCGATCATTCGCTCCTCGTCTGTCCAGATAGATGAAGTCGGAAACTTCGAAAAATTCCATTCGATCATTGAGATCTCTTGGGCTATTTACTTCCCAGGTACTTGTACCGCCTCCTCCTTCCAGATAAATAACAGGAGTTGAAGGATTCTCTGCAAGACTCTTTACATGAACAAATTTCATTTTGATCTTTCGGCTATCGGGATTATTTCTGTTTTCCGGAACTTCAAGGAATCCAACTTGACCTTGAAGCTCAACACCAGAGGAAGTCTTGAAAGTTTTTGATTTAACATTTACTAATCGTGCTTGTGCGTTGATGTAGAAGTTGATTGTTAGTAATAAGATTGTTGTTATTGATATTCTTTTCATTTTTATGTTTTTTCCCAAAGGAGTGCGGGAACTTGAAGAATATCAAAATGAGGTAGTCTCAGATGGCCATTTGAAACCCATTAGACCTGATTTTTCATAAATTCGGATGGTGTCATGCCTGTTTCTTTCTTGAAAGCACGATAAAAAGATGCCTTGGAACTAAAGCCAACTTCCTGTCCTAAACCCACTATTGAGTACTTCTCACTTTCAGGTTGAACGATTCTTTCCTTGAATGCAATGATGCGATGGTGATTGATCAAATCGTTGAAATTGGTATGAAGTGATTCATTGATTATTCTGGAAACATTGTTGATGGGCCAATTCAATTGTCGAGCCATTTTTGCAATTGTTAGTCCGGGATCCTGATAGATTTTTTCTTCTGAGAGCACTTTAAGTATTTCATCCTTTTTATCGGATAGCTCATCTGTTGAGAATGAGAATTTTGAGATCCGATCGGAATAGGTCTCTACAAGTTTTGAGTATTTCAGAACGTATAAGTATCCTGTGACATAAATGAATAGGGCGATGATACTTCCCAGTGGTTTGTATAGGAATTCGGAGTTTTCATCTACTTGTTCAATCACACTTAAAGCAATTGGTACTGCGATAAAAAGAAATACTATCAGCACACTCCAAAACGAAATAAGGTAATTGAGCCATGTCTTTATCTTTTCAAAATCTCGCAGAACTCTTTTTGCTTCCTTGGATTCCCGATAGATCAGATAGGCATAGCAAGCCAATTGAATCGCGCCAAATAAGGCAATAAAGAGTGCCACTGTTTGAATTAATGGAATATTCTGTTGTGCCCATTCCATGTTGTTTCCTATCCACAAAAATATCGATGTGAAAAACACACCATCGAGTAGAAATGACGGTAGAAAATGAAGTAGATCTTTTGCTCTGAATTTTCTTAAGGGGTCTTTGATGTAAAGAATATGTAAGTATGCCAATGGCCCATATGACAGGCTAAATTCCATGGGTACTGGAAACTTAGAATTGAAGGCATGGATGGATTCCTCTAAAATAAGATGTAACAACGACAGTGAGCAGAACAGAATTAGTAACCCAAAGAAGATATTACTTTTCCGAACTGGCCTTTTGAAAACAATAATGAATGCCAGAATTAACCCCTGTACAACAGCAATGAGGAAATAGAAATTGGAAGAGGTAAGGGAGGTATCAATCATTTAGTTGGTTGTAGAATTACCACATTTCATCACAGTCCTCATTGTAAGCAAACACCTTCCCATAATTGTTGAAATCTTCAAATGACACAAACGATACATTCTTAAGATTTGGAAAATAGGCAGAATCCAGTGTTAATCCTTCCACTTGATTTAAAACTTCTAAATCCAACATGTTGATTCGGTCCTTGGAGATTTTAGAATAGGAAAGAGAATAGTTGTTACCAGTTTTAGTATCCAACAGCTTCAAGGTATTGACATCATTTTGCTCACTAATGTCCTCAACTTTAAATCTCCAATAGTAATTGATTTGAGTAAAATCCATGAAGACTTCTTGCCCCTGGGCATCAATTTTAAAATTAACCGATCCACCGGCACAATGAGTAACATAAACTTCTGATGAATCCTGCTTAACTAATGGAAACCAAAATTCTGTGGTAGACAATTGAGTGATATATTCTTCCATGGAAGTGGAATATTCTTGTGAATCAGCTGAGACTTCTTCAGTTTGGGATGTGTTATGATTTGCAGGAGAGTTACAGCTTAGTATTCCAAGTGCAATTAAGATAGTTAGGATTTGAGCAGATTTCATGGTACTGTTGTTAGCCCAATAAATTTACATTTAACTGATTAATTTTTTCGAAAAGTAAATACGTTTATGACCTTTTGGGAAATCATTGATTTCCCCAACAACAGAATAACCATTTTTCAAATAAAACCCCTCGGCTTGAAAA
The DNA here is from genome assembly GCA_024743255.1 of bacterium. Classification (GTDB taxonomy): domain Bacteria; phylum Bacteroidota; class Bacteroidia; order Cytophagales; family Cyclobacteriaceae; genus JANSWY01. Next base: position 116,698 of record JANSWY010000001.1, on the reverse strand, counting down.
TCGAAGGTATCCAGCATTGAAATGGTAGCTCCTTTTTTTATGGCCTCATCTTCTGCGTATTTCAATATTTGAGTCCCAATCCCTTTATTTCTATGGCTTTCTTTGACCCATAATATCTTTATTTCAAGCCCTTTCCAATAACCAATGCCTCCCAGGATTCCCCCAATTTCTTCACCATTGTCATCCGTGGCAACAAACTCCAATGGTGTCCAGGTTTCAGATAATGCAGCAACTTGGTCTAAGTTGTAATCATTTATCCCCTTTACGATGGTTTGGATGTTTTCTTTATTACAAGGTTGAATTTTAATAGTAGGCATGCTCTTAATTCTCAATCAAAAAGCCAAGTTCTTCATGGGCCTTACTAGCAACAAACTCTATGATTTCAATGTCTGCAAGATCATACCTTTTAAAAGGATCCTGATCAATGATTGCTTCCAGTTTGGATTTAGATTCAACTTTTGCCAGAATGATGCCCCCTGTTCTTGGAACTTTGCGGCCAGATGCGAGAAAGGTTCCCTGTTTGTATTGTTCGTCCAGGAATTCAATATGCGCCTGGATGTGTTGCTCAACCTTTTCGAGCTCTACTTTGTAAGTGATGTTTATGATGAACATTGATATTTAATTTTTGTTGGACAAATTTAGTAGATATTCAATAGCGGAATTTGTAGCCATTAGCCAAAGCTCACTTCTCCCAGTAAGTTTCTCCCTTAACAAGATCTACACTTATGATTTCCTGGCAATCAATATATCCATAGGGCATTAGCTTTCCGCGTATAGATAGTTTCACTTTTTGGTTATTCCGCTCTAAATCATTGAGTTTATACTGTTCAATCTTTTTGTATTCATTTTCATCGACTATTACCATTGACATCTGTGAAGAGTCTCCTAGTAATATATTAAAGTAGGGCTCATGTAAAAGTCCATTCTTCTCCAATGTTTTAAAAAACACAGCCGCCGAACTATCATTGTTTGAGCTTGAAGGATCATTTGAGATGCTATCAATCATTGACATGAAGGGTTGTGAAACCGAATCGGGAACTCCATAGAACGTAAAAGTTCCGATCAACTTAAATGCAAGTTCTCCTTTTAGTATATCAGAATCTTCTCTAGTAGCACACTGGCTAAATAGAATTACTATTAAAGTGGAAATGAGAAATAGATGATGTTTTAATTTCATATTTGGCTAACGAATAATTTTCTAAAACTGATTCTTCATCAACTCAAAAAATCCCTTCTGCTTCTTGTGTGCAATCAAGTAATAATTCCGGTTAGGATATTTATCCGATTGCCAAATCAGTTTCAATGATCCATTTTCAAGAAACTCCCTGGCATTTTCTAAAAGCGTCACAGCAATTCCTTCTACTTTGGTCATTTCCTGGAGCATGAAGTATTCATTTGGAATGACGTAGTTAGTAAAAACCTTTGGCCGCCTTTTATTAAAGCAATGAAGCCAGAAGAGTTTAATAAATGGATTGGTTGACATATGAGAAAACCAGACCTGGTGCTCCAACCAGCTTTGAATTTTAGGAATATCATCATTCTTGATATGCTCATCAAATTCAGCAGTATCAACATTGGGATGCCCCACCACAACAAGCGGAGAACTCAGAACCTTATGAGACAAAGTATCAAAAGTCTCCACTTCATGATGAACAATGGCAGCATCAATTTCCTGTTGGTTTACCAGGTCAAAAAGCACTTCATGCTGCTCCTCAAAGCGGATGTCTAAATATTTGAAATCGGTCAGTTTGTTTGAAAGGAAGCTTTTATACAGATGCTCACTGATTCCCAAAACATACATTTTATCTTCCTTCTTCACGTTTCGGGCATACATGGCTTCTACTTCCTCCAGCGTATCAAGAGATTCTATGATGAGGTTGTTTAGGAACTTTGCATTTTCTGTAGCTTCGACACCTTTGGATTTCCTTAAAAATAGCTTGTGGCCAATATAAGCCTCCAGCATTCCCATCTGATTACTAACAGCCGGCTGACTCATAAAAAGCTCCTCTGCAGCCTTGGAATAATTGCGGTGTTTATAAACCGCTTTGAAAGTTCTATACCATTCCAGATTTACCATGATATAAAAATACTTATATCATGACGTAAAACAAGCTATTTCATTTAATATCAGGGATTTGCTACTCTTGTTTTATCAAATTTAAAATCATAGTCAAATGAGTAAAATAGCATTAGTAACAGGAGCAAATAAAGGGCTTGGCTTTGAAACAGCCCGACAGCTGGCAGAAGAGGGAGTAACAGTCTTAATGGCTTCCCGAAATGTAGAGAAAGGAACGGAAGCTGTTAAGAAATTGAAAGAAGAAGGTCTGGATGTACAATTTGTACAGCTGGAAGTGACTAAAGAAGACGAAATTGATTCTTTGGTAAAACATATAGATTCCACTTATGGCAAACTAGATGTATTGGTCAACAATGCTGGAATCATGCACAGTGGAGAACCAACAGGTGTAAACACAGCAGAAATTGTAAAAGCAGATGTGTTAAAAGAGACGTTTGATGTCAATTTCTTCAGTTTGGTAAGTCTTACACAAAAGATGTTACCACTCCTTAAGAAGAGTGAATCTGCAAGAATTATCAATGTATCCAGTATTCTGGGATCTAATACAGTGCAGAGCGATGAGACTTCTCCATGGAGTAGCATTAAACCATTTGCATACAATGCATCAAAGTCCGCTTTGAATTCATTTACCGTCCATTTAGCAGCTGCTTTGAAGGATACCAATATCAAAGTGAATTCTGCACATCCAGGTTGGGTGAAGACTGATCTGGGAGGAAAGAATGCACCACTGGAAGCACCAGAGGGAGCTAAGACATCAGTAAGTCTATCATCTGCCGACTTCACAGGTAAGTTCGTCCACAACGGCGAAGAAATTGCCTGGTAGATCTTTTCAGGGCCTTTTTGGCCTACCAGCTAGATTATTTAAATGTTTAATAGTAGAAAATATAGAGTTATGAAAAAGTTAATATTTCTATTCGTATTAACTGCTCTGGTCAATTTCCAGGCAGTGTTTGCAGCTAATATATTGGTAGTGATATCTGAGGTTTCTGAGATGAAATTGAAGAATGGATACAACTACAAGACCGGCGTTTATTTCAATGAATTAATGGAACCGGTAAAGATCTTTATGGATGCAGGTCACAATGTGACTTTTGCTACACCAAATGGATTGGCACCTACCATAGATCCGGTATCTGAAACTCCAGATCATTTTCTGAATACAACTCAGGAGAATTATGATGCTCATAGAGCGCTATTTAATTTATTGATGCTAAATGATGAGAAAAGCAGTCCGGTAATCAGTTTTGCCCGCGTGGATCAGATAGGCATTGAGAATTTTGATGCCATATTTTTCCCAGGTGGTCATGCGCCATTGGGTGATCTGGTAGCTAATGATTATGTAAGCAAGTTTTTAAATCATTTTCACGCTGAAGCGAAACCAACTGGTCTGGTTTGTCATGGTCCCGTTGCATTGCTTTCTTCATTGCCAAATAGCAAGGAATTTGAAGCACAAATGAAAGCCGGAAAAGCTGCTAAGCCAGGAAAAGGCTGGATTTATGAAGGTTATAACATGACTGTATTCAGCAACTCAGAAGAGACCATTGCAACCAAATATTACCTGGGAGGTGATGAGCTACCTTACTGGCCACAGAATGCAATCACTTATGCAGGTGGTAAGTATTCAAAAGCGAAAGAAGACTGGGCAGTTCACGTGGTTGTGGATAGAGAATTGGTGACTGGACAGAATAATAAATCGTCTACCGGTGTGGGAGAGGCTTTGTTGAAGTTATTGAGTGAGGTGAATTAGGAAATAATTAATTATTGAACCAGGTTCCGGATTGTTTTGGAATCTGGTTTTCTTATTTTCATGATATTAGAAACCAAATAGTAAGAGTGCAGATTACCACCAGCATGGTACCAACAATAATCATTCTAAGGGTTTCTTTCTTTCTTGTTTCCACCAGTTCATTACGAAGCTTTTCCATTTGTTCAGGTGTGGCTTCTTTAAACTTCAATGGTTTTGAATGACCTTTCCCAGCCAAGGACTTATCAAAACTACTTTTGTTCTTAAGTTGATCTCTATTTTGACGAGCACTGTTTTGTGCATCTCTAACAAATCCGATTCCTGCTCCCATAATTTATTGCACGGGTCATTTACTCAATTTGTTTTACAGATTAATCATTTTGTGATACTTCTTTGTTTGACTTCAAACAAAACTTCGACACCTGCTTTTTTTAAATCAAAGGCTATTTCATAAAAATCTGGGAAGTGTCCCATCCAATCTTTAATAGCGGTATAAATGATTTTTTTATCCTCGTTTAACATTTTCAGTAAACCAGGTGTAGATACTTTCAAAATAGCCTTTAATTTTGAAATATTTTCTTTGGAATACGGTATTTCCAGATACCAATATTCCTCGAGCTCTTGGACCTTAAGTTCAAAATGGTGTACCCAATCAATGGATGGATTGGATCCTTCCAACTCACATGTTTTACCATCTTTACTAACTAACAATCTTCCTACACCTAACCATGTAGCCCTTTTTTCCCAGGTTAGGTTGATTTCAGATCTTTTACACCATAGAAAGGCATAACAAAAAGTGTATTCCTTCATGCCATTTTCCAGTAAGACTATATCCTCATTGGAATATAAATTATTGATCCAATTATTTCCTTTTTCTATGATTGACTGGATTGCTAGATTTTTCATAAGTATTAAGTTGACAGCTTATTCATCACCAGTCCTCTCATATCAAACCTCCTTAATCATCTCATAATCATCCATCACATAGCCACTCCCAATGTCCATCACAATTGCCTGATTTTTCACAAACCCGATTTTCTCATAAGCCGCTATGGAACCAGTATTGTATTTATTGACAGTCAACCGGATCTTATTGAGCTTCCGGTCTTTGGCAATTTGATCTACAAACTCCAGACCTTTTCTACCAAAACCTTTTCCTCTCATGGAGCTGTCGACATAGATTTTACTGATAAAAACCAGGCCAGTTTCCTCTTTAATGCATAAGTAACCAACTAATTGCTCTTCATAAACAAAGTTGTAATACTCATATCCATCTGCAATTTGTTGATTGATAGCATCTACAGATTGATACTTCTCCAACATATATTCCACCTGCTCTGGCCCAATGATCGGGGTGTAATGCTCTCTCCAGATTTTATAGGCTAAATCTGCTACTTCCTGGTATTGCGATGGTTCGGTTTTAATGATCTCCATTTACTCTAATATGGTTAATAACTTCTGTGCTGCTAAGTTAGCAATAGCTTGCGATCCCTCAGGAGTTGGGTGCACATGATCGTAAAAATAGCTTCCTTTTCCAGAGATGGATGTGCCATCTATTACAAATTCAATTTCATCGTCAACTACTTTATAGATCGCCTTATAGGCATCTACATGAGCATCATAATCAAAGCCATGATTGCTTATTTTACATCGCTTTTGATCTTCTGATTTTGTGGATTCAGTGATTAAGGTAGGCTGTTGAAATACTAATAGTTTGATATTTCTGTTGAGACAAAATTCCTTGATCAGCTTTAGGTTTTCTCTCCAAATTTCAAGACCAATTGGATTGAAGCTGCTAAGTAATTCTTTTGGTTCAGCGACTTCCCCATTATTAATCGGAGTTCCAGTCATTGATCTCAATCGTGAATAGATTTGAGACCAACTTAGTGCACCATCCAATGCTTTTCGCTCAATCGTCCTAACCTTTATTGGCTGATTGACAGTCCAGCCTGGCTTTTTTGCTCCGGTAGGATTGCTGGCCATCTCGTCATTGAAGTAATACATTTCATTCCATCCATGATTGACAATCACCACATCAGGGTTGAAAAACCTGATTCTACTCCATAGTCTGCCATAAGATTCAAATGAGGTATAAGCTCCCATTGCAGCATTAATCACTTCTACTTTTTGATCCAGGGAGTCATTTAAAATCCCCGATAATATCCAGGGCCAGCTTTCCTGGTCTTTGAGGATGTATCCTGTTCCGGCACTAGAGCTTTCTCCCAAAACCACAATTCGTAAAACCGAAGAATCCTTTTCTTTTTTAATCTCCGGAGTTGAAATAAAACCATGAGAGTTAATTGTCTTGTCAGTAGCAAATTCACCTGGAATTCCTGTAAATGCAGCATATGGATCATTCATTGCCCATTCTGACATAGGATCTGGTGTGGGAACAGTTCCTGTTAACTCTTCAAGATTGATGGGTGTATAAACAGTTCTCAGAATGATTTCCAAAATGATCAGGAAAATCAAAAGGGCAGGCAAGGATATGGTAAGTACGTTTTTCACGTCCTGCTTATTATTTGTCGAGTTCAACTTCTTGAAGGCCTAGTTGCTCTTGCAACCATTGCTCTATGTAGTAAAGATCCTGGAAGTTGGCCATATCATTGTGCTTGGCATAATTAGGAACTTCCCAAAGACCAATCACATGCTCACTAGAATCCAGCTGCTTAATTTTGCTTTTGGCAAATGCGCCCATCCCAAACAGTACTTTGTCAAATAAAGAGAATGGAGTGGTAGTCACACATGATAACCAGAAATGACCTTCATGCAGCCTTGAGGTCCGGATTTGCTTGATATTTTCTTTCGGGATAGGAATTGTTTTACCCAATTTATCATCCAGAAACTTCCATGGAAACCGCAGGCTGATCACTAATTCATTTTCAGATACTAAAACCTGATACTTTTTACTGTTAATCAGAATTACAAAGACCAGGATCAACATGAAGAAACCTCCAAAGATGATCGCTACCATGATCTGAACTACCGTTGGGCTATCTGTAAGCACATTGACTGCAATAGAAAGCAGACTTCCCAAAAACACCAACAAGAGCAGCTTTACAATTTCATCAACCAGGTAAGTCGGTTTTTTGATAGAGAGTAATTTCTCCAAACCAAGGTTTTCTATCTGCACAAACCTGGAAGGGTCATAGATTTTAGATCGCTCTCCTTTGGTGTAATTCGCTGATCCCTCATGATTCAAATTTGAATCAGTTTCATCCTCAATATTGATATCCAGATAGGATTTAAGTTTTTGTGCCTCTTCTTCCAATGCGGATCTGCTGGTGGTGGAATGTAGCCAGAATTGAGATCCGTCTTTGAGAATGAGAAATGTTTGATAATAGGTTTTGCGGGTGTTATTGCTGGACCCTGAACTGGTTTCATAAGTCTCGATTAATCGCACTTTTAGAAATTCCGAAAATGGAATTTCCAGATGTTGATTTGGATCTTCTTTGTAGAATGTCAAAACCTCCTTTTGCTTGTCGAGGATGACGGTGTATTTGTGACTGAATTTTAAGTTTCTTAATACACTGAAAATAGCTAATAGCCCAAAAGAAAGTGGCGCCATTGTAAAGGATATCTGCTTGGAGTTTAGTCCTTCCGTAAAATGCACAAGGACAAGAAACCCCACACAACCTGCAGTGACCAAAATTCCAAAGATCATAAAGAAGATGAGCGCACAGCCCATCCTCCTTCCTTTGTCACTATATTCTAGTGTATTATTCATTTTAGATAACCGCTAACGCAGAATCATAATCTGGCTCATCAACAATCTCACTAACAAGCTGATTGTAGATTACTTTTCCTTCTTCGTCAATAACTACAACAGATCTTGCATTCAATCCTGCCAATGGCCCATCTATCATGCCTACTCCATAATCATATTGGAACTGACCTTTGTCTCTGAATGCAGATAAGTTCACAACATTAGTCAATCCTTCTGCTCCACAAAATCTTGCCATGGCAAATGGTAGATCCATGCTGATGCAAAGCACAACGGCATTTTCCATTGAAGAGGCTTTTTCATTGAATTGTCTTACTGACATTGCGCAAGTTCCTGTATCCACACTTGGGAAAATGTTCAGAATGACTTTCTTGCCTGCATAGTCTGATAATTGAACTTCCGAAAGATCTGATTTTACTAGTTTGAAATCTGGTGCTTTACTTCCAACTGCCGGTAGCTCACCAGAAGTATGGGCGGGTGTACCTTTTAGTGTTACTTCTGCCATTTTTTAGTTGATTTAGTTTTTACCAAATCTACCCAACAGTGAAAGACCTTCAAACAAAATGGAGTAAAACTATTTTACAGTATATTACCGATCCTTTACGAATGACCCCAAATTGTTAATTATGCGCCTTAATTCTGCTCTAATCTTTATTTTCATTGGATTCCCAATACTCCTGAAAGCTCAGATGCAATCACCAAGTGAATTTCTTGGTTATGAGCTCGGAACAAAGTTTAGCCACCATCATCAAATATTGGATTACTTCAAGCACTTAGAATCTGAATCTGAAAATATATTCCTTAGAGAGTATGGTAAAACTTATGAAGGAAGACCATTAATGCTGGCAATTCTTTCTTCTGATGAAAATCTAAGCAAGCTGGATGATATCAGATTGGATAACCTGAAAAGAGCGAAAATCGAAAGTGGTACTCCTTCCACTAATGTGCCAATCGTTTGGTTAAGCTATAATGTTCATGGAAATGAGAGTAGTTCCTCTGAGGCTTCCATGATTACAGCCCATGCATTACTAAATCAAAATAGCGCATTCAGTCAGTTTTTGGAAAATACAATTGTCATCATTGATCCATGTTTAAATCCTGATGGAAGAGAGCGATATGTGCATTATTACGAGGAATGGGGAAATATGCCTTTCAATCCTTTTGTGGATGATGCTGAGCACAGAGAATTGTGGCCTGGAGGAAGAGCGAATCACTATTATTTCGATTTGAATAGAGACTGGGCATGGCAAAGTCAGGTGGAGTCACAGCAAAGAATTAAACAATACAATAAATGGATGCCACAGATTCATGTGGATTTCCACGAGCAAGGACCAAATGAACCTTACTATTTTGCTCCTGCAGCAGCACCTTACCACGAATTGATTTCTCCATGGCAAAGAAGTTTCCAACAAGAAATTGGAAGAAACCACGCAAGATATTTTGACGAGCAGGGTTGGCTGTACTTCACAGGCGAGTTCTTCGATTTACTTTACCCTAGTTATGGTGATACATATCCAACTTTTAATGGAGCTATTGGTATGACTTACGAGCAGGGAGGACATGGAATGGCAGGACTAGGGATCCAATTGGAAGATGGTCAGTTGCTTACTTTGAAGGATAGAATAGCTCACCACAGAACAACCGGACTTTCAACTGTTGAGATTGCTTCTCTGAGTTCAGATCGGCTACTGGAGAATTTTGAAAGCTTCTTTGAGAAGTCGAATAGTGGATCATTGGGTAAATACAAGTCATTTGTGATTAAGAATACGAATGAGGACAGAATCAACCATTTGATGGAATGGCTCGACAAAAACGGAATTGAATATGGAAAGGTCAACACTATCGGAAACATGAGAGGTTACCACTACCAATCAAAAACTTCAAAGAATTACACTTTAACAGCAAGTGACCTGGTGGTTCCGGCAAACCAGCCAAAGGGAGTATTAGCCCACATTCTATTCGAACCTACGACTAAACTAACAGATAGTCTTACCTACGATATCACAGCCTGGGGTGCTCCATATTTTTATGGATTGGAGGCTTATGCCAATGATGTAACTTTGGATGTAGTCAAAAAAGAACCTGTTCTGACATTTGACTTACAGGCTCCAGATAAATCCCCTTACGCATATATTTCAAAATGGAATAGTGTAAATGATGCTGCGTTTCTGGCCGATCTTCATAAACACAATTTTAAGGTTAGATTCCTTACAAGGAATGCAAGTTTTGATGGTAATGAAGTTGGGCCTTCCATTGTAATTACCAAAGTAGGGAACCCAGAAAATTATCAAGGTGAAATCACAAGAATTGCTAATAAGCATAATAGAATGCTGATCTCAGTAGAATCGGGTTTCTCCGATTATGGTCCGGATATGGGTTCTTCATCAGTTGGCTTACTGAAAAAACCAAAAGTAGCCTTATTAGGAGGACGTGGAGTTTCTTCGCTTTCTTACGGAGCTGTTAGGCATTTTATTGAACAGGAGCTCGAATATCCATATACCATTTTGAGACTCGATTATTTTAATTCTGTTGATCTGGATAAATACAATGTTATCATTCTACCATCAGGATATTATGGAAGTCTGGGATCTGATGCTGTTACAAAATTGATCGATTGGACTAAAGCAGGAGGGAAATTGATTTTGATACAAGGAGCTTTAAATAAATTCAAGGATGGGAATAATACTTCTTTGTCGACTTACTTCGATGATGATGAAGAGGACCTTTTTGGGCCAGCTGATAATGATAAAGAAGAAGCATTAATGAATTATGGAAGTGGTACCAGAGAGTGGCTAAAAGGCCAGACTCCTGGATCTATTTACAAAGTTGATCTTGATTTATCGCATCCATTTACGTTTGGACTGGAAGGGGATTATTACTCTTTGAAAACAAGCGCAACACGATACAGTTATTTATCTGATGGCACGAATGCCGGAAGAATTGAAAGCTCAGGCAACCTAATGAGCGGGTTTGTGGGTTCAGACTTACAAAAGCGCTTAGCTGAGACGCTGGTTTTTGGCGTTGAGGAAGTTGGAAGAGGATCGATCGTTTATTTTGTGGATGATCCACTTTTCAGGAGCTTTTGGTATGAAGGAAAGGTCTTGTTTAGTAATGCCCTTTTCATTGTAGGAAACTAATATTAACCAACCTAAACACCTTATGATTAAAAAGATTGGAATTGGACTGATCGTCATTATTGTCTTGTTCGCAATTGTTTTCTGGATAGCTGATAAACCTAAACCAGAAGGCGTTGTTGGACCTGAAGCTGATGCACTTGCCAGAAAAATGGAACTGGCCATGAACAAAGCAGCCTGGGACACTACCAAAGTAGTTCAATGGACATTTAAAGGACTGCATACATTCATCTGGGATAAAGAAAACAACCAGGTAAATGTAAAATGGGACGGAACAGAAGTAGTAGTTGATCCCAATACCAGGGAAGGCCGAGTCCTCCAAAACCCATCAAACGCTGATGAAGCTGAATTACTCACCAAGGCATATGCCTATTTTGCTAATGATAGCTTCTGGCTTTACGCACACTACAAAGCTTTCGATCCAGGCACAACAAGAGCAATTGTAAAGACCGATGAGGGAGATGCTCTCTTAGTTTTTTACAGTTCAGGAGGGGTTACACCCGGTGATAGTTATCTATGGTATTTGGACGAAGAAGGAAAACCATATAAATGGGAAATGTGGGTTCAGATGTTGCCACTTGGTGGTCTTTCATTCACCTGGGACAAATGGACCGAGCTATACAGTGGAGCAATGGTTCCGGCAGAACATAAAGGTTTGATCACAATTGACATCACTGATATTAAATCAGCAAAATCCTATCTGGAACTATAAAATATAATGGCAGCTATTTAGCTGCCTTTCTTTTTCTCTTCTCTTTATAATGCTGTTTATCGGCTATATACAGCGTTTTTACAAGTTCAGCATACTTCACTCCATTCTCATCTTCAAAATGTGCAGGTAGATCAATTTCCATTTCTGAGTCAGATGCAATCTTAGTTTTGATCTCATCAAGTAACTCATCAGTAATGAGAAAACGAGCTTTCACTTTTCCTTTGATTGGTCTAAAGAATCTGATAGTTCCGCTCTTATCCCAAACGATATAATCATTACGGAGCAGGTAAATTAACTGAACCATATACAGCGGATCCAAAGCTCCGAATATGCTACCGCCAAATACACTCCCCACATAGTTTCTCGTTGAAAGCTTGAGCTTTAGAGATAAATGCATTTCGTAGAAGTCTGAAGAAATGAATTTGATTCTGGCACCAGTTCTTCGATAGGAAGGGAAAATGTTGAAGATGAACCTTTTCCATCTGGAATTGAGGTCTTCTGATCTATCTGTTGGATAGAGTTTCATGCTGTTTCTAGAGTTATTGCTTCTTTTAATTCCTCACTGAATTGGATGTATTCAGTTGGTAACTTGTCAACAAGAAAATTTACCAGTTGCTCGACCTTCTCTTTATCAAAATAGTATCTCTCTGACTTTAAAAAATGGTCCGAGTTTAACTTGATGCGTATGTATTGCATGTGGAATTTAAATACTTCGATATCCTGTATATTGATAGCTTTTCTAATCCCAGAAACCTTTATCGAATCTGTCCCTGCTTTTTTGATATAGCCTCGCGGGAAGTGAAGTATAGCATGCAGCAAGTATATTATACCGAAGAACCCCAGGGACAATAACCAGGCGTAATATTCAAATGTTGTAAGCCAAAGACGATCTCTGGGGGTGGTGAACATCACTACGAAAAGTCCAAATGGTACTACCCCCATTGCAAAGGTGCCAAATAATTGAGAGGTATGATTAATTGAACTAATTCTAATTCCTTCAAATGGCCCAAACCTTTTGTAGATTATTTCAATTATACCGACCACATATAGTGTTATGACTATAGTTCGAGTTATTGACGTGGGAATGTATTGTTCTATCAGGATTGCAACAATAAAAATAGCTACCCATAAAAGCTGACGGATGTATCTAAGAACAGATTCCATTTAGCGAAAGTAGGGAAAAATGCAGGTTATCCTTACTAATAAATAATATAACCATCTAAAGAAGTATCTTAGCTCCATTGGAGTAATAACCAAACCCAAAATATGAACATGAGATCCGTAATTGTGTGTCTTCTTGTGATCGGACTATCGCAAGTAGCATTTTCCCAATCCGAAACTGACCCTTCTCTTCTCACCATTGATCGCATCTATGCTTCTTCCGAATTCCGTCAGGAGTATTTGGCTCCTTTGCAGTGGATGAACAATGGCAACAGCTATGTAAGAGTTGAAAACAATGAAAACAAACTACAGGAACTTGCAAGGTATGAATCCGCAACAAACGAGCGTTCAGTGCTTGTTCCTAATGATCAACTAATTCCGGAAGACCGAAAAGGTTCCATTAGAGTGGAGAGCTTTACTTTTTCCAAAGATGAATCCAAGATTCTAATCTTCACCAATTCGTCCAGAGTCTGGAGAGCCAACACCAAAGGCGATTACTGGATGCTGGACCTGGAAACCAAAAAACTAACGCAGATTGGAGCAGATTTTGAACCTTCAAGCCTGATGTTTGCTAAATTCTCATCAGACAACTCAAAGGTTGCATTTGTGCAGAAATTCAATGTATACGTACAGGATTTAGCATCTAATGAAGTTGCTCAGCTCACAAATGACGGTGGTGATGGTATTATCAATGGAACATTCGACTGGGCCTATGAGGAGGAATTTGGTAACAGAGATGGATTCAGCTGGAGCCCTGATGGTGCCAATATTGCTTTCTGGAGATTGGATGCTTCTAAAATAGGAACATTCTACATGATCAATAACACCGACTCAGTTTATTCTGAACCGCTTCCACTACAATACCCTAAAGTAGGCCAGGATCCTTCAAAATGTGAAGTAGGAATTGTAGGAATTGGTGACAAACAAATTACCTGGATTCCTTTGGAAGGATCAAAAATCCAGAATTATATACCAAGTATGCAATGGCTGAACAGCGGTGAGTTACTAATTCAGCAGCTAAACCGACATCAGAATAAACTTATCGTATGGAAATACAACATCACTTCCAAAGAGCTTAAAAAAATCTACACTGAAACAGAAGAGACCTGGGTTGATATTCAATATCCTGATGTGTCAGCAAATGGTTGGGGAGACAACACGCTGAAGGTTGTTGACAATGGCAAGTCATTCTTAAGACTAACTGAAAACGATGGATGGAGACATCTGTATAAAGTGAACATTACTAATGGCTCCAAAAAACTCCTAACTCCCGGTGACTATGATGTAGCATCATTGATTGTAACAACTTCAAAATACGCTTACTTCCATGCATCTCCAGACAATAGCACTCAGAGATATCTATACAGAGTTGACATAAAAGGAAGTGGAAAAGCACAGAGACTAACACCGGCTTCTATTTCAGGGGTGAATGTTTACAACTGCTCCCCAAATGGAAAATATGCAATCCAAAGAAACTCGACTGCTGCTACTCCTACTACCCACAATTTGGTTAGCCTACCGGGTCATAAAGTAATTGCTAAACTAGTTGAGAATAAGGCTTTCATTGAGAAGCTTAGTAAAATCAAGATGCCTGAAATTGAATTCACAAAAGTGACTACTGAGGAGGGCATGGAGATTGATGTAAGAGTGATCAAACCAATCAATTTCGATCCAAATAAGAAATATCCTGTTTTCTTCCATGTATATGGTGAACCATGGGGGCAGGTTGCTACTGATAGTTGGGTAGGAATGTGGAATATTATGTTGGCTCAACAAGGATACCTGGTGGTGGATATGGACAATAGAGGAACACCTTGTCTGAAAGGAAGTGCCTGGAGAAAAAGCATCTACAGAAAAATTGGAGATATTAACGCCAGAGATCAGGCACAGGCGGCAAAAGAGTTTTTAAAGCTTGACTATGCAGATGAAACCAGAACTGCAGTTTGGGGTTGGAGTGGTGGAGGTTCCATGACATTAAACCTCATGTTCAAATACCCTGAAATCTATAAAACAGGAATTTCAGTTGCAGCTGTATCAAACCAATTGATCTATGACAACATCTACCAGGAAAGATACATGGGATTACCTCAGGAGAATATGGATGATTTTGTAAATGGATCACCGATAACTTATGCGAAGAATCTGGAAGGAAATCTGCTGATCATTCATGGTACAGGTGATGACAATGTACATTATCAGGGAATGGAGATGCTAATTGATGAGTTAGTAGCTCAAAACAAGCAATTCGATATTATGATCTATCCGAATAGATCTCATGGTATTTATGAAGGAAGGAATACCAGAAGGCACTTATTTGGTTTGATTACTAATTATTTGATGGAGAAAGTTCCGGTTTCAAGTAGCCCAAGCAAATAATGTCATTCAAAATCGACTTCCTGGACCATGTGGCTATCCGTGTAAAAGAAATGGAAGTATCAATCAAATGGTACGAGGAGGTATTAGGATTAAAAAAATACAAGCTCCCTGAATGGGGAGCTTTTCCTGTTTTTATGCTCTCAGGCAAAACCGGAGTAGCCATATTCCCTGCAAACACAGATCACCCTGAGATCGATGTAGCATCAAAGAATGTTAAAATTGATCATTTCGCTTTCAATGTAAGTCGTGAAAATTACGATTTAGCTAAGAAGCATTTTGACCAACATGGAATCAATTATGAAATTCAGGACCATCATTATTTTGAATCTATTTATCTAAAAGATCCCGATGACCATACTGTTGAGCTCACAACGATAATTGTTTCAGAGACCGAATTCTATAGGGATGGAATAGTTTAGTGATTTGGTGTGGCCCCTAAAAAGGGAACCACACCGACAGATAGATTAGATGAAAAATAGGATTTAGTTAAATCCAGACGGTTATTACATCTTTAATTTCTTTTGCTTTTAAGCGTTTTCAATAGTTAGTGTCGGTTTCAACTATTTGGTAGACAGAAAAATTGAAATATTTTTTTCGGGCACAGCAAAGACATCCTTTATTGTTGCAGGTTCGTTATATTTGTGAGGTCAATTTGAAGTCTATGCGAATTACTTTCAGATCCAAGTCTTACTCAGATACCGAGGTTTTGCAGGTTCTTAAATCATCAGATGAGAAATCTCAGAATAAGGTTATTCAGTATTTATACAATAGCAATTGGAAATCAATCAAATCATATATTGGAAAGAACTCGGGAACCGAGGATGAGGCGGCAGATCTCTTTCAGGAGGTTCTCATAGTCTTTTATGACAAGATTCAGCAAGACAAATTCAAAGGAGATTCATCAATAAGTACTTATATTTTTAGTATTGCAAAGAACCTTTGGATGAATTCTCTTCGGAGAAAAAACAAGGAGATGTTGCATATGGAGGTTGTAAAAAGTGAGATGGATTCTGATCCTGCTACTGTGGAGATAAGCAATATGCAGTTGTTTTACTCGCTTTTTGAGAAGTTATCACAAGAGTGCCAAAAGATTCTGAAGTATGCTTATTATGAATCTTTGAGCATGAAGGAAATTCAAATGCGATTCGAAGGGCTCAAGAATGAACAATCTGCAAAAACAAAGAAATATCGTTGCATGAAAAATCTTGTAACAGTTTTTGAACAAAATAGAGTTACTCAGGAGAGTTTCTATGCATGATGAAAGAATTGGATGAGGACATATTAGAAAAAATTGATGCTTATCTGGACGGTAATATGTCTAAAGAGGAGCATGATGTATTTCTTAAAAACATGGACTCAGATGAGGAGCTCAACAAACAGGTTGAATCTGTACGACAAGTACGAGCGGGCATTAAAAGTTTTCATTTTAGAAATAACCTGAAACAGAATAGTAAAAAGTTTCAGGAATCGGCCACCAAGCCAAACTATACTGCCTATTTATTGTCTGGAATAGCTGCATCCATAATTTTGATTATCTCTTTTAACCTGGTATTTCAGAATAATTCTGACAGGCAATTGCTATTTGCAGAGTATTTTGAGCCTTATCCCTACCTTGGAGCTCCACGTGGTGAGGCAAACCTAGATGACCTGGGGACGGCCTACAGAAGTTATGTAAATCGAAATTATAAAGAGGCGGTTGAAAGTTTTCAGAGATTAGCTAAAGAACAACTTAACATACCAAAGAATAAGTTTTATTTAGGTGTTTCCTATATGGGTGCAGGAGATATGCGATCTGCAATTACCAATTTTGAATCAATATTGTCTGAAAGCATCTACCATCAACAAACGCAATGGTATCTCGGATTATGCTACATAAAATTGGAAGATTGGGAAAAAGCTCAGTATTATCTCAAACTTATAGATCCTGATACTGAACTTGGGAAGCAGGCTGAGGCACTTATTTCTTCTATTGCAGACTAGTTCAATTGTCAGCTTAATTCAATTTACTTCCCAAATCACCACTCATCCTTTCATTCTAACTTCCGCGACCCTATATTCACATTCTGACCCAATAATGGAACAATTTGTTCTCAAATCCGATTGAAGGTTTATGACTGATTCATTTTATAAGAAGTTATATCAAAGTCATCAGGAGTGCCCAAAGTGTCCATCCCCTGTGGTCATTTCACAATTCTTTGTTGACCTGATGCAAACATTGTTTCCAGATTTTTCTAAGAAGACCTTTTCTTCTCAGAAAGAATTGGAACTGCATCTCAACAAGTTGAAGATTGAGCTTGATGAAATGCTGACAAGAAATCCCATGCATGGAGAGGTAGATCTGGAAGATGTGGCTGAAAGCTTCTTTAATGAGTTACCGGCTATACACGAGAGAATCCTTGATGATATCACAGCGATGTATCAGGGAGACCCGGCTGCCAAAAGTAGAAGTGAGGTAATCAGGACTTATCCAGGGTTTTATGCAATAGCGGCTTATCGAGTTGCTCATGTTCTTCATTCGCATGGAGTGAAAGTAATTCCAAGGATCATCACGGAACATGCTCACAGTAAGACAGGAATTGATATTCACCCAGGAGCTCAAATTGGAGAGCATTTTTGCATAGATCATGGAACTGGAGTTGTAATTGGCGAGACCACTATAATAGGAAACAACGTGAAGGTTTATCAGGGTGTTACTCTGGGAGCTTTGAGTGTTGATAAGAAGGATGCAGAGACTAAAAGGCATCCAACAATTGAAGACAATGTAGTCATTTATGCAGGAGCGACAATTTTGGGTGGAAATACTACGATTGGAGCTAATAGTGTGGTGGGAGGAAATGTTTGGCTCACAAGGAGTATTCCTGCCAACACCAAAATCTACTACCAGGCAAAAATGCACAACAGCGATACGGAACAAACAGACATTTACGTCTACAAAGAAAATTAATCAATGGATTTATTCAGTTTAATAGGAAACACCCCTCAGGTGGAGTTAACCTCTATTCCTACTAATAAAAATGTAAAGATCTTCGCGAAGCTGGAAGGCCAAAACCCAGGTGGTAGTGTGAAAGATCGAGCGGCATATAACATGATCAAAAGTGCTTTGGAACGAGGAGATATCAAGCCTGGCGACAAGTTGGTAGAAGCAACCAGTGGGAATACCGGAATTGCTTTGGCAATGGTATCAAAAGTGCTGGGAGTGAATATGACATTGATAATGCCAGATAACTCAACTAAGGAACGAGTGCTATCCATGGAGGCATACGGTGCTAAAGTAATCTTAACTCCGTCAGAGAGAACAATTGAATATTCAAGAGAACTCGCTGAAGAGATGGCAGAAAAAGAAGGTTATTTCATTCTCAACCAATTTGCGAATGATGATAACTGGAAAATGCACTATAAATCTACAGGACCTGAGATTTGGAAAGATACTGATGGAAAAGTAACACACTTCGTCTCAGCAATGGGAACAACCGGCACCATCATGGGAGTTTCAAGATACCTGAAAGAACAAAATCCAGATATACAGATTGTAGGAACTCAACCTACAGATGGCTCAAGAATACCTGGTATCAGAAGATGGTCTCCGGAGTTTTTACCGAAGATCTATGAGAAAGAAAGAGTAGATAGGATCATAGATGTAAGCCAGGAAGAAGCCACAGAAATGACCAGAAGAATGGCTAAAGAAGAAGGAATCCTCGCAGGAATGAGCAGCGGAGGAGCTTTGGCAGCCGCGATGAAGCTTTCTGAGGAGTTGGAAGAAGGTTTGATTGTTTGTATTACTTGTGATCGAGGTGATCGGTATTTGAGTAGTGATTTGTTTGGGTAGACACAAACTATTCAGCGAACCGTTTCTAATTATTTCTCCCCTCGCGAGCCGTCATTCCTGACGAAGTGAAACGAAGATCAGGAATCCCGCAGTGCACACCGCAGCTTTAGCGAAGGTGGGTGTTTTGCAATCACGAACTCCCTGACCTCAAACCATTTTTGGGATTCCGGATATTCCCTCCATTTCATTCCATAAATTCCGGAATGACGTTTCTTAGTTTTGTGGAACCTCTTTCTGGAGAATAATTGAAGAAATGAGCGATTCCAAAACTAGGGTACATCTCGGCTTTATTAAGATTTTAATATCTTCTTCGAAGATAAGTCAGGCTATCTAATTTGATCATGTTTTCGTTTTCCCTGAGTGCTTTACCACATCTTACATATTCGTAAACACCATAATCTCTGTGATCCGCCACCTGAATGGAAGTACATGAATCTTCAAATTTCACTTCGCTGATATTTTTAACTCTCAATTTCCTTCTCAACTCTTCAATATATTCCAGATCGATGGAGAGTTGGCTAAATATTCGATTATATCTGTTGTCAATGGTATCACTATCAAATATTAGAACCCATGTTTCCTTCAAAACTTGAATAGAATCATTTCTACTAACATGCATGGCATCATTAGTCATTACTATGTTAAAAGCATTAGGGTTCCTGGTTCCAATCTTTGCTACATAAGGTCGATCAATATGGCTCCCTCTTCCTGAGAAGTTTATTCCCTTCTTTGCTGTTATTGAAGAGTTATCTGACGAGTCAAATTTGAAATAGTGCAAGTTCAGGTGCTCACCTGAGCTGAGAAGGAATTTATGATCATCAGAGTAGGATTCAATTAGATTCTTTCTGAGAGCTAAAAACCTGTGTTCAAACAGCCATGGCTGTATAAATGCGAAGTTGAGAAATAGGCCAATAACTGTAAAAATCAGTAGAAGCTTAACTATCTGAAAGAATTTGGTGTCATGGATAGATCTAAATCTAGGTTTGTTTAAGACGTCATCAGAAGTGAGTTTAGGCGCGCTTGGGTGATGTTTTACTTTTGGTGTGTCATTCCCATAAACTTCTTTCAGCTTGAGGAAAGACTTCTTTGGTTTACGTTTGTAAACTTCCTTTCTCATTCCGAATCCCATGTAGCCCATATAAAAGTCAGAGTGGTTATTAAAATAAAAACGGACATTGAAAAAAGTGGTTGCTTTTATGGTTATCACTTATACCTGTTGTAAAGTGTATTTTTATCACGGGCGTACCGCCATTCCTGAAACAGCAAAGCGGAGATCAGGAATCCCGAAGTACCCACTGCAGCTTTAACGAATGTGGATTTTTGCACTCACGAACTCCGTGACCTCAAACCATTGATGGATTCCGGATATTCCCTGCATTACATTCCAGAAATTCCGGAATGACGTTTCTTATTTTTGTTTGACACATAAATCAAATTCATCAATGACCAAAGGAGGATATGTTTATGTCATGAGTAACCATCATCGAACAACTTTTTATATCGGTGTTACCAATAGTCTTTCAAGAAGAACGTGGGAACACAGGTTTGGAAATGGATCAGGATTCACTGAGGAGTATAATTGTCATGATCTGATTTATTACAAATTTTTCCCAACCATCGATGAAGCTATTGAGGAAGAGAAAAGAATAAAGAAATGGAAACGGGAATGGAAAGAAGAACTGATTCGATCCATTAATCCTGAGATGAATGATTTATATGAAGAGGTAAGAGATTACGTTTAGGACTAAGTAACCTTCTATGCGGACCGTCCTTCCTTCTTGAACCCTTATGACCCGTCTTTCCTTTCAAAGCGTTTCGTCATTCCTGCACGCAGCAAAGCGGAGATCAGGAATCCCGTTACAGTTTACGCCGGAGTGGAGCGGAGGAGTACACTTTGCACTCACGAAATTCGTGACCTCAAACCATTGATGGGATTCCGGATATTTCTTCCATTTCATTCAAGAAATTCAGGAATGACGTTTCGTAGTTTTATTGGATCAATCGGCACCCCCCTCTTCCTAAAACCTAACCCTCATACTCAAATTCGGAGCGATCCCAATCAAATACTTCTCACTCTCCAATATCCCCACATTCTCATTTTCAAATTCCTCAACTCTGAAGGATCTGGTGAATACATTGGTTCGGTTGAGGACGTTTAAGATTGTCAGGCCAAATTCTGTGTGAAAATTTCGGGTTTTGGTTTTTGGGAGCTTGTACCAGGCGGAAAGGTCTATTCTGTGGTAGTTGGGTAGTAATTCTTCGTTGATTGGTCCATATTCTATTTCATAGTAGGGTTCAAATTCATCTGGATCTTCACCATCAGGATCACTTATAAAATCCAAGCCTACAGCATTCGTGAAAAACGGACCTGTTCTGAAGGTATAACCCAATGACAACTCCAGATTTTTAGTCGTAGCGGTTTGTGTGATTTGCATCTGGTGACGGATGCTGGTGTTGGAGCTAAATCCAAATAGTTCCGATTCGGGGATTTCCACATCTGAGTCGAGGTGGCTGTAGTTGATCCAGGTTCTTAGATATTTCCATCTTTTTCGGATCATGAGATCAAGTCCCAGGATTGTTTCATTTCCAATCTGCAGGCCTTCATCAAGTTCCAGACTAAAAATTCTTCTAGACAGAATACCATCTACCCGTTTTTGGAAAAGGTCCAGATCGATTAGCCACCCTTTCTTTTCAAAATACGCTCCAACTACAAATTGAGTATTTGACAAAACTGGTATTCCTTCATCTTCATCTGCAGTAATCCAATGCTGCTCGATGGTGTTGGAAAAATTAAATTCGGGTTCCTGGATGGTATTGATATATTGATGGTATTTGCCAACTGAGGTTTTCAGAAATAAGTCGTTGGTCAAAGCATATTGAATTCTCAATTGTGGATCAATTACATATTCTCCCAAAATCGGAAAGTAATTAAACCTGGCGGATAAAACGGATTCCAGCTTATCACCAATTCTATTCTCAGATTTCGCAAAAGCCCCAAACGTGTTGCCACTGCTGATTATAGCTTCATCATATTCCTCTTCAAAAAAGAAATCCTCATTAATTGAAAAGTTCAAATCCAGAAAATTGTATTGTGCTCCGAATGTAAGAAGGTGCCTGTCACTTAACTCAAGATTGTTGGTAAATCGAATCTCAACATTCGTAAATTCATTAAACCTCGATTGAAAATCACCATCACTGCCATCATCATTATCCCTGAAATTGAATAGTTGGTATTCCATATTATATCTGGCGACAGAACCGCTCAATTGGCTTGAATATGAGCTACTCCAATTCTGATTCCAGGTTATATTTCCTCCCAGGTTGGTGATATTATGCGTTTGATCTGATTCGTTAAGCTCTTCATCATCGATCGTATTGAAATCCAAAACGCTCTCCGATCTTAGAGCACTAAATCTGATGTTGGTCCGGTCACTTGGGTTTAAGTCCCAAACCACATTAAAGTCAGTGAATGCTAGTTTGCTATTATATTGGAAATCTTCATCCTCATTGATTTCCTCCTGCACAGACTGTGTGATGCTACCTTCAAATAGTTTCTCGCTTAATGAATTGAATGTTGGAGTGGCCAAGAAATCATTAAATGACCTTCTTGTAGCAAACATCAAAGAGCTCTTTTCACCAACTGGAGTAGAAAGCATCAGATCAGCATGAGTTAGGTTTAAACTCGCTTCCCCGGTAAATTTTCTGTTCTCATTTACCTTGGAAGTCATGGTGATCAATCCAGCGCTTGATCCGCCAAATTCTGTTGGGATGAAATTCTTATAAACATTGACCTGCCCAATTGTTGAAGGAATAAAAGAAGAGATATTCCCAAAATAGTGCGCAGGATGATAAATGGGAATGTTGTTCCAATAGATAAAAGTATTGGCTCTTGAGCTTCCTCTGATATTGATTCCAGCTGCAGATTCATCATTTGAACTCACTCCTGCAATCTGCTGAGCGGATAATAAGACATCTCTTTCAGCAAGTCCCGGGAGAATATCTAAATCATCCGGAGTGATGGAAATTCCATTGTTAAGACTAGTGGAAGTAATCCCTGTATTGATATATTCTTGCACCACATATTCCCCAAGTTTTTGATTGGCAAACGTCATTTCCAACTTCTTCCCCATGGATTCAATCTGACCGATTGGAACTTCCAAATCCTCATATCCCAGGAAAGAAAATACAATAGTATCAGCTGCGGAACCTTTCCAAACAGTGTTAAATCGACCATCCTGATCAGCAATAGCTCCTTTTTGAGTGCCTTTGATTTGAGCCAATGCAAAAGAAAGGGGCTCTGAACTTTCCTTATCAATAATCTGCAGGTTGATAACAACACTTGCTTTGCTTTTGATGGCAACAAACTTCCCTTCCAGTAATTCATATGAAAAACCAACCGGCTCCAGCAATCGCTTTAGAAATGCATCCAGAGTTTCATTGTCGGCATCAATGGAAACTTCAATCTCCGAAATCTGCTCGGTAGAATAAGCGAAATACAACTCGTATTCTTTCTCAAGCTGTTTGAAAACCTCAATAAGGGGCTTGTTATTTGCCTGGAAAGAGATATTGGTTTGAGCAAATATTGAAAATGGGAGTAGCAGTATAAGTAGAGTAGCGTATCGAATCATTCATTTATACCATGAATCACCAATGATTTTTCCTGATGATTGTAAGTATAACTAATATTCAATGGATCTAGTACTAGTGATACAGCTGATTTTGCATTGGAAGTTGGGAACGAACCAGTATACTGCATCTGATTCATTGGTGCCTCCACCGTAATTTCAATTCCGAATTGATTGGTTAATTCAGATAGCGCAGTTTGAACTGATACATCATTAAGTGTGATAATTCCCTTTAACCAACCAGGTTCAGATTCTCCAGTGTGATTGGATGTTTCCAAAGTATTATTCTTGAGTACCGCAGAAAGTCCTTTTGTAAGAATTGTAGTCTGGCTACTAGCATCAACTTGAACCTTTCCAGTAAAACAAAGTACCTCAAACTGCTCCGGTCTTGATTTCACATTAAAACTGGTTCCCAAAACCTGGATTGTTCCTATATCAGTATTTACCTGAAACTTAGATCCTTTTTCAACTTCAAAAAAAGCTTCTCCTTCTAATTTGAGTAACCTATCATTAAGGAATTCATCTTCATCATAAGAAAGCTGACTGTTGGCATTCAACCTCACGGTAGACCCATCTGGCAGATTAACAACCTCCTGCTGCCCAAAAGCGGTAACAACTGAAGTATCACCATCTGGATAGAGAAATACAAAAAAAGCAATGATCAACACTGCAGCAGCACTACCAATCTGAAATATTGGATTGAACCAGATTTGCTTTTGCTTCGGAGCTTCGTGATTATCGATTTTATCTCTGAGCCCATCTAAAGCGGAATCAACATTGTAGTCAGACATTCTAAGATCTTCAGAAGCCTTGATCAAAGCAATGAATTCTTTCCCCTCAGGAGAATTTTCAAAAGCTTCTTTCTCCTGTGCATTCAGCTCATCATTGAGCCACCGACTTAAATATGTTTCATCGTTTTCCCAGTTCATTTGACCTTATATACGTCTGTTTTCAACACACCCTACCCCCTTTATCAAATATTTTTACAAAGTTTTCTCAGCTTCACCAAAGCCTTGTGCATTCTTTTCTCCACAGCCTTTACGCTCACACCTAAAACTTCCGCTATTTCCACATAAGTGAGTTTATCCATTCTATTCATCAAAAACACCTCTCGCTGACCTTCCGGCAATTGATCAATGGCACTCAATAGATTGGATCTCATTTCCTGATACTCCAATTCAAAACTAGGATCCTGATCATCTAATTGCTCATCCTGAAGTGAAATGTACTTTGAACGGACTTTGTCTTTATCCAGAAGTTTAATGAATTGATTTTGGGCCACCCGATATAAATAGGCCTTAGCCAATTCCTGCGAGACCTTCTTACAGTTTTGCCACATGATGTAGAACGCTTCCTGCACCATATCCTCAGCCCTCTCTACATTTCTGAACTTAAAGATCAGAAAGCTGCGAAGGTTAGGAGCTAAATCTCTGAAGAGCCTCTCATACACAGACTCATGGCAAACGTCATTTTTGTTGTCTTCTGTCAAAGGACAATAATTATAGAATAGATGAACGTCAAATATGACTGATTAAATATAAAGCAGGAAGATCAAATAAATTTTTTTTAAAGAGGGTGGGGTGAATTCTGAATTACCGGATATAGGTGAAAATTAAATGAAAATGAATCATCATAAAACGGTAAATATCATCGCAGCTACGTTAATATTATGCCCAATCTTCATGATTCTGTTGCGGGTTTATGTTAATTCAAACGATGAAGACCTAACCCCATCGCATAACTACACAATCACTTATCAGTTTGATCTCGCGGGAGATGGAAATTACAAAGTAGATAGCTACTTGCCTGTCAATAATAAAAGACAGCAAATCATGCTATCCTCAGAAACGGATTCTCCCAGCACGATTCTTTTAAAGGGAGAAAATAAATTGGCCCGGTGGGAAGGGTTCCTGGATAGCAGTCAGCATATCACTTTCTCTTTTGACTATTCCGGAATGGACCTTTCATACCAGCTAGGGCCTGAGATTCCAAAGGTTGAAATTTATTCTCGGTTATTCGCCGATTATACTGAACCTACGGAACTTATTCAGTCTCAGGATGAGAGAATAGCAGCACTTGCAGATTCTTTAGCTGCTGATCAAAAGTATCTGAATGACGTTATCACTTCGTTTTTCAACTACGTGAATGAAATTCCATCGGCAAAAACCAGTGAGCTCACAGATGCAGTCATGGCTTATGAAAACCAAAAGGCATCCTGCAATGGCAAAAGTCGATTACTTGTTGCGTTGTGCAGAAACAAAGGAATTCCGGCAAGAGTGACAGGAGGTTTAATTCTTGAGGAAACCACTAAGAGGACTTCTCACCTATGGGTTGAAATTATGATTGAAGGTCACTGGGTGCCATTTGACGCATTGAATGGACACTTTGCATTCCTTCCTTCTCACTACATGCAATTATATACAGGAGATGAATTCCTGATCAAAAGAAGCGCTGATCTGGAATTTGATTACAACTACGTGATTGAACAAAAGAGAGTCAATAATTATACTAAATACTCTTCTTTCAACCTATGGGGATTAATTGATGAAGCAAATCTTCCTTTCGGTATGATGAAAGTGTTGCTACTACTTCCAATTGGCGCTTTTCTGGTAGCGATATTCAAGAATGTAGTGGGAATAAAAACTTATGGAGTATTTCTTCCAGTGTTGATCAGTCTGATATTGCTTAAAACCGGACTTGTTTCCGGACTAATACTTTTCTCAAGCCTTGTGATGGTAGTTTCATTAGTAAACTTTCCTCTGGAGAAGCTGGGAGTTCAATACAATGCAAAGATTGGTTTGATGCTGATTGCAGTAGTTGTTACCGCCTTGTTGGCAATCAAACTGTTACACCAAACACAATGGCTGGACCCAACTACACCATTGTTCTTTCCAATAATCATTCTCACAATCATCAGTGAAAAGTTTGCCAAGAAAGTAGAAGAAGAAGGACTGATTGCAGCGGTTACGCTTTTTCTAAGTACTGCACTGGTAACGGTATTAATCTACTTTATACTAGCAGCTGATTATCTACAGCATTTTGTGGTCACTTTCCCAGAGTCGATTCTTATTGTCGCGGGTCTAAGTCTGAAACTGGGAAAATGGCTTGGACTAAGAGTGCTGGAATACCATCGATTTGCAAAAGTCTTAAACTCATAATCAATCATCATGATCAAAATATGGAATAAACTTCGATCCATTCACCAGCAGGTGATGGGATTGAACCAGAGGAATTTGGAGTTGATTTACCCCAATAATCCCAAGAGAAATTACAAATACGCAGACGACAAGTATCTCGCAAAAGAGATTCTGGAACAAAACGGAATTGCTTGTCCAAAAACATATGCCTGTATCTCTAGTGTAGCGGAAATTGAGGAGACCTGGAATGTAGTGAGCCAATGGAATGAATTGGTTATCAAACCTGCGAAAGGTGCTGGAGGCAAAGGCATTATGATTCTTAAGAAACAGCAGGGTCTGTGGTACAAAGGGGGGCAGGTCATAGCAGAGAACCACATCTTCACACATATTGCTAATATCATTTTCGGGATATTTTCTTTTGGTGATAACGATGTGGCATTAATTGAATCTTACGTTAGGCCGCACCCCTGTTTTAAGGAAATCTATAATGATGGCGTACCGGATATCAGAGTAATAGTCCTGGATCAGGAGCCAATTATGGCCATGCTTAGAATGCCAACCAACCAATCTGGTGGTAAAGCCAACCTTCACCAGGGAGGTTTGGGAATTGGAGTGAACATGGTCAATGGTAAGCTCAAGGAAGCTTATGATGGCAAAAACTTCATGAAAACCCATCCTGATAGTGGTAATAAAATCGAAGGGGTGGTATTGCCATATTGGTTGGATATTCTGACCCTTTCGATAGAAACTGCTAGACACTTTCCACTCAATTTCATTGGAGTTGATCTGGTCATTGATGAGCACCTTGGCCCAATGGTCATGGAAGTGAATGTGAGGCCCGGATTAGGAATACAGCTGGCGAATAAACAAGGATTAAAATCAGTCATTAAACAACAACAATCAAAATCATGAAACTTAAAAAATTTGGAACCCCATACTTAATCATATTGCTGGGATTATTCTCATTAGCGATAGCAGACAATCACTTTGAAAGCTCCAACAAACTGGAAATCAAACTTTCAAAAAAAGAAAATCAACAAGAAACAACTGAGCTTCAGGCTCTACAAATCATCAGTAAAAAATGAAAAAGTTAATCACACTAGCTATAACCTTCTACATCACACAATCTCTATTTGCACAAACAACCAGTAACAACAGCGTAGGAGTGGGACTGGGCCATGAATGGAATGTCTTCCTTAACCCATCCTATCTGGAATCCGAAGAAGAGGAACTTGATCGATTCGATCTTTGGGATAATGGCACTTTCCAGTCTTTATCTTCAAAGAACTCCTGGAAAATTGAGAAAGGCGAACATCGCCTCAAGCTTGTCGCAAATGGAAGCCTGGGAATATACCAGACTCAAAATGATGCGAACAGATTTGAATATTATCTGAAGGCTTCTTACAGAACAAAATACAATAGTAAGAAATACTTCGAATTTGCCCCGGAGTATCAGCGCTTAAAGAGAGAAGGGGTAAACATTGCGGATGCTGTGCTGAGGACTCCTTTCTCCTTTGGGAGATTATATCTGCCTTTGCATTTTGATTTTTATATGGGGAATAAGATGTGGGTTAAGACTCAGGTTGGGTATTTGTATAAGCATTATGATAGAATGATTGAGGAGGAGGCACTGGTTTACAAATCTCCGTTTGCAACTGTGAGCTTTTCGAAAAAATGGGTTGGGTCATCAGTTCAGAAACTTACATTCAACTCCGGGCTTCAATTGAGAACATATGAAGAACTGGAATTCGATTCTGATGGTGAACTAGAAGAGAAAACCAGAAACTGGAATTTCCTTAGGAACAGTGTCGAATTCAGTAATAAGAAGGACTCAAGAAGCATGACCTTTGGTTTATACCAAATCTCCAGACTAGACCAGGCACAAACCAATACTTATCACGAAGCATCTCCTGGTGTGAAGTGGAGTTCTGATTTTGGTAAAATTGGAATAGATGCATCGCTCAGATATTCATATAGATATTATCCAGGACTTACACCTGGGGAGGATAACGATGATTTACAATTGGTTTATCAATACATCCGTACCAATGTAAAAATGACTTATGAAGTAACATCAAAAATTCAGGGATATACAAAGCTTAATGTAGTTGACAGATTATCTAACAACCCTGACCCAGCTGCAAGGGGATTCAGGGGATACTTTAATTCGTTGGTTGAAACCGGACTGACGTATAAGTTTAAATAAGTTGTGGAGGGCAGGGTTTCGATGATTCATAATTTATCCTGTCCTCACTACTTCATTCCTAAATGGGTTACTTTTTATTGGAGCATTATTCTCACGATAGCCAAATCATCAGTCACTACATAATCTAATTCGTCCTTTAACATTCTTACCTTTCTTTCCAGAAAATTATTATTCTCTGAGTGTTCATTGTTCACCAGAAAGTGATCAATAATGTCTTGCTCACTCAATTGATTATTACTCCGGGAAAGATTTTTAAATGTGAAAATTCCATCAGTGCAAATCGACAAATCCTGGAATTCATTTATTTCAAGAAACTGCGTTTGCTTAGAATACCAGCTGTCAAACTCTTCGCCAAGATGGTAACCTAAATAATCAGGTTTGTCTTCTTGCTCAAATTCATGTGATACTCCATCATGGAAAATTAGTCCATCACCAACTGTTAAGAATTTCCCTTGTCTTTTTTCTTCATCAATTATTCCAACAACAGCGGTTGATAACAATTCATCTGTATCCAATCCCAGATTATTTTTTAAAGATGCAAGCTGGGTAAACGTCTCCTGAAAAAGTGCCTTTAGAATCGACTTAGGATCCCATTCAGATCTTTCTATAAAACTTTGATTATAGAACTTCCGCGCAGTGTTTCGGATGACTTTCCCATAAAGTATGGAGGCAAAAACGGATTCTCTTCCCATCGTACAGCCATCAAATACGGCTATGACCTGTTTGTTAGTCCCGATTGGTTCGGTTATTAGAAAATCTTCACAATGGTTGATATGGAATTCTCCAATTTGTAGTAGTGTGTATATGTTCATGCAATCCCTGCAAGCACAGGGTATCACAAAAATATGAAATGTATTACTGTTTCAACCTGTTTCCTCTGTAATACTTGATTTTCCCAGTTGCCGGATTAATTCCTATAAGCATATCCCATGTGATATCTGTTTCCGGGAGGAATCCTGATGCCATATATAACATATGATCAGAATCCTGTATCGGTACAGGATATAATTCACGAATCAAATAATCATTGATAACTGAATCTGTGGGAATGCCATTTTTGTAGAAATACAAACACTCCTTTCTTGCATTATAGTCTCCAAATGAGGTATAAGAAATAATATTGTCATTCACAGACATCTTACCAGAGGCCCATGAATAAGATGAAAATTGATTGTTTGATTCTAATACGTTGTTTCTATAAGTAGTATCAACCGTAAATGAAATCCCTGGTTTCAAATCTGACCTGTTCAAACCGGACTTACTGATTAGCATAAAGGGCTTTTTGCCTGGATCAATCTTGTATGAAGCAATCAAACTTGATTGTATTTCAGCATCATAATGTTCAAAGTGATTTCTGAAAACTGTATCTACAACTTGTTGCAGTTTGTTAAGTACCAGCATAGTATCCAGGTTTTTACTCTCCAAATACAGCTTGCATTGCGATTCATAAAGCTTTGTTCGCCTGCTGAATTCACCTCTAAATATGACTTTAGAGTCTGAATCTTTTAACTTATCTATAATTGCATAATCATACCCTTCTTTGAAAAACAGAGGGACATGAAACTCATCCTGATCGTAAAATTTATCAACTAATCCTATATAAATCGAGTTTCCGGAACCATTTTGATTTGTATTTGAAGTATCCCAAACACCCAGAATTAGAGCCGAAATTACTAATAGTATTCTCATGCCATAAATATGAATTAATTCTAGAAGTCAAGCAAATCTGTATCAGGCCCAAGCCATTTTATACAACATTGTAGAACAAATAATTATTTCCTCCGTATATTTGTTCTACAATCCTTAAACATATGTCAGAAAATAGATTAGGGGAACTTGAAGAGGTTCTCATGCTTATTGTCGGAATTTTGGAAGAGAAGGCTTACGCACTCAATATCACAGAAGAGTACGAAGCTCAAGCTGATAGAAAAGTAGCAATTGGGGCAGTACACACTACACTCAACAGACTAGAAAAGAAAGGTTTCCTAACCTCAGAAATGGGAGGAGCAACCGCTGAAAGAGGTGGAAGAAGAAAGCGTATCTACTCCATCACAGCAAGTGGCCACAGAGCTTTGGCTAACGTGCGGGATTTCCGATTGACGCTGTGGAAGCAATTCCCGGCATTTGCTGAAGGCAAGCTGAAATTTGTACTGGCATAATCATTCATTGTGAGTAATCAACATCAAGCACCGCCTAAACTCGCATCCAGGCTACTGGATTGGTTCTTGAATGAAGAATTCGCTGAAGAAATTGCAGGAGACCTGGAGGAAAAGCATTACCGCTTATTGTCGGCAGGGTCAAAGTTTAAAGCCGATAAGAATTACTGGTTTCAGGTAATCAATTATATAAGACCATTCGCCATCCGTCGATATAACTCAAAATACTCAAAAGCAACAATCATGATCAAGAACTATTTATTTGTGGCGTTTAGGAATCTTTCCAAGCACAAATTTCACACTTCGATTAATATCCTAAGTCTCGCCATTGGAATAGCGGCGTGCCTGGTGATTTATTTATTCATTTCTGATGAAAAGGCGTTTGATAGCCAGCACTCGAGAAAGGATAACCTTTATAGACTCTGCGAAATACAGAGTTTCCCTGGTACAAATACTCAAAAAGTAGCGCTATCAATGCCAGGAATGGGTCCAACTTTCCTTGCTGATTTTCCAGAAGTAAAAAGCTATACCCGGTACTTCGCAAGAAGAAACTGGCTTTGGACGAAGGGAGATAACCGATTCAAGGTAGATGTAACAGCAAGAGTTGATAGTACATTCCTCAAGTTGTTTGATTTTCCTTTGATAAGTGGAGATAGAGAGACTGTTTTAAATGAACCTAATAATATCCTGGTTACCGAAAAGCTGGCCAAGACAATTTTTGGATCAATAGATATCATTGGAGAGACCTTGAAACTGGATGATGAGAGTTTCAAAATTGCCGGGATTCTGGAGAATGTTCCTGAGACATCTCATATGCAATTTGACATCATGATGTCTATGCTTTCAATCACAAGAGAAAACCCGGATTTTAATTCTGAGTTTGGATCTAATTACCTCAACACATATTTGGAACTTGTTCCGGGAGCCAACTTATCCTCTATGGCTGAGAAATATCCAGAATACCTGGTGAGAAATACTGGCAATGAAGAGGTTAACGATTACTATAAATTATTTCTTCAGCCCCTTAGTGAGGTTCACTTAAATTCCATGGACATTGAACATGACTATCATAACTACAGAAAATTCAATGGATCATATCTTGAGATTTTCACTTTGGTAGGCATATTCATAATTATTATAGCAGCAGTAAACTTTATGAATCTCACCACTGCAAGGTCTAGCGCAAGAGCCAAAGAAGTGGGTGTGAGGAAATCTGTTGGAGCCATGAGAAATCAACTCTTCTGGCAGTTTGTGACGGAATCCATTGTACTTGCCCTGATAGCGTTATTATTTGCGGTAATCATTGATGTAATAAGCGTTCCATTCCTCAATAATTTGATAGGAAGAACATTATCAATGCTTTCATTATTGGATAGCACAACCGTAATTCTGGCAGTAATAGCAATGACTCTGTTCCTTGGCGTCATAGCTGGACTCTATCCATCCATTTACCTTTCTTCGTTCAAAACAGTTCAGGTATTAAAGGGGATAGAGAAATCAGGTAAGAAATCAATCTTTAGAAGCTCATTAATAGTGACACAATTTAGCATGGTACTGGCCATGATTGTGGCGACCCTGGTTGTTCTTCAGCAATTGAACTTTATGAAATCAAAGGATATTGGTTTTGACAAGGACCACATTCTCCTTGTGGATATGAATCAAACCGCAAATGACAAATTCGATGTAATGAAGCAGGAGTTATTGAAAAGTAGTAGTGTACTTGGGGTTACAGCCTCCGGACAAAGACTTGGAAACAACTTCCACCAATGGGGATTCAAAGCGGCAGTTGACACAGGAATTGTAAATGTAACACCATCTAATGTCCTTGTAGAATTCGATTATCTGGATGTTTATGGAATAGAGCTAATTGCAGGAAGAGGATTCTCCAAAGATTATGCAAAAGATGACGGATTGGCATTTGTGATCAATGAGTCATTTGCCAAAGAGCTTGGTTATGAAGATCCAATCGGCCAAAGTGTAGGGCATAGCTGGTATCCTAATGACTCACTCGGAACTATCATCGGAGTAACTAAGGATTTTAATTTTAACTCTCTTCATTACAAAGTGAACACGCTATCCATGGTCGTGCATTCAGAGTGGAATTATGATGAAATGTCGATTAAGCTGAGCCCGGAAAATCTACAAGCTGGAATTAGCGATGTAGAAAGAATCTGGGAAGAAATGGTTCCTGGCTATCCACTGACTTATTCATTTTTGGATGAGCATTTTGAAGAACTCTACACATCTGATAAGCAAATGAGCTCTGTAATTTCCATAATGGCGGTCTTATCTATTTTGATTGGTAGTCTTGGGTTATTCGGGTTATCCGCAATTTCTGTAGAAAGGAGAATCAAAGAAATAGGAATAAGAAAGGTATTAGGAGCACAACATTCCCAGTTATTGGTGTTAATCTCCAAAAACTTCGCATGGTTAATCCTGATATCATTCTTGGTAGCCGCCCCAATTACTTATTACTTCCTGGCAGAATGGTTGGATAGTTATGCTTTCAGGGTATCACTAAACCCATTGATGTTCGTAGCAGGAGGGTTGGCAACATTTATTATCGCTATGTTGACAATTGCTTACCATACGCTAAAAGCCTCAAGTACCAATCCGATTAAGTCTTTGAGGTACGAGTAAATTTTACTTGCTTTGGAACATTCATTCCTGCTTAGGAGTGGATGTTCTGGAGTTTAATTCACCATTCTTTTAATACATATTGCAGTATTTGTGGAATAACCATGCACGAATTTCTAATTAAAAATTTCAATATCTCTTCAGCTGAAGCTGACTTATTTTCATCCTCCTTCGACAGAATATCTATAAAGAAGGGAGAAAAATTCATTGATTATGGACAGGTGTGTAATAAGGTAGGCTTCATCGAAAAAGGTTTATTGAAATGTACTCTCATGGGAAATGGTAAGTCAATTGTGGATGATTTTGCATTTGAAAATCAATTTGTGGCCAACTACTATAGTTTCTTAAATCGAGAAAAGTCGAACAAAGAATTAGTCTGCCTTAAGGATTCAGTTTTAAGAGTAATCACACGGAAGAAGCTTGAAGAATTAGCAATTGATCATGCCTTTATTGAATCAATAGCAAGACAAATATCTGAAAGGCTATTTTTATCAACCGCCAAAAAACTTGAAGACTTGAAACTTCTAAGCGCAGAAGAGAGGTATCTCAAACTGGTAAAACTCAACAAAAGAGTAATCAATGAGATTCCTCAATATGAAATTGCATCATACCTGAATGTTAGTCCTGAAACTGTTAGTAGAATTAGAAATGTCATTGCATCTCGTTCTTGATGTACATCAATGAAATTTTGATCTGTATTTCAGATTTTTGCACAAAAAGAACATGAATAAATACCTTCAATCAACTCAAGAAGCTGGGCGAGATTTTTACATGAATTTCCATCAAAAAGGGAAGGTTGTGATGCTTAATTTACTCAAGTATAAACCAATTGCAGACTATACGAACCTTGAGAACCTGAAACCCCAAACCGAAATATCAGGAAAGGAGGCCTATGAATTATACATGAAATACACACTGCCAGAGTTAGAAAAAGCTGGAAGTAAACTATTATTTCATGGCGAAAGCAAAAATTTTCTGATTGGCCCTGAAGGTGAAAGCTGGGATGCAGTATTATTAGTTGAACACGAATCTGTTGAGAAGTTCATAGCTTTCTCACAAAACCAAGATTACTTAAGGACAGCCGGCCATAGAACAGCCGCGCTGGAAGATTCAAGATTGCTTCCAATGAATAAGAGTACATTAGGTGTGGTTTGAGGCTACACCTTCTATTTTGTCTATTCCCAATAGACAGCAGAAAATTCACAGCTAACTTGAAGCGAGGAAAGCACGATCGTATCTTTTAGTTTACATCAATAAATAGTCGATCAATTGCAGTATACCCCGACATTATTGCACCCGGAACTCCTCCTTGTCTGTACATATCATTTGCTCCACCCGCGAAATATATTTTTTGACCCAAAGGTCTGTTAAGTTCCTCAAGTATGGACCTATTAAATAGAGAAGTAGACCATGTTCCTAAAGTGTGTTGATGATTTCCCCAGTCTTGATATAAGAATTCTCCTGTATAGTATTTTGACGCTTTCCCATCAAACATAAGATTAAGCTCGCTTAATACAGAATCAACAATAGCTTCCTGAGTCTCTAGCTTATAGTACTCTTCTGCCGAAGATCCGGTAGAAAGAAGCCCAAGGATATGGTTTTTTGAATCCTTTTTATATGCATAGTCATAAAATTCTTTGTCTCCTTTTTCAGTTTTACATGAGACAACATTTGGGTAGAAGGTCTGTGAAAACTTGAGGGCAAGTTTGAACCCTGGTAAGTAACTGACAGATTGAATAGCCTGCATTTTCTTTGAGTCAAGATTTGGAGTGAATTTAATAGCTCCGGATTTTAATACTCCCACTGAAACTGTAACAAGTACCTTGTCAGCAATTACTTTTTGTCCACCTTTAATGGTTAGCTCTACTTTGTCTTTCGAATAATCGATTGCGATTACTGGACTATTGTATTGAATTTTATGTTTTACTTCTTGAGCGAAGTTTTTATCCACGAAATCAAACCAGGTAGAGTTTTTGAATTTGTATTCAGTAAAGCCTTCGAAGTAATCGTCTAGTTTTTTCTTCGATACTGGTTTCAAAGCTTTCCCATCCCAGAGAGCACTTGATTCCAGACGATATGAAATTAATTCTTCTGTAATCTCATTATCTTTTTTCCCTTTTAGTTTATTTAATACTTGTGGCTTATTGTGAATCCATTCAGCTCCAATATCTATTGGGAAATCCGCGAAACCTTCTACTTTCTTTAACCGTCCACCATATCTGTCAGTTGCTTCCAGAATTTGATAGTCGATGTTGTTTTGCTCAAGAATTTTGGCTGCAGCTAATCCGGAAGCACCAGCTCCAATAATAATGACCTTGCCCGTATATTTATATTGTTTGTCAACAGCAGTTTTTTCAGGTAATCGCTCAAAAGCGTTCGGACCAAATTCGAACATTTGACAGCCTGAAAATGCCAATGTCACTATGGCAATTAAAAAGGTTACGGGTTTATTGATGCTAATTTTTTTCATGGGAGCTAGTCTTAAATTGCAATTATAGCTTCCGGTTAAACAAGGGAGTGGTCCTATTTGGACAATATTCGATAGCAGATTTTATGATGTAAGGATGAGAGGCTTTAGGAGATAGCTGATTTTTTAAAGTATTGGCGAAGCAATCAAATGAAACGCCCAGTTAAACTCAAGTGAGCTCATCTGGGCGCTAAAGTTAATGTTTCGCTCTAAATAATTCTTTGACCTTATGCAGCAACAGCTGAATGCAAATTACCTTCCTGCCTTTCCAAACCAGCAGGATTCCATTTTTTAAGAGCCACACCTGAAAATACCAGCACAACGAAACAAAAAGCGATAAAACTATCTCCAATCACAGAGTAAATGGTGGCAACTCCTTCTGTTGGCAGTTGGGTGATCATCGTTTTATCATTATCTGCAAAGTGGTCCATTTCAGTCATTACTTTTCCGGAGTAGTCGGTTCCTACTGATAGTCCATGGCTGGTTTGACGAATCAGGTTAAAACCTTGCTCAATCGCTCTGAACCTCGCCATATCCGTATGGGTTGGGTCTATTTCTTTCCAGTCATTGCTAGGGGCCAAAAGAATATCTGCTCCTGCTGCTTGGCTTAGGTATTTGGGAAAATCTAAGTCAAAGCAGATTGCTCCTGCAATTGTTCCATATGGTGTTTCTATCTTTTGAATTCCGGTAGCCTTATTATTGCTGATCTCAGCTTCACCACCCGGAACAGAGATGCCTTTCCAGTAATCAATCACTTTGTTTCCAGTGGTGTCAAACATTACGAATTTGTTCTCCAGATATTTAGCATTAGTATGATCGAGCACTGCCACAGCCATGCCTAAATAGATATTCTGATCAGCTGCCAACTTACTTGCTGTTCTATAAAGTTCTTGCTCGTCTTCTTTTAATACAGCACCATTTCCTTCTGCCCAAAAGACTATTTTGGCGCCAGCCTTTGCCATAGCAACACTTCTGTCAAATAGATGCTGATTCGCTCTTGTTATCTGTCTCTGTGCTTCAATTTTATTCTCATGTCCTTTTTCCTCGTCATTAAGACCTTCCAGGTAAAAATTAAGTGCATAATCATCTGATGCAGATATCGAAGCGATATGAACAGTTTCGGAATTAGGGTTTTGAATCATGATTCTATAACCACCATACATTAAGGTCAAACTCAACACTACGCTATAGGCAAGTACTCCCACTTTGATGTTTTGCTGATGAAGACGTTGCTCATATACCCAATTGACAACTGCGGCAAACCAAAATATTAAAAACGTAATGTATCCCATTCCAAAAACTGAGATAGATTGAAGTAAAAGTTCAAGTGATTCCTGTGAATAGGCGAAATGACCCCAGGTTCCATATTGATTGATTGAGTGATAAGCATATTCAATCAAAACTGCGGCACAAGGAAATATAAGTGTGCTCAGAAATGAACTTCTGTTTTTTGAGAAAAAAGAATCTATCAGATAAGGTAAAGAGGCAAATAGACCAAAAATGCCAGCGATCACTATTGAAACAGCAACTGGTAAAAATGGTACAACATCAAAACCTATGTAATAGCTAACCGCTAACGTTAAAAACGCAAACAAGAATCCTTGCCATCTTTTTAATTTCCTAACAGCAAAAAGAAGCATTGGAACTGCCAACCAAATAGCAAAAAAGACAGAATACTGCCCGTTTGAAAGGACAAGTAACAATAGTAATACGGATACGAAGATTAATTTTTTTAGAGCTTTCATTTTTCTTTCTGTTTGAATTGATATGTGTGCAATATCAACTCAAGCAGCTAGCTTCTGAAGTCATTTCTGTTGGACCGTCGTTAAGGTAGGTTGAATTGTAACAGGTCGATTGTAACCGCAAATAGATCATCTGAAAGAAGTATTATCTTCTGCTTTTTTATATGCCTTTAAGTTTTTTCGGGTTGCGTGATGTGTGAAATACTCTGGAGATTACAATTTTATCTGCAGCGATTCTATAGATGATTTTATAACTCCATACAACAAGATACCGATATTGAGTTTTTTTGTGAGCTAGTAAGGGTTCTATCGTCCCCATCTCTGGGGAGGATTCTAAAAGACTGGTTGATTTAAAGACTTTCTTTAATACTATTTCTGCGTATGATAGACCTTGTTCTTCTCGAATGTATTTGACAGCCCGTTCAAGTTGCCCAAGCGCCTTTTTAGTCCAAATTACTTGAGCCATTCTTTCGACCTCTGCTCGGCTTCTGTCTGTGTAAAAGTTTCACCATTTTCAAATTGCACTTCTGATTTTTCTATGTCCGCCAATAGAGAAAGTTGCTCATAGACATCCTCAAGGGTTGATTCCTTTGTTAGTTGATCTGCAATTTGGATTAAGTGTTCTTTCAGTTTACTTTCCATCTTACTAAGATAACGATAGTGAGTCTATTATCGTTGGAGTGTATTTGAAAATGTCGCTTAACATCTCTAGCTTAAGTTTATAGCTTAAGTTCACTATATTAGTCTAGACCATTTATTTATTTTGGAACTATCTGAAGGAACCGAAGTTAGAAACTTCTCTAATTTTACATTTTAATTAATGCCAGGCTTTAGTTTAGCAACTGTAACTTAAGCCAGCTAAAGGTTTTTATACAATATAACGGCTTTCAGATTCTAATTCTATCATACTAATTTCTCCACCTAAATAATAGGAAGGAACATTACCTTTAATCCCTAACCTATATAATCCTATTCCTGAAAGTCTTTTCTCCTCACGCCCATTTGGGACTAATCTAAATCTAGAAAAATATTGCTTTTCAGGTTTCACGTATTCACTTTGCATATTACAACATTGAAGCATCAATTCTATTCCGGAAAATTGTCCTTTTATATTTTCTAATAGAATTGACTTCTTTTGAGATTGCTGTTGACTTGTTGGAAATATCACGACTTTAGAACTATTCAAGCCATCTAGTTTTTCAATATCTATCTCAGCTATTTTCAAAAAATCAAGTAAGTCATTTTCATTCTCAAAGTTCTTACTACTCCAAAATAATCCAGAAAAGCAATTTAGTCGTAAGGGCAAATCAGGCCTGTGAGTTTCAGTTTCCTTTTCGTTTAAAGTTAAATGCTTTATGAAAGTTGAGTTATTATCAAAGTACTCCCTAGTTATACGATAATAGCTTAAAGTTTTATTTTTCGCATAAACGAAACTGTCATCGCTATTAATGGTAAGATAAAAGACCTCTTTTTCGTCAAACATCATTACTCGAATTCGATTGTTTGTGAAGCTATATATATCTCCAACTTTCATTTTTACAGGTTTCGTTCATCTTCAAAATATCCATATCATGGCATACATTTATCCTCCTAAACTTTTAAAAGTACTCATAGTAAATTGTTAGAGGTACACTGCCCAACCATAGCTTAAATTTGTAACTTAAGCTCACTAATATAAGGAAGTCCATTTCACTTTGGAGATTGATGGGTTTGGAATTTGCATTAAGCACTCAATGTACTGCACAAGCAAATTACATCATTGCATAAAGGTCTTGCATGACTGCATAGACTACTTACATCACTGCATAAAGGATTTACGTGACTGCATAAACATCTTACATCATTGCATAAAGGCCTTACATGTCTGCATAAACTACTTACATCACTACATAAAGTATTTACATATCTGCATAAGCAACTTGCATCCCCGCACAAAGGATTTACATCACCACATAGTACGGCTCATACACATATATCATATTTTTACCACTTTTGTAGTTTTTATAACTCCAAATCATATAGCTTAGCCACCTTCAAGTTTAAAACCCTAAAACTATCCTAACCGGAATGTCAGAAATAAAGTCAACTGAACTTACCAGCAGAATACCATCACTGGATTTTCTTCGTGGAATTGCAATCCTTGGAATTCTATTTATCAACGCTGAAAATTTTGCTTATCCAGATTCCTGGAGTCCTTACAGGTTTGGCTTCAGTGGAGAAATAGATCATTCAACAAGGTTCTGGATTTATTTCCTGACTCAGGGTAAATTCTACTCCATGTTTGCACTGCTTTTTGGGGTTGGATTTTACATCTTTCTGGAGCGTCTGGAGAAAAAGAACATCGGTCTTAAGGCAATGGATATATATGCAAGGAGACTGCTTTGGTTATTTATTATTGGGATTGTTCACGCCTATTTCATCTGGGATGGTGATGTGCTATATCACTATGCTATTTGTGGGTTTTTGGTATTTCCATTTAGATCTTTCAAGACGAAATATGTGGTTTTGGTGATTGTAATTCTCTGCCTGGTTGAGCTCAATCTCTCTTATTTGATGGTCAAGAAAAGGCAGGGTTGGCAAGATACTTATACTGAGGCGATCAGTAAACCAGAAGAAGAGCGAACGGAAAGAGATCAAAAATGGATTTCATTCTGGACAAAGAAGACCACAAAACAGTCTTCCGATACCACCCAGGTTGAACCGAAAAGGAAAACTTACCTTGAAGGTCTTCAGGAAACCTACAACCATGCAAGCGCCCACAAAGGCACTTTATATTACAAGAACATCGTCTTTAAAACGATCCTGCTGATGTTGGTTGGTATTGTGCTTTACAGGTCGGGGATTTTTAGCGATTATAGAAACTGGAAGTATTATTGGTTGATTACAATCGGTTTATTGGCAATTGGCTTTTATATCAATTACCTGAGATATCATCATTGGACATATGAATACTTTGAACTGGTCACCAATTTCTGGAAGGAGTGGCTGTTTACATTTCCAAAGGAGACTTTGGGGATTGCCTATATTCTATTGTTTAACGGGATTTATCAAAAGTTTTTGAAGAACATAAAATTGAAACTGATTTCCAACATCGGCCGAACGGCTCTGAGCAACTACATATTTCAAAACATTCTGTTGGGATTAATTTTCTATGGATATGGACTAAGTCAATTCAATAAGCTTTCACGATTTGAGTTGATTGGCATTATTTTAGTTATCTGGATAATTCAATTGGTACTAAGTTCATTGATTCTCATCAAATGGGATAAGGGACCTTTAGAATCAATTTGGAGAAAATTGACTTATAAAAGTTTCAAAACAACAGATAATGCAAAATGACGATCTCACCAACAAAGTTGAAAACTGGCTCAAGTCACCAATTACCTTAGACATTGACCAAACAATTGAATATGCTAATGAACTATTAAAAGAACTCCAATCAGCAATGCAACAAGAAGGAGCATCGAGAAAAGAAATTGGAGCTCTTATCGGTAAGATCAAAGGAACGCAGAACGCTCTAAAATCAATTGAGGCGGTGAATTGGGTTAAGATTGGAAATGGTTACC
This sequence comes from bacterium, assembly GCA_024743255.1. GTDB lineage: Bacteria > Bacteroidota > Bacteroidia > Cytophagales > Cyclobacteriaceae > JANSWY01. Next base: position 75,408 of record JANSWY010000001.1, on the reverse strand, counting down.
TGGCAATTGGTCACAGACCAGCTACAAAATTCGTCAATGACCTCCGACTTCAAAATGCTTCCCACATTCTGACTTTGCTATCTGAAAAAGAAGACGCCAGAAAGATTGAAGCTCTGACTAAGAAAAATGGTTTGAATTGGCTTTGGTTCCCAATGGAGTCGGCAGAACCACCAACAGAAGATAGAAATACTGAAGTCACTGAATTATTCCGGAATATGAAGAAAGTTTTGGAAAGTGAAGGGCGAATTTATTTGCACTGTTCAGCTGGTATTCACAGGACCGGAATGATTGGCTATGCTTTTCTCAGATATATTGGTAACGATGAAGAAAAAGCTAATAAGCTATTATTGGATTTGAGAGTAGAAACCAGTGAGGGAGTAGGTGAAAAGAGGAGAGAATGGGGGAACGCGATTATTGAGATTCTCAAGTAAGTCCTTTGTTATTTGAATTGAAAGGCACATTTGGATGTAAATAACAGATTTACGTACGGATTCTACATTGACATTTCAGATGCCTCATTGAAGTTTTGTGGTTCACATTAAAACTTAAATTTCTAATGAGGACTTTCGAAATTATTCTTCTGGTGACGATCACCATTTTACCCTTTTTCAAAAGATCAATAACCAAATATCTCACACCAAAACAACTACTCATTGTTCCAGGTGCTATCGTACTAATTCAGCTTTTGCTGGAAGGAATCCGCTGGCAGATGATACCAGCTTATCTAGTCACGATAATCCTTCTTTGGAGAATTCTAATGATTGATACTTCTCAAAAAGCTAGGTTTTCATTCCTTAGGATAATCGGTTTTTTAGGGATTGTCATACTTCTCTTCTTTGGCTGGCTTTTACCAAATGCATTACCAGTATTCACACTTCCTGAACCGCAAGGTCAATATCAGGTTGGAACAGAAACGATTTACCTAAAAACTTCTATAGATGAGACCATCACTAGGGACCCGTCTGACAAAAGAGAATTAATGTACAAAATCTGGTACCCAAGCCAGGAAGATGTATCGGATAAAGAAAGTGATTTTTACATCGATAATGGGAGCAGAATGGGATTTGCCACTAAATACGGACTTCCACCAAATGCTCTAAACTACCTGGATCATGTAGACACTCATGTGTACCCAAATATTTCTGTGGCTGATGGGCCTTTCCCGGTTTTACTATTCTCACATGGATACGGCTCAAAAGCGACCGGCTACTACGCAATTCTGACCGAATTGGCTAGTCAGGGGTATATCATCATCAACATGAATCATACTCATGAAAGCCTGGGAGCCACATTTCCTGATGGAAGAATCACTTATTTTAACTATGACTTTCAAAGAGAAATTGCGGATGGTTCAATGGATGTTGTTCAGCCATTGATAAATGCATTTAAAGATGGCTTATCTTATGAAGAAAGACATCCAATTGTCAGAGAATCGGTTATTAACTACTTCGAAGGACACATTGAAGACCGATGGGCCAATGATGTCATTTATACAATAGACCTGTTGCAAGAATGGAATCAGGAAGGGCCATTAAAAGGAAAAATCGATTTGGATAAAATAGGTGTGCTTGGGCACTCTGTAGGAGGAGGAACTGCAGGGAAAGTAGCTATCAAAGATTCCAGAATTAAAGCGGCAGCCAACCTAGATGGAATTCAATGGGGAAACATGATCGATACGGTATATCAGATTCCATACTTATATATGTCCGCAGATTGGCCGGCAGAACACGAGGATATCAATTCACATGTTTACATCAATAAAAGCACTAATTACTTCTATGAAACCAAGCTTCTAAAATCGGGTCACCCCGACTTCATGGATATTCCTTTCATGATTCCAATAAGTGCAATTGCAGGAACAGGAGAAATTGATCCTTACATGGGAACCGAAATCATCAACAACGTGGTGACTACTTTCTTTGACAAACATTTGAAAATGGATGCATCAGCGAACATGAAGGAAGTTGGAAGCAAATATGATTTGTTGGAGATGGTGGTGCATGAGGGCGATTCCGTTAGGCAAAAAATCTAATAATTATGCATATTGCTCATTGAACAAATAAGAGATTAATGAGCAATTGGATAGTACTTGGAGAATACCTGGACAAGGATGCACTTGTTAAAACCGAAGCAATCTTAAGTGGGAATCAGATTCAATATCAAATCCAAACCCCTGAATCCCACTTAAATTCTGCTTTTGGCCAGGGAACCTCCCAACCTTTTATAATTGAAGTTCAGGAAGATCAGTATGAAGTAGCGCGTCAACTGGTTTTCTCTTATGATAATGAGTCTGCAACCCAGGAGGTGTCCATGAGTGATTACTCGGTAGAAGAACTCAAAGAAATGGTGCTGAACCCAGATGATTGGCATCCGGATTTTGTTTCCGGCGCAAAGAAAGAATTGAGTAAAAGAGGTACTGAAGTAGATGAGGCAGATGTAAAGAAGACCAGAGATGACAAAATCTCGCAGGATAAAGCCGGAACTGAACCTAAAAAAGCGCTATTCTACGTTATGTGGCTACTGGCCCTAGCCGGTGGTTATATAGGACTAATTGCTGGCTATTATTACTGGCAGGGAAAAGCAAGAGGAACTGATGGGAATAGATACTATATGTATACAAAGAAGTATCGGACACTGGGTTCATATATGTTTTTATCGGGGTTAATTTCCTTTTTGATACAAGTCATCTATTTCCTGAGGATTTATTAATGAGTACCGGATGCAATGGAAGAATAATGTATTCCCCATTGCACTTCGATCTATTTATTAAATTCTTACATCACCATAATTCTACCAAACCATTTAATATTGGTATATATTTCAATTCAAAATCAATATGCCAACTGCAATCAAAACTCCAGCATTCTCGATTCATGAGTTAGAAGAGATTTACAAAAATGTATTCAGGGATTCTACTGCCCAACCGGGGTTCTTCTTTAAGGATTTTGGTAAGGACATTGGCTCTGAAGATTTTAGGGCGGTTATGGTTGAGCTTAAGGAAGGATTGACTGAACTAGTGAATAAAAATACTGATCACCAGCTTAATTATCATTGGCTAGGCAGATTTGATCATCAACACACAAGCGGTTTTCACCGGGATAGCGCTGATCCTAATTCTGTTTTGATGCTTGGGTATGAACCTACTACTATTGACAGCCGGGTGTTTCTTGCGGATTTTAGTAAGTTGGTTGAGGATAAAGGGATATCCATGATTGAGTATTTTGGCGGTGATGATATCAATACTGCAAGAGACGAAAAAGAGATCGAACCATATGTTACCGAATTGACCCCATTCCCAAAAGACACTTATCGTCTGGTAATTCTGAACAATGCGAAATCATTTAACCAACCTTCTTTCGGAATGTTTCACAGAGGAGAAGTCCCCGAAAAATCAAATGGATCTGATCGGGTGATCAACTCTATCATGATGTATCAGACTGATAAAGGAACAGTGGAATCCTATGGTGAAAAGGAAGTAGCTGAGTTTATCAATACGCAGGAAGTTAATAGATAATTAAGCTGCTGGGCTTTTAGATTTCGTTGTATCTTGAAATCACAAAAAGCATATATTACCTTTACCCCATCATTGACCGTCAAAAACCAATCTGAGCACTTCAGATTATCTGTCAAATCAAACCATCTAGGATCGGTCATTGAATTATTTATTACTTAAAAGACATTAAAATGATTGATGAAAAACAAACTACAAAACTGAGCAAGTTCCTTAGTCTTGTACTACGCCATCAGCCCCAAACTATCAGGATTGAACTTGATGAAAGTGGATGGGTTAGCGTTGAAAAACTTATTACCGCCATGAATATTCATGGTCACAAAATCGACCTGGAGACTTTACAGCATGTGGTAGAAACCAATAATAAAAAGAGATTCGCCTTCAGCGATGATATGAAGAAGATCAGGGCAAATCAGGGGCATTCTGTGAAAGTGAATCTGGAATTGGAGCCTGTTGAGCCACCCAATACTTTATATCACGGAACTGCCACCAGATTTATTGAGGGGATTTTTAAGGATGGACTAAAGAAACAAAACAGGCATAATGTGCACCTTAGCAAGGACCTGGAAACAGCATCCAAAGTAGGTGTTAGACATGGTAAACTATCCATTCTGGAAGTTTTTTCAGGCGATATGCATAAAGATGGTTACCAATTTTTTGTTTCTGAGAATGGGGTATGGTTAACTGAAGAAGTGCCTGTGAAATATTTGATGAAACGTGAAGAAATTTAGGGCTTACTTTATTTCTTCTCTTTTGACTTAGTAGGCTTTCCTAATATCTTTTTCCACTTTTCAGTTTCAGCATAGAATTTAATTACCTCGCTTCTTCTGACCAGTAAGCCCAGCATATGTTTTCTGACAAAATATTTATCTGCTATTTTGCCAAGTGCCCACAATGGACTTTCAAACTCGAAAACATCTATAATTTCGGTCCTTGCTACGCTTACTTTTCTGAAATGGTGTTCGTGAACAAATCGTTTAAATATGCCCTTTGTCATTTCGTCCTGAAAGAATACAGGTGAATTTAGTTGAGTAATTTCTGAGGTAAGTGTGTGATAAATACCAAAGTGCTTGGCCTTCCAGGTCACAGATTCTCCCACACCAATTAACCCGGAGATAACTCCGTCAATGGCCTTCTCATTAGTTTGAGCAGTGGAAATCTCATGTAAGTCGACACTCCTGGAAAGATCAAAACATCGCTCTATAGGGGCGTTTATGATTGTTTTTAAAACGATTCTCGGCATTCTACAACACGCTAACGGATAAATTTAAACTTGGTTGTTAGCTCAAAATATGCCGGAAAGTTAAACTAATCCGACCATATTCGGAATCTGACTTTGGAATTGCATGTTGCCATTCGTCCTGAATCTTGTGTGACATATAAAACAGTGATCCTGATGGAAGTTGGTAATCAACTACTTCATCATGATTAGAAATACTTCGAAACCTCAATATTCTTGTATCTCCAAGTGAGATAATAGCAACTCCTGTATTCTCCAATAAGATATCTGTTTGATCAGAATGAAATCCCATTTTGGACTTACCATCAGGGTAATAGTTGATCAGGCAATTGTTAGGATTAAATCCAAGTTCTTCAGCAATAGCATGATTCAATTCTGATAGTTCAGGAAGAAATTCCTGATAAGGATAACTCATCTGAGAGTAATTGTATGCCACACCATAACTGGCTGTTTTGCGGGCTTTCATTCTGGAGTCCCAATTAACATTTGTGAGGAGGAAGTCAAACAAATGAACAGAGTTAGAAACGAAACTCTCTTTCAAGATTATGTCATTCAATGAATTAACCGATTCACTGCTCATAAGGTATCAAAGATAGAAGTCGAGAATTTTGAATTATTAATTTGGATAAATGTACAAGTTTTTATTCTATTGCTGTCATGCAAAACCATCGAACCATCTCTATTTTGGCTGGAATTATTTTCCATGGCTTATTAGTGTTCTCATGTAAGCCTGAAAAGGAGAAACAAGAATATCTGATTTTTCAATCTAAGGATCGAATAGATACAATTTACCTTGATAATGAAAATGATTCTTCGGTAATCCTTTTTCGGGAATTTGATAAGTTAATGAAAGATTCCACTTACCTACCAAATATGTCCTTTGGTAAAGTCCCTCCAAATGATACAATATTTAATGATTTTGGGGAACCTGAAAAAGTAACAATGGGGGATGAATTCTTTGGAGCGAAGTACCAATATTTTGAGTACAATGAAGAGGGGAAAATCAAAGAGATTACAGGAAAAGCAACTGATGGAATTGTGAAACCATACTCCTTCAACATCGCTATTTCAAAATACTTGTATGATGATAAAGGAAGGTTATTTGAGATTCGGTGTTTCAAAAATGAGACTGAATTCATATCTCCTGATTTCGAAACAACCCCAATAACAAGATATATCTATGATGAGAATGATAGAGTTGTTGAATTGTGGTTCATGGATGGAGAGGGAGAATTACAGAAAGAGTTTGCAATAGCGAAATTTGATTATGATAGTGGTAATCAGAAATTGATTGGATGGTTTGATAAGGAAGGTAATAAGGGAGAGCTGAACTAAATTATGAGTTATCATCCATACACATTTTGGCAATTTGTATTAAAATCAAGACCTCCTATCAATTTTGGGTGGATCTATAACATGGGCTTACTTATAATGATTGGTCTGGTTATCTACCTTGAGAGAGATGAACCATTTCATGTGATGGCAGTTGGAATAGCTTTTTTCGTTGTGGGGGGGACACTTCAAAAGTTGTTTATGTATAATATTCTTTACCAACAATATAGGGCAGGAGGGAAGGCCTATCATCAATTAAATGGTAAGAAGCTGGTGTTGCACGACTTAGAGGTTACAGTATTAGGGTTCGATCTTTTTTCTAAAAAGAAATATTTTAATTTCAGTGTAAGTATCTACGATTTCGAAAAGGCGGATATCATTTTATCAATGGACTCTTTTGTGTTAAATGGAATTGGGAGAAGTGGTAAAAATGTATACGCACTTCCTATTGAGGTGTATAAAAGAAATACGTCTACAGATTTAGGCAAGGCAAAAATCAAAGCATGGAGTGCTGACAAAGACAAAGTCAGGATTACAATTGAGGATGAATCATATAAGCAACCAATTACTCTTGTCTTAAAAAGCGAGGTAAAACGATTCACAGCTTGGTTGAAAATTGATGATCAGACCAGATAATAAAAATAAATCATTTGGGAATGAGACTCCTTAAGTCATTACTGCTACTATTTCTTGGCTTCTTATTGATTGCCATTTTCTTCTATATGAAAGAGTCTGTTCGCATAAATGAGTTCTTGGCCAAGACTAAAAGAATTGGAACAGGGACAAGTCTGGAGTGGCATGCGTTAATTGGATTCGTTCAATATGGATGCCTGGTAGTGGGAATTTCAGTTGTTGCCTCAGTAATCATTGTAAATATTAGAAAAAAAGAGTTCTCATGAAACTTAGCCAAGTCAAACCTATTATAGTTCTGTTATTAATCTGGCTTACAACTTTTGTTTTGTTTTCATTAATGTTTGGGCTACTGATTCTATTTTGGGGAGAACCGGTTAATCATACTTTTGAGTTCATTTTCATTTTTCTAAACGGAGGAAGTTTCCTGATTGGACTCGTCTATGCATTGGCTAGTGTATGGAGAAAGAATCAAATTCGAGTAGGTACAAAAAAACCTCTTTCACAATTTGAATCATTGGGCTTTATTAACCTTGACTGGGGTGTAGCCGGGATTTACAGAGGATATCCTGTGACAATTTCCTGGCGTAGTGAACATGGAGAATCAAATTCTCAAGCTTACCTAATGAATATTCATCATGTCCATTTAAAAATCAGATTTGCGTTGAGGCGGTTGTATTCTAGTTCTGGGAATGAAGATTTTAGAATTCGATTTTTACCAAGATGCACTGAGTTTGGTTTTGTCTATATACTATTCAAGCCAAAATTCTCTGGGATGAAAATCAAAATGGACGAAATGATCGATATTCTGGAGAAACATAAAGTCAAGCCAGTTGATTTTTCTGAAATAGAACTAGATTCATTCCAGGATCAAAACCTGACCATGTCGGAAGTAATGAGAGACTTAGGTAGGTCAATAGGTTCAGCTTAGTGCAATAATTTTTATTCCATTCCGACTATATTAACATATGAAAGCTTTCCTCTGCCACAATTACGGACCTCCCTCAAAACTTAAACTGGAAGATATTCCAGTACCCACGCTTAAGCCGGATGAAGTATTAGTCAAAATTGCAGCGACTACCATTAATGATTTTGATTGGAGTTTAGTAACTGGGAAACCCGGCATTTATCGTCTGCTGTTTGGTATCACAAAACCAAAAACACCAGTCCCGGGAATAGAACTAGCAGGTATTGTAGAATCTGTAGGTAATGAGGTAACTGAGTTTAAAGAAGGAGATAGAGTATATGGCGATATTTCAGAGTTTGGTTGGGGGACATATGCTGAATATGCTTGCGTCAAACAAAAATCAATTGTCAAAATCCCAGAAGGGATGGGTTTTGATGAAGCTGTCACCATTTCTCATGCATCCATGTTGGCGTATCAGGGTTTGGTAGATTATGCTGGGATCAAAGAAGGTCAAAAGGTTTTAATCAACGGAGCAGGAGGTGGAATGGGTATGTTTGGTTTACAAATCGCGAAAAGCATGAACTGTGAAGTCACTGGAGTTGATTCAGGTATGAAGCTTGAAACTATGAAGGAGATTGGGTTTGATCATATCATTGATTACAAGCAGGAAGACTTTACATTGAGAGGTGTGGAATATGATATAATACTAGATGCTAAATCCACACGACCACCAAAACATATCAAAAGGGCTTTGAAGAAAGATGGTTATTACGCTACTGTAGGAGGAGACTTAGGTAAAATAATTCGCTTTGCACTTCGGACTAAGTTTGGTGCAAAAAATATGCAAGTAGTAGCCCTCAAACCTAATAAGGACCTGGACTTCATTCATGATCTTTATCACCAGGGTAAAATCAAGCCGATAATTGATGGTCCATATGCCTTTGAGGAGATTCCGCGATTAATTGCTTATTTCGGAGAGGGAAAGCACGATGGAAAAGTTGTAGTAACTGTAGATGGAAATATGCAATAACTTCATATTTTAGCATCTATCTAAATCCACAAACTATGCAAATACTTAAATTAATACTTGCCATTTTTCTTCCTCCCATTGCAGCATTTTTACAAGTAGGATTCTCCATACACTTGTTAATCAATATAATTTTGACGCTTATTGGCGGTGTGCCAGGTATGATTCATGCTATTTGGTTGGTTGTTACGGATCGAAAAAGCTAGGACAGAATTATCCTCTGTCTCTTAGTAAGGAAGACCAATAAATTCCTTAAATTTTACTTTAGAATTAAGTACCACACCTATGAGAGCTTTAGCCAGCTGTATATTAGTATGTCTATGCCTATCTACTTTTGCTCAGGAACCACTGAGGGTAGGTATCATTAAATTCAAATCCGAGGAGAAGGTAAAAGAAACTTTTACTCCACTTTTTCAGTATGTCGCAGACAAAATGGGGCGAACCTTGGAATTGGAAATTGTTAAGGACGATGATCTTGGATTTCACCTGATCAATCATGATTATGATATTGGATTGTTCACAGTCTTTCCATACCTAAAAACTAAAAGCGATTTCCCTGAACTGCATGTTTTTGCAACCCATACAGTCAATAATCAGGACTTCTATAATGGATCTATTCTGGTTAAAAAGACTTCAGGTATTGTTGATTTACATCATCTGGAAAACGGTCAGTTTCTATTTGTAAAACCAACTTCTACTTCTGGATTTAAATACCCGAAGGGCATATTTAATGAAAATGACCTGGATGTGGATGATGACTTTTTCACTTACGACTTCACTTACGATCACAACGCATCACTTGATTCATTGATTAATGAAACCGTAGACGGAATAGCAATTAATCAGTCTTATTTTGAAAGTAGAGATGATATTGACAAGAACGATTATATAGAGTTGGCCAATTATAAGGTGCCTTATCATGCTTATGTATTATCTCCTGAAGTTACTAAGCCGGAGGAAGAACAAATACATAAAATCCTATTCAACGCACATAAGGACCCTAAAGCGAAAAAGATATTCAAGAATCCACTGAATGTAACCAGCGTTATTCCAGAAGATGATAATTACTATAATATCATTAGAAGGTATTTAAGAATTACCAGGGTAAAACCAGCATTAAACCTGGATATTCACCCTTGGGGTAAGGCCAAGGAAGAACTTAGCGGGGATAGTGATTTGTTGCAATTAATGACTAGTAAAATCAGACTTGGCCTTCAGAGTTCAGGAAGATTCAGTACCGATGAATACACTAACCAGAAGTTCTTTGAGAAAGTAACAATGAACCTCTACCAGGTAGGAAAAGAAGTATATCACTATCAGGTACTATTAAATGATATCTTAATCGATGAAGGCGAAGATATTCCGGTGGGTGAGTTGGTTGGTTATCTGCCTCGGAAAATTAAGGATGATATCCTCAGAAATATTCCGATTCGAGGTAATCTGTATTTCAATGGGAAAGACTGGTTCCTCACCTATGGTAAACACGATGGTATCAATCTTGAAGATTATGAATTTGTATTTAACCCGGAAACTGCAAGCAGTTTTATTCTAAAAGGATCTGATGTAAGTAAATTGACTGAAGTGAACACACATTTTGCGAATGATCCAAAATTCAAGAAGGAAATGCCTGTACTGGTTAATTACAGACCAGAGAAAGAAGTTACAATTGAATTAGATGATCCAACAGCAGTGGATACTTACAATATATTTTCTGCTGCTTTCTGGAAGACAAATTACTGGGATAAGCTGGGAATAATGTTTGCTGTTATAGGTGCTTTAATCTCTGGTATAGTGGGTAGATATATCCAAAGCAAGAAAAAGGCTCGATTCAAAGATTTACTCTATCGTACAAATGAATTAATCAAAGAGTATGTCAACGGTCACTATGAAATGGAAGCCAAGATCATTGAGCAAAAGGAGTATATCAGTGCTTTACTGGATAAAGGAACGATTAATGAGAATCAATTCCTGATACTAAAGAATAGAATTGCAGATGTTCAGAATCTCATGGATGGAGTTGAACCACATGAAATAAAGCTTACAGAAGATCAGAAAAATGAAATTGAAGAGATTGTGAGAGATAATAAGATCACAGAGAAAGAATTCCTTCAAATCATGAACATCCTCAAAAAGCGACCTTAAGATTTAAATGCATTGCCACCGGCATCCTGACTACTATCAAAAACTCGGATAGCAATTACTTCTGCTTCGGCAACCTTTACTCCTTCCGATATCGCATCACAGTGCATCACAGTCTTTCTGTTTTTTACTTCAGTGATTCGTGCCCGTAATTCAAGAGGCTTGTCGTTTGGAGTAGGTTTTAAATACTTTACATTCAAAGTACCTGTAGCGTATCTGTATTCTGGCAAAGTGTCCAGTCCTCTGTCTTCTCTTTTGTATGCTTCTGCCATGGCCGTTCCCATGCAGTGACAGTCAATTACAGTAGCAATGATCCCACCGTTCATTAGGTTGGACCAGCCATGATATTTTTCTTCAGAATTAAAGATGCAAACTGACTCATCACCCTCCCAGAAACTTTTGATTTGAAGCCCTTCCGGGTTTTGAATTCCACATCCAAAGCACACATTTTCATGCATGTGATCCTGAAAAAATTTACTGTCTACACTACTCATCTTTGACTTGTTTATTTGTGACACAATTATAAGCACTTTATAGTACATTTGGTCTACAACCGAATTGAACCAAAATGATAGAACTTATAGATCTTAAATTCCAGGGCTATGAAGGCGCAATTGCATCATACCTCATCAAAACTTCTGACGGACCTGTACTAATTGAAACCGGACCATACAGTACAATTGGAGCGATGAAGGAAGCATTGGAAAACAAAGGATATACTCTTCAGGATGTCAAGCATGTATTTCTTACTCACATTCACCTGGATCACGCTGGTTCTGCCTGGGCATTTGCAGAAAATGGGGCTAAGATTTATGTTCATCCTTTCGGAGCAAAAAATATGGAGGACCCGTCTAAATTAATGTCATCCGCAACCCGGATTTATGGAGATCAAATGGATAGGCTGTGGGGAACCATGAAGAATATTCCAGGCGATCTGTTACACGAGGTTCAGGATGAAGAAGAATTTCAAATTGGCGATATTACCATCAAAGGGTGGTACACTCCAGGTCATGCAAAACACCATATAGCCTGGCAAATTGGAGACAATATTTTTACTGGAGATGTAGCTGGTTGCAAAATTGGAGATGGTCCGGTTGTCCCTCCTTGTCCACCACCAGATATCAATTTAGAAGACTGGAAGAATTCAATTCAGGTACTTAGAAAAGCTAACCCATCGAAACTATACTTGACACACTTTGACGCAATCACCAATATAGATTACCATTTGAACTCACTTGAGGAGATGCTTGATGACTGGGCTAACTGGATCAAAAAAGGCTGGGAAAGTGGAAAGACTGTTGAAGAGCTCACACCTGAATTCTCAAAGTACACTACTCAACAATTACTGGACCTGGGTGTAGATGAGGAAGGAGTAAAAGTTTATGAAGCAGCAAATCCAAGCTGGATGAGTGTGGCTGGTCTGGTGAGATACTGGACTAAGAAAGCGGAACAATCTTAGAACATATCAGCGTTGTAATAGAGACTTCTAAACATTTTTTTCATGGATAATCAAAACTACCTGGATAGCGTTCGTCAGCAATTTCTGTATTACAAAAGTCTCGGTATCAAGACAATCAATCAACTCCCTGATGATAAGCTTACCTGGCAATTCAATGAGGAGAGTAACAGTGTTGCAACCATTGTCAAGCACATGTGGGGAAATATGATGTCCAGGTGGACTGATTTTCTCAATTCTGATGGAGAAAAAGAATGGCGTAAAAGAGATGCTGAATTTGAAAATGATCTCAATACCCGGGAAGAAATTTTAGTGAAGTGGGAGGAAGGATGGAATTGCTTATTTTCTGCCTTGGATGCACTAGGGGCAGAAGATCTGGACAAAATTGTTTACATCCGCAACCAAGGGCATACAGTGACAGAAGCCATAAACAGGCAACTCTGTCACTATTCATACCACATTGGCCAGATTGCGTTCGTAGGCAAAATAATAATTGGCGATGCTTGGCAAAGCTTATCTATACCACGATCTCGTTCAGAAGATTACAATAAGCAAAAGTTCTCCAAGGATAAATCCAGAGAACATTTTACTAATGAGTTTTTGCCTGGGGAACAGAGTGAATAACCGGTTAGTCCTACCTTAAACTATTTTCCAATACTTTGTAGTGATGCTCTCTCTTTTGGCTTCATTTAATTCATTCACCAATACTTGCATCAAACTATCAGATGTATCTGAAGTCATTTCATAAATAATCTGACAATCAATTTTTTTAGTGTCGTTTCGGTAGTACTTATTGAATTCAACTTTACTGCCCTTCTGATAAAACCCTACTGTAGGATCATACCAGATATATCCCGTTATTTGGCTGGAATTCATAATGAGATAGTTTTTTAGTTCGTTCGTGATAATAAAGTAAGCAAGCCTAACATTTAGATATTTGCCAAAATCATTCAATATTCTGCCAAAATTGGCTTAATTGCTTTATTACAGGCCATAACCGCAGCTTTTCCAATGAAACGAATTCTCTATATCCTTCCATTTATCCTTATTTCCTGGACTAATTCTGCAGCCCAAACTCAGGATGATTTTCTTAAAAAGTATACTGATGTCTTCATGAATCAGGCAGATTCTGCGAAGGCAAGAGAGCTGGCAATGGAAGCATGGGACATGATTGAAAACACTGAGGAGTTACAGACCATGGCTAACTACTATACTTTGATGGCTATCTTTACATCGGCAGTTCCTGATACTGAAATGGCAGAGGCATGTCAGAAAAAAGCAAATGCTAAATTAGAATTCAATACCAATCCAGAGATTCAAAAACCAGCTACCTATGATACTCCAGATATGGAGTGGCTTTATGAGTATCAAATGGAGCTTTATAAGGTGAAAGACCTCTCGTTTGGAAGAAAGGCCTTGAAGTTTCTGGAAGAACATTCCCAGTTAAAGAATTACACAAATTATTCCGCAGTTGCATCATTCTTTGAAAACAAGGGAGATTTCGATAAAGCTTCAGAATTGTACCAAAAGGCAATCGATAATATTGACTATGAGAACAATGAGTTTGTTGGTGTTTTTTCACAGGTAATTTTTTACTTGAAATCAGGTCAGTTTGAGAGAGTGGAGGAGTTGATCCAATTGAATGAAACTCTTTTGGCAAGTGCCAATGAATACACCAAAACATCCTATGAGTCTGCCAGGGATCAGATTGAGATGTACTATTACAATCAGGTAGGGGATTACTTCAATTACATAAAATCCGCTGGGAAGTATTTTGATAAGCAAATCGCCATTATGAATCAAAATACTCAGATGAATATGGATGTTTATTCCCTGGTTTACACTCAAACAAAACATTCAAATCAAGCTGGGGGATATGAATCTATTAGAGATTGGGAGAACGCAGAGAAAAGCTGGACGCTTGCAGAGGAGAAGTCGAAGGAATATCAGACCAAGATCAGGGAAATCTATCCAAATATGCCAAACTACTACTATCCAATTTTATCTCAATTCCAGGCAAAAAGAGGAGACTATAGTGGTACCACCCAGGCGATAAAAGAAATGGATAGTTACTATGATAACTTTAAAGAATCCGATTATGCAGCTATGAATAGTCCGGAAATGCTTCATGGCAAAGCGCAACAATATGCGTTTTATAAGGATCCACGATACGAGTCTTTGTTTGATGAGTTTTTCAGGAAAAATGCTGATGCAAAGAATTTCACCTTTGCCACACTTCCACTTTCCGGATTAGCATACTTCAGAATGAGAGATGGCAAGTATAAAAGTTCCAATGATACCTACAACCAGCTGTTCAAAGAAAACCTGGACTGGATTAACGATATCATCTTTACTTTCGGTGAGAAGGCTTTTGTGGCTTACTATAATTCTAAGTTGAGTGAGGGGTATTCTAACTTCCATTCATTCGTGAAATTAGCTCATGACAAAAATGTCCTTCCGCTGGAGCAAATGACTCCTCAGGTTTTCAATAATCTTTTGCTTACAAAATCCATTGCGTTCAAAGGAGTTAGAAAAAGGAAAAAGGCATTTCTAAATTCCAGCAGCCCTCAGGTGATAGAATTGTATAATGAATGGATTACCAAGAAACAGGATCTCATCCGACTATACCAAATGTCGCAAACCGATCAACAGGACATTGCCAATGCACTTGGCTCAGAAGTGAAACCTGAAGATGAAAAGGCAAAGTTTGAGGTAGATAAAACGGAATTGGAGAGGCTCCAAAAGGAAGTAGAAAACCTGGAAAACCGACTGGCAAGTGAAGCGAAAGATTTCAAAAGTACTTTGAAGTTATCATCTCCGGATTGGAAGTCTGTAAGATCAAAGCTTAAGGAAGGTGAGGCAGCAGTTGAGATTGCCAGATTTCACTGGAAGGATCAGGTTTTTCATTCTGATACATCTTATTATGCAGCATACATTGTAAAGCACGACAGCAAGTTTCCAGAGGTTGTATACCTGCCATCCACCGCAGATTTGTTAGACACCAGGTTTTATCGAGTTTACAAGAATTCAATTCGTTTAAAGATTGAAGATAAGACGAGCTATAAACAATACTGGGAGCCGATTAAGCAAAAACTTGATGGAATAAATAAGGTCTATTTTTCATCTGATGGAATATACCATATGATCAACCTTCCAACTCTTCTAAATCCAGAAACTGGAAAGTATCTTCTGGATGAGATTAAGATATCAAATGTTACCAGTACTGCAGAAATTGGTAGTTCTATTCAAAAAGACAAGTTTGGTCAAGCTGTGCTGATTGGTAGACCATCATATTCTACTAAAGGACTTCAGGATGCCGGAGGTTTGAGCAACAGATCTTTCAAAAATTTTAGAAATGCAAATGTCACAGACCTTCCAGGAACTGAAGATGAGGTTCGGTCGATTAAAAAGCAATTGGAGTCTCAAGGCACAAAGGTTACTCAATACATTGGAGTTGATGCCACTGAAGACGTGATTTACAATCTCAATTCGCCAGGTATCCTGCATATTGCAACACATGGATTCTGGTCTCAAACGGATAATGCTACTTCGGCTTATAGAATGTTTAATGCCATGGTTAATTCAGGTTTATTGATGGCAGGAGTAGTGGATTATTACAGTGCGGATCAGTTGAAGGAAACTAATGATGGTATATTAACCGCCTATGAAGCACAAGGTCTGGAAATGGAGAATACAGAATTAGTAGTTCTATCAGCTTGCGAGACCGGCCTGGGAGATTTTGATGCAGGAGAAGGAGTTTATGGGTTACAAAGAGCATTTAGAGCAGCTGGGGCTAAAAGTATCATGACTAGTTTGTGGAAAGTGGACGATCAGGGGACAAAGGACTTTATGATTGCTTTTTATAGGTATTTACTTCAGTCGGGAGATAAAACAGACGCATTTTACAGAGCACAGCAAGAATTGAAAATCAAATATGGGGATCCCTACTACTGGGGTGCTTTTGTTTTGATTGGAGATTAATCAGAGAGCATCTGCTTGTGATTGCAAAAAGGATTTTTCAATCATGTTGGTGGTTAACTCCGCTGCTTTTGTGTAAGATGTTTTTGCTTCCGGTTGCATTCCCAACGTCTTTTCTACATGAGCTCTAATGGCAAAATAGAGATGCTTCTTAGTGATTTTGGGGTCGGTTGAAATTGCTTCTAGCTCATTTAGAGCTTCCTGGGCTCCATGCACCTTTCCTAAAGCAACAATTCTGTGAAGTTTAGCGTATCCCCCTGGATGTTTTGAAACCAAAGTATTGTAAAGCATTAAAATGTGATTCCAGTTGGTTTCCTCATATGAGGCAGCAAGACTATGAGCGGCGGCAATTCCTGCTTGAAGATGATATTCGCTTAGTGTGCCAAATGAGGACTTATCAAGATAATATCTTCCTTCTTCGATCAAATCCCTATCCCACTTCTCCCGATCCTGATTTTCCAAGGTTACTAGTTTGCCATTTTCATTTACACGAGAATCAAATCTGCTGGAGTGAAACAGCATCAACGACATAAGAGCATATGTTTTGGGGTTTGCAAGAAGTTTTTGCTGTAGAATCAGAAAACACAATCGCATTGCTTCACCGCAAACATCCTTTTTCACCAGGTTCTCAGGATCTATGGAGTGATATCCTTCATTGAATATCATATAGATGATCTTATGAACGCTCTCTAACCTATTGTTGAGGTCTTTACCAATTGGAACTTCTAATGACCCAACCTCCTCTCTAAATCGTTTTTTTGCCCTGGTATAGGTCTTTGCAACTGCCTCCTCATTTTTCATGAGACCTCTGGCAATTTCAGATATACTGAACCCACAAAGAATTTTAAGGGTAAGGATAATTTGGTTTTCTTTCGACAACTTGGGATGACAACATGCAAAAATCATTTTGAGCAGGTCATCATTTAATTGGACATCAAGGTCTGGCTCTGAAGAGTTGTGATTAAGCTCAATGTCTAATTTTAATTTGTCTTCATTATTCCACTTCGTTTTTTCTTTTTTGAAGTGATCTAGAAGTTTGTTTTGAGCTACAGTTAGTATCCAGGCAGAAGGATTAGCAGGAACTCCTTTGTAAGGCCAATGTTGCATGGCTTTTAACAGTGCCTCCTGCACAACATCTTCAATTAACTCAAGATTTGCTGGACCATATTTTTTGGTTAGTGCAGCCACGATACGTCCAGACTCATGTCGGAAGAAATGGTCTACCACTTCTATCGCTTTCGATTCCTGTTGGTTCTCGATCTGCTGCATAGTTCAATTTAAAAAATAAGCCCGTACTAAAGAGTACGGGCATTAAGATTTTGTAAAGCAGTATTTACATTGGCAATAGTTCCCTTACTTCTGTACAACCTTCGTGTTCATAAATGGGGCAGCCTTTAGAAAGCTCAGTTGCTTCATCCAGATCTTTAGCTTTCACGATCAGATAGCCACCCACTACTTCAGATCCTTCAGCAAATGGTCCATCGGTAATTACTTCTCCTGCTTTTTCAACTACTTTACCTTCAGCTCCCAGAGGCAATCCTGATACAAGTTGTCCTGCCTCTGCAAGTTGCTGCATCCACGCTCCCCATTTTTGCATGTGAGCTTGCATTTCTTCTGGTGATTGTTGTGCTCTTCTGGCATCTCCGCCTCTGAATAAGTATAAAAATTCTTTCATGGTAATATGTGTTATGGTTTAATTATTGATTTTATTTTCTAACAATTCTTTTAGTGGCCCCAGGTAGTAATCATCCCAACCACCGTCTATTGAGTTCGCAGATTGATCAGGGACATTTTCATGGATCAACTCCAGTTTTGTATTACTTCCTTCTCTTGAAATATTGAATGTGCAAAGGCTGTACTCTGGCCATGTGCTTTCTTTCCAGTCCTGAATAATTTGGTCCGGGGAGATCTTTTTGTTGATGCCATGAATATCTCCACCCCAAAGAGAAAATTCTCCTCCAGTGTTCAGGTCCATAGTTGCTTCTGATCCGCTCCAGGCTTCAATCAGAGGAACCTCTGTCAATGCCTTGAATACATCTTCTGGAGTTGAAGCAATGGTGTATGTTTTGATTACTGTCTTCATGTTGTTTATTCTTCTTGGCTAAACTTCTTTGTATTCTTAAATTATCGATTTTCATTACAATGACGAAGTGACTTTTTCAAAATGGACATTGCGATGAAAAAAAAATTCGTTTCTTATTATGCAGGTAAAAAAGAAAGTTGATTCTTAATAGCAACCGAGTTATATTCAGGTCCAAATTCTCCCAGTTATACACAGATATTACCTAGATAGACATTGCCTTTACGGGAATGCCTAAATTGTCATTACATTTGAAGTTTGAGGGACAAACTAGAGATGAACTATTTCGCTGCGGCACTAACTATTTTTTTGCTTCTTTTCTCGGATCTGGGAAGAGCTCAGATTGTGACGGTTGATGAAAACACCACAGAAGTATCACTGGAGGGAATCATTCAACTGTATGCCACAACGAACCAAATGGACATTTCGGATTCTGTACAAATAAGACAAAATCAGAAATCTGTCAATCGAAAGAATGTCGACTTTAAATTAAATCAATACGGTTTTCTTGAAATTCAAAATCAGACCGATGAGCATCGGGTTGTTTATTTCTCACTGAGTGATGTAGATACCATCATCGTTAACACTATCAACTCATCGGGAAAATTTGATCAGATGGTGTCTGGTGTTTTGATTCCTTATGAAAATAAAAACTCAAAGGCTGGAGCCTGGAAGGATAATTACATCAAGATGGACGTAGGTGCTAATGAGCAGCTAACGATGTTCATCGCTATTCCAGCTATGAAAGGTAATAGGAGGTTTTACCCAAAATTAATATCCAACTATTCTCTCACAAGACAAGTTGCAGACCAGCAGTTTACTCAGGGAGTATATCAGGGAGTGATGCTGATCATTTGTACTTTCGCTATCATTCTGTTTGTGGCTAGAAAGAGGAAGGTTCATCTATACTATGCGCTTTTCGTTTTTGGATTGTACATCGCTTATCTACCTGTTTTCGGGTTTTCGAAAGGCTTGACAGGAAGCTACAGTGGTGATTTTATAGTTTACTCTATCATTAGTCAGCTTGCGGCACTCTGCTATTTCCAGTTTTTTAGATATTCAGTCAACACTCAAAGAGACCACCCTAAACTAGATCAATTAGTTAAATACCTAATTTACGTGCGGGTAGTGACTGGTGCGATAGGACTTATTCACCCTCTTTTAGGTTTTGGACAAACATTGGTAGTTACTTCAATCAACATCGCAGATGGAATTAGTTTGATAGTTGGTGGTTATGTAATAGTCAAGATCCTGCTACATGGTGATAGGTTTGTCAGGTTTATTTTGGTAAGTACTATTACGTTGATGGTTGCCTTATTATTGACTATCATGAGTCAGCTGCTTCATTGGGATATTTATCATAACTATTTCTTGCAGGGAGGAATCGTCATTCAAAATCTGGTATTGAGTTTGGGATTGGGATATCTCGTTAAGTCCAGGTTTGAACAGGAAATTGCCAAGCGCCAGGATGACATGAGTCAGCAGATGCAGATTAATCTTCAGTTGGAGCAGCAGGTAAATCTTCGTACCAGGGCATTAGAAAACCAAAAGGACTTCATTCAGAAGATTATTGATGAGATGCCTAACCACGTATTTGTGAGGAATTCTCAGGGTAATTATAAGATTGTCAATAGGGCATTCGCCGACTATTATGGAAAGCGGAAAGAGGACTTTATTGGGAAATCAATTCTGGAGACACACCCGGATTTTGGTCAGGCGCAAAAGTATTTGAAGGAAGACCAAATGGTTTTGAGCCAGGACATGAAGGTAAGCGATGAGTACCTTATGGATCCACTGACTGGCAAGTGGGTTTATTTCTATAAAGTTCCATTTAAGCTTGGTCGAAAGTCCTATGTACTTTGTATGGAAATTGATATCACTGATATCAAGCAAACTTCCAATAAGCTAAAGAAGACAAACAAAGAATTAAACAAGGCAATCGATCACTTACATCAGGCACAATCGGAAATTATCCAAAAGGAGAAAATGGCGGTGCTTGGTAGGCTTTCTGCGGGGATTGCGCATGAGATTAATACACCTCTTGGGGTGATCAAAGGAAGCGTGGATTATCTGATTGAATCATTCCCGGATATTGGCGATATCATCAATACCATTAATGAGAAAATTCCAACGGAGCACAGAGAAGCAATTTTATCCAGTGTAAATAAAGCAGCAGAATCTTATCGTTTCTTAACCTCTTCGGAAGAGAGGCAACTAGTCAAAGACCTGTCTGCGAAAATGGAATCTGAAGGTGTGGAGAATGCAAAACATCTTGCAGAATTATCCTTGCATCTTGATGTTGAGAAAGATTACGATAAACTGCTCCCAATCTGGAAACTTCCAGATAGCGAAGAAATATTTGAGGCGATTCAGTTGCTATTCTTTAGGTTTAATAGTGTTTTCAATATTAAAAACGCTATGGAAAAAGCTAATAAGATTCTATTTGCCATTAAGTCATACACTCACTTCAAAAACGAAGGACTATTTAAGCCTGTTGATCTTCGAAAGAATATTGAAAACGTGTTAATCATGTTTGAAAATATTCTGAAGACAGGAATTGAAGTCGAGTTTGATGTACAGAAAGATGCGATGATCTATGGCTTGCCTGACGAACTTGGTCAAGTATGGACCAACCTGATTTCAAATGCCGTTCATGCCATGGACAAGCAGGGCCGTTTAAAAATTGCTTGTGCTGAACATGAAAGTCATTATCTGATTTCAATTGAGGACAATGGTTCGGGTATACCAGTAGAATTACAAGGGAAAATCTTTGAGCCATTTTTTACTACTAAGTCTGCTGGCCATGGAAGTGGTTTGGGTCTTGATATTATTAAGAGAATTGTAGAAAAGCACAGCGGTGATATTTCCTTCAAGAGTGAACCTGGTAAGACGGTCTTTTTTGTGAAGCTTCAGAAGGAATTAAAAGCAGTAACTGTAGAAGAGGCTTAAACGACCTCAATCTTTGCATCATGCTGTACAGGGAAATTGCATGAATTGGCAATGAAGCACATTTTGTTGGCCTTTTCATGTAAAGAATGAGCCAAATCAGTCTTATCAGATTCTTTAATTTTCACAATCGGATAAAGCGTTACTTCACGGAACCTACCTGCTCCGGTTTTATCTTCTTCCATTATACCTGTAGCTGAATCCTCATATTCATCAACTGTGATTTTATTGACAGAGCATAAATGAAGATACCACAACATATGACAAGAAGCCAGGGACATCACCAGTAGCTCTTCTGGATTATGTTTTGATGAGTCGCCACGAAAAGAAGGGTCAGAAGACAATAATATGTCGGTTTTGTTATCAATTATTGCCTCATGTGATCTTTCGTAAGATTTGTAATCTTTAGTGCCATTTCCGGTGTTTCCGGTCCAGTTTATTTTGGCTTGATAGGAATGTGTCTTCATGGCTATGAAGTTAATGGAAACGTCGATTTATTCCACCGAAGCTTTGGCAATATTGGTATCAAAAAAGAATCGGGTTCCTTGTTTGCCACTTTCAATCAGCGCTTTTTTCTGATCGTTTGATAGTCGTTTGATTTTTGGGCCAATGCCTGCATCTGAAACTGAGATTGTTCTTACCCAGTCTGCATCTGTCAATGTTTTACGGTTGAGATTCTCTACAACATACAGATAGAATGCCTGCATATAGTCTTTGACATTTTGTACATCGTACGGAGCAAGTTCATGCGAGTCTCTGTCGTATTCAATTTGTTGATCACTGTCTATTCTAATCCCAATAGTTTTAGGGTTAGCGATCCTGATTTCTCTTCCCATTACTACTGCTGTACTATCAAAAATATCAATTGGGAAATTCCCTGTGATTCCTCCATCTACCATGAGGTCCATTTCCGGAGTGGCTTCATTTCTGGTGTAAACATTTCCTTCTTTGTCCACAAATACTGCCTGGAAATACAAAGGAACAGACATTGAGGCTCTGATAGCATGTTTGATTTTCATGTTTGGGTAGGTTTCATAAGAGAATACTATATTTTGTTGTCTGTTAAGACTGGTTGCAACCACATATAAATCCTTGAATCCAGCATCGTGTAACTCCTGAAAAGTAATATCTGGATTGCAGGTTTTTTCATCAATAATATCTTCCAACCATTTCACGAACTTATCACCTTTATAGTAACCGTAGTTTCGTTTCAACCTTCGGATTCCACTGAAAAATATGAAGCCAGCATCATTGAACTTTGAGAAATCTGTTGAGTAGATAATTTCTGTAATTTCTTCTGGAGTGTATCCAAGTGACAGAGCAAGAGATACAATTGACCCAGCGGATGTTCCTCCTACTTTGTTAATATTTTCCAGAACTCCCTGTTGTTCCAATTCAGTGATGACACCTGTATAGGCTAGTCCACGCATGCCAGCACCTTCGAACACCAGGTTTTCATATTGGGTGTCTTGTGAGTTTGCTTGAAGGGAGACGAGAATTAATAGGAGTAACAATGAAAAATCGCGTTTGCACATGGTCTAATAAGTAGTAGTTGAACACCATAACAAACGCAATCTTGTGATGCTTGTTGTATTATTTGATAAGTGGGTTTCTAATTATATTCTATTTTGATGATGGATTGGCTTTCTGGATTGAATTCAAATTTCAGCAAATTGGTACTCTCGTCCCATTTAAATTCTATGTCGGTATTATTGTGAGTAACCGATTTAATTTTGCCATTAAGCCCAACCACGGTAAAGTTTAAAGTCCGATCTGAAGTGATTCCGTCAATACCTGGTCCGAGTGTTTTGACCATGAACATAAGATTATCTTGTTCTGGTTTTGCATCAAACTCTAATAATTGAAATTCTGCTTGTGCTGGTATCTGTGGAGTAATTCCATCATCAATGTAAAGCTTGTCACTGGAAAGTGTTGAGCTTAGGTAATATGTCACATCAATTTCTTCGGCATCATATTCTTCGGTATTCTGAATAGGTTGAATCGATGGAATGAAACTTCCTTCTTTAACAAAAACAGGGATGTTTTGCATTGTAACAGTAACTTCTTCGTAACCGGTAGATGTCACTTTGGAATTGTCCCAATAGTTGTACCAATTCCCACTAGGGAAGTAGACGTTTTTAGACGAGACACCTGGATTCATAATTGGGGCTACCAAAAATGACTCGCCCCACATGTATTGTGATTCAATGGTGTCAGAAACATTTTCAAATTCCATAAACATTGGTCTTGCCAAAGGAACTCCAGTGCTGTTGTTTTTCCATGCCAGTGTATAATTGTAAGGCAAAAGCTTATATCTTAATTCTACGGAAGGTCTCACTAATTCCTGTGTTTTTTCATCCCATAATACAGGTTCGGATGGAGCTGCATTTGCATCACCATGAGGTCTGAAGATTGCGGTAAATGCTGCGTATTGCATCCATCTTATATATAATTCAGCATTTTGCTCTCCCATTGAAAACCCACCGGCATCAGAATGCATGTAACCAAGACCTGAAATACCCATGCTCAATAATATTGAAGGTTGAGCCTGCAATCCAGACCAGGACCTTCCTACATCGCCAGACCATGGAATTAGCCCGTATCTATGAGATCCGGCAAAGCCAGCTCTGCCCAATTTGAAGAATCGTTCTTTAGGGAATTCTCTGGCATATCCCTCAAACATAGTTTTGGTCCATTCATGTCCTACGGCACCATGCACTTCATCTGCTGATCCATTGATGTGCATCATACCTTGAGGATGCATCTCAGGTTCTCCAAGATCTACCCACCATCCGGCTATTCCGTATTCCTTTTGTTTTTTGTATTCATTCCAAAGCCAATCCTTAGCTTCAGGCTTGAAAATATCCAGGAGACCCGCTTCTCCAAAATAGAAATTTGGGATGG
This sequence comes from bacterium, assembly GCA_024743255.1. Taxonomy (GTDB): domain Bacteria; phylum Bacteroidota; class Bacteroidia; order Cytophagales; family Cyclobacteriaceae; genus JANSWY01. The sequence goes on along the minus strand of JANSWY010000001.1, from coordinate 51,258 downwards.
TCATAGTATTGCCTTCTTTATTTAGTGCCAAAAGCTTATTGTCTGACAAATACTGGAAATTGCTCGACTTTTTAGTGAAGAACGGCTCTGATACTGTGATCGTTTTAACTCCTTTCTCAGCAAAGTCTGAAATCATCTTTTTTGGTTCAGGCCATTTATCCAGATCCCAATCTAACCTTCCCATTTGACCATCTTCCAACTCGGGACCAAACCAGTAAATATCCAATATGATGGCATCCACCGGATATCCAGCATCCAGAGCCTTTTGTAAAATCTCCTCGGCTTCAGCCTGACTTCTGTATCCAAACCTTGATTGCAAGTGTCCCATGGCCCAAATTGGGACTAGAGGTTGCTTTCCTGTTAAGTTGGTGTAGTTGTTCATTAATTCTTTGTAGGATTGTCCATTAATGAAGTAATACGCCATGTTTCCTCCTTCACTTGAATACTCCAGAATATCGGATTGTGTCTTTCCAAGATCCATATTAGCCTTAGCAGGATTATCAACTAAAAGCATGTATTTGGAGGAAGACATTACATGCGGAATAGTATAATTAAGTGCGTCCGCACCATTTTGGTAACCGTAATGAGGTTTATTATAAATCAATAAATTCTGACCTCTTCTATTCATGTCAATTGCTCTTGCGCCAGTTCCGTAGAATGCCTCATTGTCCTGAATGTTGAATCTTAATTTAGTAGTGGTACTGTCTCGGCTATAACCTTCTTCCTCTCCTAATTTCAAACCTGTAGATTTATCCCAGAAACTGAAAGCTGGAGGGTCGATTTGAATTTTGACATCAACATTCTGAGTAGATAGGACGAGGTTGTTTTGATCAGTATCAGTGACTGTGACTTGAACTGGAGTAGTAAGTACCGGACTATAATTTCTATCTCCATAGGTGATGCTATCGGAATATGTAACCTTTATAATGTTTTCTGAAAGTGCAGCTATTTGGTATGAGCCACCTTCGGAGTTGATGGTTACGGTGTTATCAATGAATTGATAATTTTTTGAACCACAGGATTGTAGTAAAAAAATAACTGTGGACAGGAAAAGAAGATTTCGCATTTAGAAAGTGTGTTTTGCTCTACCATTAAATATACTGTGGTTTGAGCAAAGCACAAGCGATGCTGAAAAGTGCAATCGTTTTCACTTTACCAAGTGCGAAAAATAATTTCTAAGCGGGAATAATTTTTGTGAATTTTCGAATTAGTCTGCCAAACTACTGCTCATGGATTCTGCCAGTTTTACTGCATTGTATGCATTTACAACTGATCCAGTAGCTGATAATTTTTTGAATTTGGTCTTCTTTCCTTTTTTGTCGGCAGGAACATAAACTTTTAGTTTGCCAACATTCACGGAGGATTTAAGAAGTACTTCTTTTAATTGAACTGCAGTTAATTCAGGATAGTAGCTTAATACTAATGCTGCAACTCCGGTAACTACTGGAGCGGCCATTGAAGTGCCACTATTTTCCTTGTAAAGGCTTTCCGGAACGGTTGAGTAAATATCCACACCTGGAGCAAAGATGTCTACAGTTTTAATACCGTAGTTTGAAAAATCTGCAGTTAGGTTAACATCATTACTTCTGTCGGAAGCACCAACTTCAATCCAGTTCTTCGCATCAGTAGTTGAAGATTTAGGATCTCCATAAAATCTTGTTGGATAATGAATGATTTCATCAATGTTGGATGAGCTATTTCCCGCAGCATGGATTAAAAGAACATTGTTTTCTTCTGCATATTTGATGGCGTCTTCAACCACTTTCTTGGCAGGAGAATGACCCTTTCCGAAACTCATGTTGATGATTCTCGCACCATTATCTACCGCATATCTGATAGAGTTTGCAATGTCTTTATCTCTCTCGTCACCATCTGGAACTGCTCTTAATGCCATGATCTTGACATTGTTTGCGATCCCATTCATTCCCAAATCATTATCTCTAACAGCTGCAACGATACCAGCAACGTGAGTTCCGTGTTCAGCATGACCTGCATAAACATCGTTGTTGCCGTAGTACTTTTCATTTGCGTCATCTGGGTTGTCTCCAACAACTCGTCTCGCATTGAAATCAACATTGTAATGATAAAGTACTCTTTGATCGATGTAGTCTTTGTATTCTTCAAAATCCTGAAAAGTGAATCCAGCGTTGAACTTGTCGAGCATAAATTCCTTAGCAGCTAATACTCTTTCACTTCTTGAAGAAATTGATTCAAGGTTTGAAGCAGTCAGTTCTTTATCCAGTAACTCAGGCTCTAATATGGACTTTACAAGCATGAGTGTCTGAGCAAACTTGTCAAGTTGCTCTTTTGTCTTTTTGCTGCTTGCTAGTTTTTCTTCAGTGATTTTTTTGGTTTCAATGTATAGTTTATAATCAGTCTTATCAGTAGAATTCACCTGATCTTCTGAAACACCTTCAAATTTTTCTTTCAGCTTCTTATAAAGGCGTGTTGTTTCATAAGTCTCTTCAATTACGTTTCCTGAAGCACCACCTATGAAGTTCCAACCATGGATATCATCAATATATCCGTTATTATCATCATCAATGCCATTGTCGGGAATTTCGTCAGTGTTTATCCAGATATTTGGTTGAAGGTCTTCATGTTCAATATCGATACCAGAATCGATGATTGCTACTAGAATCTCTGTGGATTCACGGTTACTATATTCTTTGTAAACTTTATCAACACTTACACCAAACTCCCCGTCTTCCTGCAAATCTTTATTGAACCAATCTTCATTCTTCTGTGCTAGTGAAGTGAATGTTACTAAACTGCTAATTAGTACCATTCCAAAGCCTCTAGTTACCGTCATATATCTAGTTTAAAGCAATTTATGAATCTACAAAAATAATAATTTATTAAAATCTTTTTAAGAGAAATTGAAAATAATAGGAAGGTAGATGATCAATCCTAACACTAACGCAACAAATGACGAAATTAGTACAGCCCCTGCTGCAATATCTTTGACTTTCCCAGCAATGTCATTTTTTTCAGGTGAGACAAGATTGATGAGATATTCTATGGCAGTATTCATTAATTCAGTCGTAATAACTAACCCAATGGCCGTTATTTGCATCATCCAGTCTATTCGACTTATATCAAATATGAATCCCGCGATTGTGACTGATATAGCAACAAAAAAGTGAAAGCGTAGATTCCTTTCAGATTTTAACGAGGTAATAATGCCACGCCAGGCGAAAATAAATCCTTGAAAAAATTTCTTCACAATGCGATTATCGTTGATTTGCCAGGTAGGCTAGAATATCAACAACCTGAGATTCTGTTCTGGCCACTGCCACGGCCTGGCTATCAATCTCCTTTAGGGCATGTGAGAATTCTTCCGGATGAATCACAATGTATGGCTTGTCGATTGCAGCTGCGTAACCGGCATCAAAAGCGGCATTCCATTGACGGTATTTTTCTCCAAACTTCACAACTACAATATCAGAATCCTCAATTCCTTTTCTGATCCTGACGCTGTTTATTTTGGCTGCTTTGTAATCTTTCCAGATTGCTTTATCCTCAGGTCCAAGAATATCAACCCCAACATTATCGCTGGCATCATGAGTAACTACCGGAGTATGGAATCTAACTGGCAGACCTTTGTCAATGCACCCATTGATTATATCTTCTCTCCACGAACTGTGAATTTCGCCTGCCAGGTAGACTTCTAATTCCATATTTTAATCGATTTTGTAGATATCAGAAAATTTATCAGTTACTGCATCAATATCGATATTCAGATCGATAAGCTTACCAGTTCCGATATCAAATACCCAACCATGTACCTTGATTGCCCTGTCTTTTTTGGCTGCTTGTACTTCCGGAGTTTTAGCCACATTGATGCACTGTTCCTGCACGTTCAACTCGATAAGTCTTTTGTAGCGGGAATCTTCGTCAGCAATTTTGTCTAGCTCATCCTGGTGAGTTCTGTAGACATCTCTGATATTTCTTAACCATGGATTTAAGATACCAAGATCTGCTGATTGCATCGCTGCTTTTACACCACCACAGTAGTAATGCCCACAAACAACAACATGATCAACTTTAAGGTGTGCAACTGCGTAATTCAGAACTGACATCACGTTTAAATCTGCATTTGGAACCATGTTGGCAATGTTTCTATGAACAAAAACCTGACCTGGACCCAGACCCATCAATTGCTCTGCAGAAACACGGCTATCGGAACATCCTATGTACAGAATAGGAGGCTGCTGTCCTTTTGCAAGTTCTTCAAAATATTTTGGGTCAATGTCAAGCTTGCTCTGAACCCACTCTTTATTGTTTTCGAATACCTGTTGAACGTCCATAAAAAATATTAATAGTGATTATTATGTTTAGTTTATCTATCCATAAAACTATGATTTATTAACAGTATTGTCAACTAAATTTTAGCGGAGGGTTTTTGGAGAGATATTTAGGAAATTATTTAGCAGAAGGAAAAGACAGGATGATGGTAGTTCCTTTTCCTATTTCACTATCCACATTAATTTTTCCATGGTTGAGTTGTACTAAATCGTGCACCAGGTTAAGTCCCAAACCTGAGCCTCTTTCACCGGAAGTTCCGCGAGTGACATGGTTATTATCGCTAAACTTGAATAATTTTTTCATGTCGTCCTTAGAGATTCCGACTCCATTGTCCCTAATCAAAATATCAGTTGCGCCATTTGATTGATTGGCCATTATTTGGATCTCTCCACCTTCATCGGTGAATTTTAGGGCATTCCCAATAAGGTTTCTGATAATAGCTAGCAATGAGTTCTTATCAACCCAAGCTTCCAGGGTATCCTCAATATCCGCATCTATTTTGATTTGTTTGTTGTCAGCATGGATGCTGTGAAGCGCAACACTTTGGTCAATGCAGGTTTTTATCTTTAGGAGCTCGGGCTCATAAGGGACCATCCCTTCTTCTTTCAGTGCCCAATTGATTAGTCCATCAAGCAATTCCAGAATCCGTTGAGCTGCCTTTTGTTGGTTCTGGTACATCTCTTCTATTTCTGGAGATTCATCAGCACTGACATGAGGAGAAATTCTTCTATAGATGATATCTGAGTATCCAATTAATTGCCCAACAGGGTTTCTTAGATCGTGAGAAATAATGGAAAAGAACCTTGTTTTGGCTTTATTCAATCTATCCAGATCATCCCTTTGAGATAGGATCATTTTATTGGATTGGACTGATTTATAAAACAAGTACAATGACACAAGTAGCAACAGAAATATGATTGATAACCCAATGAAAGTAACCCTTTGAGTTCTGGATTTTTGATTTAATTCCAGTTCATACGAGAGGGTCTCGAGGTTCTGAGCGAATTGTAAACTATCTTTCTCTTGTTGGAAAATGTACTCCGCCTCCAGGAATGTGATGTTTTTTAAGTTTTCATCATTTACCAGGCTGTCATTTAGTGCATGATATTCCTTGTGGGCCTGATAAGCGGATTGGAAGAGACTTTTCTTTTCATAGCATTGGCTTATTCCCAACATTGCGTCTCTGAGGTTTAGAGGATTTTCTATCTCTTTCGAGATGGTCACAGCCTGGTTATACGCTTCCAAAGCCTCATCAAATCGACCAAGGAGCAGAAGGTTTTTTCCTAAGGTATTGTAGGTCTGAGCAAGACTTCTGTTTCTTCCCATGGCTTCTCTGACGTCTAATGCTTTTTGTGCCCATGAGAGTCCCTTGTTTAGATCCCCTTGTGCCTGATATACTTTGGACATTCCGTCATAACTCCAACCCAGTAGTCTTTTAAAATCTACTTCCTCACCTAGTTTGATGCTTCTTTCAAAGTTTACCAGAGCAGAATCAAGACGATTTGTTTCCAGATAGATGATTGCTACATTGTTGTAGTAGGTGGCTACACCAAATTTATCATTTACATTTTCAAATACTTTGTATCCTTCATTGTAGTATTTGAGAGCTTTATCATAATCTTTCAGCTGATAGAAAATCACACCAATGTTATTGAGACAGCCAGATATCCCTTTTAGGTTTTGCTTTTTCTGTTCAATCCTTAGTGCATGAAAGAAAGCATCCAGGGCTCTGTTTAAATCTCCAAGGTTGGCATAAACCACACCCTTTCTATTGGTCAGCATCAAATCCACATAATCATCAAGCGGGATGTCAAGTGAAGTTCCTTTTTGTAGCAACTTCATACCTTTATCAGTATTTCCAATTTGAACTTCTAATGCTCCCACATTGTGATAACTATAAGCAAGACCGAGTCCATAATTAATTTCTTCTGATAATTGAAGTGCTTGACGTCCGTGCACTAGTGCTTCTTGATAGTTACCAAGATCCCCGTGTGAGGTACTTAAACCATTCAGTCCATTAATTAATCCTTCGTTGTATTTGATTTCGTTTGATCTGTCAACAACTAATTGAAATAGCTCGATCGCCTTGTTATAATGTCTTTTTCTGAGATTGACCCAACCTATTTGATAATGTGCATCAATACTTCCAGCCGGGTAATTATCTTCTGCAGATAGTTCTATTGCCTGATTTGCATAATATGCGGTTTGAGAAGAATCGGAATTGCTGTATTTGCTGGCCAGAATGTTTAGAAGATCAATTTTCTTTCTTTGGTCAGTTTCATTTTCAAGAAGAACATTCAATGAATCAATCATCGCTTGGTCCTGTGCATCTAATGAGAAAGTGACGAACAGAATCAATACGCAAAACAGTGCTCGAAAAGAAGATTTATTATACACCAATTGATTAACAACGAATGCCCCGGTCTAGAATTTAATGAATTCTAATTGAACAAAAAACAATTTGTATGGGTGATTGTTCGCTGTGGAATTTAAAATACCCCAAATACTTCTACCCACGGGTCTCTACCAACAACTGTATAGAAGAAAATTGCTCCAAGCCAACCGTGATAAAGCCCTAGGGCAAAAAGGTTTTTCTTTAGGAGATAGATGTATGAATACAATAATGCCAGAACAAAAGTGCCAATTACGAGCCACCAATATGGGTAATGAACTGCAGCGAATAGTGTTGAGCTAATCAATATGATCACCCATTTTTTGATATTTATACCTGGATAAACATTTAGGTTCCCTGCCACAATACCTACTACAAGAAATTGTTGAATAACTCCCCAAATTGGGTATAGTAAGAAGATTGGAATGATATGCCAGGTGACATTGATAGTACCTTGATAATAGCCAATCAAGAAGAAAGAAATAATACTAAAAATGCCAAAGGGGGCTAATAACTTAAAAACACTTCCAAAATGATTTATCTGAAACCCCCAAAATATTAAAACTGAAGAGTCTTTTTTATAACGCCAAATAACGTATGCTACCCAAAACGCAATTGCGGTGAGTGTGAAAAACAATCTCCAATTAAGGAAATCCATTAAGAGGAATTTAGCCACAGCAGTGACAAGAACAGCAGATAGTTCGAACTTGATAAGAGCATTTGATTGATTCATCCTCAATTATACGGATCAATCTTTGTTTAGATTTTTTCTCCACTCATCTAGCTCTAATAGTTTATCATTTGTTGTATCGTAGAACTTAATTTCAAACTTAGTTGAGACAAAGAAATTATAACGAGAAATTAATTGTCCACCATTATCTTCAGAAACCTTGATCCAGTAGAATCCATTATTTTCTTGTGGTGAGGAATAAATCCAAATAACCATTTTTTTATTATCTGTTTCTAGAACCTGATTGTAAGCCTTGACTTCAGAAAGTTCGGAGACCTTAGTAATCGCAAATGACTCTGGTGATTGACAGTTTAGGAACGTGAGAAGGGTAATTAAAATCATAATTAGCAATTAAATATAATTTCAGGAATTAGAAACCAATGAAAGAACGATCTGTCATTCAAACAGTTATCTGAAATAAGATAATAAAGGTCAAACTCAAACTAAATTTACAATGAAAAAGCAACTTTTGATTTGGTTGTTTGCTATTGGTTTGTGCCATTTTGCTAATGGTCAACAAAAAAGTCTCTGGCAGCAACCAATCCCAATTAAAGTATCCATTCTGGATCAAAGTACGTCACTTCCAAATTTCTGGTTTACGAGGTATTCCTATAATCCGGCAATCACAGTCGGTACAGAATTGATTTTAAAAAAGAAGAAAAATCACGACTGGCACCTTACTGGGAATCTTGGGTTTTATCATCATAAAAATTGGCAAAATGCCGCGTTCCTGAATTCTGAGATTGGATTTAGACAACATTTTGGCAGATTGAGTGCAAATGCCCGATTTGGATTGGGTTATTCACACACATTCGCGGCTGCTCCAGTATTCACTCAGGAATCTGGTGAGTGGAAAGAAAAAACAGACTTTGGAAACCCTACCTTCAATACTTCTTTGGGATTAGGGTTGGAATACATTTTAGGTCAATCTGAAACAAGTCCGGCTCTCACAATGACCTATCAATCCATGGTGGATATCCCATTTAATATTTATACCAGCCTGCATCATTTTGTTGGTATTGGCTTCAAATTTTTTCCGTTCCAAAATAACATTTAAGATGAAAAGGCTTTTAATAATTACACTTATCATTTCAATGTTTGCTTGTGGGGATTCTGAAATAGTAAGTCCTGAGGCGTATAGTTGCACTCTCACATTTGCAGATAACTCAAACTCGCATCCTGATTCAGATTTATTTCTAGAGGCTATTGATGAGATGGCTAAAATGACTACCGGTATTCAAATAGCAGTCACCGCTCCAGAAGGAACCTGGACTGGATCGTCTGGTATGGCAGATATCCCAAATAGTATTCCATTACAGTCTTGTCACAAATTAATGATTGGGAGTATTTCCAAAATTTACACAGGTGTGTTGATTATGCAATTACATGAGGAAGGAGTATTGTCAGTTGACGATCAACTTAGTGATTGGATTGATGCTTCTATTGTAGAAAGGATAGATAATGCGGATGAAGTTACGATTAGGCAACTGCTATTCCATATGAGCGGGATCAGGGAGTATTTGGATGTTGAGCATCATGTTAATGCTGTCAATACTCCAAATTTTAAGAAGACTCAGCTGGAAAAGTTAAAATACATTTATGACCTGGAAGCTTATGAAAAACCAGGGGAGGTATACAATTATTCAAATACCAATTATGTCTTGTTGGGATTGATAGTAGAAGAGGCAAGAAATATGGCCTTGTGGGATGCGGTGGACTTGTATATCACGCATCCACTAGGTTTACAAAATAGTCTGATGGGAACGCATGAAGATCCGATTCCAACAGGAACGGCGAGACCCTATTTAGCAATGAGAGGAGAAAAATACATGGATATCATACATTATGCAGTTGCTGATGCTGCTACAGGAGATGGAGGAATTGCTAGTAATATGCAGGATTTGAATGCTAACCATAACCTAATAAATGAAACAACTCTGGAGTTGATGATTTCCGATACTGCGGATGGATCAGATGCCGCTAGTTACCCTGAATGGTCAGGAGAAGAATATGGATTAGGCATAGAAATATATCACACTCCATATGGGACTGCCTATGGTCATACGGGAAGCACTTCCAGCTACAGTTCCTATTTGCTACATTTTCCAGATCAGAATGTCACTATTTCGATCGCTTATAATGGGTATTCTGAAACCAATGATCTTGAAGGTGAGAATTGGATTTTGATCAATGATCTCTTAAACATTGTTTTTGATTGATTTCAAATAGGCTCCAACTTGTGTTTTGGTTGGAGCCATTCAAGCTTTACTTCAATTTCTTGAAGAGTTTTTCATTTTGAGCAATTCTAAAACCTATTATTTGACCATTTTCTCGAATCATTTCGACTTCTTCATTACCTGCATTGATTAACCTGTCTGGAGATTGGAAAAATAGATGACTTGGATCATTTTCAATGATAGCTGTTAGGCGATTACTACTTTTTGAGACCATAATTTCTACTTGTTTTCCATCTCGGTATTCGTAGGTTCCAGAAATCTCGTTTAGATAATCCCAACTCGGTATTTCGTAACCATTATATGGGTTATTCTCATCAAGTATAACACCTTGTCCTGGACTCCATTTGTCGTATTCCATGTAAAAAGCAGCTCGCTCTGCAATTAGCAAGCTCTGCAATTTTGCTACCAAATGAAGAGCCCCATCAATTCCGGCAGACACTCCTGCAGTAGTGATGATGTTTCCATTATCAACATATCTGGCATCTTTTAAGACTTTAGCCTTGGGATATCTGCTTTCCAGACTTGGTATAGATTCGTGAAATGTTGTTACTGTTTGACCATCCAGAACACCAGCTTCTGCCAAAACGAATGCTCCAGTACAAACACTGAAATAATACTCCGGACTTTGGTTTTTGACCCACTCAATTACTTCTTTGTCTCCAGAAGCCGCGCCTGAGTTTCCTCCGAAAAAAGCCAGAATATCTGCTTCAGGAGCATCTTTTATACTGTAATCAGGAACAATTGTGAGGATGCCTTGAGATATTATTGGGTCCTTGGTTTTTGATACTGTAAAAACTTCGTATCCCGCATATGCAAATACCTCCATGGGTCCAGCAAAATCCAGTACTTCCACACCGGATTGCAGATAAAATGCTATTGTTTTCTGACTTGACATTTGTTTGGCTCTTTCTTCTTTGGTTTGTTTGATTAATTCCATTCCACAGTGATGACAACTACCTGCTTTTTCAAATTCTATCTCATCACAATTGCTATTACAAGGAGGACAAAAATATGCTGATGCTAGTTGTTCCTGGGCGTTTAAAGCTACTGGTATTACCACCAATAACAGTATTATAATTCTTTTCATTTCATTATTGTTTAGACCTGATTCAAAGGTAAGAACACCCTCAGAAACCTACTAGGACAACAATACTCAGAATCAGGACAACTCTGAAGGGAGTTTGCCAGTGTACTTTTTAAGGATTTCTCTTAGCTGGTTTGGGCTATTTAATCCGCATTGGTTAGTTACAGCTTCTACTTTATCTCCACTTTCCAGTAAATGGATTGCATGAGCAACTCTCAATTGGTCCAGATATTTCCCAATCGTTGTGCCCGTAGCTTTTTTGAATAACCGGGTCAAATTTCTTGGACTGGAGTGCACCATTTCTGCCAGTTGATCAACACTGCTTTTTTTGTCAAGATTTTGTGCTAACCAGTCCTGAATGAAATGGACCTTATCTTCCATGTGGTTTCTGTATTGTAAAAACACACTTAGCTGTGGATCCTCTTCGCCCCTTCTCAAGTAAATGACGACTTCCCTGGCAATTTTAGCGGTGAAGTAGGAATCGTATAGTTGTTCCAAAATGAATAGAGCCAGGTCGATTCCGGATGCTACTCCCGCACTGCTATAGATATTATTACTTTCAACAAACAGCCTGTTTTTGATAACCTTTACATTCGGAAATGATTTCTCAAATCTGTCGAGGTATTTCCAGTGAGTGGTAGCATTGTGATTGTCCAATATTCCAGCAAAAGCAGGTATATATGCACCTGTACAGACAGTGCAAATAGTAATATCTTTTGAATGTTGCTCCTTCAGCCAATGCAAAAACTCAGTAATATTGTCGGTGAAGTCCGGTTGAAGCAAAATAGATGCGTCTAATCCCGGAATGAAAATAAGGTCTCCCTCAATTAGTTCAATATCCTTGAAATTATGAAGTTCAGAGACTTTCAATCCGGCGCTAGTGGTAGCCAGAGTCTCCTGATCTAAATTGATAAACAAACTTTCAATTTCAGCTCCATAATCCTGGGCTTCATAAAATATATGGGCTGGTCCGGCAAAGTCCAATAAGTGTGCACCTGGAGGGACAACAAATGCGATTTTTCGGAATCTTTTATTCAAGGAGCGTTAAGATTAAATTTGACTGAGTTGTTTAGTTTAACAGGTTTACTACAGATTTAGTTGTAGTAAGTATCGTGAAATACCTCCGACTTCAGCCATCTCATTAGACGATAGGTGAACTCTTCTATTTCTCTGCCATCCGAACCGTCCGTGGTTGTGCTAATCTCCCTACCCATAAACCGAAATATGGTTACCATTTTTTGGTTGGTCAGTTCCAGGTTGATAGTTCTCATGAAGTCATAATGGCCAGGCATTCTTATGCTTTCCATGAATCCAAATTGTGTATCAAGTACTGTGAGGTCATTAATATCCGATAATTTATATCCTTTTTGAAAGTCATTTTTTACTCCTACCACTACTTGTTCTTTCTCCAAATCCATCCAGATATTGATATGACCTGTTTTATATTTCTTGTGATGCCACAAAGAATAACTTACGATCACTATAAAAATGCTAAGGGAAATGTACCAATACATTGGGAGAATTAAAGTGGCGCTAAAAAGCCCAACAATCAGAATGAAAGCAACATGCCAACCTTCTTTTCTATATCTGAAATGGTGAATAAGCTTTGATTTGTGGATTTGATAGGTATATCCATGACTTTTGAGAAAGTTGATGAGATCTCTGTCCATATCACGATTTTACACAAGATCTGTTGTTCAAACAAATTATATCAATTCATTCCTGGAAAACTCTCTACGATCTGAACTTTCAGGTCTGGGAAACTTTCTACAACCTGTACTTTAAAATCCGGAAAGGACTCAACCACCTGCCATTCACCACAATCATCTGGGAATGAGTTTACATACTTTACCTTGATATCGGGAAAACTGTTTACGTACTGAATCTTGATGTCCGGGAAACTTGTTACAAACTGTACTTTGCCGTAAAGATTGAATTCCTTGAAAGTACAGTCTTCTGCTACCTCATCAGCTGCCGATTTATTACCACCAAGAAGGATGAATGTCACCATGACCAGAAGAAGGATTTCTATTTTTTGTTTCATTTTTACCATGTGAGATTCAATATAGCTATAAAACAAAAAACCTCCTCTATTGCTAGAGGAGGATCACTAACTACACACATCATCTTTCGAATATGCGTAGTTGGTGCATAACAAATTACTTGGTGAGAGCTTCAAAGAACAGATCTAAACTTTGATCAACGAATTTTTTGGAAGCCAATTCAGCACCCTTTACATATTTTTCAGGATCACATTCCACTTTCTGCATGCTCTTCATTTCAAGATCACTTGGGTTAAACACTGTTAATGCACCCATTTGAGATCCCCAGTTATCAACATCTGCAGCTTGTGAAGCTTTGTATTTCTTCTCATTATCGAAAACTCCTCTTATGGAAGCGTCTTTCTTTAAAGTATAAATTCCCTGGGCTTGGTTTGAATAGTAAAAAGCGACCTGAGTTTGTACTACCTCCCCAGAGAACTTTCCGGTTTGAACTGCTATAGCGGGCGTCAATCTATAATTAGCTCTTGCTACAACTTTCGCAACTCCACCTACCATTTTTGTCAAACTTTTACTAGCTCCTGATTCTGCATCTTCAAAAACAGGGACATTTATTTTTACAGTAGCTACAAATGCATCATCCATTTGTCTACTTAGTTTGATCAATTGTTGAGCATAGAACATGCTGGTCTTGGCTCTTCCTTTTTTAATTTTTTGCTTGTAGTATCCAAAATCTTTAGGAGTAGTCTGAATGTAACCTGGGTTTTGAGCTTCACTAGGCGTACCTCCAGTCATTTTGGTCCATTCGGAATACAGGTCTGTTTTTGCAGCTTCATCTGGAGAAATTATTTCAAAACCAACGGATTCCATTTTTTCAACATATTCTGCGTATAGCTTGTCGGTATTTGCCTGAAGAGCATCTACATCAATACCCGGAACACCCAATATCAAAGTTGCTGTGGCATCACCTCTATAGCTTCCTCCTAATTGTCGCCCACCTTGAGCGGTTTCAGTGAAATTGGCCATCAATTGATAATTGATTTCAAATTCCGCGATGTAAAGTCTTTTGGGAGCTTTTCTCATTTTTTTCTCAGCGAAACTCATGGTTTTGATTTCAACTTCGTCCAACGTTTGCGCTTTGATCGAAAAAGCCACTAATAAGGCTAATGCTGTGATAACTATATTTTTCATCTCTGTGTGTGTTTTAGTTTTTAGGCTAAGTTCACACCATTTCAAACCGGTTTTTAAGAGTGAAATCCGGCATTTTCATATACCATGAAACCCGTAGATGATTGAGTTTTGAGTCTTGAGTTCTGAGTCGGAATTTGTGAGTGTAGAGACTTTAGGATTTAGGTATAAAATTTAGAGTTTCTTAAATCAGGTTGTTTGCATAAGCGAACTTGATGAGCCCTACCAAATTGTTGGTGCCTGTTTTTCTGAATATGTTTTTGCGGTGTGTTTCTACAGTGCGTTCAGAGATGAAAAGTTCTTCGGCGATTTGTTTGTTGGTGTATTCCTTGGAAATTAATTGAAGAATTTCTCTTTCTCTGGATGTTAGCAATTTTGTTTCTTCTGTGCCATGAAGCCCGGTCATCAACATCCTGTTGATTTCATTACTAAGATATATTTTGCCGTTTTTTACTGCGTTTACAGCATTTATTAGCTCTTCATGAGAATCTTTTTTAAGGATATACCCATCTACACCTTCTTTCAATATTTCTTTCACCAGATGAGCTTCATCGTGCATACTTAGTACAATAACCTTGATGGTCGGATATTTACGTTTCACTTTCTGCACAAGGGAAAGTCCGTCACCATCAGGTAGATTGTAGTCGGTAATTAACAAATCAACTTTGAGGCGAGTAAGCTGATCAGTGGCTTCCTGAACGGTTCCAGCTGTTCCTACTACTTCAAATGAGTCCTCTTTGCTTAATAAATTCACTAAACCATCAAGTAAAATGGCATGATCATCGGTTAAAAAAATTCTCATGGACTGATGTCTTGTATTTTTCCCAATGAAAGATAATAAATTCATTGGGCTAATTTATATGGTGAGTTTAATTGATGTAATACCGTGAGGAGGGTATATGTAACTATTATTAAGGTGATTCTTATTCCCAGGGTGTTAACATCTGCGGAGTATCATCAAACAATTTTTGCTCATAAAACAAAGGTGGTCTGTCTTGAATGGGTTCTTCTTTATTAATCACTTTCAGGTCTGACTTGATTACATTTTGCTGAAACACCTTGACCATTGCACCGCCAATATGTGCAAGAGGGAATCTGGTAACAAGTAGATCCACGTTATTTCTCCAGGGAATGCGTTTGTCATTTTTCAAAGACCATTTCGCATACTTAAATAATCTTCTGGCATATCTTGGCCTAAATAATATGGCCCCAGTTTCAGTACTCCAGGGGTTCAAAGGTGAGCACTTCTTCAATTCATGTCCTTGAAAATCTCCTAATACTTTATACCTCGGTTTGTATTTAGAAATTCTCTTATTCTTGATAAACATTTTATTGATATCCCTGGAAAGGTGTACCATTCCGACATTTTTCGGGATTCCTGCCACAAAGTCTTCAAGCTCTTTCTTAAAGGATTCTGTTGATATTCCATCATCCAACTGCAGGTCATCCTCAAGTATTAAATAGAAGTCATTGCCTGGTTTTTGACCAATATGGAACCACAAGCACATATGCGATAATAGGCAGCCTTTATGCCCTGCGGTAAGGTCAGCATCCATTCCTTGTACACGGCTGCCTCTCACTGCATCAAACCTGAAGATAGGCGAATCAAGCTTTAGCTCTTGGAAAAGTTTGCTCATTTCCTCGTATCTGTGTTTTGATTCAATCAGATTAATGCAATAAATCTCTTTCATTCCGGAAGGTGCTTCAATTTTGAGATCAAAGGTAGTACAATATGATTGCTGGATTCTACATTCGCTGGTGATAAATTAAGTTTTAGTTAACGGTGCAACCATTTGGTTGGTAGCTGCATCAACCAATAAGAACTTGATATAAAAATGAAATCACTTAATCAGACCCAGATTTTGCCTAAGTGGCGAATTGTCATCATGCGTGGGCTTTACTTGCTCACTTTTGTGGGATTGGCATTTGACTCCTATTCCACACTCTTTAATCCTGGAGAAATGTTAGATACTATTACCGGTGTTGCATTTGTGTTTTGGGCCTCCTACGCTACTTTGATGGGATTTGGAGTGAGGTATCCTGTTCAGATGATGCCTCTACTTTTCTTGCAGTTGTTTTATAAAGCATTGTGGATAATTGGCGTGTATATGCCAATGTACAATGCTGGAGTAGTAACAGAAAACGCACAATCGTTTTTTTGGATTTGCGTTACAGCCGTGATTCTTGATGTAATTGTGATTCCCTGGCCTTATGTATTAAACAATTATGTAAAAGTATTTTTTAAGTTTCAATCGCAACCTGTCTAAACCAAACCTCCAGGTATACGTGAAATAAGTATCTTACATAAAGGCAGACTTGCGATTCTGCCTTTCATTTTAAATCCATTAACATGATACAAGAATTATATCAATCAGCGATGAAATTCGCTGGCGAGAAACATAGTGCCCAGAAAGTACCTGGGACAAAAGCCAACTATCTGCTTCATATTGCAAATGTGAGTATGGAAGTGATTATGGCCCATAAGGAAGATCCAATATTTGATCTTGAACTTGCTTTGCCAATGGCTATTTTGCATGATACGATTGAAGATACCGATGCTACTTTTGAGGAGATTAAATCACAATTTGGACTGGAAGTTGCTAATGGTGTTTTGGCGCTAACAAAAAGTGATGCTTTTGAAACTAAGCAGAAAAAAATGGCAGATAGCTTGAATAGGATTTCATCAGGGGCTAATGAAGTTGGGATTGTGAAATTGGCTGACAGGATTACGAACTTGCAAGAGCCACCAGCTTCATGGTCTGTTGAAAAAAGAAAAGCATACCAGCAGGAAGCCAGGGAAATACTTGACAGACTTGGTTCGACAAATCAGTTTTTAAAGAATAGGCTAACATCGAAAATCGAAAACTACAGTAGCTTCTTAAATGAGAATTGACAAGATATCTTGTAACTCATTCTTCTTATCTCAAATGTGAGAAGGGCTTGTGCCAAATTCTTCTTTAAATTTTTTTGTAAAATAGGATGGACTTGTAAAACCTACCTGATACGCCACCTCAGCTATATTATACTTTTGTAAACGAAGCAGTTCCTTTGCCTTATACATTCGGACGGATGAAATAAGTTGATTAGGTGTCTTATTTGTAGTTAATTTCAGTTTACGTTGTAACTGTCTTTCGCTGGTTCCTATACTTCTACAGAGAGTAGATACATTGAATGATTCGTTTGTTAGATGCTTGTTTATGCAGTTCAGAACCATTTCCAGAAAAGTGTCTTTTTGAGAAGTCTCATTGACATCTTTCTCGCCAGCATCAAGATGATCTGGATCCAACACCCCAAATAGAGGAATAGGATCTCCTGTAATCATGTCGAATATGGTGGACTTCTCTTCGAATGTTAATCCAGTTCCTGATAGTAAATACTTGACCGTATAGGTTATGAAAATCTGATTGGCTTGAATTTCCTGGAGTAGCGAATTCACATAGCGCTCCGTTCTGTCAGAAATAAATTGAGCTTCGTGCAGATCTACCTCTTTCATGTCAATACCGATGGCAACATTAATGCCTTTGTTTTTGGCAATATGCAACAAGTCAAGACTGAAATGCACTGCTTTACTAGGTCCTTCGAAAGAAGTGATTAACATTTCCTGATTGTAATAGACATGTTTTCCGTTGTATTGTTTTACCAAATTGAGAATAAATTCCTCACATTCCGGATATACAGTGGCATCTGATAAAATACGTGCCGCCACAATAGTTAAGAGTTGTTTATCAGGCTTATGAGCAGTTCTTTCTTCCAATATAAAGCCCTGCATATGACCCAATACTTCATTTGTATTTCCTACCCAAAACAAATGATCGTCTCCATCCATTTCCACCAATTTCGCATTTGGGATATGACTAGCCAGGAACCTCCCTTCTTCAATTTTTACATCAATATCATTCTTGCGTTGAAGGATCATTGTAGGTACTCGTATCGAGCCCAATATATTAATTATGTCTACTTCGGTGTTCATTTTGGTGAGCACCATGGCTGCACTTGGGCTAGCTCCAGACCTAAAGTAATTTGCGAGCCATTCCAAGAAAGTTTTGTCATCAGCTTTGGAAGGAGCAAGGTTTTCTAATCCCATTGCTGGTTCTCCCCAGCTTGTTTCAATCATATCGTACACTTCCTGTCTTTCTTCATCAGTAGGTGCCCAGGGATACTCGGGGGAATATTTTCTTTTAGCAAATGAACCAAACATGATGAGTGAAGTCACCCTGTTAGGATAGGTTGCGGCAAAAAGTGCAGAGGCACATCCGCCCTCAGAATGTCCAAATAAGACAGCCTTTTGAGAACCTACCGCATCCATTACTGCTCTAATATCATCCATGCGCTCCTCCAATGTGGACAATTCAGAGAGTCTATCCGATAGTCCAGTTCCCCTCTTATCAAAAAGAATTACCCGAGCTATTTTACCCATCTCCTTAAGGAAATGTACTAGCTCAGGACATTGCCACATCCAATCGATATTAGATACCCATCCTGGTACATACACCAGGTCAACTGGTCCTGACCCAAATACCTGATAGGCAATATTGATTCTGCCGCTTTTCGTGTATTTTGTGACTGGTTTCATTTCACACTTTTTTTACCCCAAAATATTATTTCCGAGAAATGGAATATCCACTCCATTTTTACAGATGATGTTCCGTAGATTTTATGTAAAATTAATTTGCAGGGTGCTCTAATCTCTAAACCTCATACCCTACAAATACCCTACAGCATGATGAAAAATGCCTTAATTGGGTCTTAATGATCAATTTTGATGAATTGATTCAATACTTTTATCAATAAATGCAAGTATGTCCGTTTCATCCGCAGACATACCAATTTTTTTCTTGAGTCGTCGCTTTGCTTGCTCAACCGCTCCTGTAGTCACATTCAATATGACAGCAATTTCCTTGTTGGAGAGTTTCATTTTTAGAAAAGCCAAAAGTTTGAAGTCGTTTGTAGAAAGATCATGGTAGAACTGCTCCAATCGTTCAAAGAAATATGGGTGCACACTTTCGAAATGAATTTTTAGACTATCCCACTGACTTTCTGAATCTCTCAGCTTGGCAAGTTCCTTCAGGATCAATTTTCTTCCATTTTCGTCTAGATTGTGGCTATTATTTAAGTGATTTATGAGATCTGCTATTTTTTCATTTAGTGCCAGCATCTGTATTGATGCGGCAGTTAGTGATCTGGCTTTCTTGTTATTTTCATTTTCAAAGTGCTTTCTTGATACTTCTTCAAGTGCAAGTTTCTCTGCCTGAATGCGGTTTTTGTTTTCTAAGAGGTAATTGGCCGATCGCTTCAATCTGTAATTGCGGTATAATATGAAAACAAAAACTAATGCCACCAAAAGGCCTGAAATTATTAAATACTGCAATACTTGCTGTTGCTTTAACTCTGCGTTAAGTGTTAATAGTTCTGTTTGATTTTGATGTGCTAATGAGTCCCTTTCTATTTCAAATCTATAATTTAACTCAAGGGTTGTAAGTTGTTCGGTTAGCGTCTCGTTAAAAGAGTCGTCTTTTAGGTTTTGATATTCTTCCAGGAATTGAAGAGCGACATCATACTTCTTCTTCTTTTTGTAATATTGATACAAGGTTTCAGTAATGTCTGTTAAAGTAGATTTGAGATTTAGGCGTTTTGCCAGATTATATGATCCTATAAGCCACTCCTCTGCCAATTTTTCACGCCCTTGATCAGCATAGATTAACCCAATGCCATATTGGGCGGTACACATAGTTTCAGTGTATTCGCACTCCTTACTTGTTTCATAAGCAATTTGGTAGTATTTCAACGCCTCGTCCAGATTGCCTAAATCTCTGAAAGTGGAACCCATATTAATTGTTGGATAGGTCATTCGACATCTTTCTCCAAGAGAATCAAGTATGTTGTATGATCTGCCCAAATGGATCAATGCCTCTACATAATTTTCCATATTCATATGAACAAGCCCAATATTTCCAAGTGAGGAGGCTTGTTCAATAGGTTGTGCGAGTTTCTTTTCAATGTTGTAGGTTCGGGTATAAAACTCTAATGCCTTATCAAAATTCTGCTGACGGAAATAGATTGTTCCAATATTGTTTAATGGCCAGGTCATCCCTAAACTATCACCGCGGACAGTTCTTATTTTGAGTGACTCCAAATAATATTCCAAGGCTTCCTTATATCTACCGGTAAAACTATATGCTCTACCAGCAGCTTGAACCGATTTTGAAAGCCAAATGGAATCTTGTAGGTCTCTACTCAGCTTAATTGTTTCTTCGAAACTTGTTATTGCACTGTCCTTTTCATCTAGTGTGGAATAGTTGAGCCCTAAAGTATAATGGGCCATTTTTTTCCCGTTAAGGTATTGGATATTATATGCTAGTTCTAAGGCATTCTTTGCCCAGTATTGTGAAGAATCAAGGTTTTCAAACTCGTACCTGTAATCATGTGCCAAATCAAGCCATTTGTTCACAAGGGTCGTGTCTGCCAAGGAATATGACTTTTCATCGCTATATGATTCAAATCCTTGAGCATATATACAATGGTTGAGCATCAAAAGAATGATCAGCAGGCTTGGCGTTTTCATAAAACCGGAACCGACTTTTGAAGAAAATGGTTGCGCTGCTTCAGTTGAACTCTTTCAAAAACGATACTTCTTTCAACTCGTTGATCGGTTTTGTATTACCAATTGTCGGATTTCTGCAAGCCGTCAACACTTAGTTTGATCTTTTTTGTAGGTAGGAAATGGACAATCCTAGGGGCAAGTAAAACTATTATTAACGGGTAAATGGGCACAATAATGATTCATCGCAATCAAAAAGATTCTTTCACTGATATTCAGTTGAATTGGTGGAAGAAACTATCTCAGAATGAAATTTATGAGCTTTTTCTAATCAGGGACCTCACAATGTCTGAAGAATGCTATCTGTACAAAGTAAATCAGAGTGCGATCATAGGAATGCTTCAGAGTTTTGATTTTGCTAATTCAGCTCCACTAATGATTGCTTTTCCTGACGTCTTTGATGGATTGGAGTTCTTCCACATATCAAGTAAAATTTTTGATTCAGAATTGGGTCGTTTGAAGTATTATGGAAGAAGTCATTCCCTTAACAATGTGATCATTACTGTATTTGATGAGAAGTTCCAAGCAGTTATTATTTCTGATTTAGGAGTAACTAAAATTAATTCAGTGTTCTCAGCGCAATCTGTTTATCTGGTCTCCAAAAACGTAGATGATAAACTATCTCAATGATTTTTTTGCGAGTGTTTTATTGTGTCGGGTTTTTGGGATTCTATGTCGGTTTTGTGATACCTCCAAGGTTTTTCATCAAGTAGGTTTACTTTCTTAAATAATACTAATTCGATGAAAAATACTATTCGGGGAATTTTTCCAAACTGTTGGCTACTTTGTAGTGTATTGACCTTAACAGTGATCACAGCATCATTTTCGATGGATATTGAGTATCAAACACCTTCGGATGCACCATCGGGGCTCACTGCCACCGCTATTTCAAACAGCGTAATCCAACTTACTTGGACTGACAACTCAGATGAAGAGTCTGGATTCAAAATAGAACGGTCACTTAGTCAGGATTCAGGATTTGAGTCATTTGCTATTTTACCACCCAATTCCACCTATCTTGTAGATCATGGACTTTTAGCAGACACTACCTATTTCTACAGGGTCAAGGCAATAAGTGACTTAAACGACTCTGAATATTCTGAAATTGCCAGCGCCACTACAGGTTCCAACGAATTGGAATTACCGTATTACTTTGAGAACACGGATGTAGGATCTCCAAACATTGCCGGAACAGCCACCTTTACCGATGGCTTTTTCGATCTAGTGGGAAATGGGTACATGGATGAAAATAGGAATTCATTCCACTTTGTCTATCAAACGCTTAAAGGTGATGGTGAGATTCTAGGACAGTTGACAAAAATGCTTCAAGCGCGTTGGGATCATCAAGGTTTAATGATTAGAGAATCGCTAGAGCCGGAAGCTTCCTATGCTATGGCTGAACTATATAGACATGAAAGAGCGCCTCTTTTCAGAGCTCGCAATAATGGAGAATACCTGGAAGCACTTGATACCACAATTAATTTTGATACCCCTGTCTGGGTAAAACTCAATCGTGAAGGTGATTTGTTCATTGCATCTATTTCAAAAGATGAAGACAATTGGGAGGAATTTCATAGAGAATCCATTTCTATGAGTGAAGATGTATTTATTGGGTTGGTTTCTCACGCAGACAGGACTGATAAAACCAGCCCGTCCACCTGGAGGGATGTGAGAGTATCACAATCATATATCGCTGCTCCTAATGATTTAATTGCATCATCTAGCAGATCAGATGAAATCATCCTCACGTGGCAGGATAACGCTGATAACGAAACTGGTTTTAGGATAGAACGTGCATTGAAGGGAGAAGACATCTGGGAAGATTTGGTGGAAGTAGGTGCTAATACCACCTCTTTCATTGATGATGGACTTACACCTGGAGCTACCTATTTTTATCGAATAAGTGCTATAGATGGAAACCAATCCTCTTTTCCAAGCAATGAAATAGCAGCTGAGGTACTCTTGATTCCTAATACTATTCTTTTCATGCAGCGATTGGCCGGTGACGAAGATAGGACCAGCTTTGATAACATCATTTCAGTGACAAAAACTGCAGACACGATTAATAATGTTTTGAGGCATCCGGGTATGAATGGGAAAGAGGTAGAAGTAGAGCTGGAAAACACCATTTCTTCAATGGATGGTGCTATCTCTTTGAAGATTAGACCTAGAACTAGTCAGCAGACCATCAAGTTTTTCAATTCTGAATTTGTGACCATTAGTCAGGATGGTGGACAGTTGTCCATTAGTGCGAATGGAGTGCAAAATATGTATGATGTGGTAATGGACTCTGTAACGTGCAATCACCTCGTACTCAATTTTAAAGACGGAATTATGAGTCCCTACATAAACGGAACTTTCTTTGATGGTGTGGCGGTAGGAAATTTTGACTTCACCTCCTTTGCATTGGAACCTTATAATGGGGACATCTGGGACGTGTTGATCGTAGACGCAGCAATGAGTACTACTTCGATCGAAAGTCAAAGTCAGAGGTGTATTAGCACAGTAGTGCAATCAGACCCTCCATTCGCAAACTTCCCCTATCCAATGTGTGGTGTGTACCAGTGCTTGTGGGCGAAAACGGAATCTGATCTCCTCATAGAACGAAAGCGAGCGCGCCTTATGGTACAAGAAATCACGTTTGATCGAAATACCTTTGATATTGGGATGTACGTCCAGCCAGACTTGGATGCATGGCTAAAGCGAGAACGTAACAGTTCCGCTCCCGGAGACTTTGAGTACTTCAGCTTGAATTCCTTGTTTACCAAAAATCAGAGTAATACATCCTACCTACTTCATGAAAACTTTCATGGTTTTCAGGTGCCATTGCTAAAAGGAGGTAAATGGTTGGCAGAAGCCAGTGCTGACTGGGCCGCATGGAACTTCTACAATGAACCACTTAAAGGGTACGCCATCTCAGCCTTCACACTCAATCCTCATATGGCTATGCAGGAACAGTTTCCGGCCAATTCAGAATTTTATCATAGGGTAGTAAGGTTTTATCATTCATCTGTTATGTTGGCTTATATCACTACTTATCTAACAGATCAGAGTATTATTGGTGATTTATATAACACACAGGGAGTAGAGCAAAATGCATTTCTCACCCTTATTGGATTACTGGAAGATCAAGGTATCGATTTTGATCAAGCATTTGCGGAGTTTGCTGCTCGGACTGCAGCCTGGGATTACCTGGACCCTCAAATGAGCCAAGACTTTCGGGCTAATGAAAAAAGGGGAATTAATGCAGGACTTCCAGATTATCGATTTGTCGATATACTAGATGAAACCGGTACATATGGAGTCTTCCAACCTGTACCAGAAGAATTTTTACCTGGATCTTATGGCTGGAACGCCTACCGGATAGACTCTACTGCCTCAGGGAGCTACACCATAAAACTGAAAGGAAGTGATCAAAATCCGGATTACCTGGACTTCATTGGGAAGGTAACAAAGGGGAAACCAGGAGCCTATGAATATGTGGACTTGATTGTTAGCAAGGAAGTGACACTCGGAACTGGGGAAGCTGTGGTTGAGGTAAATACGGATGCTGGAGAGGAACTTTTTCTTGTTGTGGTAGCAGCTAGCAGGCAAAATCAGAGCAATAGAGATGTCCCTTATATTTACGAATATGCGATTGAGTCCAGCGCGCACATTCTCCCTAATGATCACATCAGGACCTTTACGCTGGATGAGGAGACACGTCGGGCTATTATTGATCATGAGGAACTTACTATTAGTGCACAAGTGGTTAGAGGAACCGATATTACGAAACTGACTCCTGTGATAACATTATCAGATGGTGCTACCAGCTCTCCTTCCAGTGAGGAAGAGATTGATTTTACCATACCAGTTACCTACAGCGTTACAGGAGAAGGTGGCTCGGAGGCAAAGGAATGGACAGTGAGCGTCTCAGCAGAAGCTAGTCGTACTGATACGGATTTTCTCACCTTCGAATTGCAGGACCTGGTACGCTTTGCCGCTATCAATGAAGAAGAACACACCGTGATAGCCAACATGGAATCAACGATAAACCTTTCATCTGTGGTACCGATCTTTACTTTATCTGAGGGAGCCACCAGTGAGCCTGCCAGCGGTGAGGAAATCGATTTGACAAGCCCAGTGACATATACAGTAACTGCAGAAGATGGGATTACCTCCCAGGAGTGGACCGTTTCTGCGGCTGACTTCAGACCTTTTATTACTTCCTGGGAAACTACCACTCCAAATACAGAAATTGCGATCCCGGTAAATGATGATGATAATGATTTCATCTACACATGGAAAGACGCGAATGGAGACGTGGTGCTCAACAATGCTTTCAACACTTCAGAAGGAGGCACATTTAGTGTGACTTTACCAACAATAGGCACTTACACACTAGAAATTGTTGGAGAATATCCTCATTTCACAGGATATCCCAAAGAGCTTTTGAAAGATGTATTGCAATGGGGAGACATTCACTGGGGGAGTATGAACAGCTCATTTCGATCATGGAAAGGTGAGAGTTTCAGCGCCACAGACTTACCCAACCTGCGAAAAGTATCTAGTATGTTCAGGATGTTCGAGCGTGCGGAGTTCTTTAATGGAGATATCAGTCAATGGGATGTTAGTAATGTTTCAACAATGACAGGAATGTTTCAACAGGCTAAAGCCTTCAACGGAGATATCAGTGGATGGGATGTAAGAAATCTTGAAGATGCGTCCGAAATGTTTCGTGAAACAAGGGCCTTCAATGCCGACATCAGTAAATGGGATACCCGAAATCTGCGTAATATGAACCGTATGTTCTTCAGTGCGTCAGCATTTGATCATAGTCTGGGTGACTGGAACATTAGCAGCGTAACAGTCATGACAGATGCGTTGAAAGGTGGATTTTCCACGCTCAATTACGATCGCACACTCATCGGATGGGCTGCTCAAAATGTGCGGGAAGAGGTAAACCTCGGTGCTGGTGCATCTTTTTGTGTAGGAGAAGAGGCCAGGGAGCAGCTAACGGGAGAATTTGGATGGACCATCAATGATGGAGGACTTGATTGTCCTGAAGGTGGAGGTACTGATATTATACGCTTTGAGCTAGATGAAGAGATTTCCCCTGCTGTGATTAATGATGTAAACCACTCGATCAACATTTCAGTGCCAGGTGGAACTAACATCATAGCAATGGAACCCAGTGTCATCATTTCAAGTGGCGCAACCAGCACACCAGCCATTGATGAGATCGTTGATTTTAGTCAACCTGTAGTATATTCAGTAATCGCTGAAGATGGTAATACGCAACAAGACTGGACCATTACTGTCACCGAAGCTTTAAATACCGGAACAGACTTTATCAGCTTCATTTTTGCAGATGCATCAGATCCTGTTTTTATCAACCTGGATAATCACGCGATCGTGACAACAGTTGATGAACGTATGGATTTGACGAACCTTACACCTTCCTTTGACCTATCAAGTGGAGCCACTAGTAATTTGCCAAGTGGTGAAGTAAGAGACTTCTCCCAGTCACTAGAAACGCCAGTTGTTTACACAATTACAGCTGAAGATGGTGTTACTAAGCAGAATTGGAAAGTTATTGTCGCCCCACGGGAATCTTCAGACATACTCAGCACTGAGAATTGGATAAACCTGCAACTATATCCTAACCCAACAAGCAGATATCTTTTTGTGGAAGGCCCGGGGAAATTACAAGCTTACGTTGTAGACCTTGATGGAAAGTTACTGACATCCATAGAATTTGGTGATCACTTAACATTTGATCTGGACAATCTTAGTGACGGGATCTATCTTTTGGTAGCTCGTTTTCAAAACCAAGTAATCACTCAAAGGGTCGTGATTCAAAGTGAGAATTAGGAGAATTTCTAATACTATTTATTTAGCTAATAAGATATTATTACTCATAAGTAACGGAGGTCCTAACTTAGGACCTCCTATTATATTAAGGACTATTTCTAGACTTTAATGTCGGATTTTTGATACTTCCTGCCGGAAAATTGCAAGCCTCTTCCTTAATCAGCCTTCAACTTTGTAAAACCAAATTCAATATCCGTAAAGTGCAATTGTTCCATTTGCAGGATCAATTCAATGATTTGTGTTGATGGGATTGAAGGATTTAATGCTTTATCATGAAACGTAGAATACTAATTACTGTGTCATTAGTCTTAATGCTATTGGCACATTTTAATGCAAAAAGTCAGATAAGACCATTTGTTACTACCTGGACTACCACGACTAGTCCGGAAACCATATCTATTCCACTAAATGGTGGTTTTACCTATGATTTCACCTATGTCTGGAAGAATGCTTCGGATAGCAGCGAGGTAATTTCCGGTACACATACTAGTGCAGATGGTGCGTTTGCCACTGAGCTTCCCACCGCCGGAAGCTTTCTCCTGGAAATAACAGGAAATTTCCCTCATCTTCAGAGAGGTTATCCTATAGCCTCACTAACGGATGTCAATCAATGGGGAGACATTGTTTGGAGAAGTTTTAACCAGACTTTTAGGAATTGGGCGGGAGTCAGCTTTAGTGCAACAGATGTGCCTGATCTTTCCAATACAACAACCACATTTCAAATGTTTTTTGACGCCAGATCTTTTAGCTCAGACCTAAGTGCTTGGGATGTAAGTAATATTCAGGATATGAGAGACATGTTCAGAGGAGCCAGAGCTTTCGACTCTGATATCAGTGGTTGGAATATTAGTAATGCAACCAGTATATCTCAAATGTTTGCTGGAGCTCAGAACTTCAACGCAGATCTTAGCAGTTGGGTGATCAATGAAAACGTAACCAGTTTATCTGGAATGTTTCGTGGAGCTTTCAGGTTTACCTCCAACTTGAATGGATGGGATGTAAGCAACATCACCAGTATGTTTCAGATGTTCAGACAAGCAAGGGCATTTAATTCTGATCTGGATAACTGGAATGTTTCTAATGTGACGAATATGCAAGGAATGTTTGATGATGCAGAGGCCTTTAACGGTGATATAGGCAACTGGGATGTTGGAAATGTAACCAACATGAGAGACATGTTCTTCAATACCAATACTTTCAATAGAGAACTCAATCAATGGAATGTCGAAAATGTTACAAACATGCAAGGAATGTTTGCTAATGCCTTGGCATTTAACTCAGACCTGAACGATTGGAATGTTGGAAATGTACGTAATATGTTGTCGATGTTTAGGAATGCCAGAGCATTCAATGGCAATATCGGAGACTGGAATGTTGGGAGTGTAACCAATATGGCCAATATGTTCCGAGAAACAAGAAATTTCGATCAAGACATTGGCAACTGGGATGTAAGCAATGTGACCAATATGTCTTTAATGTTCCGTGGTACCAATGCTGGCACCCCAACGATTTTTAATCAGGATATCAGTGACTGGGACGTCAGAAAAGTAACTGATATGAGTGATATGTTTCTGGACTCACGTTTTAATCAAGACATCAGTAGCTGGACCTTGGAGGCTACTACCAACATGCGCAGAATGTTCTTTCGTGCACAGGATTTTAACCAGAACCTGGGTGCATGGGCTATCCCTCAGGTGACCAATATGGATGAAATGTTTAATGGATCAGGACTTACCCCTCAGAACTACGATCAGACTTTGATTGGCTGGGCACCACAAGTAGATGATTCTACTCCAGATATAGCATTTGGTGCATCGGAACTTACCTTTTGTAAGTCAGCAACTGCCAGACAATCTCTCATCGACAATGGCTGGACAATCGATGATGCAAATACACAGGTTTGTTTGGATGAAACAGATTTTGTGTCTTTTAAAATATCCCAATTCCAGGCAACTGATGAAGTAATCAATACTACAGACCACACAATCACGCTTAGTGTGATCCAGAGTGCAAATGTTACTGATCTTACTCCAATCATTACATTATCTCCTGGCGCTACTGCAATTCCTGCATCCAATACAGTTCAGGATTTTACCTCCCCAATTATTTATACCGTAACCGCTGAAAATGGTATAACCACGCAAGATTGGACTGTGACCGTCACTCAGGAAACTGTCGCTCTGACTGAAACGGACATCCTGACATTTAACCTTACAGAAAACTCTGCTGGATCAGATTCTATAGTTTCAATTGATTTAGATGAGGTAAATCACTTGATCACCTTGAATTTGATTCCATTTGGGTCTCTTGCTGATATTACTCCCGAATTTACGATCTCTCAGGGAGCAACAGTGAACTCAATAAGTGGAGAAGCGATTGACATGAGTACCGGTAGCTTCACATATACAGTAACCGCAGAAGATGGTACCACCGCGCAGGATTGGATTGTCAACACCAATGTACTGCCAAGTGAAGAGACAGACATTACGGTATTTTCAATACCAGGACAAATTGGAGAAACTGAAATCAATTCGAATTTGCACAGGATCACTTTGAAATATCCATTTGTACTGGGTATCGATGAGCTCACTCCGACCGTTGAAGTATCAAGAGAAGCTACTATCGACCCTTTGAGTGGTGCAGCTCGTGATTTCACACTGTCCGGAACAAATTCCATAGAATATACCGTAACTGCACAAGATGGTACCACTACTCAGATATGGACGGCAACATTGATACCCGCAAGCACCGAAACAGATATTGTTTCATTCGAATTAGATAATAGTGAAGTAGAAGATGTAACCATTGATGCAGACGCACATACAATTGAGCTTACTTTAGAACCATTTGCAGAACTTATCAACATTACTCCGGAAATAACTATCTCAGACAATGCAACTGTTTCACCAGAAAGCGATGAGGAAATCGCTTTCAATAATGGTCCATTTACATATACAGTAACTGCGGAAGATGGAATTACCACCCAGGACTGGATAGTAAGTGCCAATGTGTTGCTAAGCGAGGAAACTGATTTTGAATCGTTTGGATTATCAGGGCAGGTTGGTGAGTCATTCATAGACCTGAATAACCATACAATTTTTATATTCTTCAATGCAGGTGATGATTTAACAGCTCTAACACCTTCCTTCGAAATTTCAAGGGCTGCTAGCGTGACTCCTGGTTCTGGCCAGGTACAGGATTTTTCGACTGATGTGATCTATACAATAATAGCACAGGATGGAGTAACCACGCAAGACTGGACAGTTTCTGCAATTATACAACGTCCATTTATCACCTCTTGGAATTCGCTGGGAGGAGAATTAAATATCTCAATCAATGAAAGAGAAAATTATGATTTCAACTTTATTTGGAGAAACAGCAATGGTCAAATCGTAGCATTCGGAAGACACAATTCAGATGAAGATTTTATCACTGACCTTGCATCAGGTGAATTCACACTTGAAATCACTGGAACGTTTCCACATTTCACTGGCTATCCAAAGGATCAGCTAATTGATGTTAATCAATGGGGTGACATCAAATGGATAAGTATGAGAGAAAGTTTCAGGAACTGGACAGGCAATGATTTTAGTGCTACTGACACACCTGATTTGAGCCAAGGACCTGATATGTTCAGGGCATTCAGCGATAACCCTAATTTCAATGCTGATTTGAGCGACTGGGATATGAGTCAAATCAGGACGCTACAAGGGTTGTTTAATACCTGCCCCAGTTTTAATAGTGATATCAGCAATTGGAATGTAGGTAATGTCACTAATATGGAATCTACCTTTGTAGGTTCTGGATTCAATGGAGATATCAGCGAATGGAATGTAAGTAATGTCACCAGAATGGTGAATACATTTAGAGATGCAACCAATTTCGATCAGGACATCAGTGGCTTGGATTTCAGCAAGGTGACCAATATGTCAAATATGCTGTCAAATTCTGGAATGAGTGTTCAGCATTATGATAAGTTTCTGATCAGCCTGGCAACCCAGGATGTACGAAATGATGTTACGCTGGGAGCATTAGGTCTAAGCAGATGTCTCAGTAATGCCGCCAAAGAACAATTGGAGGAAATCAATAATTGGACTATCGATGATAGCGGAGAATTGTGTTCCTCTGAAACAGATATTATCACTTTTGAAATACCAGGTGCTCAGATCAGTGATGCAGTTATTGACAATGCGAATCACACGGTATCAGCTATCATATTGAATTCTGCTGAATTGACAGAACTTGCACCTGAAATCACAATATCCGCAGGTGCATCAATTAATCCGATATCAAGAGTTATTCAAGACTTCACGGACCCAGTTGTTTATGAAGTAGTTTCTTCCGATAGTACCACTCAGGATTGGACCGTAACGGTAACAAATGCCGCTAGCTTATCCGATGAAACAGATATTCTAACATTCGATTCACAAAGTAATCAAGTAGAAGAAACAACTATTGATAATGTGAATCATGAAATCATTCTTAGACTTATTTCGGAAGGAGTACTCACAAGCATTACTCCTGAACTCACCGTATCTCTAGGTGCAACTATAAGCCCTGCGAGTGGTGGGACGATAGATCTGACATCCGGCTCAGCAACTTATACAGTTACGGCTGAAGACCAAACGACTACTCAGGATTGGACTATTTCAGTTATTCTAAACAATGACACAGACATATCCGGGTTTAATTTAACTGGAGTATTATCAAGTGTAAAAATTGATCCTGATGTGCATACAGTTGATATACTTGTCGCGGAAGGATCAGATGTCACTTCATTGCTTACTGAGGTTACCGTACAAGGAGGTGCGAGTATTTCGCCACTGGCCATCACTGTTCAGGACTTTACTAACCCTGTTACTTACACGGTCACAGCGGAGGATGGAGTCACTACTCAGGATTGGGTAGTTACGGTGCAACTTGTTCAACCATTTATTACATCATGGCAACCAGAATTAGATGAAGATGAAGAAGATGATTTCTTTTTGTTCCTTGAATTTAATAGTGACTTTGATTACGACTTTAGTTACCAATGGAAAGATGAAAATGGAGTAGTGCTGGAGATCGGATCTTTGACTACTGATGATGAGCAACTTTTTTCGACATTCCCAAATGAAAATGAAGTCACACTTGAAATCATTGGTGAATTCCCTCATTTCATCGGTTATTTTGAACCTACATTACTGGATGTAATTCAATGGGGAGACATTGAGTGGAGAAGTTTTGAAAGTTCCTTTAGAGACTGGCCAGGTGTCGCATTTAGTGCAGAAGATGTTCCTAACTTAAGTCAGGTGACTACTATGCATAGAATGTTTCAAAATACGACCTCATTTAACGGTGACGTCAGTGAATGGAACATTGAGAATGTTATGGACATGAGTTTCATGTTTACTCAGGCATCATCTTTTAAAGGTGATCTCAGTCAATGGAACGTGGAAAATGTCACCAACATGAACAGGATGTTCAACCTGGCTACTGCCTTTAATGGAGATCTGAGCCAATGGAAAGTGGGAAAAGTCACAGACATGTTTAGGATGTTCAGAGGTACTTCATTTAATAGTGACATCAGTGGGTGGGACATTGGTAAAGTCACTAACATGGGTGAGATGTTTAATGAATCTGCACTTAGTACGCAATTCTACGACAGAATTTTAATTGACTGGGCTGCACAAGAAGTTCAAACCGGAGTAACATTAGGTGCTTCCGGCATTGGCCATTGTTTTGGAGCTGATGCAGTAACAGAATTAGAGACTAATAGTGAATGGACGATTAATGATGAAGGAGCAATCTGTTCTTCAGAAAACGATATTTTGGCAATTGATATTCCCGGCCTTGAAGTAGGGAATGAGGTAATTGATGTTGCATCACATACAGCAGAAGTTACAGTACTTAATAGTGCAGATTTAACTGGTTTAAGTCCAGAGTATACGCTTTCAGATGGGGCCATCTTCTCAGCGACTTCAGTTCAATCAGGTCAGACAGCTGATTTTAGCAATCCTGTAGTATATGAAATTTTGTCAAGTGACAGTACTTTCCAGATGTGGACTGTCACTATTGTCAATGCGGCTACTGCATCATCAGATACAGATATCTTAACATTCACTCCAGATACTGGAAGTAATGTGAATATCAATAATGACACCCATGAAGTCTCTTTTGATGCTGCTATTCCATCTGAATTTCTGGTAACTCCGGATTTCACACTTTCGCAAGGTGCAACGAGCACACCAGGAAGCGGTGAAGAAATTGATTTGTCAGATGCTAACGAAACCTATTTAGTAACAGCAGAAGATGGGACAACAACACAGGAATGGACCGTTACGGTAAATGACCTGACTCCTGAAAATGACTTATGTAGCAATGCAATCGAAGTATTTGTAAATAGTGTAGTTACAGGCAATACCACTTTTGCCACAAGTGACGCAAGTATCGCACCGGATTGTGGTTCTAACAATACTGGACTAGGAGTCTGGTATCGGATAGTTGGAAATGGAGAAACTATCACTTTAAATACGTGCTCTCCTAACTCCTTCAGTGATACATCACTAAGCCTTTTTACCGGTTCTTGTGATAATGGGTTAATCTGTGTTGCCGGAAATGATGATGCCGGAATACCAGGTGAATGTGGAGGTTCTGGTTTCCAGTCAAGACTAGGATTTAACTCTGAAGTTGGTGAAGAATATTTGATATTATTAGATGGGTTTAGTAATGCAATTGGAGAATTTGAACTGGCAATAACCAGTGAACCTACACCTGAACTTCCGGCAAACGATGATTGTGAGACTGCTGAAGTCTTGACCGTGTTTGCGCAGGGAGAAGGAACACCTACCAACGGTAACAACACGAGTGCCGCACTCTTCAGTGGAGAAGTAAACTGTGATATTTTTGGATCAATCAATGATGTTTGGTACACATTCAATTCAGGTCCAAATGTAAGGGTAGGAATTACACTTGCTGGAGTGGATACAGATGATGATGGACCTCTTACCGCCGCTAGAGATTTCAGACTTGCAGCATATGAAGAATGCGGAGGAAACACAACTATTTGTGACCAAAACGCTAATGGGCAAACCAACCTTGATGTTACCCCAAATACTGACTATAGATTACAGATCTGGAATGATGATGTGGAAGATGAAGGCACTTTTACGATAATCGTGAATGATGGCCCTAATACCCCAGCTGTCCTTTCCTTTGATAATGCAGGAGTTGGTTCTTTATCAATCAGTCGTACAACTGAGAGTGGAGTAGTCATTGATTCCTTGATAGCAGAAGACCCACAAGGTCATTCTCAAGTTACTTCATTGATAAGTGGAAATGATGAAAGCATATTTGCGTACAACGATAATTCTCGCAAACTCACAATAGCAAACGCAGCTGCTTTACAAGCATCTTCTACGACGGCTTTTGATCTAACATTCCGATCAGCTGATCAAGGTCCAGGTGAATTGAATTCAGAAATTACTTTAACAATTGATATCATTGACAATGCACCACCTGTATTCAATCTTACGGAATTCGTTGTAGATGAAAATACTACAAACGGATCTGTGTTAGGTTCACTTTCAGTATCTGACCCAGATGGTGATGTAGTGAATATTGTTGGATTCAACTCACAGGATGGTGCTTTTGCGGTTAATCCTCTTACAAGAGACCTCATTGTAGCAGATGCTGCTCAACTGGATTTTGAAACAAAGAACAGATTCTTTTTAGAGGTAACCATTGAAGACAATGCTGTAGCTAGTTTACAGGCAACAGAAACAATTGCAATAGATTTAAATGATATTAATGAAGCTCCTGTTGTAACAGGGACTACACTCATCATTAGTGATCAAAGTAGTAATGGGACAGTTATCGGAACTGTTTCATTTGACGATCAGGATGAAGGTCAATCTTATAGCTTTGAAATCACAAATTCTGACGCCAGTGATATTTTTATAATCGATGAAAACACGGGTGAAATTTCAATTGCAAATTCTCTCCTACTTGCTGACAATGGTGCTGGTACCTATAATCTAACTATTGAGGTGTCTGACAATGGCAGCCCTAATCTATCGGGAAGTAACGCCATTACAGTAGAAGTAACTACTAATAATTCTCCAATCATTAGCACAAATATTCTTCCAGTAGATGAAAACAGCCCTGTTGGTACATTTATCGGTCAGGTTGAAGCTAGTGATGCAGATGGAGACCAGATCACACTTTCTTTGGAGAACAATGGTTCGTCAATTGATTTTCTCTTGACCCAGGATGGACAACTATTTGTTGGAGCTGAAGCTGATCTGGATTTTGAAAATACTCCAGCAATTGAAATTGAAGTTGCTGCTACGGATAATGGAGATGGTAACTTAAGAACATTGAAAACAATTACTGTTCAACTCAATGATTTAAATGAGTCTCCATCTCTTAATAATAGAGATATTGATATCGCATCATCTCTTGAAAGTGGAACTATTATCGGAACATTACAAGGGCAGGATCCTGAAAATGACCAGTTGTCCTATTCTATAACTGCTGGAAATGAACTTGGAGTCTTTGCAATAGATGAGAGTACAGGTGAATTATTGGTTGAAAGCCCAGGTTTAATAGACCCAATTTCGACACCTCGTTTTACACTAACAGTTGAAGTAAGTGATGGAGAATTCTCAGACGCAGCTGAGATTACTATTGATATTTTCTCCAATCCAGATTCTCCAGTTTTTACGAGTGTCAGCACATTTAGCATAAATGAAAATGCCGAATCAGGAGCTCTGATAGGTACTGTAGTTGCTGAAGATAATGATGGTATTTCAAGATATAGCATTATTTCAGGGAATGAGGAGAACTTGTTTAGAATAGGATCAAACTCTGGTGAATTGGAAGTTGATAATGGAGTAACTATCGATTTTGAGCAAAATCAGCAATTTGTAATTGAAGTAAGTGCGGCTGATGATGGTTTAGGAAATGTTGAATCAATCCAGCAAATCACGATCAATATCAATGATGTTAACGAGTTTAATCCTGTAATCACTAATGTGACCGGTAATGCTATCGATGAGAATTCCAGTTCAGGTACCCTAGCTGGTAATGTTGAGGCTACCGATGCAGATTTATTTCAAACTCTGAGTTATGAGATTATTTCAGGTAATGATGACGGATTATTTGAAATTGATGGTAATGGACAAATTACCACAACTACTGGAATTGACTTTGAAGAACAAGCAGTTTATACTCTAACTATTGAAGTTAGTGATGATGTTGAAACTGTTAGAACAACTACCGATGAAGTCACAATCACAATTAATAATGTCAATGAAGCTCCGGTCATCGAGCAAATATCCGAGCAGAGCACCATTGCTGAAAGCGAGCTTACTTTTACTGTTAATGCCAATGATCCTGAAAATGATGAGATATCCTTCAGCATTTCAGAGAATTCGCAAATAGACGGTATGGAATTAGGCGCTTCAACAGGTACTTTTTCATGGACTCCTTCCAGAGATCAACTTGGAACATTTGAGATCACTTTAGAAGCAACTGATGGTGAGTTTACATCATCCGAAACTGTCACAATAAATGTGATTAATGATGCAACAGATATATTGTCATTTATACTGGAGCAACAAACAATAGATGCTGAGATTAATCTTGAAGATCATACTGTAGTAGCTGAAGTGGAATTTGGAACAGATGTTTCTTCCCTGGCTCCAACATTTACTCTTTCTGATGAAGCAGTAAGTAATATAAATAGTGGAGACACCATTGATTTCACAAACCCTGTTACCTTAACTGTTACTGCGCAAAGTGGAAGTAATCAGGATTGGGTAATAACCGTTACTGATGCACCCAACACAGCAACGGATATATTGTCTTTTGAATTAGATGAACAGACAGAAGATGCAATTATTAATTCAGAAGATCACACTGTCGCGCTTGAAGTTGGATTTGGAACTGACTTGACCAATTTGAATCCATCCTTTAACCTTTCGTTTGGAGCAACCAGTGACCCGGAAAGTGGTGTTTCCATTGACTTTACAGAGGATGTAACCATTTCTGTAACAGCTGAGGATGAAGAAACTAATCAGGATTGGGTTGTGACAGTTTCTGAAGCACTAAATACAGAAACAGATATTATCAGTTTTACTGTGCCAGAACAAACTGGTGAGGCTGATATTGATTTTACCAATCATACGGTACAGGTAGAAGTTGAATTTGGAACAGATTTGACTGAGCTTGTTCCAACATTTGTTGTATCAGAAGGAGCCTCTAGTAATCCCGAAAGTGGTAACGTTATTGATTTTTCTGATGAGGTAGCTATACTGGTCACGGCACAAAATGGCATTGATACCCAGGATTGGACAATTGAAGTTTCAGAAGCGTTAAGCCCGGAAACCGATATACTATCTTTTGAGCTGCCAGAACAAACCGGGGCAGCTGAGATCGATTTTGATGAGCACAGTATAAATATTACTGTTGTAAGAGGTACTGACTTTACAGAATTAGTTCCAACGTTTTCTTTATCAAATGGTGCTACCAGTAACCCAGAAAGCGGTGTTGCATTAGATTTTACCAATGAGGTAATTATCTCAGTAAGCGCTGAAAATGGAATTGATTTACAAGACTGGAGTATCAACGTTTTTGAAGAATTAAACAATGAGACAGATATATTGTCTTTTGAATTCAATGAACAAACGGGACCAGCTTCAATTGATGCTGTTAATCATACTGTAGAGATTGAAGTTGAATTTGGTACTTCAATAAATGATTTGATACCAATTTTTACAATTTCTGAAAGCGCAACCAGTGATCCACAAAGTGGTGCCAATGTTGATTTTACAGATTTAGTAGTCATTACTGTTATTGCTGAAAATGGAGTGACTACTCAGGATTGGACAGTTACCGTAAACATTGATAGCGAAACTCCAGATACAGAAACCGATATATTAAGCTTCTTGCTCGATGAACAAACTGGAAACGCGATAATTGATACAGAAAATCACTCTATAAGTATTGAAGTAGATTTCGGAACTGATCTTACCAATTTGATACCAACCTTTACTCTTTCTGAAGGAGCAACCAGCAACCCAGAGTCTGGATCAAGTTTTGATTTTAGTAGTACCGGAATAATAACAGTTACAGCAGAGGATGGTGTAACAACTCAGGAATGGACTATTTCCGTGAGCGAAGATGGGGAAGATCCTGACACAGATACAGATATTTTGTCTTTTGTAGTTGAAGAACAAATCAATGAGGCAATAATTGATCTGAATGATCACACGGTTAGCATTATTGTTGCATCCGGAACAGATCTTACTGGTTTATCCCCCGTATTTACCCTGTCAGAAGGAGCCACTAGTGACCCTGTAAGTGGTTCATTAATCGACTTTACAAATCCAGTGATCATTTCTGTAGAGGCGGAGGACCAAACAACCACTCAAGATTGGACGGTAGATGTCAAAGAGTTTAATGAAAATGCAAGCGATGAAACGGATATACTAAGTTTTGTTTTAGCAGAGCAATCTCAGAATGCAGTAATTAATGATGTTGATCATACCATTGAAATTCCTGTTGAGTTTGGAACAAACCTTGCAAATCTGGTTGCCTTTTTTACCCTTTCCGATGGTGCATCAAGTGACCCTGAAAGTGGGACAAATATAGATTTTGGCAGTTCAGTTTTGATTATCGTAACAGCAGAGAATGGTGTCGACACTCAGGAATGGCAAGTTGTGGTTTCTGTTGATGAAGCACCTGGAACGGGTACGGATATTATAGAATTTGCATTTGGTGGGCAAGCTGAGGAGGTTGAAATAAATGCGGTAACTCATACTATTGAGGCAACAGTAGAATTTGGAACTGATATCACCAATCTTACTCCTCTATTTGCTTTATCAGAAGGTGCTACAAGTAATCCACCAAGCGGAACAACAATTGATTTTACTAATGATGTAATCATAACTGTTACTGCTGAAGATGGCATCACCAATCAAAATTGGACCATCCGTGTAGAAGAAGGTCAAAATCCGCTGAATGTGGAAGAAGAAATCCAATTGAATATTTATCCCAACCCTGTAATTAATATGCTGGAGATCTCCACTGAGGTAGAAGTGAGTATTACTCTGACAGATATAAATGGGAAACTACAATTGAAACCCATTACTACCAGGCTGTTTCAAATTGATATGTCTGGATATCCTGAAGGAATGTATCTGCTCACGATAGAGTTTGATGGACGTGTAATTACTAAGAAGATAATAAAACAATAAAGCGAGTAGATTCCACAACAATTAAAGTGAATCTAACGGTGGTAGAGTGTGTGTAAAAAGGGGTGTTCAATAGAACACTTCTTTTTTATTTCTTCCTGTGAGTATTTAATATAGTCTGTTATAAACACCGGGAATCGACAATTAAAGCCAATTCCTGGTGTAATAATTATTGTTCACTGATTCTAATGCTGTTGTCCCATTTCAAAAGAGATAACCACTCCCCACATTGTGCTTTCTGGGTTGAAATTAGCGATTAAGTCAATTCCGGAAGCAAACTTCGGACCTGCAGTCCATCGGAATCCCGCTCTTATGGGAAACCCAATTGCTTTGTATCTTATGCGATGATACTCATTGAAGCTTCCTTCACATGGTATAATGGTATCCCCACGTTTTCTTCCAAATACTCCACCAATTCCAACCTGGTAGTGCAGCTTAAGGTTATTACCGAAGGTATTACCCATCATGAAAGCATATTGGTTGAAAATATGGTTGGGTTCTGCTGTAGCGGTTGTTAGAAACTCGGAAGTATTAAAGAATACTGCACTGTATTTCATAATACCATTTACAGCGTATACTTCGGCTCCTGCAGTAACTGCACCATAACTTCTATTGGTGTAGACACTTCCATTATCTGGCTTAAAATCATTACCAATTCCAATGTGAACAGCAGATCCAACAGTTGTTCTACTTGCTTCCTGAGAATACACATCCGGCAACAGGAAAATAATCATTGAGATTAAGAATAGATACTTTTTCATTTGTTTCGGTTTTTAGATGGTTATTGGACAGCAAAGAATTGTTCAGCCTCATAAGTGGTTGTAATAGATCCTTCTGCAGGAGTGTTTATGGACTCTATTCTGGTTGTTCTTCTGATTAATACACGTACATTATCTCCAGGAATAACGCTGGTATCAGATCCTCCAATAGAGATAGGCTGATTGTTTTCCTGAATAGTAATGGAAGTGATACGGGAATTAATTTCAATCTCAATCTCATCTCCCACATTAAGTGAAGTTCCAACCAATTGAAATTCATAGGGCTGACCTCTGACAATTGGTTGTAGGTCTGAGACTTGGATTGGCTGCAATATAACAGCATTATCATACTGCAGTTCACCAGAGCGGTTATTGGTTGAAAGAGCGAATCTGAATACCCCTTCATCAACGTACCCGTCAAAGTCAGCACAATATTCGTCTGATGCAATTTCGGTTTCCAGGCATTCCAGATTAAAACTGACATGGCTAGGAGGATTTAGGTTAACATCTTCGCTTTCGAATTGATTACCCCGCGTCCTGATACTTGCGCAAGCTTCCGTTCTGTCGAAAACTTCTGAATAGATTAGTGTGTAGTCCGTAACTAGTTCACTTGGTACCACATCTTCTGATTCTACCACACCACAAGAGTAAAGGCATACCAATAATGCGGAAATGCTTAATAGCATTTTAATAGGTCTGAGTTTCATACGTATTTAATTAAGTGAATAGTTTGGTTTCCTAGCATAGACCCAAACAGTTGAAATTTGGTTGTGAAGATATTCAATAATTGTTGTACACAACTGATTGATAGGGTGTTAGAGCATTGATTTTTTTTGAAACCTATCAGAACAGGAATATTGAATCTTTAATTTCTTAAAGGGATTCAAAATAATTAGATTCGTAATCACGAATTATCCAGCAAGTTCGAAAAACGGGAAGTGAAGAAGAAATTAAAGTATACGCTATTCCTATTAATAACTATTCCACTATTGCTAGAGGCCCTACTCTGGATAGCAGGATTCCGTCCTTACAGAATCACAGACTTTTCGATTACTAGTAGCCCGGAAAACTGCCTTATTGCGGATGATGACTTAGGAATCACATTGAATCCAGGCCATTTTGAGGTTACTATGAATGGAGCACTGACCTATGAAGTAACGCATTCCGAGCATTTCATAAGGACATACTCCACCAGCTTGTATGATTCATCAAAGAAAGATCTTGCCATTTTTGGTTGCTCCTATACCTATGGGATCGGTGAAAATGATGATGACGTTTTAGCTGCATTGTTGAACGATCAGTTGGATGAGTTCAACGTCACTAGTTTTGCAGTTCCCTCCT
Source organism: bacterium (assembly GCA_024743255.1). GTDB lineage: Bacteria > Bacteroidota > Bacteroidia > Cytophagales > Cyclobacteriaceae > JANSWY01. The sequence goes on along the minus strand of JANSWY010000001.1, from coordinate 10,533 downwards.
ATGGAAATGTGCAAGGGTATTTACAATTGAAAGAACTTGTAGATAACGGGAAAAAGCCGGATTTGGCGCTTTTTAACTTTGCTGATTTTCATATTGACAGGAATGTACTTTCGCCCCAATATCGATTGCATTTGGGGATCGCATACCATAGAGCAATGGGTGATGATAAAACAAATATGAGTCAGGCTAATTTTCCTTATGTTAGATTACTGAATGATAAATTGGATTTTAGAAAAGAAAATTGGTCCACCTTGCACAAGGATTTTCCAGGGAGAAATTGGTCTGCATTAGTGAACGCCATTCAGACAACTTCTGAAAAATGGAATTCCAAAAATTTGAAACCAATAGATGCTACAGTAGCCTTATTTCAGCTAATTCAAAGCTATTGTGATCAAAATGATATTCAATTGATTGTAACTGGTATCACTGATCAGGATATTACAAGAGAAATTCTAACTGAACTCAATTCAAAGGGCCTTTCTACATTGTACATGGGACTCCCAACACATAAAAAGGAATATAATCACCTCCCCCATGACACTCATCCAAATGCAAAGGCGCATGAGTATTATGCTGAAAAGATCAATTCTTATTTACAAAACCTTCAAATCGCCAGAAGATAATGCATTGGATAATTGCAGCTATGTATATCGTTTTTCTATCCTTTATTCTGGTGTTTAGCCTATCACAGGCCAATAACACGCTTATTTATCTTTTTAAGCGGAAGAAGCATAGTTATCAAGAACTTGATCATTCAAATATGCCAGTAGTAACAGTTCAGTTGCCTATATATAATGAGAAATATGTCATTAGAAGACTGGTGGATGCTATTACTGCAATAGATTATCCCCGTGATTTGCTGGAGATACAGATATTGGACGATTCTACAGACGAAACTGTGCCATTGGTGCATGACATAGTTGAGGAATATAAGAGTGAAGGGTTTGACATAACTCATATAAGAAGGCAGGACAGGAAGGACTACAAGGCAGGTGCTCTGAAGTATGGTATGGAGATTTCAAAAGGGGAGTTCATCGCAATTTTTGATGCCGATTTTCTTCCAAAGCCAGATTTCTTGCAGAAGACGCTTTCTTATTTTCATGATGAAAAGGTGGGAGTCGTTCAAGCCAGATGGGGACATATCAACGAGGATTATTCACTTCTTACCAAGCTGCAATCATTTGCTCTGAATGCTCATTTTACTATTGAGCAAACGGCAAGGAATGTTAACTCTCATTTCATAAATTTTAATGGTACCGCTGGAATCTGGAGAAAAGAGACAATTGACGATGCTGGAGGATGGGAAGGTGACACGCTTACTGAGGATTTGGATTTAAGCTACCGTGCTCAGTTGAAAGGATGGGTTTTTAAGTATTTGGAGGATGTAGTTACACCTGCAGAATTACCTGCGGAAATGAATGCGGTTAAATCTCAGCAATTTCGATGGTCAAAAGGAGCAGCTGAGTGTATGCGGAAGAATCTTGGCAAAGTGATGAAAGCTAAGCACCTTAAAGCCTCGACTAAGATTCACGCGTTCTTTCATCTCACTAATAGCTTTATTTGGGTCTGTATGCTATTTGCGGCTATTTTGTTGATGCCTATTCAATATTGTATTAATCAATATGCAGAGATGTCTGTATTGCTGGGGTTTTTGTCAATATTTCAGGTTTCATTTTTCTTGTTGCTGTTTTTCTACTTTACGGCAAACATAGTTGCCAACCAAAATTGCCCTTGGTGGAAATGTGTTTTAATTCTGTTTGCATATCCTGTTTTCATTACATTTTCTATGGGGATTTCGATATACAACGCAATTGGTGTTATTGAAGGTTATCTTGGTAAGAAGTCACCGTTTGTCAGGACTCCCAAATTCAATATTGTAGACCAAAAAGACAGCTTCAAAAAGAAATCGTATGTCAAATGGAATCTCAATTCCATTTCTGTGATTGAATTGGTTTGCCTGGTGTATTTTTCAATATCTGCCTATTTTACTTACCAGTTGGAAAATTATCACGCATTGGCATTTATATTGATGATGGTAGCGGGAATCGGAATAGTATTTTGTTTATCTGCTTTCCATCACTACAAGGCAAACAGAGCAGCAGCTTGATACTAAATAGAAATCAGCGAATCTTATTTTTCATAGCCTTGGTGGTTGTTTTAATATTTTCCACTTATCAGGCAAGCAAGCTAAGTTACTCCTATAAGTTCGCAGACTTCTTCCCCAAAAATGATCCGGATATTCAGTTTTATGATTCCGCTAAATCTCAGTTTAGCCATGGTGATGAACTAATCATTATTGGAATTCAGCATCCCAACTCAATATTCTCAAACAACTTCCTAAATAAGATTGACTCTTTTGAAACAGCCATTAAGTCTATTGAGGGAGTCACTAATACGGCTTCTTTGGTCAGTTTAAAGAACTACATTAAAACACTAACTGGAATAAGAGAAAAACCATTTATAGATCTGAGAAATGTAGATAGATTCAAGCGAGACACTACACAATTTTTTAAGTATCCTGATGTTTACCCAAAGTTTGTATCACCAGACAGGAAGTCCGCTTGTATTTATGTGACTATTGATGATAAGTTACCTGATGGCTTTAGTGATAGGTTAAACCAGATTATAAAGGCACAGGGATTTTATAAGTACTACACATATGGATATCAATTAGCGGAAGCCGAATTTGAAGACAAACTAAAGACTGAGATAATCACTTTGACTATTGTTGGTTTGATACTAATCACGGCCTGTGTTTATATCTTTTATCGCTCCTTTTCAATATTGGTCATATTAGGAATTTTCATTGGAGTATCGGTTCTTATTACGCTTGGGTTTTTAGCTACCATTGGAGGTAACCTCAATCTACTTACTGTATCTATTCCATCCATCATTGCCATCATTTCCATGAGTGACCTAATACATGTTTTCACAAGGTTCAATGAAGAAGAAATTGAGTCGAAGCTGGAGAGACTGAAGCGAACATATATTGATTTAAATAGAAGTCTACTACTCACTTCACTTACCACTTCCATCGGATTTTTGAGTTTAGTTTTTACTGGTGTTCTTCCATTCATTCAATTCGGACTGGTTGTGTCACTTGGGATTATTGTTGCCTATATCTTGACCTTATTGTTGCTTCCGGAATTGATACGATTCGTGGCTAAAAAGCAACCGCAAACAACAATCGCAACTAATAGGCTGCTTAATAAAGCAGGTGAGATTGTAAGTAAAAAACCTACTCTAACCACTATTATTGCTTCATTTCTACTTATTTTCTTTACATATCTCGGAATGCAAAATGAAGTAGACGCCTATATATATGAAGACCTGGATTCGGACGATCCCCTGAGCGAATCATTGGAGTTTTTTGAGTCAAATTTCTTTGGGATTAGGGATTTGAATTTATTCATCACTATCCACGAACCATATCATTTATTGGACCAGGACATCTTATTGAAGTTGAATGAAATAGAAACATTTATTGAGGATTCATTGGATGTGAGGAGTGCCTATGGATTTGCCACCTTGGCCAAAAGGTATAACCGGATGCATTACAGAGGAGCTCCTGATCGGTTTGTTATCCCTGAAAGAGAAGATGTGAGGAATCGGTTGATAGATGAATTCCGAAACTTTGAGCCAAAATCTGTATTACATGCTGTGATTACACCAGATCATCGATTCACTCAGATTATGGTGAAATCAAATGATTGGGGAAGTAAAGTCAATAATCAAAAGATTTCAGTACTGCAGAGATTTTTGGGTTCACATATTGATCAGAGCCAAATGCAAGTCAGGATTAGTGGAGAAAGCATTTTTTTGGACAGAAGTAATGAAAATATTACTCGCTATTTGTTCTACAGCTTGCTTGGAGCATTTGGGATTATCTTCATCATACTGATTTTAACTACCAGGTCTTTTAAAATTGCGCTGATCGGACTAGGAGTTAATATTTTGCCGATAGTTATGTTGCTCGGGTTATTGGTGATTTTGGGAATTACGTTGAATAAGTCAACAGCGGTGGTATTTACTATCGCTTTTGGGATCGCGGTGGATGACAGTATTCATTTCATTACCAGATTTCATACTGAACTTAAAAGAAAGAAGCCTTTCCAGCAGGCGATTGAAATTGCTACTAATTCTACTGGAAAAGCCATCATTATCACTTCATTAATCCTGATTGGTGGATTTGGAACAATGATTTTCTCATCATTCCATTCTAATGCAACTACGGGGTTGCTTATAAGTGCTTCTCTATTCCTTGCCTTACTCGCAGATCTAATAGTTCTACCCTCATTACTTCATCTCACCAATCGAAGGGACTAATTTTTATATTCTGTATAGAAGCTTTTATTGACAATCACCCAAGTGCCGTCCACTTTCAAAAGCGTCATGAAGTCATGGAAGATCTTTCTGTCGTCTTCTAAATGAAGTCTGGCAACCGCGGTTGTTCCTTCTATATCTATGCTCACAATTTTGCAGGTTCTTTTCAAAGGATCACCTGGTTTCATTTTTGAGAAAAACTCTCTCGCATTAACTTGTTTCAAACCCTCTTCATTATTGATCGTCATGATCGCATCTGGGTGAAAGGCTTTTTGCAAGGTCTCAAAACTTCTGTTGGTTCCACCATCCATATAGTAACTTAAGGTGGTGGAGATAGCCTCTTTTTCGTCTTCAATGCTTGGGTTTGTGAAGAGCACTACCATGAAAAAAATTGCTGTTTTCATATCACTGATTTAATTAAGTTTAGTAATTGATTCATTTGTTGATCAGTTCCGACACTGACCCTGGCCAGATTGGTCATTACACCGGATCTGCCAATTCCGATATCGATTTTTGCATGTTCCAGTTTCGGAATCAATCTTTCCTGGAAGCTACCTGATTCAAGTAGCATGAAATTGGTCCAGGATGGATATACTTTGATACCCAAATCCGTTAACTCTTTGCTGAATTGATTTCTGGTTTTATCAATATTGACTTTGGAGCTTTTAAGGAATTTATGATCCTGTAAAGCTGCGATTGCTGCATTTGCGGAAAGGTTAGATACGCCCAACTGTCCTCCCTGGTCCCAGGTGCTCCAATCTTCAATCCATTCCGGTTTGGCAAGTGCATAGCCAATTCTCAATCCCGCCAATCCATATATTTTAGAAAAGGTCCGGGTGATGATAAGGTTCGGAAGTTCTTGCAATAGCCTAACTACCGATTCACTTTCATCTCCTTTCACAAACTCTATGTAGGCTTCATCTACAATAATTGGCAGCTGGCTCGGAATGGATCGACAGAAATCTACAATCTTATCTCTGCTGATATAGTGTCCAGTTGGATTGTTTGGATTGGTGATGTAGACAAATTGTGTTTCACTATCTATAGCATCACTCATTCTTTGGAGATTGATGGATTTATCATCGTTAGTTTTGATTTTCTTCCAGGTACAACCCATTCTCTCGGTTTGCCTCATCAGCACGGTGAAACTTAGATCTGGAGCGACATGGTTTCCTGTGCCATTACTTAATCTTGTGCCAATGATTTTTAAAGCCTGGTAAGAACCTGCAGTAATTAGAATCATATCTTCTGTTACCCCATGCAGCTTAGCAATTTCAGATTTAAGCTTGGGGATACTTTCAATGTGCGGATATCGGTTAGACATCATAAGTGATTCTGCAATTGTCTTTTTTACATTTTCTGATGGGCCATATGGGTTTTCATTGGCATTGAGCCTAATTCTATCAAACTCACTGGTCTTAGTATGCACAGCCTTATTAAGCACTAGTGCTTTAGAGCTCAAAGGCATGAACACTCCGGCAGTTGCCAGGCTTCCTAGTTGTAGTAATTTTCTCCGATCCATGTATTTCGCGTTGGTTATGGTTCAACACGGGATGGATCAGAAATTTGGATGAAATTAATTGATAAAGTGCACGAGGAACATTTGAATTGCACTTAGGTACTGTTCAATAGGGCCTGCAAATTCGCATATTGTGATCTGCTTACTGGTAGCGTTTGTTCGGAGTTAAGGACCAGCTCATATTTACCACCTCCATGATTTTTAAGTCCAGCGATTTGCTTGTGAGGCACAAGAAATGACTTGTGAACTCTAATAAAACATGATTGTAGCCTTTCTTCAAGAGTCCCAATTGGATCTGTGTGGAGGTGCTGTTTACCGTTGATACATTCTACCTGTGAGTAATTACCAGCTGCTTTGATATATGAAATATCATCTATCGCAACTACTTTTTGCTGGCCATTACATTCAACCAACAGGCTATTGCTTTGAACACTGTATTGCTTGAAATATCTATTCAGTGCTTGTTTGAGCCTTTCGGGTTTAAATGGTTTAGGTACAAAATCAAGTACCTCATAGTTGAATGCTTCCAGAGCTTTTTCTCCGTGAGAAGAGGTAATAATAGTTTGGAAGTGGTTATTGCCATTTGTTAGAAGGTCAAATCCATTTTTACCACTGAGATTGAGATCCAGAAAGCAGAGATCAATCTTCTGAGTTTTGATTAGCTCTATTGCCTCATCCAGTTGATGCAAAACGATAGTCTCAAACGCTTTATCCCCTGCAGCATTTTCGATCATGCGTTTAAGCCGTTTGGCTATCAAAGGTTCGTCTTCCAGAACTAAGAACTTCATGCCGGAATTGTTATTGAGACCTGATAGGAGTTCTTAGCCTTACTGGTATCCAATGACCATTCCTTTCCAAAATTCTCCATTAATCTATTCTTGATGTACTTGAAACCAGTGCCATTGCCATTGCTGGATTCTTCAATATCTCCGTTGTTGCTTAAACGGTATATTACATGACCATTTGAGCTTTCCTTTTCCAACAGAAATTCTCCATCAAGTTTCTTTCTGAATCCATGAGTTAGTCCATTCTCTATGATGGTGTGAAAGACACCCGGAGGGATTTTCTCATTACCTTCGATGTTTTGAGTAACGAGCTTATATGTTCCCTGTTTTCTCTGACTCATAATTTCAAGATGAGCATCACAAAGAGCAATTTCCTGAGCTATTGGCACCAACTTATTATCGGCCATTTCACTAAAGAGCCTAAACTCCTCAGCCAGACTCTCAATAAACTTATTCGCCTGATTAGGATCAGTTTCAATTAATTCCTGAAGTGAGGTCAAAGAGTTTGTGATGAAATGTGGCTGTATGGTGCTTTTCAGCAATTGGTTTTCCAGAGTTACTGATTTCATCTGGGCTTCTCTTTGTTCTTTCAATGACTTTTTAATTCTCTGGCCCACAAGAAGTGTCATGGTTAAAACGAATAGGATTACACCAATGTAATAACCAACTCCCAGGTTCTGGACAAACTCAAGTCTTGTCACTATTCCAAATAGAATCAATCCAACTAAAGCATAAATTCCACCTTCTCTATCATTTTTAAGAGCCAGGAATGCCAGCGCTAATGATGAAAATATTATCAAACCAAAAGCAGGAATTTCAACCCAAAGAAATATCATGCTCATAGCAGCGAATCCTCCGATCAACCACGTTTTTGGTTTCAAATCAAATTCAAACACCAAAAAACCAAACAATGAAATGCCACCCAAAGTGAAAGGATAATGATGCATCCTGACAAAAAAGTCTTCCCACCATGCTGATAGCAACAAAAAGTCCTGATCTGATTTGATCATGATTTTCAGCACATGAAAAAGACACAGCAGAATGAAAAAGATGTAGGAGACCTTTCTTTGGAACGCAAAAAACAGCACAGTAAAGACCAGCGCTACCGTCAGAAAAAAGGTAGCGATGAAGATGTATCCCTGTGTTGTTGATAAGACTAATTCCAAAACTTTAACTTTTGAAGTGTTCAACGACAATAACCAATAGTTGTTTTAAGTCATTAATTTTGTCGCAAATTTATGCTGGCAACTTTATGATTAGAATTCTATTAACCATGTTGGTCATACTTTACGCATTTAATTCCAACGGACAAGATATTCCTTTTAAATTTTACAATCCCGATACAACGAAATATCAAATAATTGAAGTCCAGAAAAACGATTTTGATTCATTTATTGAGCGTTCTAAGGTTGCGCTGGACTCAAACTTAAGTGAAAAAGAATTCTCGCTTTCATATGGGAAATTGTATCAGAAAACAGATTCTTGTTTTGTTTTTAAAAGCAAGAAAGGAAAGCCCTTTGAATTGTGTCGCATTCAAACCGCCGATCCACATTATAAAGGAAATGTGAATTATAAGTTTGTAGGAACGCTTTGTGGCAATGCAATTATTAGTGGTTGGGGCTATGAGGATTGGTGGACTACAGTGGTAGATTTAAATACAGGGCTTGCCCTTCGTTGTACTGATATTCCAAAAACCTCAAATTGTAAAGTCGCAATATCTACTACAAATTATTATGGAGATGAATATATTGATCTTATTAATCTAGAAGAGATGGAATTGGATATGCTCTCATTTCCAAATTTTTCCTGGACAACAAAAAGCATTAAATCGAATGAGAATAGGTTTATGATACAACTTGAAATGTTTGATCGCAAAAAGGAATTTCGATACTTGTCAGTAACCTTTAAATAATAAAAAGGTCTCCCAAAAACCGAGAGACCTCTAAGCACGCAACAAATAATGTAGATTATTCTTTAATAAACTTCCTTGTAACTTCTACCTCACCGGAGGTAATTCTTATAAAATAAGTACCGGTAGTGAGACCAGAAATATCAAGTTCTTTGTAGTTGGATTGGTCATGTATTTCAGTCACTAGTTGACCATACATAGAGAATATCATTACTCTATCAATCTGCCCATCAACTGCTTGAATGTTTAATACATTTTGAGCAGGAACTGGGAATATCATGAACTCAGTGGTGCTTTCATCTGCAAGAGGATGTGTACGAATCGGACTTTTCGCCTTACCATCAGTACAGAAGTCTGTAGACTCAGAACTACCAAAATCACCACCGGAGACAATTGTCCCTAAATTACCTGTCAAAGTATAAGATCCATTACCGTACCCACAGCAAATACCATCTCCATAACTATCGTTGATAGTGAATGTGTAGGTATCAGCTGCAAGACTGCTGAATGTTCTGGTTACTGTTGACCCATCAGGGTTTGCAGTGGAGTATGATTGAGAATCAATTGTGGTTCCTGAAGAATTTACTAAAGTCCAAGATGTTTCCTGAGGGTAATTATCTAAAGTAATACTCAGGTTTATATCACCAGAATAGCAGTTGCTGACAGTACCAGTGGATAAACTAATATCATCTATCGCAATATCTGCCTGCCATGTACTACCAGTAACTCTATTAAATCTTAGCTGTACACTTCCACCTACATAACTTGCCAGATCAACATTCACAGTATTCCAGCTATTTCCTTGATTGCCGGACTGGCTCCAAATGGAGGTCCATGTCAAGCCATTGTCATTGCTGGCTTCAAGATCGATTGTACCCATATTATTGGATCCGTATTGATGGATTTTGAAACTAAATGTAGCTTGTGTCTCTCCGCTTAGATCAAAGCAAGGGGAGTTGATGATAGCTTGTTTATTTGGATATCCAGTTCCATTTCCAGATGCTTCCACGTAAATGTAATAAGATCCCTGAGTGGCACTTGAAGGTCCAGTGTTATTGGAAGGTGTTCCATTAGCATCAACTGTCCAGTTTAAATCGTCTCCTGTGGCCTGAGTCCATGCTCCAAGTGTATTTTCAAATCCTTCACTATATGGGAAAGAACTAATTCCTCCAGAACATCCAGTACTAACACCAGTAGTTGCATTAGCCGTATTACTAAGTGATGAAGTATTTCCAGCAGCATCTCTCGCTCTTACATTAAATGAGTAAGAAGTACTTGGAGTGAGACCAGTTACAGTATAACTAGTGCTATTAACGGTAGTAACTAATGCGACTCCATTAAAGACATCATAACCAGTAACGCCTATATTATCTGAAGAAGCATTCCAGTTAAGATCTACTGTGGTGGCAGTGATGTTAGATGCTGTAAGGTTTGTCGGAGTAGTAGGATCTTCGGTATCATTGGAAGCAGTGCCAAGTTGGAAGGATGCTACTCTACTTCTTCTGATATTGTTGCCTTTGAAGTATTCTCCAATATGCCAGAAAGTAAGGTCATCAAGTGGGTCCATTGTCAATTGGGCATAATCCCCATATCTTCCATCTCCACGATTTTCCTCAGAGTCTCCATCAATAATATTTTGTTCAGCCAAAGTCATTGTTCCAAGTGGATCTGAAGCTAATCGACCCGTGTATCGAAGTGATGTGTAAACCGTACTACTTACTATGGTGTAGGCTAACCCAATATTTCCCTGACTATCCATATTGATACTACCACAATATGCACTGTGACCATTAGGTTGTACATAGGTACCTTCTTGATAAATGGTCCATGGATCACCGTCATTAGTTTGTCTTAGCTCATACCATCTGATTCCAGCTCTGGTATCATTTCCACTAATGTCTACAACAAAGTTTAGCACGACAGAATTGTGAGTGCCAAATCTTCTATAGTTGGTCATATACATCATAGTTGCCTGAATTGCATCAAGATTAGGGCCG
>JANSWY010000178.1 GCA_024743255.1 bacterium | reverse complement strand
GAGCTATAATAACCTTGGTTTGGTTCTGGATAGATACAAAAAATATGATAGTGCCAGAATATACTTTGAGCAGGGACTTACAGTATCTAAAAATTTAGGGAATGAATTTGGTGTTGCAATAACCACGATGAATTTGGGCCTTAATAGTTACAGGCTCAAAGACTATCAGACTGCCATTGAATTGTTTGATAAGTCTTTTCAATTCTTTGAGAAGGTAGGGGATGATTACGGAAAAACTTTATGTTATTATAATTATTGTCGGATTTACTTTGATCAGGGTAATTTGGAGGTAGCTGCAGATTATGGATACAAGTGCTATGATTTAGCGAAAAGCAGAGGCTTTCAAAATGAAATTATGGATGCTTCTGAATATGTGTCTAAGATAGAAGAAAAACGAGGTGATTATGAGCAATCATTGATATTCTTCAAAGAAGCAACTGCTATTCAGGATAGCTTATATAGTGAACAGAAAAATCAGGAAATAGGTAGATTGGAATCTAAAAATGAGCTTCAGCAAGCACAGCTGCAAAATGAAATATTGTTGAAAGATCAGGAAGTTCAATCAAAGCAATTGAAGCGCACTTATCTGATCATTGTGATTGTATCATTGCTTTTAATTGGTGTGGTAGTTTCTTTAGTTCTGTATTATCGCACCAATAAAAAGCTGAGAATATCTTCATTGACTGTTAAGAAGCAAGCTGACCGATTACAGGAGTTGGATGCTTACAAATCCAGGTTTTTTGCAAACATTTCTCATGACCTGAGAACTCCCATTAGTTTAATTTCGGGATATCTGAAAGATCTTCAGGAAGATGACGAAAGTTACTTCACACAAAAATCATCTGCATCCATAACAAAGGGCTTAAAGAATGTAGATCGTTTAATCTACTTGACTGAAGAGATACGTGACCTTATACTTCTAGAGGAGGGGAATCTAAAATTAGAATACAGACGAGTGAAGATTAATAAGTATTTAGGGTTCCTAATCGAACTTTTCAGGTCACATGCAGAGTCATCCGGGTTAGTACTCAATTATGAGAGTGATATTGAAGAGGAGGTGGTAGCATTAGATCCAAATCAGTTGGAGAAGATCATATATAATCTAGTGGCAAATTCCATAAAGTTCACAGATGAAGGAAGCGTGGTAGTTAAACTATGGTTAGACAAATCAAACGTTGTTATCATCATTTCTGATACAGGTAGAGGCATCAGCAAAGAAGAACAATCCAAAATATTTGATAGGTTTTACCAACTTCCTAATCAGGAGTATCAAGCTAAAGAGGGGATGGGAATTGGATTGTTTTTGGTAAAGGAATTAGTGGAATTGCACAATGGAACAATAAATATTGCAAGCACACAAGAAGTAGGTAGTACATTTAAAATCAAACTCCCGGTTAATAAAGAAATAGTTGCAGAATTCTATGACCCTACTGTCTCGTCTTATATCACGGATAGAAATGAGTTACAAGAAGATGATTCGCAACCAATTCAACAGGGGACAATTTATGAAGGACGATCAACAATTTTAGTTGTAGATGATCACCCTGAAGTTAGGGATTACATTGGAAACCAGTTGAGAGAGGATTACAATATTCTTTTTGCCTCAAATGGAATCCAGGCTTTGGAGCTATTGGATAAGATGAATGTGAATTTAGTTATCACCGATTTGATGATGCCACTAATGGACGGATTTGAATTGCTGAAAAATATTAAGAACAAATATAAAATGTTACCAGCCATGGTGGTTTCGGCGCGATCCACAATTAAAGACACTACAGAAATTCTTGGGTATGGAATAAACGATTTTATTTCTAAACCATTTGATAAGGATAACTTCCTGCTGCGAGTAAAAAATCTCATTGCCATCACCCGAAATAAAATTGATCTGCCATTTTCAGAAAAAGATCATTTGAAACTCGCGAACAACAGAGCTTTAACTCAACTTCATCAATTGATTGAGACCAACATGGCTGAATCCAAAGTTGCAATTAATGAAATAGCCGACAAGCTATGTCTTAGTGAAAGGCAAGCAAGTCGAGTAATAAAGTCTCTCACCGGGAAAGCACCTGGTGAGTATGTAAAAGATTATAAACTTGTATTTGCTGAAAGTCTTCTAAAAGGCAAGGAAATCAGTTCCGCTTCAGAGCTGGCAAAAATGGTAGGCTACACTAATGTTACGCATTTTAACCAAGCTTTTGAAAAACGTTTTGGTTACCGTCCTTCTGAAATTATCAAAGAAAATTAATAGCTGATTGATTTAGTAATTAATGAATTGCCATTATCACACCCGATATTACTGCAAAGTAAAAAAGTATCATGCCCGTGATTAGTAGAATTCGCTTAGTCGAGTTAGCTTTTTTTGTCTGTTCCATAATTATTGATTTTAATAACTTTAATTACTACTAAGTCATTTGAACAATCTGATTGCCCCCCTCTATGAAATAAGGTTTCACTTAAATAGGGTATTTACCAGGCGACATGTTTCATAAGAAAGCCTTGTTTAATGCTGATTTAATACACGTTTGAATTAATATTGCACAATAATTAAAAAATTACAATGAGAGGATTTTCTGTTATTCTATGCGCGGTATTACTGTTTTCAATTTCATGCTCTGATGATGAGATCACTCCTCAGGAGAGAGTAGAACTTGATGGGGAAACTATTGACGCTTACCTGGAAGAAAATGGGATAGTCGCCATTACTGATGAAAGTGGTTTGAGATATGTGATTCACGAGCAAGGCAATGGTGCAGTCCCTACACTAGCTAATTCGGTTACTATCAATTATGAAGGTCGATTTCTGGAAAGTGGAGAAGTATTTGACGCTGGTGAAAGAGTGACATTTCCTTTGGCTAATCTGATAGTGGGTTGGCAGCTTGGACTTACTCTTTTAAATGTTGGTGGATCAATGACACTTTATATACCTTCAGGATTTGCCTATGGTGAAGACGGTAGAGGTGGTATTCCACCTAACTCAATCCTGATTTTTGATATCGATTTATTGGATGTCAGATAAAAGTCAAAAAAAAATCAACCATCTGTAATGGAACATTTGTATTAAAATGTTCGTCTATTAAGAAGCACATGTTTTGTGCATCCTTCCATACTCTTTAAACTAATAATAAGAGGACCAATCTCTAATCCTTAATGAAACTATAGTATCTCCTTTTTAAAGAGAGAGCTGTATTTGGTATGTAAATAATAGTATAAATATAAATCTTGTTTGTTACTAAGGTGCCTTTCAATAGGAGGGCACTTTTTTTGTACATAAAAAAAGACCGATATTTCTACCGGCCTTCTTTCAAATCTTCTAGCTTGGATTAGCAATACTCCTCAAACACCTGCTCAAGGTGAGCTGCAATCATTTCAGCAGTTCTTCCTTCAATGTGATGTCTTTCAACAAAGTGAACTAGATCCCCATCTTTAAATAGAGCAATCGATGGAGAAGAAGGAGGATATGGTAATGTAAACTCTCTTGCTTTACCAACAGCTTCGTGATCAACACCAGCAAATACTGTAGTTAAATTATCAGGCTTTTTGTCACTTGCATCAACAGCCATTTTAACTCCTGGTCTTGCAGCTCCTGCTGCACAACCACAAACAGAGTTGATCACAACTAAAGATGTTCCTTTATGATCAGATAGGTGGTTTTCAACTTCTTCAGCTGTTTTGAATTCTGTAAAACCAACAGACGTAAGGTCTGTTCTCATAGGTGCTACTAATTCTTCTGGATACATATCTATAAATGTTTTAAAATTTCGAAATAGCTTTATTTATATATAAAGATCTTTACCTGATAGGTTTTGATCTGGTATT
>JANSWY010000051.1 GCA_024743255.1 bacterium | reverse complement strand
ATTTGCTTCAAGTATGCCAACAATTGATTAAACTCATTTGTGATAAGCTGATCCGTATTACCATGAGCACCATCAATTCCAAAGACATCTTCAATCAATAAAGCTGACCCATCATGAAGGTATGGACCAGTTGCCCAAACACCTTTAAGAGTTGGCACATCAATTCCTGCCAGCTCACCTCCTAGCCTATTTCCACTTGTCCCTAAAATTGATCCAACATCATGTAGTCTTCCTGTTCCACTATCAGTAAATTCTGATCCTCCATGACACGATTGACAATTAAGGTTTTGGAAAATGGTTTTACCAGCTAATGCATCATCAGTTAATGTACCATCATGATTTTTCCATGGACTTTTTTCGACTTCTGTCAATGACTCCAAATATGCAGCAATTGCATCCAATTCAACTGACTTACCTGCTTTAGGATCTCCCAATGGTAGGGATGTGGTTCCATTACTAAAGTCAGCATCAGTTAAGAAACCTTCACCATTGAAGTGTCCTCTTATATCATTTTCAAAATCCTGAATCTCATCAAAATTGGCACTCCAATGGACTCTTCCATGACCGGTACCTGCTCTTCCTTTTAGTGAAATGGTATTTCTCAACCCTTCTCCTCTATCTGTAAAATCCCAAACTCTTCCGTCTTCAGTTCCATCGATGTGGCAACTGGCACAACTGATATAACCATCAGTTCCCATTCTTATATCGGCCGCATTGTAAAAGATTTGTTTTCCTAATAATACTTGAGAAGTCAACTGTTCCTGAGCTACTGTACCTATTACAGAAAGTTGTTGCAAACCACCATCTCCATTGGTCATTAAATCAGCAGCATCCAGTACCGTAACTGTTCTATCCATGAAATTTTTCACAAAAACACGATTGGTTTGAGCGTCAATTGCGATTCCTTGAGGTGCTAGTCCAACCTCGGTTTTCAATAACTCTAAACCTGTTTTTGGGTCAATGACAATTAGATGATTATTGCCTTGCATGGCTAAGAAAAGATGATTGCCACTTGGACTGAACTGTGCAAATGATGGTTGACCATGGTTATCAATATCAATGCGATTACTAATGACTTCCGTACCAAGATTAAGATCCAATTGACTAATAGCCGTTCTGACTGCATTATCAAAAGTAAGGGATTGGCCATCTCTTGCTTTTCCTCTTAGGATATTGTCTTTTTTAGCTACTGTCCAACTAGTGTTATTGTAAGGATGAATCGAAATACCAGCCACATAATTCGGCAGTCCTCTTGCCTGATTTCCATTATCAACTGTTGTGTTATCCAATGGAAGAGAAATGGTACTCGTAAGACTCAAATTAGAAGTATTAACCTCCCAAACCTGTCCTTCATTATTTGCAGAGATAAATCGAGTGACTAATAGTTTCGATCCATCTCCCGTAAGTGATAATGCTCTTGGAGTTGGTCCTAAGTCCACCTCACCAACTATTGAATTCGTTAATCCATTTACCTCCAATACTTTCCCCGATCCGAATACTGATACAAATCCCTGGTCATTCGAAGATGAAAATACAATCCCATATGGTGCTGATCCTTGATGAAGATTGATGGTTTTAGCTAATACTCCAGTTTGATTGAAAATTTGAATAACATCATCATCTCTGCAAGTCACCCAAACTTGGCCATCCCCATCTATAGATACATTGACTGGATCCTTACCTGTAGGATATTCTCCAAGTAATGTCAAAGCATCAGCATCTATTTTTGATAAGGTATTATTATCTGGATTCACAACCCAGACAATTCTGTTCGCCTCATCTATGGCAATTGGCCCCGATTGGGTTGGTTGAGAAACTGGTTGTACTTCAACCACACTTACAGATCTGGAATCAACAGTAAAACCACCATTCTGATCTGAAATCTGCACTTGAACATGATAGTTACCAGCCTCTGCATAAGTATGTTGAGCAGCAGCACCAATCCAGCCAGTCTTCGGTGAACCATCTCCAAAATCCCAATTATAAACTAAGGCATTTCCATCAGGGTCAGTGGCATGCACAGTGAACCCAACTTCATTCCCAGACAAAAATGGTGACGCAACATCAATATCAATACCTCCAGTAACGGGAGCTTGGTTAGACGCATCTCCACCAGTAGTGAAATAGAACACATATTCCTCTATTCCGTTTCCTACAGCATCTTTTACTCCTCCTTCTACAAATTTCACTTCATAAGTAGTGTTCGGAAGTAATGGTTGTTTTGGAGCATAATTTACCACCTGGTAGGAAGTTGAACTGATATCTCCCTCTATTCGGTCACCTCCAATTGGGCTTACCTGAATATTGGTGTCATTTAAGGTTAAATCATTGATAGTCTCATTAATCACAAACCCCAATGTTGTTGTAACAGGTTGGTTGATATCTCCAGGTCTTGGGAAATGAAAACCAACAGTTGGAGGTCGATTATCTAAACCATCTTGATGACTGAAAATAGAAGTTTTGCCATCTCCACTCGCAACAACTACATTTCCAATTGGCATCCATTGGTTATCCAGGAATTGTAAAGTCTCATCCGTGGATGGAGGAAAAAACTCCTGTTCCACTCTCATCTCTTCAAAGTTGTATTTTACCCCTCGATCAAATCTTCCTGTAAACCCAAATTCATCCTGAAAGATCATGTATCGCCCCAATGTGATATCATCAGATGAAACATTAAACCCATGAACAACATTGGTGGGATCTGAGATATCAAATGCTACCAGATTGTTTTCTGATTCATTTCCGCTCATGTATACCAGATAATTTCTCCACAACTGGATTCCCGTACTATATTGCTCATGAGGGATATCTCCTCCAAATGAACCCAGGAACTTGACATTCATTGGGTCTCCTAAATCGAATACTGATATTTCTCCACTTTGCGGAACATAATAAACATAGTTACCTATGCGTACTACAATATCTGGTTTATTGATAGTTACCGGCAAATCCCCCAAAGTCTCTCCAGTTCGCATATCAAATACAGAACCTGCTTCAATAGTATGTGGGAATGTTTCCAGTTTATCAAATCTTGGATTTCCTTGTAACACGGTGTGAAGGACATTGGAATCAATAACCGGTTTAAGGTCCAGCATATCCGACATATCCAGATACCGGTATGGTGTACCATCAGTTTCAGGAACTGAATATTCTCTCCAATAAAGATCCCCAATTTTATACCATCGGTGACCGTTATTTCCGGCACCATTAAATTTTAGTCTTGTTGGGTCAGTTGGATTTGAGATATCCCAAATACCGGTCCCTTCCTGTCCGGCGATCATTAAATAATTTCTATGGTAAGTATTGATTCTATCTCCTTCTGGAAAGTGTGACAAGAAAGTTCCGGCTGGCCAGGTTTGCTCTATAAGCTGTGGGCCCATTGTGCCATCAGGTAATAAATCCAGGTTTCGAAAGGCTAATCCTGCAACTGCCAGTATCCCTACCATAAGAAAAAGAAACTTCCTCCACCATTTCGATTGATGTGATTGATTGTTCATGCTTTAATCTTCATTATTTCCTCTTGTATCTTTTAGTTGTGTTGGTCCCCATAAACAGGATCAGATCCAGGAGTAATTTCCCGGATCTCGACCCATTTATAACTGGACAAGTGATTGGTAAAAAGCCTAATTTTTAATAATCGGCATAGTTTGCTTTTTACCATTGATCACCACATTAAGCAGGTAGAATCCCTTTTTCAAGGACTCACCAAAACTGATCTCTCCGTTGCTATATTTTGCTAAATTCAACTCTTCCATTTTTTGACCCAAAGCATTGAATAGAATAATAGATTCTACATTTTCCAGCTTTGGCATTCTCAAATTGAAGCTCCCATTTGAAGGATTTGGATAGACAGAAACATCATAATTCATAAGCTCGGTTTGTTCTGTTTCTTCATCGACCATTCTGGCATTTGACAGACATACTGAAGGTGCAGTAGCAGAATTGCTGAAATAGATTCCATAAGCACCACTAGTTTCTACAAGCACGAAATTGGCACCATCTGTATTTGCATAATAAGTACCATCCAGGCCACTAAATCCTGAATTGGTAAATGTTACCTGCGGAGAAGAACTGACAAATGAGTTTGTAGAAACCTGTCTCAAATCATTCCACCAACTTGGTACTCCATTACTAGTCTGAGCCGACATCTGCCACAAACCGGATCCCCAGCTTTCATTCGCCCAATTGATAGTAAAGTTGCTCATATTAGACAAATCGGGACCACCGGTTCCTAATACATGAATTTCATTATAAGAAGCATTCTCAATGCTTGGCAAACCTGTAGTTCTCGGTACACCAAAGAAACTCAACAAATCGCAAGAAGATGATAATACTTCAATTTGCTGAGTGGCCGTTGAAACTCCTCCATTTCCATCTGAGACTGTCAAAGTCACATCATATGTTCCTTGAGAAGCAAAAGTGTGAGTAGCCAAAACGCCAACTCCAGTACTTCCATCTCCAAAATCCCACGAATAGGTCAATGGATCATTGTCTGGATCTGAGGAAGCGGAAGCATCAAAATCTACGGTTAGCGGTTCTAAACCAGAAATACTGGAAGCTGAAAACGCAGCTATTGGTGGAGAATTACCAACAGAAATACTAATTACGTCTGTGGATGTTGCTCCTGCATCATCTGTTGCCACTGCAGATATCTGATAAGTTCCATTAGAAACATTCAAGGCTGTTGCAGAATAAGGTGCTGTAAGATCAACGCCAATTGAAACACCATCAAGGAAAAACTCTACCTGTGAAACTGTTCCATCTTCATCCGTGGCTGTTGCTGTGATTGCAATATCTACAGGATCCGAAGTATATTTTGAGCTGTCTGCTGGAGAAGTTATTGCTACAACAGGCTTTTTATTGATTTGAGCATCTCCGAAGAACAATCCGAATTCAGCATTTGCTAAAGCAATCTCAATTTGGGCCCAGCTTCTATGGTAGTTCACTGTAAATTCCTCACCTGCATTATAGCTTGCTTGAAGATCTGCAAACATTGGATCATTCGCATACTGACTTCTGATATCGAAGAATGATACACCTGGCTCAATTAAATCTCCATTGGCCATGGTGCCAGAGAAACCAGCTGGCACATAAACTTCCTGTTCAAAGAATCTGGTGTAGTCACCTCTTCCTTCAGGAGCAGAAAGTCCTTTATCGTCTTTGTAGGAAGTCCACATTCTATCAAGTAATTCCTTTGCCATATCTCTGGAAGCTTCGTCAAGGACATCATATTTTTCTGTAGCAGCGGCGTAATAGATTAAAGTCCGGGCGAAAGATGCGGTTACTCCAAGATCTCTACCATAATCAGTGACCTGTACAGTAAGTCCAGTATTTGCTGAAGGTGCTCCACCCCAAACATCTGGTTCTCCTGTCCATTCGAATGTTGCAGGGATCATAAAATCATTATCTCCAATTAATTGAATCTCAGAAATTACCCATGGAGCCCATTTATCCATCAATGCTTTAGCTCTTTGATCATTATTGAGGTAGTACAATTCTGCAATTCTTTCCATGGACCAACCCTGGAAACCTGGCCAGGTATTACTTCCCGGGTCTTCATAAACTGGATTATCATCAAAAGCCATGGCATAAAATGTTGATTTGCCAGTAGGATGTGGACTGTAGTCTCCATTCCAGCTATTGGTAACACCACCAGAAATTGGTCCTTGAGCAGATTGCAGGTATTGATAAAATTCCATTTGTCGGTCGAAACTTGTGGCCCAATCCGTGACTCCATTTGCGGATGGTGGTTGGAATGCAGGAACATTACTAAGCACCCAAGCGGCAACAGGATTTTGATATCCAAAATGACAATGACTCGAACCAATTCTCCAGGACCATCCTCCTTGGTTTCCAGCAGGAATATTCCCACCCCATGAGTAATACCAGGACATCAGGTAATGAGCACTCTCATATCCCTGACCTCCTGGTCCCTGCGGATTTTGAGTTCCTAGTGGTTTGAAATATTTATCAAACATCGCTAAGCGCAGGTAGTCACCCATTTTTACAGTTTTGTCTATGGGAATAGTTGTAGCAGGATCCAATCCTTATTCAAGAGTCCAGAGGTAAGCCCAATACATGGCTTGTACCACTCTAGCATCCGCATCAGGAGCATTAGTGTATCTCCACTGCTCAGTGTAATTGGCGTCCAAAGTGAATAGAGGCAGGAATCCATCCGCACTTCCTGAAGAAAAGTCATCCCAGGAAGGGTGCGGAATTGTCTCCCAGGTGGATTCCTGTTCTCCACGTTGGAAAGTATTGATATAAGAAGGTGTACTCACTCCATCTCCTCTTTTTCCGTAACCATAAAAGTTATCACAATCCAACAACCAATGCATACCGTAGATATCATTATTTCCATATGTAGCAAATAAATCCGGCGATACAGGGTCCTCACCTACAGGAATACTAAATCCCAATGGAGCTGGATACCCTTCAGGAGTTGGGAATTCGGGAGCGTATGTTGCTGGGCTCGTGGGGTTGTAAAATGATGTAGTTGGCTGGTCCTGCGGTGTTGGAATGATTTGTTCTTCCATTGCCGTCCAGACATCATTTAGTGGTTGCCAATCGCCAGTCAATCTTCCATGCATGGCTTCTAGCCACACCCAATAGCTATAAAGCTCTGATGTAGATTCATGGCCCTGATCAGGAGCTTCTACGATGAGTGTTTCAATGGAATGATATGGCGCTCCATCTGCACTGAAGTATCCGTTTGCTGGATCGTAAAATTCGTTTCTGATTTGTTCAAATCTTTCTAAGTATCCTGGAAGCGAACTGGTGTCTTGAGCTGATAGTGGCACAATTAGCAGCAGCAAAGCCAGGAACAATAAGGGATGTTTATATGTAAGGTTCATATAGATGTTAGGTAAAGGTTTAAGCAATAGGGAAAACCTGGTGGTAACTGATACCACCAGGAAACATCCTTAATTTTTAATAATTGAGAAGGATTCTCTTGATCCGTTGATTTCCAGATTTAGGAAATAGATGCCTGTTTTCAGTTGGTGCCCGAATTGTATCGGGTCATTTTGATCAATCTGAAATTCTTCCACTTTCTGCCCTAGCGCATTGTATATCAATACTGATTGAGATGTCAGATTTGAGCTTGGAATGAGAATGAAGTGACTATTAGAAGGATTAGGATAAATGTTTATTTCCTGCACCTCAATCACACTGTCTTCAATAAACTCGTTTTCTAGCCTTGCAGATGTTGCACAACTTGTTGGAGGTGTACTTGAATCACTGAAATATATTGCGAATGCTCCAGTTGGATCAACTAAAACGAAATTGCCACCATCAACATTCACATAATAAGTTCCATCCAGTCCAGGAAAACCTGAATTTGTGAACGTAACTGAAGGAGAAGCATCAGCGAAAGTATTTGTTGACACCTGCCTCAAATCATTCCACCAGCTTGGATTTCCATCACTTGTTTGCGCTGACATTTGCCAAAGTCCGGTTCCCCAGCTTTCATTTGCCCAGTTGATTGTGAAGTTGGCAATATTCGAAACGTCGGGAGCTCCTGTTCCTAATGTATAAACATAGTCGTATGATGAGTTATTGATTGTTGGCAATCCCGAATCACGAGGCACACCGAAATCTGTCAAGAGATTACATGCTCCAGGTGTCACGTTAATGGTAACTGAAGCTGTATCAACACCTCCTTTTCCATCATTTACAGTTAGTACTGCAACAAATGTTCCTGCTCCATAAGTATTAGAAGCCGTAGCACCAGAAGTAGAAGAGCCATCTCCAAAATCCCATGAATAAGTCAGAACATCCAAATCCGGATCAGTGGAGCCAGAACCATCAAAATTCACTGTGAATGGCGATTCACCAGAAGTCCCTGAAACTGTTAGGCTTGCAATTGGAGGATCATTAGGTACTGCAATAACTTCTATTTGAATAGTTTCTACATCACTTCCCCCTCTTCCATCGGATACCGTTAGTGACACGGTGTAATTACCGGCAGTGTTAAATGTATGAGTTGGAGAAATGGCAGTGGAACTTGAACCATCATCAAAATTCCAAGAATAACTCAAAACATCTCCTGCATTTGGATCTGAAGAACCCGAACCATCGAAATCCACTGTTAATGGCACATCACCGGAAATGGTGCTAGCTGTAATAGCGGCCGTTGGTGGTAGATTTGGTTCTTCAACAACGATAGTCACACTTTCAGTATCACCATTGCTATCAGGATCGGTTACAGTTAGTGTAACATTGTAAGTACCTGGAGTAGTGAAAGTATAATCTGCTGTAACTCCGCTTGCACCTGCCCCTGGTGCGAATGACCAGCTGTATGTCAGTGGATCTCCGTTTGGATCTGTGGAGGTAGAACCATCAAAACTTACTAATAGTGGAGCATCTCCACTTACTGTGCTTGCTGTTATTCTAGCAGTTGGAATATCTGAACCAAGTTGCTCATTTCCATATAGTAAAACACCAGCTTCAAAGAATGGAATGTTGGCAGCTTTGACAAAAGTTGCACCCTGAAGTTCCTGGTATGAGAAGTCATTTGTTGGGTCCCAAGCACTTGAAGGAGCATTATTTGGGAGGGCAATTCTCATTTGGTTTTCAGCAAAGTTTCTGTTGTCTCCGCCCGGGTAGATCTTTTTATTGCCAAAACTCACTTCTACATAATAAATATGATTTGCAGGATCTAATGCAATCAATCCACTTGCAGTTCCGGATGAGTTTGAAGTAACCGTGTAATCTGCTAAGGTATATCCAGCACTAAAACCTTCAGAAAGGTCAACATAATATCTGTAGCTCATTGCTTCAGTTACAGCAGCAGGAAAAGCCGAATGGTTTGTTGCTTTCACAGCAACTTCAGTAAATGTGCCACCTGAGGCATTAACTTTTACAAGGTTGAAATATTCCTCACCTGGAGTTGGTGCGATTGGCTCTGGAAAGTTGGCTAATGGTGTTCCCCCAAATTCATTGTACATTCTGGCCATTGCTCCCTGGAATGCAGCATTGTAGTCACATGCCACTTCATTCATGATGAAATCACCTCTATCATCCAGGTAACTATCATCCGGACTTAGCGGACCTCCAACTAGTGCCCCAAATAGCACATGTCTATTGATCACAGGTAAACCTGTTACATTGTTTTGCCATCCTCCATGTGAGGTTCTGTGGTGCGGACTTAATGGGTGATTGTTTCCATAACCAACCACGTAACTACTGTTTCTAGGGTTGTCACCAAGAATATAATTCATCTGATTTACTCCAAAATCGTGATATCTATCAATTAGTGTTTGGCTTCCTCCTGTTGATGCTAACCAATCGCTGTAAATAAAGGCTAGTAATGTAGTATTAGATGCATATCTCAAAGAACCCCATTGAGCAAGGTGAGCCTGACCACCAGGTGAATAATTTACTGTTTCACCATTAACACCAACCGTCCAGTAATCCAACCATCTTTCAGCATCTGCCATGTAAGTAGCATTTCCAGTTGCCTGAGCTAATTTCACGTAGCATCCATAAGATTTATCATCCCAGTTGTAGGTCCATTTATATGACTTTAATGGGGATTGAGGTTCTGTATTAAGATTTGCATATTCAGCTTCTGCTTTTTGTAAATAGGAAACATCGCCAGTTGCTTCATAAAGCCAAATTGCTCCCCATACAATTTCATCATTGTAGCCACTCCAGGAATTATAGAATGATCCAACACCAGAAATACAATCGCTATACTTTCCTCTGTAGGAATCAGCGAAATCATACATTTTAATTGCCTGGGCAACTAATAAATCTGCATAGGCTATATCACCGCTTTCCCGGAAGAAGATTGAAGCAGCAGCCAATGCAGCACTTGTTTCTCCCATGATATCAGAACCAGGGCAGGTGGTTGAAATAACAGCTGAAGGTCTGATGACTTGTTCGTTTGCAACTTCTGCAGCTCCCCAGAATGAATGATCATTTCCGCCATCTCCTATTTGCCCCACAAACTCATACTGTCCTGGGTTATCATTGATAAAAGCGGCAAGAAAATAATCTGTAACAAATCTTAAGTTTCTTGAAAATTCATCAATTTGACCTGAATTAACATAGGCATCTCTATATTCAATTCCTCCCCATGCAAGAGTGGTTGTAGTGGCAGCCATTGGAAATCCAAACTTCACATGATCACCCGCATCAAACCATCCTCCATTAAGATCGATTCCCAAATCTTGTCCATCTTCAACAAAGGCATCTCCTCTCCAACTTACTCGGTTCCATTCGGGTAGTGGTCCGGATTGTTGGGCTTCATAGAAGAAAATTGATTTCTGTAGTACTTCTGCATAATTGTGTTGGGCAAAAGTTGACTCACTCCAAATCAACAGTAAAACAACTACTAATAGTCTGTTTAATCTTTTCATACATTTAATTGGTTTAGGTAAATAATTAGGGCATTGATGGGTTCCAACTGATCATCAATAAACCGCTGTTTTGAAGTTATTAAGGGATGTTTCCGGAGTATTTAGTTATAGTCCCAAAAACTATAAATATTGTCCTTTACAGGTTTGTAACCGATGTAAATGATTCGTTTGGAGGGGTGTTTGTTTCAGTTCGGTTTTTTGTCATTCAGTGACAGTGCCCTGTTCAGCAAATTGTTTAGGTGACATGTTGAAAGATTTTTTGAAACAGGCAGTGAAATATGCGGCATCTTTGAACCCCACCTGAAATGCCAATTCCTTGATTGGGATTAATTTGGATTTTAGCATTTGAGCTGCTCTGTTCAATCTGTATTGTCTCACAATTATGCTTGCTGAGCTTCCAGTAACAGCCTGAATCTTTCTATACATCACAGATCTACTCATTCCTATTTCATTTGCTAACACTTCTGGTCGCAGATCTGTGTTGGAAAGATTATCCTCAATAATCTCATAAAGTTTCTTTAAGAAAACTTGATCTTGCTCATTTTCCATTAGTTGTTTAGGAATCGGTATAGACGGTTCAAATCGATTTTTCAGATCTTGAATTCTTAACAGTTGGTTTTTTAACCTAGCTCTCAAAATATCCAGATTGAAAGGTTTTGAGATATAATCATCTGCTCCCGTCTCCAGTCCTTTGATATGATAATCAACACTTGCTCTTGCAGTGAGTAGAATTAATGGAATGTGGCTGGTTCGCTGATCGCCTTTTAGAATTCTGCACACTTCCATGCCATTGATTCCAGGCATCATAACATCACTTATAATCACATCTGGAATTTCCTCAAAAGCAAGATCAATTCCTTCTCTTCCATTGGCAGCTTCTAATACCCGATAATCATTGCTCAAATTGTAACGTAAATACTTTCTGATATCTTCACTATCATCAATCACCAGGACAAGAGGGAAATTTGGGTTGAGTACTTCATATTCGGTTGGGCGATTTACTTCAGAAGCAGGCTTAGATTCTATTTCAGTAATCTCAGTCGGCTCAACTTCTTCGACTAGATAATCGGCTCGATTGATTGGTAACCAAACTGTAAATCTGCTCCCATCCATTATTTCACTTTCCACCTGTATTATTCCTCTATGAACTTGAATCAACTGGGCCACTAATGACAGACCTATTCCAGTTCCAGGCTCATCAGTTTCTTGCTTGTTGTTTAGATGGAATCTCTTGAATATGTTTTTCTGAGCATCATCAGCTATTCCAAATCCACTATCTTCTACCCTTATTTTAAGAAAATCTTTAAGTTGACCATTACCTAATACCTTTTCTTCAACTTCTACAAATACCATGACCGCACCATGAACAGGAGTGAATTTTAAAGCATTGGAAATTAAATTGGAAGTAATTTTTTCGAACTTATCGCGATCGACATAAACCTGTTTTAAGTTTGTTTCCACGAACAAATAATAATGCATATTCTTCTGCTCAGCTTTGAAAGTAAATACATTGAAGACATTAGTTACCAAAGTCCTTAAGTCCTCTTCTCTAATTTTGAGTTTACTGAATCCTGCATCTATTTGGTAGATATCCATTATCTGGTTTACCAAACGAAGTAAGCGATCAGCGTTCCTTTGCATGAGATCCATTAGTTCATGCTTTTTGGTTTCCTTTTTACTGACTAGTGAGGTCAACTCTTGTAGTGGGCCAAGGATTAAAGTAAGTGGCGTACGAAATTCATGAGATATGTTGGCAAAGAAGTTTAATTTCAATTCATCTAAAGCCAATTGATTCTTCAAATAAATACGATTCAAAACCATTCGTCTCAATAATACTGACCCAATTACTATAATCACGGAGTAGAAGAAATAAGCAATCCCAGTTTTCCAAAAAGGTGGTCTAATTGTAATTAATAATGATGTGCCAGTTTCATTCCAAAGACCATCATTATTTGCAGCTTTCACAGTGAATTTATACTCGCCCGGAGGAACATTTGTGAATGTAGCTTCTCGCCTTGACCCAATGTTATTCCAGGAATCGTTAAAGTTTTCAAGAATGTACTGATATTGGTTGTTTTGAGAATTAGTGAAATTGAGTGCTGCAAACTTGATTGTGAAAAAGTTTTGATCGTATTCCAACTCCAAAAACTGTGTGTGTCGCAATGGCTTAACCAATATTTCAGATGAATCAGATGGCGAGATTTTCTCATTGAAGAGATAAAAATCTGTTAATACTACCGGTGGAGTATATTCATTGCTTTTAATCTTGTTGGGAGAAAATTGGTTAAAACCATTCTTCCCTCCAAAAAACAAGTTTCCTTTAGACCCCATTGTGGATGCTCCGGAGAAGAACTCGTTGGATTGTAATCCATCTTGTTGGGTAAAACTTTTGGCAGATCCTGTTGAAGGGTTGTATCGGGTCAAACCAAGATTTGAACTGATCCAGAGATTACCTGCATCATCGCTTTCAATTCCCTTAATAGTATTATTTGGAAAGCTCGATTCGTCAACTACTTTGAAATCTTCGACGCTATGATCAAAATAGTTCAATCCATTATCAGTCCCAATCCATATCAATCCTGTATCATCTTCATGCAGTATCCTGACATTATTGTGACTTAAACTACTATTATTCACGTCAAAGCTGATGAAATCTGAAATTCCTGGAAGCAATAAGCTAATTCCATTGACAGACCCAACCCAAATTCGAGACTTGGAATCCACTAATACTGAATGCACCCAATCGCTTGCCAGGGATTGAGTCAAATCAGGGTACCTGGGGTTATATTTGATTACGGAATTATCCTTTCGATTTAAGTTATATATCCCATCACCATGAACCGCAATCCATAAGTTACCAAGAGAATCTTCATCAATTGACCTCACATCCTTGTTGGTTAACTCCTTATGAAAAGGAAAAAAATCGTCTTTCTCCTTGTCGTATCGTTGCAGCCCACCTTCATATGTGCCAGCCCAAATATTATTTCCAGAATCCTCAAACAAACAAAACACAGAACCCATACCCAGACCATCCTTTGAGTTGTAGTTGGCATTCAAAAAGGAACTACTCGAATCAGATACCCGATCAACCCCTGTGGTATAATAACCTACCCAAATATTCCCTTCTGAGTCTTCTAATAATGAAGAAACCCTGTTTTTAGTAAGAATGGAGTTCTCCTCATCATGTCTGTAATGAATAAAAGGTTGACTATTTATTAACAAATTAATACCACCCTGATAAGATCCTACCCATAGATTTTCATGATTATCCTGAAATATTGAGGTAACTGTTTCAGATAATAAACCATTACCAGCATTGGAATTGAGACCATATCTTAAAAATGATTGTTGAGACTGATCAAACAGACCCAAACCATAATCATTTCCCAGCCAAAAGTTGTTTTTATTATCTACGAAAAGGCACTTGATATGTGGATTTGCCCAACCTATTTCAAAGGGTTTAATCTCTCTGGTCCCCAAATGCATCTTGTGTAAACCTGCACTTCTTGTACCTATCCATAAGATTTCATTTTGCTCAACAAAACTTGCTATTTCATTACTTAGAAGGCCAGAGTTGTTGGTTGTAAACTGATCTACTATTCCGTATTCTTTATGAAAATAAATTAAACCCTCATTTTCCATACCTAGCCAAAGAAATCCATTGCTTACACCAAGGATTGATCTGACACCCCTACCAAAATTCCCAATTTCTGAAATGCTTACAAATTGCTCGTAATTCTTACCATTAATTTCTGGTACATTAATCTCCAGATACTTCTTCAGCCAGGATTCACTTACAAAAGCAGTATCTATCAGTTTTAATATTTTATTTCTTGAGGTTTCAGAAAAAGATAATTGGGATGCAAGACTATCTGCACTATGATCAAAGTGTATTACCCTTTCATAGAAATAGCGATTAAAATGATCCTTTTCTTTGTCGTAGAGGTTCAAACCCATCAACGTACCAACCCACAAATTACCTTGACTATCCTCTGCTATTGAAGTGACATGACTAAAGTTGATGCTATGATTATCATAGATATCAAACTTATAATTTTGGAATTGATCTTTGTGTTCGATGTACCTTGATAGACCATTATTTTCGGTTCCTATCCAGAGTGAACCAGAATTATCTACATGGAGAGTGGTAATCTTATTATCAGCTATGGAGAACTCGTTGTTTGGATCGTTTTTAAAGACTGTAAATGAATATCCATCATATCGATTCAATCCATCCTCAGTTCCTACCCACATAAATCCATCTTTGTCCTGGACGATACTAGTGATATCAGTACTGGATAACCCTTCTTGTTGTGTGATTTGATTGAAATTTAATGTCTTCCTATTCTGAGAATATGTTCCAGAAGATATTACAATTAACCAAACCAATGATACTAATCTGATGCCGCTGTTAAATATCATATAGGCCTATAATTATGTAGAAAAACTCACTCAATGCTCGATAAGTCCATCTAATAATATATAGCATTAATATGAGAATAATTAGATTTTTTCCACATAACGGTGCAAAGGAATCAAAACCCATCTTAAGTAGAACAAAAACCATTGGTCATAAAAAAAGTGGTCTCGTTTTGAAACCACTTTACATTTATTTCAATCAATCAATTCTAATCAAACATCAAAACGATCTAGATTCATCACCTTAGCCCATGCGGCCACAAAGTCATTCACAAATCTTTCCTGTCCATCTGAAGATCCATAAACCTCAGCTAACGCTCTCAACTCAGAGTTTGAACCGAAAATCAGGTCTGCTCTGGTTGCAGTCCATTTTACAGCTCCAGTTGTTCGATCTCTTCCCTCAAATAGATCCTGAGCATCTGAAGTTGCCTTCCAGGTTGTGTTGAAATCCAAAAGATTCACGAAGAAGTCGTTTGTTAATGATCCCGGATTGTCGGTGAATACTCCATGCTTGGAACCATCAAAATTGGTACCCATTACTCTCATTCCTCCAAGAAGAACTGTCATTTCTGGTGCAGTAAGAGTCATCAACTGTGCTTTATCTATCAACATCTCCTCTTCCTGAGCTCCGAATGGCTTCTTCAGATAGTTTCTGAATCCATCTGCCACTGGTTGTAAAACGTCAAATGATTCTACATCAGTATGCTCTTCCGTAGCATCTCCTCTACCTGATGTAAATGGCACTTTTACATTGTGACCTGCATTTTTAGCAGCTTGCTCAACTCCTGCATTACCAGCTAATACAAGCAAATCAGCCATCGATACGTCTTTACCAGAACCAGTCTTTATATCTTCAAGTGTTGAAAGTACTTTCGCCAACTGTGTTGGATTATTCACTGTCCAGTCTTTCTGAGGAGCTAATCTTACTCTAGCTCCATTAGCACCTCCTCTTTTATCAGAACCTCTGAAAGTTGAAGCTGATGCCCATGCTGCAGAAACAAGCTCAGAAACTGACAGTCCAGAAGATAAAATTTGACTCTTCAAATCTTCAGCATCCTGATCACTTAAATTGCTTCCAGATGGAACCGGATCTTGCCAGATTAAATCTTCAGCAGGAACTTCTGGTCCCAGGTATCTAACTTTTGGACCCATATCTCTGTGAGTCAGTTTGAACCAGGCTTTTGCAAATGCATCTGCAAACTGATCTGGGTTCTCGTGGAATCTTCTTGAAATTTTCTCGTACTCAGGATCAAACCTTAATGCAAGGTCTGTTGTCAACATAAATGGTGCATGGCTTTTAGATGAATCGTGTGCATCTGGAATAAGACCTGCTCCTGCACCATCTTTTGGTCTCCACTGATGTGCTCCAGCAGGGCTTTTTGTCAACTCCCACTCATAGCCGAATAGGTTTTCGAAGAAGTTGTTACTCCATTTTGTTGGAGTGGTAGTCCAGGCTCCTTCAAGTCCACTGGTTATCGTATCTCCACCTTTACCAGAGCCAAAGCTATTGCTCCATCCCATGCTTTGCTCCTCAATAGAAGCGGCAGCAGGTTCTCTGCCCACATGGTCCGCATCGCTTGCAGCACCGTGCGTTTTACCAAATGAGTGTCCACCAGCAATAAGTGCTACAGTCTCCTCATCATTCATTGCCATTCTCCCAAAAGTCTCTCTGATATCATGAGCAGCAAGTTTTGGATCAGGGTTTCCGTTTGGTCCTTCTGGATTTACATAAATAAGTCCCATTTGAACAGCTCCTAAAGTTCTATCCAAATCTCTTTCACCTGTATATCGCTTGTCGCCAAGCCATTCGCTTTCAGTACCCCAATAAATATCCTGCTCTGGCTCCCAAACGTCTTCACGTCCTCCTCCAAAACCATAAGTTTCGAATCCCATTGATTCTAAAGCTACATTTCCAGCCAGAATCATCAGGTCAGCCCATGAGAGCTTTTTACCGTATTTTTGTTTTACAGGCCATAATAAAAGTCTTGCCTTATCAAGGTTTGTATTGTCAGGCCAGCTATTAAGCGGAGCAAATCTTTGAGTACCAGAACCTCCTCCTCCTCTACCATCAGAGATTCTGTAAGTTCCGGCACTGTGCCAAGCCATTCTAATGAATAATGGACCATAATGACCGTAATCTGCTGGCCACCAATCTTGTGACTTAGTCATTAAATCATTGATGTCGCTTTTTACAGCACTTAAATCAAGCGACTTAAATTCTTCTGCGTAATTAAAGTCTTTGTCCATTGGGTCCGACAAAGAGGAGTTTTGACGAAGGATATTCAATTTCAACTGATTTGGCCACCAGTCTTGATTTGAAGTACCTCCTCCAGCTCCGTGGTTAAGTTGTCCACCTAAAAATGGGCACTTCTCAGCGCCATTCGAACTGTAATTCCTTTCACTAGGATTAATGTTTTCCATGTTTTGATGTTTAAAGATTGATTGTTTGAGGTAAACTTATGATAATGTTTATTTATTATTTTTATTCACTTATAAGCAAAACTTATCAACTCACATCCAACTTCGAAGTGCTAATAATTTAAAGAATTCAGCTTTCTTAAAAAAGGAAGAAAATCAGCTTTAATAGAAAAGTAACTATTAAGCCATTTGAATGTTTGGATCTACAATTTCGTAATCATTCTTGGTAAGCATATGATGAGGAATATTGGAAGTAATGTAGTCCTTCAACAGATTAATGTATCGGGCCTTATCGTAATTTGGGGTCATTATAAGACTAATTTCCCTGGCTTTGGGTTTACCTGAAAATACTTTTAAAAAGTCCTCCTGATAATCACTCAAACTCAATGTAGTAAGCTCTGGCAAAATCGTATAACCTCCTCTATTGTCCACAATTCTTATTAGAGAATCAATACTATTACTTTGGTAAATAAATTTCTTACCCTCTCTGACTGTTTTCAAATCACAGAAATCATTGATTTGGTCTCTGAAGCAATTACCTTCATCCAATAACCACAGTGTATTGTAATTGATATCCTCAATCCTTACTTCCTGAATATCACGCATATCATCTTTTGATGCATATACATAGAATCTTTCATAAAAGAGTGGAATATGTTTAATGCCATAAACATCAATTGGGGTTGATATGATACCGACATCAAGATCTCCATTTCTCACATTTCTAACCACATGTTCTGTGATTTGCTCCTTGAAGACCAATTGTAAATCCGGATGTTTATCATGAATTGATTTACTGAAAAGCGGTAAAAGGAATGGAGCCAATGTAGGAATGATTCCAATTTGAAGAGTGCCTGAAAAGTCTTCTTGCAATGCTGAAGCAAAATTCTCCAGCTGTCTTGCTGCGGATACCAACTCCTGAGCTCTTATTAGGAAAAGCTCTCCATCCTTGGTAACTTTTAATGGTGTAGTGCTCCTATTAAATAGCTTGATTCCAATCTCGTCTTCAAGCTTTTGGATCTGCAAACTGAGACCCGGCTGACTGATTGATAAAACTTCTGCCGCTCTTTTGAAGTTTTGATATTTACCAAGCTGTAATGCGTAATGCAATTGTGTTATCGTCATAAGCTTAACTTATCAATTCATAATTTTTATAAAAATTAATTAATATATCATTGAGTAAACAACTAATACAATAAATAATTATGCAGCAGACCTTAACTCAGGATTTATTTCAAGCAATTGGCACTCAGAACATTGAAGGAATCAAGAGTATTCTCAGTGAGAATCCAGAATTATCAGAAACTCCAGATCAACGTGGGTTTACTCCTCTAATACTTGCTACATATCAGGGTTCTAAGTCGGTAGTAGAAGCTTTACTTGATCATGGAGCAAATGTTAATGCAAGAGACGCAGCTGGAAATACTGCTTTAATGGGATTGAGTTTCAAAGGAAATCTGGAATTAGCAGAACTTCTAATATCAAAAGGAGCTGAAGTAAATAACCAAAATTCGCAAGGAGCAACAGCCTTAAACTATGCTGCTACTTTTGGACATTTAGGTATGTCTCAATTACTGGTGAAGGCAGGTGCTAGTCTGGATATCAAAGACCAAAATGGTAATTCACCTTTGGATCAGGCAAAAATTAAGGGTAATCAGGAGGTTATAAAGTACTTGGAATCAATAATTTAACAATTATGTGAGTTTTTTTGTTTATCTTCTAGAGGTAGAATTACGACCAAAAAACAACATAACCAGTAAATGTATGTATTGCTTGATATCCATTCAAGGCAAATACGCTGCACACTATCGATTCAGAAAACACACCGCTCAAAGTTTTAAAGACCTCATCCAGGGTCTAACTGGGAGCTGCTGTACAGCTATTTCCTCGAGATTCCGAACAGACTTAATCTACTTTTCGAAGAAGTTAACGCACAAAGATGTTCTTAAGCTATGGTCAATGCATATTGACGAAGAGCTCACCAGAAAACAAAGGCATTTATTCATTTTCAAATCCGGTAAGGAGAATGTTCTGAATCATTATTTCAACTCTCTAAACCAACTTTGTCAAATCCATGATTGGTACAATGAATATGTTGAAGAGTTTAATCATTTATATGCATTAGACTCCAACAACCCAATTTTAAAACTGATTGCAGGTTGTGACAAGCACCTTGTGAGTAAAGAGAAAGTTGCTAAGAGGGCACCTCTTGTCGGTGGAGATTATTATAATAATTATTCAGACGAAAAAAGAATCATTTCTTTACTAAGGGATGTACTTGAAAAGCCCGAGAGATCTAATTAATGACCGAAATTTCGAAACCTCTGTTTATTGTTCCAGTATTGTCATCTGCTGACATCCAAAGGGATCGTGAGTGGTATGAAAAATATACTGGCTTTCAATTTATTTTTGGTGATAGTGGTTATGCTGGATTCAAAAGAGACAATATAGAATTCCACCTTCAATTTCATCACGGGACAGAAGATGATCCAGTCACTGCTGGAGTAATGAAAATCTTTGTTGAAGATATAATACCTTACTTTGATGAGTTTGTAAAAAGAGAAACGATATCAGAGGACAAACTAAGGATGAATACTCCCTGGGGAACCCATGAGTTCGGCTTTTACGATTTGAATAAGAATGCTATCTTTTTTGTGCAGGATGCTTAAAAATGGGTTGAACCATTTAGATCCAACCCTCTATCAAAAACTCAACGCTTCTCAGGTTTCCAACCTGGTGCTTTGAACAAATACCCAAAAGCCTCTTTAATACTTTTTGCCTTCCACAAATCTTTAAATATCCCAATGTATTCATAAGCATGAATCTTAATAGGATTGATTGTATTAATCTGAGTCGTCAATCCATAAGTAGGCTTAAATTCTTCTTTCTGAAAAGTCCCAAATATTCTATCCCATATAATTAAAAGCCCTCCATAGTTCTTATCCAGATAAATGTCATCGGATCCATGATGTACTCTGTGATGACTTGGCGAATTGAATATGTATTCAAACCATCCCATTTTTCTAATTAATTCTGTGTGGATCCAAAACTGATAGGTCAGGATAAATACCAGAGACAATAGCACTACTGCCGGGTGAAATCCAATCGCAATTGCTGGCAAGAAGAAGACCCATGTCACAAAATTGTCTATGAAGGATACTCTCAAAGCTGTTGTGTAATTGTAAATAGGCGAACTATGATGAATTGAATGGTAGCTCCATAGTATTCTAGTCTCGTGCTCTAACCTATGCTCCCAATAGTAAAGCAGGTCTACAAATAGAATAGCCAGGATGGTTGTCCACCAATTGACAGGTATCTGCCAGGGAATAAAATCCGCCAGAAAAAAGAAGCCATACAGAAATACTGCAGTTGCTGCTTTCTCTGTAAGCTGAGCTGGTATAAAGACACTTAAACTAGCCCACATCTCGCCTAAGCGCCACTTATTGATCTTTTTCTTATAAAGCTCCCAACAGAATTCAATAATTGCGAGCGTAACTGAAAATCCGAAAATAATTAGAATGACCAATCCTAGATTGTCTTCTATAGTTTTGATTAATTCTTGCATGGAAATTGAGTTTTGAATTTTGAGTTTTGAGGTGTAGTCAGTTGTCGGTTATCAGTTGTCAGTTAAAAAACAACCGATAACAGACAACTGATAACTGACAACTAGTCTACTCCACCGCCACATAAATCTCAGTAAGCAATTCGCTTTTCTTTACCTGAGACTCATCATTGAGGTAGATCTCTAGTATTGGTTTGTCTACTAGTTCGATTGATTGATTGAGGAGCCATTCTCCATAGATAATTTCATAAGTCTTCTCCATTGATTCATAGCTGCCTTTGTGTGTGAATACAGCATATTTCTGAGCTGGAATTACTTTGACTTCCAGGAAGCCTTCAGGTTCAATGTCAGTATCCTCTGGAAGAGTAATCGCGCAATTGTATCGCAGCTTCTCGTCGGGAGTAATTTCTTCGTCATCAAGGATTTCTCCTACAAAATAGGTTTCATCCGTTATTAGGCTTTTGGAGTCTGCATATTCTATTAGAGATTCCCAACTATCATTTATTGCCTGTATATCATACGGTCCATGATATGGTTGAAGTAACACCTTTGTATCAGGCAGTTCTTCAAATTTGAATTGAATGTCACTGGATTGTTTCATAGCTTCTTCTTTTTGCTTTTTCCATGATTCAAACTCAGCAACTTTCTTTTCTCTAAACTGCGCTGGTGAAGCTCCATATTGATTCCTGAAAGCCTTATTGAAGGCCTGCAGATCTCCATAATCAGCTTCATAGGCAATCTCTGTAATACTTCGCTCTGAATAAAGTACTTCCTTAGCCGCTTTCTCCAATTTCAACCTCAGCACATAACTTCCTACTGACTCATGATAAATGGCTCTGAAAATTCTATTCACATTTCTGTAAGAATAACAGGCCACATCAGAAATCTGCGCAGCAGTTAAGTCCTGATGAAAATTGTTGTCGATGTATTGTCTTACATCTTTAAGTCGATCTATTTGAGTTTGATTTTGCATGTTTCAAAAGTAAGAAGCTGCAAATAGCTGGACTGGTCCAGTTTGGACAATGTAGTGAAAAGTTTTGAGTTAGAGAGTTACGGGTTGCGGGGTATCGAGTTGCAGGTTGCGAGTTTCGAAAAATTAAAACCCGACAAAATCGGGTTCCAATGAAAACCTATGAATTCAGTTAATTGAATTTTTGTACTTAATAACCAGAAGTATCTATACGATTACTTAATACAAATGTGGTTGATCAGAGAACAAGAATCAATCGCTAGAATTAGTGGTTTTGATCACTATTGGTAGGTATTTATATAAGGCCCTTGGCTTTTACGGCCTTCATGAATGAGTCCTTGGAGCGCTTACTAACAGTTAACTTGTAAGCTGCCACTGTTATTTCAGTCCCGGAAATCTGATTGATATGCTGCAAGTTTACAATGTGGGATCGGTGAATTCTAAAAAAGTCCCTGGAGGCTAATTGATTTTCCATGTATGTCATAGTTTGGAGTACAAGGTGTATTTCTGTAGTAGTATAGATCTTCACATATTCACCAAAACTTTCAATGAATAGAATATCTTCAAATTTCAATTTGACAATCTTTCTATTCGTCTTAACAAAGAAATGATCTTTTTCCTCAACTGGCGATCCAACTAAGCTTTTGCGGTGATCAATCAATTCAGTTGCTTTCTGGATGGCCTTTTCAAATCTTTCGAATGAGATTGGTTTTAACAGATAGTCTACCACATCCAATTCATAACCCTCTAAAGCATGCTCTGAATATGCCGTTGTGAAAATAGTAACTGGTGGGTCTTTTAAAATCTTTAGCAAGTCAATTCCAGTTAAATCTTCCATTTGAATGTCCGAAAGCAGTATGTCAACTTCTTGATCGTTGATGAAATTTCTGGCTGCAATTGCATGATCAAAAGTGGCTATCACGTTCAAATTATCAACTCTTGAAGCGTAATTTTCCATCAGCGCTCTGGCTGGTTCCTCATCGTCTAATATGACTATATTATACTTCATAGCTTATTCCTTATCTATAGGAAATTTAAGTTGCAGCTGATATGTGTTTCCTGATTTCTCCTCCTCCAGAAGATATTTCTTTTCAAACTGCAAATCCAGTCTTTTAATCACATTGCCCATCCCAACTCCTCCATCTTCATCTAGTTTTCTGGAGTTATTAAAGGAGTTAGAGATGTACAAAGTACAATTGTTATCCGCTATAGATAGATCAACCTTTAAAAATCCTGATGGATTGGAAGCAGCATCACTGTGCTTACAAGCATTCTCTACTAAGTTTACCAGAACCAGAGGAGCAATTTTGAAGTGACCTGTTATTCCAGAAGTTCCCAAAGTAATGTTTTCCTGCCTGGAGTTTTTCATTTTGTATATCTCCAAAAGATCTTCAATAGCCTGGACTTCCTTCGTTACATTGACAGTTTTTTCCTGACAGTCATAAACAACATACCTAAGAATACCAGAAAGTCTTTCCAACATTGGAGAAGCATTCTCATGTCCAGTCTGAACAAATGAATAAATGTTGTTGAGTGTATTAAACAAGAAATGAGGGTTTATCTGGGACTTCAAAAAATTCAATTCAGCTTGAAGTTTCTCACTTTGAAGCATTGCAGATTGCTTCGTTTTAACAAACCACTGTTCTACGAAATAATAAATATTGGACCCCAAAACCACCAGCATTGACAATGGAAGCATATAAATAATTGATTCTATCGAATCATCTGAACCATATTCCGGATCTGAATAAGGGATCAACAGTTGATCACTTAAAAGTGAAAGGAAGTTGAAAGTGAATATGAGAATTAAGACAAGAATTCCATACAACAACCAATTCCCTTTGAGATATAATGGCAACAATAAGTGGTACTGCAAATACACTAACCCCATCATAAAAAACAGAAAATTCAAAGAGTACAATAGTGCAGTTGCAGTATTAGTCCAGGGTATTTCCGCAGTAAAGATGATGAACCCCAGCAAAAACCAGCCTCCTATTTGGCCAATTATCAAGTACCTCCTGAACTTTGAGTCTTCCATTATACTATTTTATGGGAATCTGTTTTGTTTACCAAGTTTCTCCTACCACCGGTTATATAAATCCTACAAGCGTCCATGATAACCCTGTTAAATTCAAAACGAGCCATTTTTCTACCGAAGTACTCGCTTGTAGGAAATTTCCTTACACTCATTGATTAAATTATAAGAAAACAAATGTCTACACGTATACTTGAAAAATGATTTAATAATCAACATGAAAAGATTCACATTGCTTATATCGATTTTTCTAATCTCTGGAACGATTTCAGCTCAAAAGTTAGAGTCCGTCTCAATAGGGTATTTCGGAGAGATACTGATCCAACCTGGTCTTAAAACGGGATTGAATTTCAACTTGAAGAGTTTAGATGACGAAAGAAATAAATGGATCAGTGGAAGCACTCAAATTGCTTTCTATTCATTCCCATATGACCACACCAGCCTCATGGCTAATTTTGAAAGTGGATACAACTGGAAAAAACCAGATAGAAAGCTTGGGCATTACGTTGGAATCGGGTTTGGGTATGCTGAACAAAGCAAAATCGAATCATTAACCGTAAATCTGGGAACTGGTGAAACTGAAAACAACCGGATCTGGAGGACTCGGTGGATTCCAACAGTAAACTACATGGCTAGAAGAGATATAAACGAAAGTTTCGGCCTGTTTGGTAAGTTATCATACGGTGTGGTTCTTTCAGGTATTGCGGAATCCAGAGCAATTCTATTCACTGAATTAGGAGTCAATCTATTTATCAACTCAAAATAAGAAGCAACATGAACAGAAAAGAGTTTTTAAAACAATCTGCAGCACTTGGCATAGGGCTACCATTTCTTTCATCTTTATTGTCTTCTTGTGGAGATGATGTACAATTACCAAACAGCTTTGATGTAAACTTTTCAGGGAATGTTATCGTCATTGGAGCTGGTTCAGCTGGTATGATGGCTAGTTATCTGCTTCAACAACATGGAATCAATTATACACTTCTTGAAGCTTCTGACAATTTTGGAGGTAGAGTAAAGAAAGCTGGTGATTTTGCAGATTTCCCGATTGACTTAGGAGCAGA
Organism: bacterium; assembly: GCA_024743255.1. GTDB lineage: Bacteria > Bacteroidota > Bacteroidia > Cytophagales > Cyclobacteriaceae > JANSWY01. Next base: position 9,473 of record JANSWY010000051.1, on the reverse strand, counting down.
ATGGATACACACAGACCCGGCAATACTAGCAGAATTAATCAATGACCCAAGTCAGGATGCATCGATAGATATTATTAATTATCGACCTGAAACAATTTATGTCTGGAAAAACAATGAGCTTAAAAAACGTAACTTCTTCAGTAACTTCTATGGAGAGTATAAATTTAAGAGTACCACTTGGTACGACTTCTTTGATCAATACATAGTTCCATCAATTAGTGATAATATAATGTATAATGAAGTTGTACAAACAATTGACTATTCATCTGATCAGGTTGAAGTTATCACCAATAACAACACATACACGGCGGAAAGAATAATTCTTGCAACACCACTCACAACACTTATAAATGACAGAATCAACTTTCAACCATCACTTCCATCAGCCAAAACAGAAGCCCTCAATGGTGTAGATATGCCAGCTGGCCTCAAAATCTTTGTGGAATTTTCAGAAAGGTTTTATCCTGATATTGTGATTGATGGAGGTCTTCTTTCATATGTTACTTCGGAAGAAGAAGGAGATAAAGCAATATATGACGCTGCTTTTGGCAAAAATGCTGATGCCAATGTCCTGGCATTATTCACAGTAGGAGTTCAGGCCAAAGAATATACCGATCTGGGCTCAGATGAGGAAATCTTTGCGAAATTCATGGGTGAACTCGATGAAATGTTTGATGGGAAAGCTTCTCAATACTATGTGAAACATGTGGTCCAAAATTGGACTGCAGAGCAATATATAGAAGGCTCCTATTCCCATTACACCGATTATAGCACCAGACCAATACTGGGAGAATCCATTGATAATAAAATCTACTTCGCTGGAGAAGCATATGCTCCAGAATCTGATTTAGCAACTGTTCATGGAGCTGGAATCTCTGCCTTTAGAACTGTTGAGGAGTTACTGAAAATTGGCTGACTCCTTCCCTTTCATTTATAATTTCGCTTCGCCCCAAAGAAAATTTGGATCAAAATTGGCATTAGTAAAAAATTATTCGTACGTTAAAACCGTTATTTGTAATAATATTTTTTAAACCTATAATTTGCTAACCTAATGAACCTATTTAAACGAGCAGGGCTTGCCTTGCTATGCAGCTGTGTATTTGCCACAGTTCCACTTTTTGCTCAGGATGACGTATTCAAAATCGGAACTGAGCATGAACTCAATATCAAGCAACGCATTCCGTCATCTAGTACATCTGGATTACACTATGAGGAAACATTTTTTAAAAAGAATGCGGCATATGTTAAACTTCACTTCAAAAATTTCCATTTAGCTCCTGGAGATTACATCGAAATATTCTCTCCTGAAACAGAGGAGTCTTTGGTATACCGGGGAAATGGAAAGGTCGTTCAAGATGGTAAAGCAGTTATTAGTGAATTCTGGTCTGGAGGAGTTTGGTCTGATAAAGCGATTGTTAGACTTTACTCTTCCGGATCAAATCAACTTTCGAGTTTTGAAATTGATAAAGTAGCATATGGCTTTACCCCGGAAGAAATCAACAAAATATTCGAAGATCAGGGAAGATCCATTTGCGGAGCTGACAATAAAGATTGGGCTAAATGCCATGAAGGTACAGATATGTATGATAAAGCCAGAGCTGTAAGTAGACTCTACATTAATGGCTCAAGCGCTTGTACTGGATGGTTACTTGGTAGTGAGGGTCACCTTATGACCAATAACCACTGCATTAGTTCCCAATCCACGGCTAATAATACCGAGTATGAATTCATGGGAGAAGGTGCTACTTGTAACACAAACTGCGGAAGTTTCTTATCATGTCGTGGCACAATTGCTGCTACTTCAGGCACACTGATTAGAACAAATTCTACTCATGATTACACACTAGTAAAACTACCAGGCAACTTATCAACAACCTATGGATATCTCAGTTTCAGATCAACTCTTCCAAGCGTAGGAGAAAGAATTTACATCCCCCAGCATCCAGGAGCTAAAGGGAAACAAATATCGGTTTGGGATGATCAGTCAAATGACTATTCCAATGTTGCAACCGTTGGGTCCACAGTGAGATATTATGCCGACACTGAAGGGGGAAGCTCAGGCTCGCCTGTGTTAGGATACTCTGACAACCTTGTAATTGCACTTCACAATACTGGTGGATGTACTAACGGAGGACATGACAATGTTGATATCATTAACAGCCTGGGCAGTCAAATGCCAGCAAATGGGGTTGGTAGCTCTACTCCGACTGTTACAGCAAACTTTACAGCTAGTCCAACAACAGTTGTAGCTGGAAACTCCGTACAATTCACCAATAGTTCGAGCAACGCAACAAGTTACTCTTGGACATTTACTGGAGGAAGCCCAGGTTCTAGTTCTCAATCTAACCCTAGTGTAACGTATAATACGCCTGGAACATACTCCGTCAGCTTAACCGCTTCTGGGTCAAATGGAAGTGACACAGAAACGAAATCTGGTTATATAACAGTTACAGACGGAAATGCCACAGAAACCGTAGGAAATACAACAGTATTCGGATCTAATTCGACCAGCGCAAATAGAAGAGCCATGCCTTACACCATGCCTGAGACTGGCATAATAAGTAGCATTTCCATGTATCATCAGGGAGGTTCGGGAGATATGATTCTCGCTGTGTATGATGGAACTTCAAGTGCTCCGGGAAGCAGAATTGCAACCACTAACGCAACACCAGTATCATCCTCAACTGGATGGCAAACCATTAACCTAACAAGTTCAGTAACTGTAAACGGAGGTTCTACAATTTGGCTGGCATGGGTGTATGAAAGCAATCCGGGAATTGCCTACAGTTCAGGAAGTCCAGGAAGGGCTCAAGCCAGTGCAACATGGTCTGGTGGAATGCCTTCTTCCTTTGGATCCAGTGGTACCGCGAACTATTTATACTCTATATACGCTACCTACGCCCCAACTACAAAGCCTCCTGGTGATTGTGAAACTGGAAACATATCATTAAGTATAACACTTGACAACTACCCACAGGAAACATCCTGGACTTTGAGTAATTCATCAGGAACAGTAGCCTCTGATAGCTACAGCACTGCAAATCCAGATGGGTCCACTGTTACAGAAACATTCACAGGACTAGCAAATGGAGAATACACATTCACTATAAACGATAGCTATGGTGACGGAATTTGTTGTGGATATGGAAATGGAAGCTACTCGCTTACCGGATCTTCGGGAATAATTGTTTCTGGAGGAGACTTTGGAAGTTCGGAATCTACAAACTTCTGTATTTCCGGAAATGAAAAGAGTCTTTATGAGTCGATGGAAGAAGTTGCAAAACCTGAAATTCAAGCAGAGATATTCCCGGTTCCTTCCACAGATGTCCTCAACATCTATATTGACCAAGAAATTGACCAAGTACAGGTATTGACCATGGTCGGACAGACTATTGAAAATATTCCATTTGACAGAACAAGTAATCAATTAAATATATCTCAGTTAACTCCTGGGACATATCTAGTTAGAATAGTTTCTGATAACCAAGAGCTGATCAAACGATTTGTGAAACAGTAGATTTGCCGCTTTGACGCTCTATGTTGGGTCGTTCCAGAAATGGGACGGCCTTTTTTTATGCGAGTTACTGGTGCGGGATAACGGGTTGTCGTTGACAATTGTCAGCTAACGCTTTTTTTTTGAGTTTTGAGTTTTGAGTTTTGAGTTTTGAGTTTTGAGTTTTGAGTTTTGAGTTTTGAGGAAACTTGACTCACCATTCTAAGGTTTAGGATTTAGATATTAGATTTTAGGGTTTCCCTCTTTTGTCTCTGAATAATTCATCCAGAAAAAATTAAAAAAACAGTGAACATTTTGAAACATTGTAGTGTTACCTTTGTTCTTGATAGTATTACTATCATTTTTTAAATGGTTACTATTTATGTCGGTTGTTCAACTTTTAATTCCTGAGAAGTATTTTCTCAAGGATCCAAATTCTACGGAATTGGGAAAAAAAATAATTAAAAGTAGTGTCCAACTCCTGGATGAATTGGGGTTTGAACATTTTACTTTTAAAAAACTAGCGGCTTCTATAGAGTCTACAGAAGCATCTATTTATCGCTATTTTGAGAATAAGCAAAAGCTTTTACTCTACTTAACTACTTTGTACTGGAGGTGGATCGATTATCTAATTGATATCAAAATGCACTATTTCAGTGATCCCAAGGAAAGACTGACTGAAATCATAAAAATAGTAACGTATAAGTCGGAACTCACTTCTTTTTCAGAATCGGCAGATATTGATTTATCTAGCCTTAAAAGGGTTGTAATGACCGAATCTGACAAAACCTATCTGACCAAACAAGTTGATGAGATAAATAAAGAAGGTCTATTTAGAGGATATAAGGATTTATGTCATAAGATTGCGCTTGTAATTGAAGATGTAAATCCTGATTATGCGTATCCTCATGCTATTGTAAGCACATTACTTGAGGCATCTCATCAGCAGGCTTTCTTTGCAATGCACCTTCCATCCTTGACGGAAATAGATAAAACGCAGGATTTGGATGGTGAAGTTTACCAATTCCTAATTCATACTTTATTCAAAACCTTAAACTTGGACTAAAATGATCGAAAGAGCGGTAAATCAGGCTACCTTAGATAGTGATCATATTCTTAGAATCTTACATAATAGTGCAAAAAGACTTGGTTTAGACCTGGACAGTGGAGTTTTGAGAGAATCAGATGGTTTGTTGAGGAACTACTTCCTTGACGACATGAGTGAATTCATTCGTGACTTAACCGAAATGGCCAATAATACCGGGATGGTTTACATCAAAAAGGAAATTCCAAGAGAGGACCTTGAAATTTTCATTGAGAATCTTGACGCCCCGATGATTCTTTTTGTAAGGGATGGAAATAATATCGTTCCTGGAATTATTGATACCATTAAGAAAGTGGGTAAGAAAATCTCTTTGCTTCATTCGGATGAGGTTGAGGTTCAGGATTTTTCTGAAATAGCTACTGAATCTTTGATAACCAATTCTAATGGTGAAATTATATTCCTAACTGCTTTCGCCTACGAAAGTGTAGTTGGAAGTAGTACATATACAGGTCAGCAAAATGAAAAATTGTCGCCGGTATCCAGGCTTTTTCATCTCTTATCTGCGGATAGAAAAGACATTTTCTACGTTTATGTATATGCAACCATTATTGGTGTTACCAGTTTGGTACTACCTCTTGGGATTCAAGCAGCAATTGAGTTGATTTCTGGAGGGGTATTCTTCAGTTCAATTTATTTCCTCATTGCAATAATCATTGTTGGAGTTTTAGGCTCTGGAGTCTTACAGGTATTGCAGATTACAATAGTGGAATATCTGCAACGGCGTGTTTTTACAAAGGCGGCTTTTGAGTTTGCCTACAGAGTGCCTCGAATAAAAATGGAAGCTGTTCTCAATTTGCACTTTCCAGAATTGATGAATAGGTTTTTTGATGTTCTCACTATTCAAAAAGGACTCCCAAAACTATTAATCGATCTTTCAACAGGTATAATTCAAATAGCTTTTTGTTTGTTGCTACTTAGCTTCTATCACCCGTTCTTCGTATTCTTTGGACTGGCTTTGATATTCATTCTATTCATGATCTTCTATACTACCGGACCAAAAGGACTTCAAACTTCTATTACGGAATCAAAATATAAGTATAAGGCCGTATACTGGTTGGAAGAATTAGCAAGAGCACTTTACAGTTTCAAGCTTTCAGGTACGACTGATTTACCGTTAAAACGGACCGATTACTACGTAAACAACTATTTGAAGAATAGAAGAAAACACTTCAAAATCCTTGTATCTCAATATTCATATGTATTGCTCTTTAAAGCAGTAATTACAGCTGGTTTATTGATTATGGGAACAATTCTAGTGGTACAAAAAGAAATAACACTAGGTCAGTTTGTTGCTTCAGAAGTAATTATTATTCTGATTCTAAACTCTGTTGAAAAGATCATTACCTATATGGATGTTGTTTACGATATGCTAACAGCAGTAGACAAAATCGCTCACGTAACGGATCTACCTCTCGAAAAAACAGGAGGACTAGACTTTAGTTCAGAGGATAGCAAAGGAGGTTTCGAAGTAGATGTTAAAAACCTTACTTACCATTATCCAGGAACTACTATTCCTGCTGTAAGTAACATCGACTTAAACATTAAAAGTGGAGAAAAAGTATGTATCAGTGGAGTTGGAGGATCTGGAAAAACTACTTTGATCAACGCTATGGCAGGAATGTATTCCACTTTTCAGGGAGCAGTCACTTACAACAAGTACTCACTGAGGGACCTGGATAGAGTTCATTTGAGAGACAGAATTGGAAAAAACGTGTCTACAGAAGACATATTTGAAGGCACAATTCTAGATAATATCCTTGTAGGCAAACCTTACCTTACTGAGAAGGATGCTATAGATGCAATTGAAATGGTAGGACTCTCAGAAAAGATAAATAGTTTACCTGATGGGCTATTAACTCAGGTGCTAAGTGCAGGAAAAGGATATTCTGAGACATTTATTCAGAAATTAATTCTTGCAAGATGTATCGCTAAGGACCCTAATGTGCTCATTCTTAATGACTTTTTTAATAGTTTCCCGAAGAGTGAAAGGCTCGAACTAATTCAGAAACTAACGGATGACACACACTCTTGGACTCTTATTGTGGTATCAAATGACCCACTAATCATGGCAGCATGTGATAGAGTGATATACTTAACAAAAGGAAAAATCATTGGAGATGGTCCAATGACAGAAGTTTTAAATATTGAAGAAGTTGTTAAAAACCTGAACTAATGCTTAACATTTCACAAGACAATATCAACGACAGGTTGGCGGATAAGCAGCTTTATTCGCTCAAAGTACTTAAAACACCGTTTCTTAGTATTTACTTAGCGAGAGTACTGATTGCAATAGGTATAATAGCCGTTATATCTCTATTTATGCCATGGCAGCAAAATATTAGAGGAGGAGGAAAAGTCACTGCACTCAATCCTGCAAACAGACCACAAACCGTTCAATCTGTAATTCCAGGAAGAATAGAGAAGTGGCATGTAAGTGAAGGTCAATATGTGAATATTGGAGACACAATTCTAGAACTGGCAGAAACAAAAGACAAGTACTTTGATCCAGAAATTTTGGAGAGAATGCAGGAGCAAATTAATGCCAAACAATCCAGTTTGATTGCTAAAGAGCTAAAAAGGGATGCATACCAAAATCAAATCAAGGCACTTAGAGAGTCATTAAATGCGAAATTAATTCAGGCTAGAAATAAGATTGATCAGTCTATTTTCAAACTTGAAAGTGATAGTATCGCTCTGGAGGCAGAAAAAATCAATTACACCAACTCCAGTAATATCTTCGATAGGAACAAATTGAGATTTGAGTCTGGAAACATTTCTCTGAATAAATACAGAGAATTAGAATCCAAATTCCAGGCCGCAAAAGCCAAACTGGTGAGTCAGGAAAATAAATATCTGCAAAGTAAAGCCTCTGTTTCAATAGCCCGAACCTCTTTAGCAGCTATACAAGCGGATTATGCGGAAAAAATCAGTAAAGCCACGACTGAGCTGCAAGCAACACTGGCGGACATAAATGATACTGAAGGTTCCGTTGCTAAATTGAAAAACGAATTTAACAACGTTCGAATAAGAAGAAACCAATATGCGTTACTTGCCCCTCAAAATGGGTTTGTTGTCCAAGCCCTAAGAGCAGGTATTGGTGAAACAATTAAGGAAGGCGAAGCAATCGTTACTGTTCAACCTGAAAATCCAGATCTGGCAATTGAAATGTATGTACAAGCTATGGATGTTCCGCTTCTTACCAGAGGTAGAAAAGTGAGAATTCAGTTTGATGGATGGCCATCATTACAGTTTTCTGGATGGCCAAGTGTATCTGTTGGAACTTTTGGAGGTGTAGTTCAGGTAATTGATAAAGTAAATGCAGAGAATGGTCAATTTAGAATTCTGGTAATTCCTGATCCAGAAGATGAGGAATGGCCACAGCAACTCAGATTAGGGTCTGGAGCAAAAGGCTGGGTAATGCTTGACAATGTGAAAGTATGGTATGAAATATGGCGACAACTAAATGGTTTCCCTCCTAGTCTGTACACTGATCCTACAGGAACTGATAATGTAAAATCTGAAGACGACAAGAAAAAACAAAAGAACAAGTGAGAATAGTATTATTGTCATTTTTTGTGAGCATCTCCTTTTTTGGATTTGCCCAAACAGATACTACTAGAGCTTCAATTCTGGGCTTGGAGAGTTATATACAATTAGTTTTAGCGAACCACCCTGTAGTTAAACAAGCTGATTTAGAAATAGGTATGGCTGAAGCTCAATTACTCTCAGCGAAGGGACAGTTTGATCCTAAACTGCAAAGTAGTTATAGCCTTAAGAATTTTGACAAAAAGGAATACTGGGATCTTTTGGACATGACTTTGAAAGTACCAACAGTCCTTCCCTTTGACCCAAAAATTAGCTTTAACAGACATCAGGGAGATTTCGTCAATATGGAAAACTCCATCCCAGATTCAGACAATAATCAGCAAGTATCAGCCGGGATTAGTCTTCCTCTTGGTAAAGGGCTAATAATGGATGAGCGAAGACTAATAATGCAGCAGGCAAAGATTTATCAGGATTTTGCAACCTCCGAACAAATCTTAATGACCAATAAGATTCTACTCACAGCAATCAAAGATTACTGGGAATGGTACCTTGCTTATAGAACGGTTATATTGATGGAGCAAAGTACAGAGATTGCTAAAGAGCTTTTTGATCGGGTAAAATTGGATTTTGATTTTGGTGAGGCAGCAGTAATAGATACAATACAGGCGCAAATTACTTATCAAACAAGATTGGCCGACTATGAAAAAGCAAAGTATGAAATGATCAATTCGAGATTAAAGGTTTCTACTCATATGTGGAGTGAATTGGCTGAGCCACTAGAATTGAAACAGCAGGTAATTCCTGATACTTTAGCGAATTTCACTAATTCTGTATCATCAGAATCTCTCAATGACATGATCAGTTGGTCAAATGAAAATCACCCGAAAATTCAACAAACCAATCTAAAGATTGATCAACTTTTGGTGGAAAACAGATGGAACAAAGAAACTTTAAAACCACAAATTGATCTGTCCTACTCTTTTATTAACGCCCCACTTACACCAGGAGGTGAGGTCGAAAGCCCGACTTTCTCAGACAACTATAAATTAGGTTTGGATTTCTCATTTCCGTTGTTCTTAAGAAAAGAAAGGGGTAAGATTCAAAAAACAAACCTGAAAATTGAGAGTCAGCAATATTCTTTGTCTCAACTTAGACTACAGATAAGAAACGACATTCTTGCCAAATCCGCTGAAACCAATATGTCTAGCAACCTTGCCAATCAATATTTAGCAATGTCACAGAATTATCAGCGCCTTTTAGATGCCGAATTCTTTAATTTGCAAACTGGTGAGAGTGACCTATTTAAATTCAATGTGCAGCAGGATAAAT
>JANSWY010000101.1 GCA_024743255.1 bacterium | reverse complement strand
GTGAATTTGAGCAAATTCTTGAGGAAGGGTATTGATAATTTCACTCAACTTATTTCTGTCGATTTCAGGTCTGTTTCTATCTGTCAGATAAAATTCTAAGTAGTGATCTTCTACTTGAACGTACATGATTTTTTCAATGTCCAACAGCGCCTTACTATTCAGCTTCAGGAATGGGGACTCATTCTTTTTTGACTCATTTAAATTTTTGATATCATCTCTCAATTCACTATTTGTGATTATCAGCTTTTCTCTGTCTTTGATATAATTGAAAATTATGTGAGTCATTGCAATTGAAAGTGCCAGGATTTCAATCAGGAATCCTAGCATAATTGGATCCATCGGAAGAAGGTCCTCATTGATTACTCCATATTCTGCCAGGATTTTACTGATGATACCAACAAAAAACATAGAATAGCCAAACAGGAATACCTTTGCTTTGAAAGGAGCAGGTTTTAAAGCTTTTATCGCGGCAGTGAAAGCGAAAACAACTGCGGTCAATGTAATGGTATATCTAATGGCAAACAGCTCCGGAGCATACGCAATGTATTGATCCGGAATGATAATCCAGACTACAAAAGCCACGGCCATAAATCCCACAAACCCATTTATAATTTTATGGAATAGGGGAAGAAGTGTTTTTGTGTTGAAAAAAGACTGGATGTAGACCATTAAGAATTGAATGGTGAAATGGGTTGTAGCAGGGAAAAAATGAGTATTGAAATAAGGTGAATTAGAAGTGATGAACTGATAAGTAAAACCTTCTATTGAGAATAGCCACAACGTGAAATTTGTAATGTATAGAGCATACCATAGAAAAAGTTGTTTCTTAAGTCCAATCCCAACTATCAATGCCAGAACAATAATCAGAGCTAGAAAACCAAAGTAGATTCCAAAGAATATGTAGTCATTACTTGATTTTTGTGCGAAAAGTTTTTCATGATAGACTTCCATCGGAAACCTTGTAGCGGAAGATCTTTTATCAATATTGACTAATATCCTTTGGCTTTCACCCTTCTTAATTAGCAATGACGCAATGAAGTTTCTGTGCAAAATTGGTCTTGTGGAATAAGGATTAGCATCTCCTGATTCATAAAACAATGAGACGGTATCATTCTCTGAGATTTGATAAAACCTAATCAGGTCAATTTGGGGATTATCAACTTCAAAGTAAAAAGTGCCAGTTTCAGTTTCATTGGTTATGTCAAAACGAACCCAAAAGGCCTTATTCTTAGTCATCCCCTGATTGCTTTTTGCGGCAATTGATTCAAGTTTACCGTCTCTTATTTGATTGTATGCCTGTTGTCCTTCTAAAGAGTCAGAAGTAGCGAAGACTGTTAGATAGTCTTCAATATTGTATATGTCTTTATCAGACGAAATTTTTAGAGAGAGATCCTGAGCAAAGGTGTTAAATGCAAGCAGAATTGCTCCCAGATAAAAGAGTAATTTGGTCAATCTAAAATTTGCGTTGTTAATGTAACTGTTCCCGTTTGAGCCAAGATAATACAGATTGGTGAAAATTTGAAGATTGTCGAATTTGAAGAATTATTTCAATCCATAAACAGATCCATTTGTCCGGTTCCAATAACATGTCTTTCCAGATTCAATAATTTCTTTTTGGTGGCTAGGCCTCCCGCATAACCCGTGAGCTCACCATTAGAACCAATTATGCGATGGCATGGAATGATAATAGATATAGCATTAGCTCCATTTGCAGATGCCACAGCTCGGATTGCTTTTTCATTTCCCAATTTCTGCGAAAGGCCAAGATATGTCTCAGATGTCCCAAAAGGGATTTCTTGTAAGGTTTGCCAAACAGATTGCTGAAATTGAGTCCCAACCAATTTTAGTGGGATGTCGAATTCTGTTAATTCTCCAGCGAAGTATTTTTCCAGTTGATCTATTATCAGGTGATGAAATGAGGTAGATTTGGTTACATAATCTGCCTCCAAACCATTTTTAATTCTTTCATCAACCGCATCACGCATTTTTCGGTACTTCCAGTCGCATATACAAAGCTCTCCATGGAAATCACCAAGTATTAAATCTCCGTACTCAGTCTTATATTCATGGATGAAAATTTGATTTGACATATTGACTTACCAAAGTATTTTCTTACCAAGCTAATTCCTTTTATTAACTCCTGTTACATTCTTTGAATAATTTAAGAATAGCTTAAGATAGATTTTTTCGCAATTGTGTTATTAAGGGTTGTAACTAAACGGTGTTGGCAAGCGTCGTACTGTCAAACTCAAAATATACTCACATGCTATACAGTTACCTCAAAATTGCACTTCGCAACATTAACAAACACAAACTCTTTTCCGGCATCAACATTTTTGGACTGTCATTTAGTTTATCCGTTTGCCTCATTATTATCATGCTGGTTGCTGATCAGGCCAGTTATGATGAATTTAATACTCATTCAGATCGTGTTTACCGTGTCAATCATACTAAGTCTGACTTGGATGCCGTCATTGCAGGTATGGCAACATCACCAATGCCACTAGGTCAAGAATTGCTTGACAACTATCCTGGTGTTGAAAATTACACTCGGTTTTATCGTGGATTTGGAAATGCATGGATTGAAATCGGACAAGATGTTAACATTCCAATTGCCGGGTTCTATGCAGACGCCAGTGTTTTTGATGTGTTTCAGTATGAACTGGCTTTGGGTAATAAAGCTACAGCATTGAAAGAACCATATTCAGTAGTGTTGAGTCATGAAGGAGCTAAAAAGCTATTCAATACTGAAAATCCTATTGGGGAGGTCATCAAAGTAGGTGAGCTTGGATCTTATAAGGTAACAGGTGTGCTGAAACCAATTGAGGGGAAGTCACATATCAAATTTGAAGGATTGGCCTCTATGTCTACAGTGCCAGGATTAGTAAAGCAAGGTGTATTAACTACACCTCTCGATAGCTGGGCAAACCGTAACCGTGGCTGGACTTATATTAAGCTAGAGGAAGGTACAAGTGTCGAACAAGTAGAAATGGATCTAGGAAAAATAAGCCATGCACAATACGACCAGCTAGAAGACATAGATGCTAATTTTTATCTTCAAAATATACGTGCAATCAGTCCTGGTCCACTGATGGGAAATCCTATTGGGCCCAGTGTACCTAACATTTTGGTTTACTTTTTATCAGGCCTTGCTTTCATTGTTATGATCTCAGCATGTTTTAATTACACCAATTTATCAATTGCCAGGTCACTGGAAAGAGCAAGGGAAGTAGGCGTGAGAAAAGTGTTTGGAGCAGTGAGAGGTCAGGTATTTACTCAGTTTTTAACAGAATCAATAGTAATATCTGTCTTTGCATTTTTCTTTTCATTGGTGCTGATGATTGTACTAAAACCGGCATTCCTGTCTCTTAATTTTAGTCAAATGTTGGATTGGGATCTTCAACAATCACTTTCTGTTTATCTGATGAGTCTTGGTTTTTCCGTTTTTGTGGGGATTCTAGCTGGAATACTTCCTTCTTCATTCCACTCATCAGTAAAAGCATTGGATGCCTTGAAAAAACTATCTGGAGTAAAGGTGATGTCTAAAGTAGGAATGAGAAAGGCATTGATAGTTGGGCAATTTTGTATTTCCCTACTACTTGTGATTACAGTCAAAGTAATCTACGATCAAATGAATTTCATGCTCGACAAAGATTACGGTTTCAACAAGGAAGCAAATATTGTAATCCGACTCAATAATACGGATTCAGAAATACTAAAGACTGAACTTCAAAAGTATGCGAGTATATCCGATGTGTCAGCAGCTTGTTTTGTGCCGGCTTCAGGAACAAGCACGTCACAAGTTGTTTTTGTAGATGATGAAGAGCAGTCATTAAATTTCTTCTACGCTGATGAAGATTATCTAGCTAATATGGGTTTGGAGCTTGTAGCGGGTAATAATTTTGCTGAGGATAATAGAAATAATAAGCTGGTCATAAATGAGCAGGCAATAAAGTTTTTGGGATTTGAGAATGCAACAGATGCGATCGGGAAACCGGTAGTGACTGAGGATTCCACTACGCAACAAGTAGTGGGTGTGGTTAAAGACTACCATCATGAAACTCTTCTCTCAGAAATAGCTCCTCTAGCGATCCAATATAACCCAGATCGATTTTCAATACTCCAGGCTAAAGTGAATTCCCAAAATGTGCAGCAAGCCTTTAATGATGTAGAGAAAGCATGGACATCTGTAAACCCAGCCCTTCAAATAGATTATAAATTGATGGCAGACGAAGTGTCATTTTTCACTGAAATTATGTTTGGGGACTTGTCGAAAGTTGTATTCTTTATTTCAATGTTGGCCATTTCTATTTCATGCATGGGGTTGATGGGAATAGTTGTTTATAGCACTCAATTAAGAATGAAAGAAGTATCCATAAGAAAAGTGCTAGGCGCTACCAGCAAATCTCTTGTGTTGCTACTTTCAAAATCCTTTGTCAAGTTATTAGTTGTTTCCATTGCAATAGCTGTACCGACAGCTTGGTATATTAATAGTGCATGGCTTAATTCTATCGCCTACCGAACTGAGATTAGCTTTTTCTCCGTTTTGCTAGCTGTGTTTGTAGTTGCATTTTTAGGTTTCCTTGTCATAGGGTCTCAAACTTTTAAAACGGCAAATAGTAATCCTGGAAAGACATTGAGGGAGGAGTGAGGTTGGTGACTTAAAGAAGCTTAACCCTACTTATAAATATGATTAAAAATAAAATTGCCCGCCGAAGCTTTATGCGACGGCGGGCGAAGGTGGAGCTAGGGGGATTCGAACCCCCGGCCTCTTGACTGCCAGTCAAGCACTCTAGCCAGCTGAGCTATAGCCCCAGTAGTCAGCAAATATAGTTTTTTGGATAAGAATATTAAACTCAATCATAATTTTCCATTACCGCTTATCAGAACTTGGATATAGTTTAGTCTCGGAATTACTACATTTAGATTATGAGTTCTCTTGATTTCATTTCTATACTGCTGATCTTAAGTGTTGGTCAATGTTTGTTTCTGCTTTTTGTGATTGGGATTAACAAAAACAGGAACAAAGTAGCAAATTGGTCATTGGCTGTATTGTTAGTTGCCTTTGCCTGGTATCAGCTGGAATTCCTTTTGATTAGAAGTAAACTTGATGCTGAGTATAGTTTTGTTTATGGCACCAGATATGGTTCCTGGTTGTTGGTGGGGCCACTTATTCTTTTATACAGTAGAGCATCACTAATTGGGAATTATAAATTCATTTGGCCCTATTTAATTCACTTTGTTCCTTTTATAGTATTTACACTTTTTCTTCCATTGGTTTTTGATGGTTGGTTAACAAAAAGGTCTGTTGACTATGGTATGCTTACAGTGTTTGATAACTGGAACAGAGAACCCATAACCTGGAAACATTACACATTTGGTAGCATATTTGGCTTACAGTTTCTTCATGCCCTGGGATATTTGATATTCGCTTATTTTGAGACTTCTTCTTTTCGAGAAAAGAGTTTTCAATCAAATTCAAATATCAACAACCAGATATTTAAGACTCAGAAGTTTTTATTGAGTGGGGCAGTAGTAACCATTGGGTTGTGTTCACTTTTTATCGCATATCAATTTATCACTAGAGACTATCGAAGGAATGCTGATTATTTTTATGTGATTCCAATGGTGTTTATTGTTTACGGCATAATATATCGTACAATAAGATTTCCCAATTCAGTGCTACACTTGGAAGACATTATTCCAAAGATCAAATATGAAAAGTCAAGTTTGCCGGATCAGGTTGCGGTTGAATATCTCAAAAAACTGGAGGTCAAAGTGCAGCAGGATAAAATTTACAGAAATAGCGAATTGCGGCTAAACGATCTTGCTGAATCTTTAGAAATCTCAAGGCACCATCTGTCTCAGGTTATCAATGAAAAATTGAATCAAAGCTTTTTTGATTACATCAACGCATACAGAGTAAAGGAAGCTAAGAAGCTAATTATTGAAGCTGAGAGTAGGAATATGCTAGAGATTGCATTTGCTGTTGGGTTTAACAATAAAAATTCCTTCAACAATGCCTTCAAAAAAAATACAGGCATGAATCCAACCACATATAAAAAGGAAGTCATCCAAGGGTAAATCTTATCGGATTGGGCGAATCTGGTTGATAAATAGGGTTTTATTGAATTAAAAAACTCTATGAAAAGAATAATTATAACAGCACTGATTCTTGTTTTTACTCAACTCAGTTACTCACAAATCAAAGATTTCTCAATCAAACATGTTTATCCAATTGAGGCAGCACATAGCTACATGCATTTTATTGCCACTTACATGGGTTATGCAGATGTACGTGGTGATTTCTCAGAATTTAGTGGTGCGGTTTATTATGATCCGGAAAATGTTGAAAATACTTCTGTATCATTCCGTATCATGGTTTCAAGTATCGATTCTAATAATGATTGGAGAGATAAGGACCTGAAGTCTCCACATTGGTTTGATGCCGAGTCTTTCCCGGAAATAAATTTTGTAAGCAAATCAGCCGAAAAGTCAGGGGAAGGATTAATTGTAGTTGGAGACCTGACTATTAAGGATGTAACCAAAGAAGTAACGATCAAAATAGATAAAGTTCTGGGGGCTATTAAAGACATTCGAGGTGATGATCAAGTGATTTTTACAGGAACTCACCAGCTTAATAGAAAAGATTATGGTGTTCAAGGAGAAAGGTGGAGCAGAGTTGTAGAAGGTATGACAGGTGTAGGGGATGAAGTGAGGTTGGAGTTTAGCATTTTAGCAAAGAGAATAAATGCAGGAAATTTCATCAACTTTTTGGGAAGAGCTGAAAGTCCATCGAGACAAATCCACAATGCTTATTTAGAAGGAGGAATAAAGACTGCTATCACAAAATTTGAAAACCTTAAAAGTGAAAGCAAAACAGATATCCAGTCACTGAATATGGTAGGATATTTACTTCTGAAACAAGATAAGTTGAAAGATGCCTTAGCTATTATGGAAAGGAATGCTGAAGAGTTTCCTAACGAGTCATCAGTATATTCTTCTCTCGGCGGTGTATTAGCCTATTTGGGAGAGTTGAAGAGAGCGAAACAGAATTACCAAAAAGCGTTGGAATTAGATCCTAAAAGTATTCATTCAGCTGAAATCTTAAGGCTGCTCGAATAGGGTTGAAGGTCCGGAGAATTTTACTCCGGACTTATTTCTATTTCCTTGTCACTGTCATTTTTGTCTCCTGGTATATCCAGGTTTGACCATTGTCGTAGCTTTTGTCCAGACTCCAATTGAAACTTTTTTCAGTGATATTATAGAATTTGATAATCCCTAAAAAGGCACCTTGACGATCCGAGTTATTGTAAATAAACTTTGCTCCCTCTTCATTGAACTTGCCATGGAAAACAGTAGCCCACTTTCCTTTCAAAGCATCAGCAAAGCACATTTGCCATTCTTGCTTTTCAGGATTATACATTCTGTAGGTAGTACCGGCAAAATAAAAGCCACCCTGTCCATTTGGTACTTCAAATTCATCTGCGAAGATATAACCGCTTTGTAGATAGTAACCTTTCCATGTTGCTGACCATTCGGTGTAAGACCCTTCCGCATTTAATGTTTCTCCAAGAACGTTCCAGTCACCTAGCAAAAAATTAAATTGACTCAATTCCTTTGGTCCATTAGGGTTTGGTTCATTGCTAACCTGTGAAAATGCCTGAAATGAAATGACAATCAATCCAACTGTAAGAATCCTTTTCATATTTTAAGTTTTTGGGAGTGAAAATCAATAAATAACAAATAGCTATCGACCGTTTGGGTACATTCATACCAATTGAAACCGGAAATCAATAAAAGTTAATCTGGCATCTTCTTAAATATATTGGCTACAAATCCATATCTTTCTACCTTGAAAAGAGCGTAAGCTCACACAACAATTGATCAATCAAACTTAAGATGAAAATGAAAATACGAATCTTATCTCTTCTAGCTTTTTTTGTTTTATTACTTACCGTGCAAGAGTCTAAGGCTCAATCAGGATTAGAATTGGGACTAAGAGCTGGACATGCATTTGGACTTGATGCTACTTTACCAATTTCAGCTAAACCAAGATTACATCCAAGTTTATACTTTGATACAGATAACACACCATTTGGTGTTGCGGCTTATTTTGATTGGATGTTTCAATTAGAAGGAGGCTCTGGTTTGAAGTTCTATCCCGGTGTTGGTCCTGAAATGTGGTTTGGGGATGACTTAGAAATTGGAGCCGCTGGTAATTTCGGAGCTGAGTATACTTTTGATTTTCCACTTACCGTTGGTTTTGACTGGAGACCATCATTACTTTTAACAGAAGGTGACTTTCTAACAGATAACTGGGGTTTCACGGCGAGGTTTAGATTTACTTCAGCCAGATAGTTAAAATCACAAGATATAGTTAAAGCCATTCGTTTGAATGGCTTTTTTTGTTTCAAGCAACTAATATTTGGTTTTCAGGGTCATACTATAGATGTTATTTGCCTGACTAAAATCATGCTGAAAATTGTTCTAGAATATATAATTTAGTGGTCATTTTTAAAATTGGAAAAAGATGAGGAAGATGAAAATTGATGGAGTTAAACTTGCTCTGCTCATGCTAATGGGCTGTTTTTTTGCGTTTAACACCACAGCTCAACACTCTGTAGCAAGACAATGGAACGAGGAATTGCTTGAAGCGATCAGAAATGATTTTGCACGTCCTACAGTTCACGCAAGAAACCTGTTTCATACGTCTATGGCCATGTACGATTCATGGGCCATTTATGATGAGAACTCAGAAACTATGTTCCTGGGCCAGTCTTTCGGAGGCTACAATTGTGCGTTTTCTGGGATAGACACTCCAGAGGATATTCAGGCAGCTCAGGAGGAGACCATGAGTTATGCAGCGTATAGACTTCTAAGACACAGGTTCGCATTTTCTCCGGGTTCAATTGAAACTCTTGCTGCATTTGATCAGCTGTTTGAAGAACTTGGATATGATGCTGACTTCACTGACACTAACTATCAGGATAATAACTCACCAGCATCAGTAGGAAACTACCTGGCACAATGTATCATTGATTTTGGGCTAACTGATGGTTCAAATGAATCGTTTGAGTATGCAAATTTAATTTATCAGCCAGTCAACCCACCACTTATGCCAGAGGAGCCAGGGAACCCAGATATTATTGACCCAAACAGATGGCAACCTTTAGCACTTGAGTCTTTTATAGATCAGTCTGGAAACCCAATTCCATTTGCTCCTGAGTTTCTAAGTCCTGAGTGGGGAATGGTAGAACCATTTGCTCTGACTACAAGTAATTTAACGATTCAACAAAGAGACGGCTCAGAATGGTGGACGTACCATGATCCTGGAATACCTCCGTACATAGACGATCTTTCAATTGACGATATCAATCCATACAAATGGGGGTTCGCGTTGGTGTCTATTTGGTCAGCACATCTTGATCCGGATGATGGCGTAATGTGGGATATTTCACCAGCTTCTATTGGAAATATTTCTGAACTTCCAACAACATTTGATGAGCATTATGACTTTTATGATTTGTTCAATGGCGGAGACCCAAGCGAGGGAAGAGCAATTAACCCGGTTACTAATGAGCCATACCCAACGCAAACCGTACCGAGAGGAGATTTCGGTAGAGTATTGGCAGAATTCTGGGCCGACGGTCCGGATTCCGAGACACCTCCTGGTCACTGGTTTACAATATTAAACTATGTCAGCGATCATCCTCTTTGTACTAAACAATATAAAGGTCAGGGAGAGCCGTTAAGTGATTTGCAGTGGGATGTAATGTCATATTTAGCTCTTGGTGGAGCAATGCATGATGCGGCTATCTCAGCATGGGGTGTTAAAGGGTATTACGACTACATCCGTCCGGTTTCCGCTATTCGATACATGGCAGACCAGGGACAATGTTCAGATGAGACACTGCCAAGCTATGATCCTATGGGTATTCCGCTTTTTGATGGATACATTGAGTTAGTTGAGAGTGGAGATCCATTAGCTGGAATTGGTGATGAGAACGTAGGGAAAATTAAATTGTATGCGTGGCGAGGACCGGATTTTATTGATGATCCTGATACAGACGTAGCTGGTGTAGATTGGATACTAGCGGAAAACTGGTGGCCATATCAAAGACCAACGTTTGTAACTCCGCCATTCGCAGGATATGTATCTGGGCATTCTACATATTCAAGAGCTGCAGCAGAAGTATTGACAATGTTCACTGGAGATGAGTATTTCCCAGGTGGAGTTGGTGAATTTTTAGCACCAAAAAACGAATTTTTAGTCTTTGAAGACGGACCTAGTATGGATATTACTTTGCAATGGGCTACATATAGAGATGCATCAGATCAAACTAGTCTTTCCAGAATATGGGGAGGAATACATCCCCCTGCTGATGACATACCAGGTCGATTAATGGGAGAGCAAATTGGAATTGATGCGTTTACATTAGCAGATGAATTTTTCAATCTTACTGTTACCAGCAACAGACCAGTTGTAGAAGAACTTGAGATTTACCCTAACCCGGTTCTAGCTGGTTCTGATCTGATTATTCCATCTATTGGAGATCGAAATGCGGTTCAAGTCAGTATTGTTAACCTTGAAGGGAAAGTAGTCTTAAAACAGAAGTTGATAAAACCAGCAAGTCAGGGTTTCTTTGCTGTGAAGACTCAAGGTCTTGAAAAAGGTATTTATGTTATAGAGCTTACTTCGAAACTGGAGTCTAGAACAGCTAGAATAATAGTGAAGTAATAAGCATCAAGAAATACAAAACATTAAAGCCCGTTAGATAACTCTGCGGGCTTTTTTAAACCTCTTTCTCCAGTAATCACTCATTAGGTTTGATTCCATAACACCCTTTGAACTTGAGGCGTGAATAAACATGATTTTATCGCCATCCACAACTTTGGTAACTATTCCCGTATGCCAATTTCTTCCCCCGTCTTTTCCTTTGGTTCGAAAAATAACAATATCACCTTTTTTTAATCCTGCTATTTCAACGCTTTTCCCTGTTTTACTCTGGTCTTGTGCAGTACGAGGAAGCTTCACATTGATGCTGTTGTAGGCATTGCAAACCAAACCTGAGCAGTCGATTCCTCTTTTTGTAGTACCTCCCCATTTGTATGGTGTCCCTGTGAAAGTACGTGCAGTGGCAATTACTTTATCAACTTTGGATGTTCTGGCTTTTTTTCCAGATGCGCATGATGATAGAAATACTGTTGTGGAAACAAGGAAAAAAATATAAATAATACGGTGTATGTTTTTATTTCTCATAATTGAATACCATCTATATTAGCTACTTCAAAAGTAACGCAATAATTACCGATATATGTGTGGGATCACAGGAATAATGGCATTTAATGAGATTGGAAGGATGCAGCTTATCCATCTGGAGAATGCCACCAGAGCTATGTCAAAGAGAGGACCCGACTTTCACCAGACTTACCTGGAGGGGTTTTGCGGGTTAGGACATAGAAGGTTATCTGTAATTGATACTTCAGCAGCGGCCCATCAACCTATGCAGGATGCTACTGGCCGGTATACGATTATTTTTAATGGTGAAATCTATAATTATAGCGAGCTAAAAAAAGGACTACTAGACAAAGGACTACAATTTAATTCTCAATCTGATACTGAGGTTCTACTTAATTTATACATCCAGGAAGGGGAAAAGTGCCTGGAACGACTAAATGGTTTTTTTGCCTTTGCCATACACGATAAAGCTGACAATACTTTGTTCATAGCAAGAGATAGGATTGGGATCAAACCATTGCTGTATTTTCAGGATGATGATAAGTTTCTTTTTGCCTCTGAGATGAAGGCAATGTTGGAATATGGTATTCCAAAGGAACTTAATTTTGACGCCTTGCAAATGTACCTTGAACTTAATTATCTCCCAGCCCCATTCACAATGCTAAAAGGAGTACATAAATTAAAACCAGGGCATTGTGTAACTATAAAAGACCGACAAGTATCTATCAGGCAATGGTACGAAATACCCGAACCTGTTGATGATTTTCAAGAATCAATGAGCTTCAAGGAGGCAAAGAAAAAGTTATCCGACTTGCTGGAGGATTCTGTAAAAAAACGACTTGTTTCAGATGTTCCAATTGGTGCGTTTTTGAGTGGAGGAATTGATTCATCTATTATAACTGCACTCGCATCACGTCATGTAGATCAGCTCAATACTTTTAGCATTGGATACAAAGAAGATAAATTCTTTGACGAAACGTATTACGCCAATCTGGTATCAAAGAAATTTAACACCAATCACACAGTTTTTTCCTTAACTCAGGATGATTTGATTAATCATGTTGAAGAAATTGTTGATTATCTGGATGATCCTTTTGCTGACTCTTCAGCTATTCCGGTTTATATATTAAGTCAGGAAACTAGGAAACATGCAACTGTAGCA
Organism: bacterium; assembly: GCA_024743255.1. Classification (GTDB taxonomy): domain Bacteria; phylum Bacteroidota; class Bacteroidia; order Cytophagales; family Cyclobacteriaceae; genus JANSWY01. The sequence goes on along the minus strand of JANSWY010000101.1, from coordinate 7,015 downwards.
TTGTCCGGAGACGGTGCAGATGAGATTTTTTCTGGATATAATAAGCATTCAGCGTGGCTAAGGGCAAGCTCGGGTGGTCTGGCAAATCAAATAATAAAAGCTGGTAAACCGATTTGGTCAATTCTTCCAAAATCCAGATCAAACAAGCTTGGTAATACAACTCGTCAGTTACAAAGATTTGCCAGAATGATGAGTTTGAGTGAAGAGGATAGATATTGGTTCCTGGCAAGTTTTCAACAGCTCAGTAAGAAAAATAATCCCATACTGAATTATTCACCCGGTGGTAATTTGTACAATGAAGTAAAATCCGAATACTTGGGCAATTTAAATTCTACTTCGCTAAATCATTTCCTTTTTACCGATACACATCTTGTCCTACCAAATGACATGTTAACCAAGGTTGATCTGATGTCTATGGCAAATAGACTCGAAGTAAGAGTGCCATTTTTGGATCACAGGGTTGTTGAATTTGCTAATAGTTTACCCAGAGACCATAAGATTAATTCTCAGTTAAGAAAAAGGGTCTTGCAAGAAGGGTTTAGAGACATATTGCCGGAAGAACTGTATAATAGACCTAAGAAAGGATTTGAAGTTCCCCTAAGAAGTTGGTTTAGAAATCAACTGGCTGCTGAGTTGGATGTGACTTTATTCAACGAACCATTTTTAAGAGACCAAAATTTATTTGACTCGTTGAAAGTGATGCAATTAAGGAAAAGGATAAAATCTATGAATCCTGGTGATAGCCATGCTCACATATGGGCTCTCTATGTTTTTCAAAAGTGGTATAAAAGGTATTTTCAGTAATTAAAGGGCTGATTCTACTGAAAAAAGGGCACAAAAAAAGCGGATTCACAGAACCCGCTTTTTCTATTCATCAACCATCTGTCTTTAAGGTCACCGGGCGGTGACCTGATACAAATGTATAAACATTTATATTAAAGACAAAAAAGTTAAACAAAATTTCTTCTGATCTCGTAGTGTGGTATGCTATTGGTGAATCTTACTTTCTCATGATGCAAAACAGGTCAAGATTTTGCTCTGATTGCTCTTTCAGAATGTAATCTTCGTGCTTGATACTTGCTACTAAATCATTGTCTCCCGTATTGAGTTTATTTCGATTTCGTCTGTTTAGAATATCGTATGGAATTCTGAGAATTGGAGCAGGTAACAGGTATTGCAGATTGAAAATGTCATAACGCATGATCTTGTTAACGGAGGCTTTATTTTGCTCGTAGTACTCCATTACCTTTTCATTTCCGGCAACTCCCTTCATTTCAACTTCTTTGAATATACCAGCAGCAATTTCCTTAAGTTGATCTCCAGTGTATTCTCTGATATGCCAGGGATTTCTGGAAAGCGTCATTTTAATATTTGGAGTTGTGATAACGGCTACTCCTCCAGGTTTAAGAACTCTATGTATCTCTTTTAAAAAGTCTACATCTTTCTTAACATGTTCAATGACCTGGAAACTTACTATGGAATCAAATGTATTATCTTCAAACTGTAGCGGAGGAAAAACACCCTGCCTAAAATCTACTCCCGGATGTTCTTGTTTAAGGTTGTCAATTACCTCTTGAATTTTGTCTATCGCAATATATTCATCTGCCAGTGGCGCTAATAATTCTACGCCACGACCTTCCCCACATCCCAACTCCAACAATTTACCCGAAACAAAAGGTTTCGCAGCGTAATACGCCATTAACAGTCTTTGGTGTATGGGGTTATCAGAAACTATTTTATCTGAAGCGATTTCCGTTGTATAAACAGCCATTGTAATTCAATTCAATTATAGACAGCAAAACTATATTATTCTAAGCTTACTGTTAGTTCGAAATGAATAAATTCCCAAAGAGCTTATACATTTGCACTTATGAATTTCAAAAGTCAGCAGCGTAGAGCCCCTCGTAAAGATCAAAGTGATATGATCTTTGGTACCAGAGCTATCATTGAAGCTATCAAATCAGGGAAAACAATTGACAAATTGCTTACTCAGAAGGGACTGAAAAACCCGCTGATGTCGGAGCTATTTCAGGTCATTAATGAAGCTGGGATTCCAAATACGCCTGTGCCGGTAGAAAAATTAAACCGTGTGACCAAAAAGAATCACCAGGGGGCCATCGCTTACATTTCACCTATTGACTATGCTCAAGTTGATAATGTTGTAATGAATTGCTTTGAAGAGGGAAAGGATCCATTCATACTGATCTTAGATAGAATTACAGACGTGAGAAATTTTGGTGCAATATCCAGGACCGCTGATTCTGCAGGAGTTGATGCAATTGTAGTACCCACGAAAGGTGCCGCTCAAATTGGGAGCGACGCTATGAAAACTTCAGCTGGTGCACTGAATTACTTGCCTGTTTGTAAAGAGCACAATCTGAAAGAAACTATTATCAGGCTCAAGGATAGCGGGATCAAAGTCTTTGCTTGCTCTGAAAAGGCGGATAATTTCTTTTATCAGGAAGACCTTTCAGGTCCTATTGCCATTATAATGGGATCTGAAGAAGATGGTGTTTCCGATGCATATTGGAAGTTATGCGACGGAGCAGTTAAGATTCCTATGCTTGGAAATATTGACTCACTGAATGTGTCAGTTGCGACAGCAGTAATTTCGTATGAAATAGTAAGACAAAGACTAAACTAAATCTCCACCTTTTAATTCCTTTACATCTGCAACAAACTCTCTGAATTTGGATTCAGCGTCCTTCTTACAAATTAGAAGTACATCATCGAAATCTGCCACCAAATATCCATCAAGGTCCTGTGTAATAATAAGTCGACCTGACTCACTTTTTATAAAGTTATTTTTGCTGTTGTAAAGCAATGTTTCTCCTTCAACAACATTTTGATTTTCGTCCGCGTCCTTTATTTCATGCAAAGAACTCCAGCTTCCAAGATCCGACCAACCAAAGTCCCCAAGCATCACAAATACATTAGATGCTTTTTCCATTACACCGTAATCAATTGAAACACTTTTTGATTGAGCATACGCATTTGCGATAAATGGTTGCTCCTGGTCACTGTAGAATTTTCCTGCACCTTCTTCAAAAATAAGTGCTAAATCAGGCATGTTAAATTTGAAAGCATCAACAATAGCCCTGATAGACCAAACGAAAATCCCTGCATTCCAAACGAAATCTCCACTTTCTATAAAAGATTTAGCTAATTCAAGTTCTGGTTTTTCAGTGAATGTTTTCACTTTCTTAACCTCATCTCCTTCATCAACATATTGAATATAACCGTATCCCGTTTCAGGTCTGTTTGGTTTAATTCCAACAGTAATTAATTTATCATCAGCTTCAGCAGCTTTACAAGCACCATTAATAATTGAATTGAACTTTTCATCTCCAAATATCGTGTGGTCAGATGGTGTCACAACCATGATTCCATTTGGATCCTTTTCCATGATTTTGTATGCGGCATAAGCAATACAAGGTGCCGTATTCCTCTTCACAGGTTCCTGAAGTATTTGATCCTTGTCAATATCTGGAAGCTGATCTGCAACTATCTGACCATAATCTTCATTGGTCACAACTAGAATTTTTCCCTTATCAGTAATTGAAAGGAATCTTTCATAAGTCATTTGTAGTAAACTTTTTCCAGTACCAAGGACATCCAGAAATTGTTTAGGCTTGGTAGTTCTACTAAAAGGCCAAAATCTGGACCCAATTCCACCCGCCATGATCACTACATAAATATTCTTACTCATATCTGTTAATACTTGTTAGGGATTTCTTATTGTAAATAGCGCTCAAATATAACTTACTTTATTTATTGACCGTAATCAATCAAGATTTTATACAATCAACCTATCATGAAATCAGTTAACTAATAATATTGGCAAGAAATAAATTAAAATTTGTTAAATTCATATAACCAAATCATAATGTTTTGATGGTTTGAATTAACATCGCGGAATAGGAACTATGTTATTAAATGAGGAGGCACAACTAAAGGAGAAGCTGAAAGAAGTTTTTGGCTATAATCAATTCCGAGGGAATCAGGAAAGGATCATCCATAATGTATTAGATGGCAACAATACTTTTGTAATAATGCCTACCGGAGCTGGGAAGTCTCTTTGCTATCAGCTACCGGCAGTAACCAAAGATGGAACAGCCATCGTTATATCACCACTTATTGCACTCATGAAGAATCAGGTTGATCAAATGAATGCAGTTGGGATCAATGCTCAGTTTCTGAATTCTACCTTATCAAAGAGTGAAATTACAAGAGTCAAAAAAGCTACCCTGGCAGGGGAAGTGAAATTATTATATGTCGCTCCAGAATCATTAACCAAAGAAGAAAATATTGATTTTCTAAAGAAAGCGAACCTTTCCTTCGTTGCAATAGATGAAGCTCATTGTATATCAGAATGGGGTCACGATTTCCGGCCGGAGTACAGAAGAATCAAAGGAATTCTTGCACAGATTGCATCAATTCCTATTGTTGCGCTTACTGCCACTGCTACTCCAAAAGTTCAGCTGGATATTCAAAAGAATTTGCAAATGGAGGATGCTGACTTATTTAAGTCATCATTCAATAGAACTAACCTTTACTACGAGGTTAGACAAAAACAACAGGCAAAGAAGCAGCTAATCAAGTTTGTAAAGGAACAGAAAGGAAAAGCTGGAATAATCTACTGTCTTAGCAGGAAGAAGGTAGAAGAAATAGCAGAACTACTGAAAGTAAATGATGTAAAAGCTGCTCCGTATCATGCTGGTTTGGATGCTAATGTCCGAATGAAAAATCAAGACGATTTCTTAAATGAAGAACTTGATGTGATAGTGGCTACAATAGCATTTGGAATGGGAATTGATAAACCGGATGTTAGGTTTGTGGTCCATTACGATGCACCAAAGTCAATAGAAGGATATTATCAGGAAACAGGAAGAGCAGGAAGAGACGGCTTGGATGGTAAGTGTGTCATGTTTTACTCATACAATGACATTATCAAGCTTGAAAAATTTAATAAAGACAAGCCGGTTTCTGAGCGGGAAAACGCAAAGCATCTACTGGAAGAAGTAGCAAGTTATGCAGAGTCATCGGTTTGCCGAAGAAAACAATTACTCCACTATTTTGGTGAGGAATATGAGAAGGATGAGTGTGGTATGTGTGACAACTGCGTTCATCCTAAAGAGAAATTTGACGGAACAGAGCATATTAAGAAAGTAATCAAAGCAGTTAAACAAACTGACGAGAGATTTCCTCTAGGTCATTTAATTGGTGTGCTCACTGGTAAATCCTTGCAGCACATCAAAAGTTATGGACATGATAAACTAGACATATTCGGTGCAGGGAAAGAGGAGTCAGAAAGCTTTTGGAAGACTGTACTCCGACAAACACTTCTTAATGAATTTATTGAGAAAGACATTGAAAACATAGGAGTCTTCAAAGTCACGGAAAAGGGGATTAATTACCTCATTGATAGTTATCCGGTAGAACTATCGAGAGATCACGAGTTTGAATCAACTGAAGATGAGGAGGAATCTGATAAAACGCCTGTAAATGTTAAGTCTTACGATCCTGTTCTTTTTGATATGCTTAAATCATTGAGGAAGGATGTCGCTAAAAAGAAAGATCTTCCACCTTACGTAATATTCCAGGATCCTTCACTTGAGGAAATAGCAACCGTTTACCCGACTACCAAGCAAGAGTTAGCTCAGATCAACGGAGTTGGGATGGGAAAGGTCAGTAAATTTGGCAAAGAGTTTCTCGAATTAATTACCAAATACGTTGAAGAAAATGAAATCATAACGGCTTCTGATGTTGTCATTAAGTCATCAGGTAAGAAGTCTCTATTAAAAATTTCGATTATACAGCAAATCGATAGAATGATTGATCTGGAAGAAATTGCGGAATCCAAGAATATACCAGTGGATGCAGTCATCTCTGAGATTGAAAATATATGTTACAGTGGCACTAAGCTTAATCTTGACTATTATATAGATCATGTCTTAGATGATGACAGGCAAGATGATATCTATGATTACTTCCTAAATGCGGAAACAGACTCTATGACTGAAGCAATGGAAGAGTTGGGCGATGATTATTCAGAAGACGAAGTGAGATTAATGCGTATTAAATTCATGTCTGAGTACGCAAATTAAAAGCTATTATCATAATTTTGACACCTCATCGATTCTCGGTGAGGTTTTTTTATTTCTGTATCTCAACGATACCAATTCAAAATTTATAAGATGAATATTCTAGTACTCGGTTCAGGAGGAAGGGAGCACGCAATTTCCTGGAAGATTAAGCAAAGTCAAAAATGTGAAAATTTATACGTTGCACCAGGAAATGCCGGAACGGCTCAGATTGCAGAGAATGTTGATGTAAATATCAAAGATTTTGAGGCAGTAAAAAGTTTAGTCTTAGAAAAGCAAATTGAATTGGTGGTTGTAGGTCCGGAAGAACCACTTGTTCTCGGAATAGTAGACTTCTTCAAGTCCGATGAAGATCTTAAGTCAATTAAGATTATTGGACCTGATAAAGTAGGTGCTCAATTAGAAGGGAGTAAAGATTTCGCAAAGGATTTTATGTTTAAGTATGACATCCCAACTGCTAAATCAAAGACTTTCACAAAAGACACTTTCGATGAAGGTATAGACTTTCTTGAGAATACTGAAGGGCCATATGTGCTAAAAGCTGATGGATTAGCCGCTGGTAAAGGTGTTATCATCACTTCTGACAGAGAAGAGGCTCAAAGTACTTTACGAGATATGCTGTTGGATGCCAAATTTGGTGATGCGAGTAGCAAAGTGGTGATTGAAGAATTTCTTAGTGGTATAGAACTTTCTGTCTTTATATTAATGGATGGCGACAACTACGTGATGCTTCCTGAAGCTAAAGACTATAAAAGAATTGGAGAAGGAGACACTGGGCCAAACACAGGAGGAATGGGAGCTGTTTCACCGGTAGTCATTGCCGACAAGCAATTTATGCGTAAGGTGAAAACTCAGGTCGTTGAACGAACGGTTGAAGGACTTAAAGCAGAAGGAATTAAGTACACTGGGTT
>JANSWY010000030.1 GCA_024743255.1 bacterium | reverse complement strand
TAGGAATGGAATCCCGTCCCATCAAACATATATAACCCACCATTTGATGAGGCAATCCAAACCTTTCCGTTTTTATAAGGAAGTATTTCGTTGACAATGCTTCCATCAATTTGATCCGGGTAGTTTATGAATTCATTCGTCTTCCAATCAAAGACACTTATACCATCATTTGTACCAATCCATATTTTTCCAGATTCGTCGACTGCTAAACAATTAATGTAATCACCAATGATTGAATTGCTGTTATTCGGTTCATGTCCGAATACAGTTGATTGGTAGCCATCATATCTATTTAAACCCTTGGATGTTCCAATCCAGAGATACCCATGATGGTCTACGACGGAACAAAATACAGTTCCATCGGATAAACCATTGTCCATATTAATAATGTCAAACTTGTAGCTATTGGTTTGAGAATATGAGTTTAGATGGGCACATGCTAATAGTGCTCCGACCAAAATGGACAGAATCTTTGCGTAATTAGTCATTATTGTATGTGGTTTTTACGAGCCATTCAGAAGTTACGAAAAAACACACAATAATCACAGCTAAATCGTTGAGTGGCAGGATTCTACCGTTATAAAAACACAAGTAAAGGGTTACTGATCAGATTAAGCCTTACAACTCGACATTACCATATTTCAAAAAGCTTTTTCCCGACTTGAAATAAAACTCACCTTCATGCCAAAACCCTCCAGAGAAATATACTCCTTCGAAGGATTGAGATTTAACCCACTGTCCATTAGCCCAGGAGTACAAGTTCATTGCAGTGAAGTCCATTTCTTCAACCTGCTCTGCAAGAAAAGTAGCTTCTTCATTGGTTTCAATACTTCCAGTGAATGCTTTCACCTCACCATTGGCAAGGTCAACTATATAAGTTTCTCCCCATTCCCATCCTCCATAATCTACTATTACACTGTTCTTCTTGGGCCATAAACCTCCGATGGTATAATGAGCATAACTTTCCCCATCACTATTAACATTTTTATACTCCTTAGTTTCACCATTTTCCAAATTAATAACAACGCCTTGATCATTTTGTAATGCCATCTCACTTGGTACCATATCTGGTCCCAGAATTGTTTCTTTTTGGTCAGCAATTAGTTTTAGGCTGTCGTACTCATCTTGTGCAATATCCGTCATGCCTTTCCACTTCCTGTTAATGAAATTCTCTTCGTACCATTCCTTATCGTAGTTATTAAAAATTTTAACAAGCGCATCCCAAATTGCCTTATCAGATCCATCTAGCATTCTACGTGCCCAAAATCCATAGTCGTTTCTCTCTGCATAACCTCCTTCTACCAAACTGAAGTCTTCATTCAACGTATTAACTGCGTTATGCTTTTGGTCCAAGTAATAGTTTAATTCATTGAAGTTATCCCTTCTTCTTCTGACACCTTCATTCTCATCAAAATATAGCGTATGGGCTCTTTCAGCATATGTTTTCATTGCCGTTTCTTTACCTTCCAGAAGTAATTGAAGCCTCGCCACAGCTAAAAGTCTCGTTTGATTCTTATATGCATAATCATACAGCCATTTGTAACTAAACCCATTAACCTGCTTATCATCTGGATTAGGAATTAGGTTATTGCTTGCCCACTTTACAAAGGCCGGATTAATATTTTGATATTCTTCACCGATGTAATCAAGTAAATCATCTCGTTTATTTCTGGAGCTTCTATTCAGGTATTTTAATCCAGACATTTTCTCCAGGTACTCTAATCCATTTCCAATATTATCGCAATCCTGGAGTGTGCTTAATCTGCTATAAATGCCGTGATATGGTGATATAGCTCCCATAGCATTCTGGACTTTATATGGAGAAAAAGCATAAAATTTAGCTAAATCAAGTTTGTTCCCATTCACAGAGCAAAGGTTATAGAGCTGCCTTGGATAAGCCTGATTTTGCGGCAAATCGTAGAAATACTCCATGGTACTTAAGACATAATCCTGACAATTTATACCTCCAGAATATCCATATCTACCACTCACTACAACAGTGGGCCTTTCAAATGAAGTTGTATCGAAAGAAAGTTTTTGATCCCTTCCAAGAATATCATTGCAGGCGGTCTTATTAACATTGACTCTAACATTTAGCAATTCCTTAAGTCTCCCATTTCTAAGTTGCAGGATCGATCTTTTCCCATATATGGTGTCGTAATCCTCGGTAAGTTGCTCAAGTATGATTTCTTTGATTCCATCACCATCCATGTCAGCACCAACTTTAGCAACTCCGTTCAATGTTGCATGACTACCACCCTCGTCCAGGGTCGCAAAATTTATATCCAACTGTATAGGTACAATACTAGATATGATGACTTGTGGAATACTATCAGTAGTATTAATGAATGAATTCTCTTCATCCAAATAATATCTTGTGGCTTTTTCAGATGGTTCTCCGCAACTTATCAGTAGGGTAAATAGAGATAGAATAACTAGGCTAAAAGTGAGTCTCATTGTGGTTTAGATTTCGGTTTGCTTCAAGATAATGAATTTTTAAATCCGAAATAAGGAAATCATTAACGACGATTTCAACTAGCTTATCAATCCCCCTAACCCCCTTCTCCAAGGGGGACGCAATCTTTCTTAGTTAGGGAGTCTCTTAATTCACAACTCTATCTTCCAACTCAAGTCTTCGGTCTTCCAACTTCGGTCTTCCGTCTTCTATCAAGCTACCCCACCTTCCTAAACTCTTCCAACTCCCTTAAGTAATTCGCTGGAGTGGTTCCTTTTATCTTCTTAAAGGCCTCATAAAATGTATTTTTGGTCCCAAATCCAGATTCCTGAGCTATTCCCCAGATCGACATTCTCTTGAGGGTATCATTTTCCACCATAAGAAGGAAATGGTTGATTCTAGCGTGGTTGACAAAATCGGTAAACTTCATCTGCATCTCGTCTTTGAGAACACTTCTGAGTTTCCTTGGACTACAGTTGATTAATTTGCAGACCTGCTTCATATTTAATTGGGGATCAAGGAAGAATTGGTTCTCAGTTAATGAGTCATGTAGTTCCTGAACGATATTTCTTGATTCGTATTTAAGCTTTCTTGATGTAAAAGTCATGATGACATATTCATTTGGTTATTGAATACATATCATGAAGAAGGGATAGTAAATATAAGAAAAATATTCTGAGGAAGTTCCTTACAGGCAAGTAATTGTACTCCCCCAGAAATTGCTAACCAAGTTTATTCTTCTAGCATCTCGATTTTCCTCAATGCCTGAGCACCCCAATCCTGAATGTACATTACATCATTTACTTCGTCCACAACGATTCCATTTGGGCCGTTAAATGAAGCGTTATCCACTGATCCGTCAACAGTTGCTCCACTTCCATTTCCAGCGAATACTTCAGTGTTTCCTTCTAAATCTACTTTGTAGATTCTATTTGTTCCAATCCCTGTAGCATACACAAAACCTTCAGAATATGTGATATATCCTAAAGCAAAGAAATCAGGTAGTCCAGCGATTCTGGTAATGGTTGAAACCACACCGCTTTGGCTTACGCTATAAATACTACCGTCATTGTAATTTCCAAGGATTATATTGTTATTCTCATCCAGATCAATACCAACGCATCCAGTAAGATTGGAATCGTTAGATATTACACTTACATTCCCATCGGAATCAATCTTATGTAATACTGCAAGGTTATAATTCGACACATAAAGATTACCATCTGCGTCTTTTACAATTCCTGCAGGCCATCCATTGAGTGTAGCAATCGTTGTTTTAGTCCCATCAGGAGTAATTTTTACTATGTTCCCGGTTGAACCGTTATTCCCATCAATTACATAAAGATTATTTTCATCGTCAATAGTAATTCCCAGGGGCCCTGACATATCAGTCGCATAATCTGTTACTGTTCCTTCTGGAGTAATTTTAAGGATTTTTGTTCCTAGTCCACCATTGGCTGTCCATGTACCAAATTCTGAGGCGTAGATATTGCCTTCACTATCAATTGTCAATGCGTCATTCGAATCAATAGATGATACCAACGTAGTAACTAAAGCTTTTCTTTCAAGGATAAATGCCGCAGATGGTTCAGATAGAACAAATACATCTTCATTTTCAAATGTGCCTACTGTTAAAATCCATATTCTGTATGATACTCCGTTGGTAATAGCGTCCCCATCAAAGTCTAGTTGATTTTCATTCAGGACAATATTTTCATAAATGTTTGCATTATTCGGCACTGATAAGAATCTGTCTGAGCTCAATGAAGCAGCATCAGTTTCTATTGCAGATTCATCGGTTTCAGATTTTGCGACGATTATTCTGTATTCCGAGATATTTTCCGAAGCAGCAGCTCCAAGTAGATTTATTGAAATATCACTGGCATTTCCATTCTCAGAAATATCAGAAACTAGTGATATGGTTGTTTCATAATCCCCACTTACAAACTCTTCTGGTTCCACTATCGGATCCATATCCCCTTCATCATCCTCACATGAAACTAGTGCTGTTGCAGTAGAACTGAGAACTAAAAAAAGCATAATCTTTTTTAGCAAATCTTGAATAGTCATTTTGTACTTAATTTTAGCGTTTAACATATTGCAATCTTATGCGCTAAAAGAGTACTAATCGACCGTTTGGGTACAGTCGAACTTTTTTAAACAGCCTCTGGCAGCTCGTATTCGGGGTTTTCTGCAGAAAGTTGATTGTTCTTTATATACTCGCTAGGACTACTGTCTTTTTCCAATTTGAATGCTTTATTGAAAGTAGACTTTGAGTTAAATCCTACTTCCATAGCTAAAGCCAAAAGTGTTTTCTTTGAGTGCTCCCTATTTTCAATCTTTGCAATAAACTCTCCAATTCTCAATCCATTAATATAATCATAAAAGCTCTTGCCATAGACTTCATTAAGCAGCCAGGATACATTGTTGGAGGACGCCCCGATAGACTTAGCCAACATGGATAGAGTTAGGTCATTTTTCAGATAAATTTTTTCCTCATTAATCACCATCTCAAGCGCTTTCTTTAACTGATTAGTTTCCTCATCCTTCAACCGGTTGATTTGAAGTTTTGCTGTAGGGGTTTCTATATGTAACCTGAATAACTCTGGTTGTTTCAGGGCATAGTAACCTACCACGTAAATGAACAATGGTATTGTTGTCCATATGAGATCATAATCAATAAAAGACAATGAACCTCGAAACCAAACTCTGTGCACAAAACCGATAGGCCACATTGCTAAACAAATAAGGATAGCAAAATGGAGATAAAGCAGATAGTTAACAGTATTCTGTTTGAACGACAGGTTCTCACTTCCTTGTTTCAGGTACTTTCTGATCAATAAGTATCCCAATATCCAATAAATGATATTTAGAACTATGGCAATTTCTTCCAGGGTCAGAAAATATGAATTAAGATGTCCTTTGTATATGAGCAAATCATAGTCCTGCTTACTGTATTGAAACATTATTCCAACAATTACCAAATGAGTAATAGCAGGGATGAAGTGAAAAAATGGAATCCCATTTTCTTCCTTGAATAGAAGTCTTTTGATGTAGAAGTAAATCAAGGGACCAAAAAGAAATATCGTAGTATCTGGAATTAGACTCCATTGGTATGATAAATCAGGAGGATATCGTGCCCAAACCATTCTTCCAATCAACATTACAGCTGCCATTGCAATAATGATTGCAAGTATTCTATTAGCACTAATATTTCTTTTGTCCAGTCGGAATAACATAAACGATAAAAATATCCCCTGAGCAATTCCGGGGACTAGTATTATATCGTACCAAAAGAATGTTATCATATCAATAATTAATCCTCATATAAAAATAAAACATTCAATTCTGATATTTATGTATACAGACAAATTGAAGGTTCGATCTTATATCATTTCAATAGCTAATTCCCCTTACTAAATATAGAAAAATGGATCATCCCCTTAATCCAGATGTTCATCGAAACATATACAACACCCGTCTAAACTGCCTTTGAAGTACGGTTATTTATCCCCAATTTGGAAGAGTAATTCAAACACAAGATCTTTCAACAATACAGCAATGAAAAGAAAAAGGCTATTCTTCCAACTACTACAGAACTTATTTAACAATCAGCAAAAAGAGGTTCTTGTACCTGTAAAGTATAATCCAGCAAAAGGGAATCAATATATTCAAGAGGACCACTAGTCCTCTTCAAAATATTCGATTAGTCTTTCGGCATCCGATTTCCAGCTATCTGTGACATAATCCCAGTCACTTGCTACATTGAATCCAAAATTGAGCTTAGAGCCATTTAATGGTTTACAAACAGCGAGGTAACTGTCTTCTTCATCATCCCATTTCATACCATAGACATAGTAATCTTCAGTTTCTTTTTTGATCACTCCAAGCATCTTCAGATCATCTGGTTTACTGTAGTCAGATTCAGCATAATCAATAACACTTAATTCTGCGAATTCTTCAGTTTTCTTATATTTTGATGGGATTTGGCTTTGTTTGTCTGCATTGCTAAAAACCCGCATCACTCCAAATCTCGTTTCCTTATCTTTTAGCTTCTGTTTAACCAGTTTGGAATCTACCTCCAGGTCCTTTTTAAGTCTGGTAGCTAACGCCCTATTGAAATACCAATTATCCATTTCTGGATTCATAAATTTCAATGTAAAACTCTCTGTCAAATCATTTCCTGATATTTCTGACAGAATATTAAAATAGTGAGCAAGTTCTGCAGAATATGCACCTGGATCCTTAGCAAATTCAGACATAAATGATTTGAGATCCTGATTTCTATACTGAAAAATGTCTTGCAAGCGATTTTCTACCAGATAACTGTAAGCAGAGTCCTCTGCCAAATCTACCATCAAGGAAAGGATATTTCCCCTAACACTTTCGGTTCCCATTAAGTCAATAAAATCATCCATTCTCGAAACGAAATATGGGATACTATCCCTGTAAGGTGAAAAGAGATAATAATTGAAGTCACTAAACAACGAATCACTCAATATTCTATCCGTGTAATAGCCTATTAAGGTATCATTACCAATGGACATCATTGTCTCAAGAATGTTTCTTTGTAACTCTTTGAATTCACCTGCATTTTCGTAACATGCTTTTAGTACCTCCACGGTAGTACTATCATTCACATACTCTAATTGACCTACCAGCATCGCTCTTCTCGAAACAGATGATGTATCATCTGGGTATTCTTTTTGTAGCGCATTATAAATAAGAGGTAGGTCCTCCTCATAAAAATCGTAGTAGTTTATTGCTGATCTTGCAGTTGCACTTTGTGCAGAATCTTCTGACATAAGTGCAGTCAATAACTGATCCGTTTTAGACTTGAAGATGTCCAAGTCATTAGTTGAAGTACTTTTAAAGGAATCAAATATTTGCTTCAATGAAGCTTCGGATTCCTCGGCACTTAAAAATGAATTGATTGAATATAAGTACCCCTTATCATACCAGTAAGTAAGAAATCTTTCTGCGGTGGAACCAGTGTTATAGTATTCAACCTGAAACCCATCAATATCGCCAATTTGAATTGGTTTCTGAGTCAATACACTATCGTCCCAACCTATTGAGGCTTCAACAAGGTCAATGTAAAGAGAATCCAAGTTTGGTTTCCAGAAATATTCCTTCAATTTGAGTTGGTCAAATAAGTGCAGTCCTCCAGTATTCGGATTAGTCATGTATACTGACTTTCCGGTACTCCAATAATCATAATTGTATATGGAAGTATCATATTGCAATTGATAATCTGGATATAGCATTATACTGAATGTACTATCAGCAGCTTCAAAAATCTCATATTCTTCCTGCAGATATGGCTCCAGCTTAAACGTGTTTAAGAACACATCATCATCTAAGGATCTATTGCCCTCTACCAGACTTTGATGAATTATGAGATAAGTTCTATTACCTCTGATGATAATTCTTGTTTTGCCATAAGATGCATCATTCAACATCACCTCATACTCTCTGGCTGGGTTGCCATCAACCTCTAAATATTTAGGTCCTGAAAGCACTGAGCCTTGAAGCGAAAAGTTTTCTTCGATTGCTTTATAAAACTCAGTAGTATCCCCCATATAATATCCCAGTGGATAGTCATTATACCTTACCAGATAATTGGCTCCTCCACTTACATCAGTCGATACATATAAATTAAGGTGATACGGGGCTTCTATATCCTCAGGGTTTTGAGTTTTCTGACTAAAGAACTTTGGTTCAACCGGTAGTTTGACTGAGAACGCACCTTTATCGTCATTTAATGTAATCCAGTCATCCTTAGAAATGGAAGTTGGAGTAAATACTTCCAAAGAATTAAAGAACCTCTCCAAATCAATGTTTTTGAAGCCAGAATTGCTTTCTACGTACATGCAGTACAAAATACTATTTCTGACCATCATTCTCATTTTAACAGGTCTCGTATTATAGACAGTCATATTCACTTCCATCACCAGCAAGTCATCAATTTCAAGGTCTTTGGAATTGATTTTACTATAAACCTGATTCCTTTTGTAAAAATCCAGAACCTTATTCATCAATGACAAGCCCTGGTCCTGAGATTCTCCCACAGGAACACTAAATACCCCATATGTTCCTCCTGAAATAATATCAACAGATAAAATTGCTTCCAACCCAATGAATAGATCCGCTGGTATAGGCATTCCTGGCATTTCAATTCTATAACCTTTGGTTTCATCTTCATATGGGTACCATTCAAATTTTGAGTAGTCCACATTGAATTGGTTAGTTACACCAGTGAATGTTGCACCCACAGGCCTTAGAGAATATCCTTCTTTCTTAAGCAATTCAATCAAACCATTATCCCCTGGCAAATGACCAACACCAACAGCAGCAAACAATGACCCTTTAGCCATAAGATCCTTAAGACTTGCAAGCATCACTTTATTTCTTTTGATCATAATAGGGTCAAAAGTCAACCCCGGGCCCAAGGCAGAGGAAATATCATATATATTACCCTTGCTGTAAATATTTATTAATCGATCCAGCTGGTTCCAGTAATTCTCGTCAGAGTCAAGGTTCTCAAACAGTTGACGAATCTGCTGCTTACGCTCCAGTTTATTATTGCTATAATAATGTTCAAGTTGATCACTCATCTGCTCTAATCCTACAATATCATGCCCAAGTGTTTTGGCCATACTTAAAAGATGAGCATCTACAAATGTTGCTTTATCATCTTTTTTTTGTCTTTCCGGAGTAAGGAATTGTTTGATTACAAAAGGGTTCTTTGTTTTAACCTGCTTAAGGGAAAAACCTTTGTTCTTCTTGAACTTAAAATCCAGTCTGTCAAATTCATCCTCATCGAGAGTTTCAAGCAAAAATGAAGAAGTGTCTTTATTGCTCATCTCTTTGAATAAACCACTTATAATAGAATCCGGGTGGACTTCAAGCGCAAATGATTGGGTTGCTTTAAGTGCAATTAATACTGAATCACTAAAATTGAAAGCCCTGGAATCTTTAACATGAATAGTTCCAAAAAGGTATGAAGGTTCATCCATCTCCGGATGATCAATTTGCCAAAGAAGATTGTAATTAGATTGAGCCATTAAAACTGAAGTACAGGCTAAAAGCACTGAGAACAGGATGGCTTTTTTTAATGCAGATAGTTTATTAGTCATCATCGATAATATTCAGACTGCAAATAAAGTAAAGACTTTTACGTATTTGCAAATTTCTAATCATATAGATCCGTGAATTTAGTTATGCAATAAAAGTATAAGACAAGGGGGTAGGGAAATGAGGCTTTAACCTTTCATTTAATCAAACTAACACTAATTTTTATGAAACTAATTATTTGGTATAATATAGAATTCGGAAAATACGAATTTGGTAGTGATGAAGATTTCAGGTCAGTTAACGATAAGTATGAAACCATCATGGCTCAACAAACCATACATTTAACTGAACTCCAGGTTTCAAGACTTACTGACAAACTGAACGAAAATCTAACTATCACAAAATACGAGAATGCCGCTTAGCACTAGATTCTAGCCTGATAAGTAAATAGTTCATAATAACGGCCCTGCTTTTCAATCAATTCGTCGTGAGTTCCTTTTTCCTCAATTTGCCCCTGCTCGATTACTAATATCTGGTCAGCTTGTTTAATTGTACTTAGTCTGTGGGCAATTACAAAAGTGGTTCTTCCAACCATTAAACGTTTCAAACTTTCCTGAATTAACGTTTCACTCTCAGTATCAAGATTTGATGTGGCTTCATCAAGAATTAATATCCTGGGATCCGCCAGTATAGCTCGAGCGATAGCAATTCTTTGTCTTTGCCCACCAGAAAGTTTAACTCCCCTTTCTCCAATCATTGTTTCAAGTCCTTCCTCGAATCTATCAGTAAACTCATTTACATGAGCGGCTTTAACGGCTTCCTGTAACTGTTCTTCAGAAGCATTTGGTCTTGGGAATAGAATATTCTCTTTAATTGTGCCCTCGAATAGAAAGTCATCCTGAAGAACAACACCCATCTGACTTCTGTAGCTACCAAGTTTCACTGAATTTAGATCGACCCCATCAATCGTTATCTTTCCACTATCAGCATTTAAAAATGATGCAACCAACCCAGCAATAGTTGATTTCCCCGAACCTGAAGTACCTACCAAAGCCGTTACAGAGCCTTTGGGGGCATTGAAACTTATTTTCTTCAGTACATCTTTCCCTTCATTATAGGCATATGAAACATTATCAAATTTGATATCCCCAATGATCTCCGGCATCTCAACAGTTCGTACTTCCGGGTCCTCCTCCACAGGCATATTCATGATTTCTTCAGTTCTGTCCAGTCCTGCAAATGACTCTGTTAATTGACTTCCAATGTTCCCCATTTGCAATATTGGGGCTACCATTATGGCTAGAAAAAATATGAATGATATAATTTCTCCCGTTGAGATGCCGTCATTGTTGCTGAGATATCCTCCAATACCTAAGATTCCGGCAGTAGCCAATCCAATCAAAAAAGCTCCAGAACTGGTAAGTAAAGCAGTGGATGTCAGACTCTTTTTAATATTCTGGAATAGCTTCTCAACACCTCTTTCAAAACTTTCTATTTCCTGATTTTCAGCATTGAACCCCTTTATTACCCTTACCCCATTTAGGGTTTCAGTTAATCTACCAGTTACTTCAGCATTGATCACACTCCTATCTCTAAAAATAGGTCTTATATATCCAAATGCCTTAAGGGAAATAAATCCAAAAATCGCAATTGGAACCAAAGTATAAAGCGTCATCATTGGACTAATTGAAATTAAAAAGCCAAGACTTAGAATAGAAGTAATAATCCCACCTGTCATTTGAGCTAGTCCTGTGCCGACGAGATTTCTGACACCTTCTACATCAGTCATGATTCTTGAGACTAATGCACCGGTTTTTTCATTGTCAAAATATCTTACGGGCATCCTAAGAATCTGCTTTTGTACCTGCACCCTGAGTTTTGCTATGAGGTGCTGAGCTTCTACACTCAAAATTCTTGTAAGGAGAAAAGATGTGATTGCCTGTATTGTGACAGCTCCAAATATTAATCCTATTAACATTGGAAGATCGGTCATACTCTTTCCAATGATAACATCATCTATGAGATCCTTGGTTAAATATGGTGATACCAATCCAGCACCAGAGCTAATCATAACCAACAATAAACCAATTGCCACCAGACCTCTTCTTGGCCAAATGATGGTTTTAAAAACGTGCCCAATTGTAACTTTTGATTTACTCATCTTATACGTTGGTTTGTGATTACTGAATGATGACGAATGAGTGCTATAAAAATTCTACATACATCACCATTAATTTCCGATTAAAAAAGAATCTAAACAATCACATCTTAACAAATTGGTGCTAACTGCGGGATGAATTAAATTCAGGAACAATCAAAAAAACCTAACTATGAGAATAATTTTCAGTTTTTTGGTTTGTGCTGGTATGATCTGGTTAACAGGTTGTTCGGATACTACCAAATCTAATATTCATTTTGAAATTGAAATATCTGCGGAACTATCAGATCAACTGCAAGATGGAAGGTTAGTTTTGCTGCTTTCCAATAATGATAATAATGAGCCTAGATTTCAGTTGCAGGATGGCTTAAAGACACAACTTGGTTTTGGAATGGATATTGAAGAATTGAAACCAGGTCAATCAATAGCTTTCAATCAGGAAGTATTTGGTTATCCGATATCAAACCTCTCAGACATACCTCCAGGAGATTACTTTGTGCAAGCTGTTCTCAACAGATACGAAACCTTCAACCTATCAACTGGCCACACAGTTAAACTTCCGCCTGATAAATGGGAAGGTCAGCAATGGAACCGAAAGCCAGGTAATTTCTATTCTGAGCCTCAAAAAATCTCTGTTTCAGCAAGTGGAGGATCATTTAAAGTAGTGTTAAATAAGGAAATACCTCCAGTAGAAGAACCTGAGGATACTGAATTCATCAAGCACATAAAAATGAAAAGTGACCTCCTATCCAAATTCTGGGGAACAGACGTCTATCTTGGTGCGCATATATTACTTCCAAAGGATTTTGACAAACATCCTGAAGCTAAATACCCTTTAATGATATTTCATGGTCATTTCCCTTCAGATTTTGGAGGCTTCCGAACTACTCCTCCTGATCCTAACTTAGAACCGGATTATAGTACAAGATTCCAGCTTTCAGGATACAATATTATTCAGCAACAGGAAGCATACGATTTTTACAAGACTTGGGTAAGTGATGATTTCCCAAGGTTTATTGTAATTGAGATTCAGCATGCGAACCCCTATTATGATGATTCTTATGCAGTCAATTCTGCCAGTATTGGACCATATGGTGATGCTATCACGTATGAATTGATTCCACATATTGAAGAACAATTCAGAGGCATTGGTGAAGGTTGGTCAAGATTCTTGTATGGTGGATCTACTGGTGGCTGGGAGGCTCTCGCTGTACAGGTTTTTTATCCCGATGAATACAATGGCTGTTTTGCTGCTTGTCCGGATCCAATTGATTTCAGAGCATATACCTCCACTAACATTTATGAAGACCAAAATGCATACTACTATGATAGTGACTTTAAACAGACACTGAAACCTGGTCACAGAGACTATTTGGGAAAAGTGGATGCTTCATTGATGGATATGAGCTACCGTGAGCTTGTTCTGGGAACAAAAGGCAGATCAGGGCAACAATGGGATATCTGGGAAGCTGTATACTCTCCCCAAGGAGATGACGGATATCCAAAAAGACTTTGGGATAAGAAAACGGGAGAGATCGATCCGGAGGTTGCAAAATACTGGAAGGAAAACTATGACTTAAGACATATCCTGGAGCGAGACTGGGACACACTGGGTCCAAAACTGGAAGGGAAGATCAACATCTACTGCGGTGATATGGATAATTATTATTTAAACAATGCTGTCTATCTAATGGAAGACTTCCTGGAAGAAACAAGTTCTCCATACTATGACGGAGAAGTTGATTATGGTGACAGAGCAGAACATTGCTGGAACGGCGATCAGGAAAACCCAAACCATATTTCCAGATTGCGATATAATACGATGTATGTTCCAAAAATTATGAACAGAATCAAGGAGTCGGCACCACAAGGAGCTGATCTCAGCAGCTGGAGGTACTAAGCAATAAACAGATAGTATACACTAGTTAACACCACTACAAAAGAAAGTATAAACAGGATGAAGCTTTTAAAAGTATTTATCCTGTTTTCTCTTTTCAGACTCTCCAACAATTCCTTTTTATACTCCGACTTATATTCTTTGTACTTTAGCTTTTTCTTGAATTTGAAATCAAAAGCATAATCAGGTTTGTGCCACTTCCTTTTGTTTTTTAATAATGCTCTATTTCTCTCAGTAACTTGTTTGGCGTAAGCCATTACTCCTTCTCCGGGCATAATTGATGAATTTATGGTTGACAAATCAGATGTATTAATATTAACGCTCTCAATTGATCTCAGGTTACTCTCCAATGATTATTTACCCCTGTTTGAATGTACAATCAACCGTGTATCCAATTAAAATAATGTAGGTGATTTGATGTTATATTAGTCAGATACAAACCACTTATACCATGATTAAATTTGTTTCCCTTCTCGGCTTGATCAGCATTTCTATTTTTTTAATCTCTTGTGGTAATGATGAATCCTCCGACACTTCATGTTTATTGCTAAGCGACCAACTAGCTTATGCCTACACAGACGAGGAAGGTAACTTAATCCAGATATACGATAATGGAGAAGCATATCTTGTTGATAATGGAGATTGCACATTTATAGCGCAATACTTTATTCCTGGCTTCTTCGAAGAAACATACGTTAGAACTGATTCCGGGACATGTATAATTCTGGATGCGAACAATGTATTTAAACCATTTAGAAATCATGAGATTGATTTTGAAGGCATTACCGATAAATTGGACTTAATAATTGAGAATGAATCTCAAACTGATAGAATCTTCACCAATTTCACACTGCAAAGTCCTTCCGCTAAAACTGTAAATGAGTATGTGGCTCTTCAGAATTGCATATTAGATGGATCATGCGATTTTATTGACAATAGATTTGATTTTACCGAAAGTCCAACTGAAAGCAGTAATCAGGTGCTGAGGTTCTTTTCAGTTGCTCCTACTGCTGATATGGTAACTGCCAAATCATCCATAGTAAGCTCATTAGTTTTCTTTGAAAAAAGTGATGATTTCTGGTTTGAGGCACTGTATTATGTAGATGGCCCATTACCTACAACAATTGCAGATTTTGAATCTTCATTTTTTGAAGGCAGTCCGGGACCCAGGTTAATATTCAGAGAAGATAATTTGGTAATTGAGAATAAGTTTGGAGATAAATTAAACTTCGAGCAAACTGCTGGACAAGAAATTGCCTTCCCAACCGAACAATGGGTCAAAGTAAAAGTGCATCTTATATACGATGAAAATAATGGAATTATTCAGGTATGGCAGGATGATGTTTTAATAATAGATACCTCAGGTCAAAACATACCATTAGCTATCTGGGTACAAAACAGACTAGAAATTGGCATTACAGCAACAGATAATGAAACCACCCTTTACATGGATAATATCCGCATCAGCGATGAGCCAATTTGATCAATAATAAATCCCTTTGATAAAAAACTGCGAATTATGCAGTCATGTGGCTAAGATATTTCTCGCACTGATCTTTGTCTCCCATGTACATGATCGCGTAACCTTTAGTTACGTGCCAGATGTTCTCTTTTTTGATGAATCGAAGCTTTAAAGCATCCTTGTCTTTCTTTCCTGAAAGGAGATTGTTAATTAGTTTCATGGCGGTAGTGTGTCTCTTAGTTATATATTCCCATAGTCCAATTTATTATTTACATAGTGCAATTCGGAAGAAATAGAGATGAAAGGGAATTTTTAAGTAGTGAATGGGAAAAATTTTGAATAAGCAATTATCGAGACCCGACAAAAAATAACAAGATATTGCCCAAAGCTCGGTCAAATTTAACCCCAACATAGTAACAGTTAACCCGTAGATGCCTCAATCCAACGAGTATTTTTTTCAAACCAGCCATATTTCATTAATTTGAAGAAAACCAATTACTAACTATAATGAAATTACTAACACCATTATGTTTCACAATTTGCCTCTTCTTATTCAGTTGTGGGGATTCCGACAGTAAAAAAACAGAAACTGTTGATGAGACTTTAAAAACTGAAATCATTCAAAACGATTCTATTGCTGCTGATCTGGAAACAGTTGAAAATGAAATTAATTCAGCTGCAGAAGAATTAGATAATGCATTAAACGACCTTGAAATCGAATAAAATCAATCGCTATGAAGAAGATATTTATACTAATGTTATCTCTGTTTTTCCTGGCTGTAGGTCCTGAAGTAATGGCTCAGGGAAACTCAGATAAGAATAAGAACAAAGAAGCCAAACAAAACGGTAAAGGAAACCAAAAGGAGAAATCCAATAACGGAAAAGGCAAAGGAAACTCTGGTAACAACGGCAAATCAGAAGGCAAGGGGAATGGCAACAACTCTGATGACAAGAAAACGGGTCAGGAAAGAGCAGAAGAAGTTAAAAACAAGAACGCCGATAAAAAGAACAAGGAGAAGGATGGGTCTGATGATGGAGATGTCTCCGATGATGATCAGGGAGAAGATAATGGAAAAGGCAAAGGAAATGCTTATGGTAAAAATAAAGGTGACCAAAGTGGTAAAGAATTTGGCCAAGCCAGAGCAGAAGCTGCCAGAAATAAAGTCAAAACTAAGAAAGAAAGTGCAAGAACTGCAGTTAAAAATGGTGATACCAAGGTGAAGGAAGCCAGGGAAAAAATTAAGAAAGCAAAGGATGTGCTGGAATCAAAGAAGGGAGAGTTGACTGAGGAAGATTACAATACCAGAGCTGAAAAAATTGCTACAGCAGAGAAGAAATTAGCTGAGCTTGAGGATAAAATAAAGAAAGGAAAAGAGAAAGTAGAAAATTAAAAAAGTAAGTACGGTCTACTACAGACCGTACTCATATTTTCTTATAGCGTAGATTCATAAAGTTCTTCAACGGCAACAAAGAATCTGGAATCCTGAAACATTTCATTATTCAAAATCTCATCCAGTTTAGCCCTTTTCACACTGTCTTCTTCCGCAGCTATTGCCTGATCAGTAAATTTAGCTACAGCAAGATCAACATCATTATCAGTTAAATTGTCGATCATTACATAACCTTTGTCAATCCATTTTCCATCTCTCCTCTTTCCAACTACTTCAGCAAACTTATCATTTACAGATTTCACTGCTACTATATCAAATTGCTTGAAGGACTTATCAGACTTTGTAAGGATATCTGGTCTTTTGTAGATGGTTGTTTCTTTAAGAGCTGCGGCAGGATAGGCATCTGAAGCTACTAAGTCTTTTAGTGACCATCCAGTTTCTCCATCTGCAAGGATTACTTTTACATACTCTCTGCCATCATCTTCTGCATCAGCCATTGTTTCACCGGTTGTTGTAATCTTTTCTCCTTTTGAGAGAGAAGTTTTCCATTTACCTTTTTTCTTAGGCTCTTCTCTAACAGATAGGTTTTCCCATATACAAACAGCTTTAACTTCCGTTGGTTCTTCAACAACAACTTCCGCTTCTGCAGTTTCTTCAGTGGTTTCTTCAGCAGTAGTTTCAGCAGTTTGTTGTCCTCCTCCGCCACATGCAGAAAGGATCAATAGAATGAATAATAATTGAAATAGGTTTTTCATGGTGATTCTAGATTTATTCTAATGTTTCTAAAAATTTATTCTGTCGGGAAGACCATCTATAGTTGGTTACACTTTTCTTTGGTCGGCCCGATTCACAATCCACAACGTCAGTAGTGATTGCAGTTACTTTTATTGATTTTGAGTCAATCTCCGATAGATCGACTTCATATCTGAGAATTGTAGCGTCACAATAATCTTCATCATAGTGAGAATAGAAATTGAGCACACTAACATATTGATTTAATTCTTTATCAAATTTATAGATATAATAATATTCTTCAACTTCTGTGATTCTTCTCCAAATGCCTTCAGTATATAAAAACTGATCTTCCCCGAACTGAAACACTTTTTTCACCTCCCCAATTTTTGCATCTCCATTATCAATATGGAAAGATCCTGTAGTGCTTGTCCATTCTCCATCAACCATTTCATGAATATCAAAATAGGATCTTTCAAAAGCTCCGCGATCCCTTGTGTTGGCTATCATTTTTATGTTATGAATTTGCATCTCTGGAGTGTTGTGTACATTAGTAATTTCATAACTAGCCTGCTCCATGTACCACCCATTATTTCGATCAAACTGATTTCGAATCTTTCGAACCAATCCTTTCCTGACTTCCTCTTGCTTCTCCGCTTCCTCAGCATCTAATAAACTCTTTGCGTAATCCATAATCTCAGAACTCCCAGATTGCTCAGCCAAAGGAATTAACTGATCTCTGTACTTTTTCATATCCAGGTTTTTATCAAACAACTTCACCATTTTGACATTTCCTGTGAGCATTGCCAGAGTAAATGAAGTTTCATAAACATTGGGCTTATCGGGTGTTCTGAAGGTCAGACGTAAATACTTAAGCTTTCGGCTATCCTTAAGATATTTCATTACATCGTAATTGTTGGCTCGCATCCAATTCCATTCCGCAATTGCAGAGTGGCTCCACTTGTTGTCTTTTAACTTCTTGATTTGCTCGGCAGAAGCGTCTTGATAAATATTTTGCAGTTTTATTGAATGAAGAATATTTGCTGAATCATATCCCTGTAGATACAAGAACTTTTCATCTTCACTAATCAACGCATCAAATTTTGATTCAAATGGTCCAACTTTTACCGCGTAGAACATACCTTTTTTCGTAATACTAAAGTCATTTACAACTTTCAATTTCAGACCTTTGGTCTGCATCCCCATAAGTGCTGTACCATCATTAAAATCAATGATAAACCGATGATCATAAACAGTTTCTCCATCCACTTTAACCGAAGATTTATCTGAAACAGAGATTTTATATTCATAAATATTATAGACACCTGCAGGAAAGTTATCAGCTTCCAAGTAAGACTTTATCTCCTCTGCCCCATCCCCACTTGTTAGGGATAGTTTCTCGGATTTGACGTTCCAGTCATATTTCCAGGTATACTTCTTAGGTGAGTCTCCACAATTATCCAACGTATAGTCGATCTGAAAACCTGATAGTTTACCATCGCTCATGATGAATTTTGGAAGCGCTGATAAGTTTTTGTTGCTACATGATTTATCTGAAACCGATCGAGCCTCAACTTTCAAAGATTTGACCCGTAGTTTTTTTCCAAAAATCCTGTAAGTGCTGTATTCCACAATTTCCGAATTGCCGTAGAATATCGTATCTGCAGTAAGTACAAAAGCTCCCCCTTTCACTTTCTCATACTGCATAACCTTTCCTTTCATGTAGTACTCATTTTCCAAATCATATGTCGGAGAACCTTCTGAAAAATTCGTGCGGTAACCAGTTTTACCTTTATACATCATCACCGTTTTGTACCGGAGTTTATAATACTTCTTGGATGTATATCCTACGGTCATCAACTTGAATTCGTCAGGTCTTGGAAAGTTTGGTTTGGGTTTGTAGTCAAAATTGAATCTGTATTCAGGATTCGCTTTTTTGATTGCTTCTTCAAACTGATCCTCTTTCACATTTTGGGCTGACAAAGAGGTGCCAAAAAGCATTATAGTAAGCATCCCAAGTAATATTCGGGTAGTCTTTTTCATGGACATTAAGTGCATTAAGTCAAATCGGTTAGTAGAAATTTAAAGATTAACGCAATCAATCCAATGACTCAAACTGAGATATTTTTAGCAATAACACTTATTGGGGGATAATCTGGGATTATAGGCAGTATCGTTATTCCGCATTGAAAATCGTTAATTCAGACCTGAATGTTGTTCCATCATCAAAAGATAGCTCCACTACAATATTACTATTGATTGCCTGATCCGGATTATCGCTCAGTTTTAAGAATATCTGGGATCCCAAAGATCCAAATAGAAATGGTGCACTGTTTTGTTCATCAATAAAATCATTTATACTAATGCTTCTAAGTTGCCCAAGTTCGGAATTAACAACAAACAGTTCAGACAAGTCAGCACCAGCTTCATAGGTTTGCCCACCTGAATTTACATCTTCATTTGATGTGATTGAAACTCCTGTCAACAATTGACGTGGCTCAGGAGCTGGAGCGATCCTCAAGGCATATGCAGTATTAATAAATGATGTCCCGAAGTTATTCCTCTGATAAGCAACTTCATGATAATCAACTTCGGTTACCTCCAGAGATATTGCTGCGATTGTATAATCAGAGGTCACTTCTTGTGAAGAGAAATTTTCATTTACCCAGGCATTACTAATAAAAATTGTATTGATTGTAGTTTCCTGAACTCCACCATCATCATCACAACTTCCTGTATCACACCCACATCCAATTGGGAGATTTGTAATTGCAATAATTGCTGCGAGGGTTAAGAGTTTTCTCATGGTTCCGTAAGTTTTTTATTTCATGACCCAGCTGATATAAAAATAGTTGTAAACAACCCACCTTTCAGAATCTGCATTCTTCCTTAAAGCTCACAAAAATGAAACTCATCATCGCCACAACTCTATTTTTGAGTTCTTTCTATCTATACGGTCAGCAACTAAGAGGAAAGGTTACTGATCAACTTAATAGCCCTTTAGTTGGAGTACATGTCGTGAATCAAAATAAGGGTACGGGAATCACAACTGATATAGATGGCAATTTTCAAATTGTTGCGGACGCAGGAGATTCTATAAAAATATCATTCATTGGTTTCTTGGATAAAACAATCTTTTTCCACCCAAACACAACTTCGGTTTCTATCGAACTGGAGGTAGACACCTATCGTTTAAGAGAATTCACAGTGAAAGGTGATCGAATAGGTCATGAAATACATAGAATGCCATCCAAAGAGGAATATCTAAAGGCAGTTCAGCTAGGAAGTTTTCTTGCCGATAATCCGCACATGGCGCCAAGAACATCTTTCAGCAGGAAATCATATAACGACAAATATCAAAAGCAAAAGAATGAACTTCCGGTAGTGATTGATCAGGAAAGAAGATTAGATGAGTTCTATGAATTACAGAATAATGAAAAGTTCGTAAAGCAGTTGTCTACCTTATATCCAGAGATAAGCGCAGATCTAGATCCAGCATTTAGAGATTTTGTGAAAGATTATCTACAGGTTATTTACACTAGCTCAATTGAAGAGGTCAAGGCCTCTTTGATTCTCTTTCTGGGAGATCGATACCGAGATTAGCTTTGTAGATCCGACAATTCCTGTGAGATAGCAAGTTCTATTTCGTCTTTGTTGAATGGTTTTCGGAAATACTTTTTGATCAAACCTGCTTTCATTGCTTCTTCAATGGCTTGATTAAACGAATATCCGGACAATACGAAGTAAGGAATATCTTCAAAATTAGTTGACGCCAGATTGATAAATTCCAGACCATTCATGTTTGGCATATGAAGATCCGTAATTACAACGTCAATAGTATTTGAATTAAGTATTTCCAGTCCTCTTTCACCTGAAGTTGCAGTGTGCACTTTGTATAGGTGTCCAAAGATCACTTCGAAGAGAAATATGTTTTGCTCCTCGTCATCTACATACAATATATTGATGTCTGACTGATTCATATTTTGGTTTATACGCGAGTTTCAGTAATGTTAAATTACGGTTTTCAGCAGTAGATTGATATTATTCGATCCCTTTTTCGATTAACAGGTTTATTTTGAGGATGTAATGAATACCTCTGAATATTAATCGATTAAATCCGTTGTTTCACATACCATTCATTGACCAGCTTCAATTGTCCTTACGCTTGTGACCATGGAACAACTTTTTAAAATAATTGAAAAATATGTAGACAACTACATTTATTTTTCGTATTATTACGTAGTTGACTACATAAATTAAGGATGGAAGAAGATTTTTTAAGGGAATTGGGGATGTTATCAATCACGACAAGATTGAAACGTATCACGGATAAAATGCTTCATGATGGCAAGAAAATGTATCAGGAACTAGGTTTAGATATTGAGCCAAACTGGTATGTGATCTTTCTAATACTGGATGAACATGAATCCTTGTCCATCACTGAGATTGCAAACAAAATTCAATTTGCCCATCCTTCTGTAGTGGCTATGGTGGAAAAAATGACCAAAAAAGGATTCCTGATTTCTGTTCCTCATGAAACGGATAATAGGAAGAGATACATTCAGCTTAGTGAAAAAGCTAAGACCAAATTACCTACTTACAAAAAAATCTGGGCTGCAGGCGTAAGTGGAATGAATGCAATGATTGGTCACACCAACTTTTTGAATTTACTGAATGAGATAGAGGATAAATTGAACGACACGGGATTCAAAAACCGCACTCTAAACGAACTCAATGCGAACGAAAATTAAAATATACATCGATGGAAACAACAACAATGCTTATGCCTAAAGTAGAGATTATAGAATTCCAGGAAAAGTACGCTTCTGACTTTGCGAGGCTGAATTATGTGTGGCTGGAGAAGTACTTTACAGTTGAAGAACATGATATTGAGCAACTCGAAAATGCCAATGAATATATTGTTAAACCTGGTGGTGAAATCCTGCTTGCACTTGATGGTGACCTTGTGGTAGGAACTGTAGCTTTAGTAAAAATGGGAGATGATGCTTTTGAAGTTGCGAAAATGGCCGTTTCAGAAAGCCATCAAGGTCTAAAAATTGGATACAGGTTAATGCTGGCTGCTATTGACTATTCAATCAAGGTTGGTAAGAAAAAACTAATACTAGAGTCCAATACCAAACTACCACCTGCTCTTAATTTATATATCAAAGTAGGTTTCCGCGTAATTCCGCAGGACCCTAATACACTCTATTCAAGGTCGAATATAAGAATGGAATTGAAATTACAATGATAGAAGCCATAGCCTATATCGCACTTGCTTTTAGCTTAGCATCAATGAGCATGAGGGATATGTTGAAACTTCGTTTTCTTCATATTGCCTCTAGCTTACTTTATGGTATATATGGCTTTTTTATTTCATCTACTCCACTAATAATCGGAGCAATCATCTTTATTAGCATCCATTGTTATCGGTTAAGAATGCTGAAACAGGAAAGGTAATTAGTCAACTGCGAATTCCCACTCAAACCCAATGTTCTTTGTTTTGAGCAACATAGCAATTTGCTCATTCATCTCATCATAAAATTTGTCTGGAGCCTGAACCAATCCCCTAATGCAGATGACAATGGATTTTTCTTCAACCTCTGGATAAGCCTTTAGTAATTGCCCTGATTCAATGTAGTAAATGTAGGTCTTCAACTTATTTTGAATGGTGCTCGCGTGCAGATAGGCTTCTTCCCAGTCCAAGCCATCTTCTATTACCAGCATGCAAGTATTTGCATCCGGCATTTGAATATCATCTATTGAATCAAAGTC
The DNA here is from genome assembly GCA_024743255.1 of bacterium. Taxonomy (GTDB): domain Bacteria; phylum Bacteroidota; class Bacteroidia; order Cytophagales; family Cyclobacteriaceae; genus JANSWY01. The sequence goes on along the minus strand of JANSWY010000030.1, from coordinate 28,561 downwards.
TTCGACAGCCATTGAGATTGTTTTAGTTGGCCCCAATTTAATGATAAAGCTGCAATACATTTATGGCCACTCGTCACAATTGAAAATATCTCAAAAAACACCCCCTCAAAATTCATTTTTCTCAAAAAATAAAGACAATAACAATAAACTAAAACAAAAATTTAGCAGATAGTTGCAATCAATACTACATTTACAACTTTACAAATTTGATAGACCATGATAATTCCTAAGGAACCAAAGCTAACAGGAGCGCAACTTAAAGAAGTAACTGAAATTGTAGAGGAATACGGATGTAAAATCCAGGAGATAGTTGGACACCACAGGACAATCTATGCTGTGCTAGGTGAAGAGCGAGAAACTATCATGGTCAACCGAATTCTGGGATTGGCCTACATAGATCGATTTGATGCTGTAGACTCTCCATTTAAATTGATGGATGTTCATTCTGAGCTAGCAAATCACAGAATCACGTTGGGCGATGTAATCGTTGGAGATCAGCCAACAATTATTGCCGGTCAATGTACGATTGATCCTAAAAACCCAAATTACTTTCTAGAAACAGCTCATGCTGTAAAAGAAGCTGGAGCTACGGCTATTAGAGGTGGTGTTTGGAAACCAAGAACAATGCCTTACTCTTTCCAGGGTGATGATAGTTCGATGAAAATATTAATTGAAGCAAAAGAACAAACAGGGCTCCCTGTTGACACAGAAGTAATGGATCAATACCAATTGGAAGTTGCTGTAGAGGCAGGTGTTGATGTGCTTCAAGTTGGGGCCAGAAATGCATTAAACTATTCTTTGCTTAAAAAAATTGGAGAACTAACTGCTGACAAGCCTATAAAAGTTCTTTTGAAGAGATCAATAGGTATGGGTCCAGTAAACGAATTTATTGCTGCTTCCGAATACATTGCTGCAGCGGGAAATCCAGATGTTATGTTATGTCCTAGAGGAACTCAACCTACCATGGATGGATACAGAAACTATCCTGATGAATCGATTACTCCTCTCCTTAAGGAGAAAACATGGGCTCCAGTAATTGTAGACCCTTCTCACTCGGTGGGCCGTGCTCAATATGTACCTTCGGCTTCCCTGGCTTCAATGAGTTATGGAGCAGACGGAATTATTGTTGAAACACACTGCAATCCTAAATACGGTATTGGAGATGATCCTAAACAGTCAATCACTCCTGATGTCTTGAAGAAGTTAATTCAGGATATTAATGCTATTTGGGAGATTAGAAAGCATTATAATCAGCAAGCAAAAGTTCTCGCTTAAAAGTATTTTCTTTTTGTTAAATGTTACCACTTGGCTTAACCAATTGGTAGCATTTAAATAATTTTTTGATTCAACTACCATAAGCTTCTCAAGTTATTTTTGCTGCTCAATTTTAACAGCACAGAACATGAGATATCAGCTATTAGTGGTTGTATTGGCCATTTCGTTTTTACAATGTCAAAACAAAAACCGGAAAGCACAAATTGCAACACTTACCTTAAAAGGAAGTGAGTCCATGCATAAGACATTTGATGCCCTAAAGGAAGATTTCGAATTAACTCAGGATAGCATCATAATTCAAATTGAGGGAGGTGGAAGCCGAACTGGTCTTATGGCTATCAATAATGAGGAAGTTGATATTGGAATGTCTTCATACAACTTCAACCTTGAGCAGGAATTGGGACTGGAACACGATATCACCGAGCAGGTAGTAGCATATGACGGGATCGTCCTTATCAACAATGAGTTAAACCGCATTAAAAATTTAACAGATGATCAAATCTCCAAAATATTCCGTGGTGAAATAAGTGACTGGAGTGAGTTAGGGGGATTACCCGGCAAAATCTTACCAATTTCGAGAGATGAAAACTCGGGAACTCAAAAGTTTTTCAGTTCATATTTCAAAATCAATCAGTTATCTGCAAGTTCATTAGTAGCTGAGAACAATGATGAAATAGTACATGAAATCATGACTAACCAAAATGGAATTGGCTATGTAGGCTTTGGTTATTTCAAAACCGGGGTGAATGACATTTCAATACCACCTACTAAATCTGATATTGACACTTTTTATCATCCAACAGTAAAAAATCTTAGTCTGGGATTATATCCACTAAAAAGGGGCTTAAGAATCTACTACAGGGATAATGGAGATGAAACGCTCAACTCATTCTTGTTCTACCTGGGATCAGAAAGAGCACAGAAAATCATTGAAGATCACGGGTTGGTATCTAAAAATCAGGAGGTATATTATAACGCTTCAGCCGATTATTAAAAACTCAAAATTGATAGGTTGAAGTAGCTCTAGTCCCTCTGCTTCAACCTAGCTATCAAATCATTTATTTCAATCTTATTACCGCAATTGAAATGCCCCTCGGGACATTCACTCTTACCATGTAATCCACAAGGTCTACAGTTTAATGGCTCAACTATTTCTACAACCTTAGAATCAGCAGATAAAGGTCCAAACCCAAACTCTGGAATAGTACTACAAAACACTGCAGTTACAGGAGCATTTAAAGCCGAACACAAGTGCAATGGAGCGGAATCATTCACATAATTCATTTCTGCATCTTTCATCAAAGCAGCTGACTCCAATAGACTTAATTGTCCTGCTAAATTTTCAATTTTTAATGATGAAACACCTGTAACGATCTTTTCAGCCTCATCATAATCCGACTTGCCTCCAAGCAAATAGACAGTACCCTGATATTTCGATTCATTCAAAAACGAAACCCATTTATCGGATGGTAATTTCTTGGTGTACCAGACAGAAGACGGTGCAATTGTGATATAAGGAGCTTTTTTGTATGGTTCAACTGACGTAGAAACTTGATCTGAAATATGAAGGTTTGGTTGAATTGTCTTGTCTCTCGCATCTATCAAATCCAGAATTCTGGAAGTTTCATGTTTGCCTTTTTCAAAGACATGCTTCACTCGCTTGTTGAAGAACATGGAGAAGGGATTCTTTTTATAGCCAACTTTGTATTGGGATCTAGCTAATAACGTCATCAAACCAGAAGAACCAAATCTCTGAACATTAAAAACAGCATCATAATTATTCTTCCGAATTTCTGAAATAACCCTGAATAGATTCCTGATTTTTCCTGCCCCTTTATCCCAAACCATCAACTTTTCAACCAAGGGGTGACCTTCCAAAACTCCTTCATTCCCTTTTCTCAGAACAAAATCAATTTTGACATTAGGATATTGATTCTTCAACTCCTCCAATAGCACAGTTGAAAGAATTACATCTCCAATGAATGCTGTTTGTATAATCAATATTTTAGTGGGATTTTTCAGCTCCATAAATGAATGAATCAAAGCTAATTGATTTCATTTTCTGTTACCAACACAACCATGAATGGAATCTTTTCAATAATAGAATAATAACTAGTTGATTTACATTAATTTTGCGCCCCTATGGCAGATCATGAGTTGTATGAACTCCCCAACGGGATTAGGGTGGTCCATAAGCAAATTACCAGTACAAAAATTGCACATGTTGGCATCATGCTCGACATTGGCAGCAGAGACGAAAGTGAAACTGAACAGGGTCTTGCTCATTTCTGGGAACATATGGCCTTTAAAGGCACCAAGAAGAGAAAGGCATATCACATCATTAACAGACTTGAGTCTATTGGTGGGGAATTAAACGCTTATACCACAAAAGAAAAGATCTGTTTCTATGCATCTCTTTTGGATCAACATCTTGAAAAGGCGGTAGAACTTATCACTGATATCACCTTCAATGCTACTTTCCCGGAGAAGCAAATCGAAAAAGAACGTGGTGTTATACTTGAAGAAATGTCTCTCTACAGAGATACTCCTGAGGATGCTTTGCAAGATGATTTCGATGAGTTGTTATTCCCAGATCATTCATTAGGGAAAAATATTCTTGGAACCGAGCTTACTGTAAAAGGGTTTCAACAAAATGATTTCATTGCATTCATTAAAAAGCATCTCAACACTCACAAAATCATATTAAGCAGTGTTGGAAATTTCCCGCTCAAGAAAATTGTAAAGCTTGCTGAGAAGTACTTCAAAGAAATTCCTGAAAAGAACCACACGATTGATCGTGAGGAGTTTAACAACTATCATCCGATAATTAAGCAAGTTAAAAAACCAATAACCCAGTCGCATTGTGCATTGGGAAGTACTGCTTACAAAATTGGTCATCCGGATAGAATTCCATTTTTTATGCTTCTCAACATACTTGGAGGTCCAGGTATGAACTCAAGGCTTAACTTGTCTCTGAGAGAAAATCATGGATATGTATATGGTGTGGACGCTAATTATTCACCTTATACAGATACTGGTGCGATGGGTATTTACTTTGCTACAGAGAAGAAAAATCTTCTGAAAAGTCTAAACCTCATCTGGAAAGAATTTGATAAGCTGCAAAACAAACCATTAGGGAAATTACAATTACATACTGCCAAAGAACAACTCAAAGGACAATTAGCTATGTCCGACGAAAATTATAGCGGCATGATGTTGATGATGGCCAAGAGTATGTTGGACCTAAACAACATTTTGACACTTGATGAAATTTTCAAGAAAATCGATGCTGTAACAAGCGAAAAGCTTCAGGAAATCGCTCAGGAGACCCTCATTAGGGAACAAATGAGTATTCTCAGTTTTATTCCGAACTAGGGAAACAATCCTTAAAAAAAGATTGTTAAAAGAGACATATTTCACTGGAAATATTGTCTTCTGTGTTCTATTTTCGCATCCTTAAATTTTAAAAATATATATGGCAGTTTTAATAGTGTTTTTCGGATTAATCAGTACTTATTCCATCGCTCGTTTTTTGGAAAATAGATCAAAAAGAAAAGACTTCTGATTACTGCATTCATTTTCCTTTGTCTTTAAATGCAAGATTTCCGTAAATTCAGGAAATGAAAGTTGCAGTAACTTTGGTGGGTATTACCTTTTTTGTTTTCTGTGCACAGTGTGTATCTGCTCAATTTGAGACCAAATTAGTGGAACTTGACACATTTGAATCCACTGGCAAAAGACATCAAAGCTTCTATTTCACCTTTCGTTCTCAGGAAGATCAAAACCACATAATAAGGTCTCAGGAAATATACTGGGATTTTGGAGGTAAGCAGATTCTCTCCAAAATATATGGTCCAGAATCATTCTCAAAACCAACGGAGAACGATAAACCTGTAGTGATATGTTATTCTTGCAACGATTCAGATTTGTGCTCAATTAAATGGGTGGCTGAGCCATATCGAGTGAAAAGCTTACAACGACTGGAATCATTCTTGCAGAAAAACTATGAACAGGACTCTTTGACAATTTCTGAAGCTTTACTCAATGAAATGAGTGGGAAAACCTCCTTACCGGATAATAAAATTGCTATTGAACTTCTATTGGGTGGGGGGAATTGGAAAATTGCCAAAATCGAGGATTAAGCAAGCACCTGAAGTTGTTGCTTCAAAGAGGCAAATAATTCCTCGTCTGCATGATAAACTGCAGCACGCAACGCGCTAAACCATCTTCCCTCAACACCATTTTGCTCCATTCTTAAGAATAGTTTGTTTAAAGCGCCCACCTCAAAGACTTCAAGAGCCATCAGTTCAGAATAGAATGGCATGAGCATTTGAGCCTCCTCAACAGTCAAATGATCTACTTTTTCAATCCTTGGATAAGAAATTTTCCTGGTTTCTAATATTTCCTCAGATTCATCAGCCAGGCCAACTACTACACTAAACGTGCTTCCAATCTCAACTTCAGACCGAACTTGAATTTCTCCACCATGAGCCTCAATTGCCAATTTACAAAAGGCAAGTCCAAGCCCGGTTGAGGCTGCATTACCACTTGCTTTTGCATCTGATTGCCAGAATCTTTCAAAAAGGAATGGAAGTTTCTCCTTCGAGATTCCTGAGCCTTCATCGGTTATGGAAATCACTGCCTTGTTTTCTTGATTTCGAGAAGCATTCAAATAAATATTTGCCCCAGGATTACTATACTTAATTGCATTTGTAAGCAAGTTCACCAGTACCCGGGTCATGACTTCTTTATCAACAAGTATTTTATCATCATTTTGGATTTGGACGTCTAATGTTAGACTTTTCATCTGTAACAATAGCTCTACCTGGCTCTTGGCATCCTTACTTAATTCACTAATCAGATGTTGTTTCAAGTCAAGTGGCACCTTCGCCTCTTCAAACCTCTGTACATCCAGCATATTCGTAACCAGATTCAACATCAAATGACCAGACTGACTTATATTATGCATCTTTCTATTGTAAGGATCACTAGCAGCAAAACCAAGAATTGTGTTAAGCGCATTCTTCATATCATGCGCAATCATATGGGTTAACCCTTCTTTAAAATTTGATAATTCAGAAACCTGCTGTGCTGATTTGGCAAGTTTTATGTTTTGAGAAGCAATTAATTGGTTCTTTCTTCTTGTTCTGTTGTAAACGAAAAGAATAGCAAAAAGCATAATCACCAAAACCACCGTGATTGCCGTAACGAGGTAGATCGTTGATTGTCTGTTAGCAATTTCTGCTTCCAACTGTAACTCTTCATTTCTTTGCTTTGCGAGCAATGCATCCTGTTGTTGATTGTGCTCGAAATCAGCCTCCAGTCTTGCGATCTTGGCTGTTTGCTCCTTATTCAGAATTGAATCAGCATTTGCTTTAAAAATCTCATGGTACTGAAGAGCTTGTCTTAAATCACCTTTCTTCTTATGTAGTTCGTATAAGCTTTCTGCGGAGTTTTTTATTTTCTCTCTATTTGTCAATCCATCTGCCAACTGATAAGCTTGATTGAGTGCCTTTTCAGCAGCACTAATCTTTTCGGATTCCAGGTAAATTTTCCCCAATACCCACCAGGATGTGCTTTGTATCTCTGTATCACCACATTTTTTGGATGATTCGATTGATTTGTTCAAATAGTATTGAGCTGAGTCCGTTACTCCGGTTTTATATAAAACCCAGCCTACACCATTATAAGGAGCATAAATTCTACATTGAAAATCGTTCTTTTCATAGATTGAAAGACTCTCTCTAAAATACCTGTCTGCGTTTCCAAAATCTTCAAGGTTGCTATATGCATAGCCCAAGTTATGCGCAACTAAAGCTAAATTGGAATTATCACCCTTACTCTTTGCATAATCATAGCATTGAATCAAGTTTTCAATGGCTTTTTCATTTTCACCATGTTGAGCATACAGCAGTCCGAGATTTTGAACATAAAACATGTAGGTCGATTCGCCAACCATATTTTTTGAAATCCTCACCAGATTTAAACTGGTTTCGATTGCCTCCGCTGGCCTACCGATATCACTCAATATCATGATCTTATTACTGATAGTAGCCAAATTCAATGAGTCAATTTGCAGTGACAAATCAATATTTTCCAGTGCCTCCTCTACCCTTCCATAAGAATGTAGTAGTGCTGCCAAAAAACGATAACTAAACATGGATTCCTGGTCATCCCGGCCATTATTCCAAGTTAGAGACTCCTTAAAAATAAATTCGCAGGTGTCCTTTAAGTCGGGGTGATAAAACATGTATTGATATCCAAACTGATTATAACTTTTGGCAACCAAGGTGGAGTCCCCATACTCCATGGCATCTTTGTGTATACTAAATAAGGAATCCTTGGCTTCCATCTTGTCCTTCCTCACAAGAATATCGGATCTCATCCATCTACTGACAAATTCCCCTCTTTTATAATTAATACGTTTGCTCAAAGTAATTGCGTCCTCTGCAATCATTAAAGCACTATCGGTCTGGCCATTGATAATGTAGTAAATAGTAAGCTCCTGCATCACCTGAGCTCTTATGACATCATCTTCAAGTATCTCAATCTGATTTTTTAGGCTATCAGGGTCCCGCTGTGCAGATAGCTGGGTGGACATAACCTGCAGAAGTATGAATAGACAAAAAATTCCTCGTAGCATTCCTGTATTGATGTATGTGTTACTTCTGGCGAAGCGAAAATTACAAAATATTAGGAATGATATCAACAATACGATTATGTATAACCTAAAATACCCCACCAGGATAGTGGGGTATACATCGTATAGCTATACAGCCAGATGGTTATCTGAGCATACTATTTCTAAATAAGAAATCTTCGAATTCTGTCATAAGATCATCATTATCAGGATATTGAATCATTGCCATTTCAAATACTGAAAAAGCATCTATAAGCAATCCTCTGTCCTCATAATCATGGGCTAAATCCAAATAGAATTGCGTTGGACGCTTTTCATTTTCTCCAGGTAATTCTGTTAACCCTGACGGATAAACTTTCCGGATAGCAATTTCGTCTGATTTGATTTCCGGATTAAGTTTTGAGGAAACACCTATTATTAGCAACGGCGCTTCTGATTGAAGTTCAGGACTTGTTAAATCAATCCACAATCCTTCAGAACCTGTTTCATAGGAAGCCAATGTTTCGTTAAAGATTGTTTTAACAGTTACTACATAGTTCTGAACGCCATCAACGTCTACCCAGCGTAGAGCAAAAAAATCATTACTTACGTCAAATTTATTTTCTCCACTTGGCATAATTACAGACAATGAAGCTTCTGAGGCCCTACAAGTAGCACCAGTGGTATACATTTTATTCGGATAAGAACCTGTATAATTTGAATACTGATACCCCACTGCATTGTCCGAAACTCCAGCAGGTAATGGTATTGGCTGCTTTACCTTCACAAGATTCTTTTTGGAATTGACCTCCATATTATCAACCGCAACGAATGAAGTGTATTCAGTTAGTAATGAGTACTTTAACCCCAATTTTTTCACTTTCTCAATTTCATCGACTCTTGGAATATTGTAATCCACAAGTTCTGAAATTGCTGTTCTAGCCCATAAATACTTTAATGCTGGATTATTTTGGTCTTCTTCCCTGGCTAGTGCCAACTTAGTTTCATATCTTCCATATCCATAATCCCCGGAAAGCGTGACTTCTCCATCAAATTCCCCAACGTATTTACCATGTACAATAATCGGTCTGTTTGGTAATACATCCGGAATAGACTTTGGCCAAACCTCTCTAACCAAATTACTTCCGTAATCAATAGAAATATTAGTCAGTGCCGGTCGATTAATATATTCCATAAACTCTTGAGCTTTTGATTTCGCGAGTCCTTTTCGTTCGACTACATAGGGCTCACCCATTCCTGCTTTCGCTATTCCTTCAATCAAGTATCTGTTAACTGCTGTTCCAATTCCAAATGCATATACATTGGTTTCACCCAGGTTTTTCTTAATAAGCTCAAACACATCTCTTTCAGCAGAAATATATCCGTCAGTTACTACCACCATAGATCTGGAGAAGTTCTCAGCAGGTTCGGCCTTAATGGCTTTATTCAGTGCGGCATACAAGTTTGTACCACCAGAACCTTGCTGTTTCATCATCAGAGACAATGCCTTTGAAATATTTGATGGAGTACATGGAACTGATTTACTAAAAACACTTTTACTACCGTATTCAAATAATGTGATATTGAATAAATCAGTGGGTTTCAAAGAGCTTAGCAAGTTATTCATCAACTCCTTGGCAGTCCTGATAGGATAGCCATCCATTGATCCCGAAACATCAATCACAAACACGTATTCCCGGTTTGGAATCTCTTCTTCTTTAACAATTTCAGGCGGTTGAACCATCAGGGTAAAGAAGTTCTCAGCAGTATCTCTATGAACCAGAATTCCTGTATTGATCTGCTTCCCTTTTAAAAAATATTCAAGAATAAAATCTCTGTTTCCTTCTTGCAGATTGGTGAGGGTAACGGAACACTCATCCGACTTGGTATAATTGACATTTACATCATGAGATGTACTCCTAATGTCCTGAATCGGCAGTCCAGTTGATAATTTCACGTCAATCTTGAAAGAGTATGGAGCCGATATTCCGGAATGAAGATAAGGATTACTTACCCACTGATCGCTTTCTCTGGCAGATGCTTCAAGGTCCGTAGAATACCTGGGACCCACAGTTGTTGGAAATACGAATTGATATTTACCATCCGTAGGTTCAATCAATTCTGTATAACGCAATCTTGTTTTGATCACATCATTAGGCATTATGTTGGCCACATTCATTTCAAAAACATTAGGCCTGTTTTGCTCTAACAAGGAAGCTCTTTTTCCAGCTTTCTTAGCTGATTTGTATGTCCTCCTTGCCTCTTCTCTTTCAGCAATTTCAGCTTTGATAACTCTGTCACCAATTACCATTTCCAAACTGTAGATTGCAGCATTAGTAGATCCTGGAAATACATAAGTTGCCTCAATCGGCTCAGTTCCAGTGTTTTCAAATGTCTGTTCAATGATCACATCTGCAATCGTCCCGGAAATATGGACATCTGCCGAAATATCTCTGACAGGCATCATCTCAACCTCATCATCGATTCCTGGAATAAAAAAGTAAGGTGCCAGTAACTCCTCTGGTCTTTGTGCTTGTGTGTGATTGATTGTGAAAAGTAGCCAGATAGTTAGTCCTACACTTACAAATTTCATGGTTAATAAAATGTTTAAACGGTTATAAATGATCCCGTAAACTGGTATAGAGAGGTATCCGAAAGATGGTAAAAGACGTGTTCCGTGGCAGGTTTACAGATTGATTGCCGTATGGCTGAAGCTGTGCCGTGTTTGTGCTAATATAAAGATTAAAAACTCATCAAAACAAAATAATTAAAAAAAATATTTAAATAATTATGTTTTCATACTACTATCTGAGGCTCTAACAAACTGATAATCAAGTCTGTCTCTTTTAGTTATCATATTAAATTTGTATCTTCTTTTTCGCAGGAAAATTCCTGACCTACCCGTTGGAATCATAGATTGGAAATAGGTTTAATCAAACAGCACTTTGTCCACAAGTGAGAGTGATCAGTGTGTCTATTTAGCAAAATTACCAACTACAGATTCAAACCTATGAAATCCTACACAATCAGATTTTTTGCAATCATAGCGATATGTTGCTTATCGTTTCCCTCCTTTTCGAAAGAGATTAAATCCAGCAAAAAGGAAAGGATTGAAAAAAGAGAGTTACGAAGGGCAGTAAATGACCTTGAAAACATTCTCAAAAAATACTTCAATCCCGAAAACTACGATGTTTCCAATGTTGATCTTTCCAGTGAAGGAGAAGATAAAATACTATCAGGAAGTGTTTCATTTTTTGGTAGTCCGAGTGTGACATTCAAAGGAGTGCTTGGTGCAGATAAGAAAGCAAAAAGCATCACTGCTACATTCCCACCACAAGCCGTATTTAACCTGGGACATGTTGACAAGCTGTCTGAAGGCAAGTTAAGACGCCTTTGGCCTGCAAGACTTCCTAAAGAATCCGGGATAAGAATAAATGACTTCACTATGTTGTTTGAGGACGGAGATCTTACTGGTTTCGAAACCAACCTTGAAACTGCAGATTGGAACTTCCTTGATTTCGGCACATTTAAAATGGAAGGGATTGGTATTTACATGCAATACTTCCCTAAGAAAAAAGAAGGCACTGGAGAAATAACCGGAAAAGTATCGATCAGTGGAAATGGCTTAACGCTCAAATCCAAACTTGGAAAAGATGAATTGGTCTTGATAGGAAACCTCAAGCCAAGTAGTTCGATGAATGTTAAAAATCTGATAATCGCTACAGCAGGTCAGCAAGATGCAAGTGCATTTTTTGGGCTTGTACCTGGAGAATTCTTTAGCTCAATAACACTCCCAGAACTTGTGGTAACCGCCAAACCAAAAGAGCGATCTGCCATTTTTGAAGCAATCAGCTCAATGGGATCAATGGCAATAAGCATGCAGAAAAAGGAGAAAAAGGACATCAAGATGAGTCTTTATCCTAACCCTGGATTCAAGTTCTCGCAGATAAGCTCAACTCTTGGAATATTAGATGATGACGTTCGGTTGGAGAATCCAATATTGGTAGTTGCCAATTCCGCATCAAACAACGTGAAGATTCCAATTCCATCCGGAAAACAATCATTAGACCCTGGTCCGATCAGTGTGAAAGATGGTATGAATCTATTAGCCAACATAGATCCTCACCCGGACATTAAAAAAATTCTCAAAATCCAAAAAGTTAACTTAAGAGGAACCCTAAGCGGCAGTAAAATAGACCTGGCAGCAAACCAACGATTAAACATTGATCTGGGTGGCGGTGTGAAATTTCAGAATGTGGCATTTGGTCTGGAGGCGGTTCCAGCATTACTCTCGCTGGGAGGAAGCATTCTTGTACCAGTTGAAGGCGACAAACTTCAATTTTCCACAACTTTCAATACCTCTCCTACACCACCAAAATTTGGAGGTGATTTCGTTTTAGAGGCACTTAATGGAGATGGCAATGCAAGCATATGGCAAAACCCATTTGGTATCCCAGGACTTGGAATATCAAATTTGGGTGGTGGCGCAGATTTAATTCCTGCTCCTCCATTTATTTCCAGAATTATGCTCAAAGGCGATCTTCTAATTGGGCTTGGTCAGGATGCTATACCTGGAAAATTAGATCTGGAACTGGATGTTGCAGACCCGCTGGACTCAAAAATTAATGCTTCAGTTAGTAGTTTGACTGTATTAGGCGTGGTTAAAGCCTTTACAAAATTCAGACCTTCCGGCGAACTGGAATCTATGATGAGAACAGGGTTTGAGAATGTCATGATCAATATCAATCCTAAACAAAAAGAATTTGCTGCAAGTGGCCGCATCTCTATTCTCGGCCAAGGAGCTTCATTATCCGCCAGTTTCACTAATGGAACCACCTTGAGTATGTCAGGTAGTATGGATCCTCTAATTCTAAGGTCTGGAAATTTCACTTACTTCTCAATTACAGGAAATGGACAAGCAAATCCTTCATTTGCATTCTCATTTGGAGAAAAGATGTATTTCCGAATGAATGGAAAAATATCAGTTCTGGAAACCATGACGGCTGCTGCTGATATTCAAATTGACGAGAATGGTTTTTCATTAAAAGCGAGTGGAAATATTTTGGGTGGAGCATTCAGAGGTGACATTGAAATTACTGGAAGGGATCTTGGTGACAAGCCAGACCTATACGCAAAATTGACTATGTCACAGGATATAGTTGGGAAATTCAAATCTGAAATGAATAGCTACATCCAAAAACAATCCAATGGAAACGCTCAAGCTATCCGTGACTTGAAGAAAAAGGTCAATACCGGTGATGACACTGTAGATGATATTTTAAAAGGTGCTCTCACAGGCCTGGGCACAATAGAAAATACTGCTGCAACAGCTGGAATGCTAATTGTTGAGGGAATGGTACCAGATATTACAGCTATAAAATTCGAAGGTTCCTTAAATGAAGTTTCTACCTCAGTAAATGTCGAAGTGTACTTTAAAGTTGGTGGTAAAGAAATGCCTCCTGTAGCACTATCCATGAACTTAAAGGGTGACGTTGCTGGGGAAATTAAAAAAATGGCTAGCGTCATGGGAAAACAGGTATTGAAGCAATTTGAAAGTCTTGGTGATGAAGTAACCAGTCTTGTTGGACAAGCTGGAGAATTCATGGAAGATGTCGGACAAGGTTTAATTGTTGCTGGAGAGAAGATGGGACAGTTTGTTGCTGATGTTGGAGAAGATCTGGACGTATTCTGGAATGGCGAAGCTCCACTTCCCGTTAAAAGTGCTGGTCCGTTGAGCCAAATCAACACAACTACGAGACATTATAGAGTAACTATTCACAGAATTGAAGTAACGGCGGCATGGGATGACCCAATATCAAAAACAATTTCTCAGGGTGCTTCTACTGTCACAAAAGGAGGTGGTGCCGTGTTGGGAGCTGCAGTTGGGCTTGTTGATAAAGATGCTGGAAAAGACATTACTCAAGGCGCCAATCAAGCTGCTCAAAGTATGACCACCAATGACCCTACAATTGAAGTCTATGGAACAATCATCGTTGAGGTCGGTAGAAGTATGAATGCTAGTCCTGGGACAAATTCAGTTGCCTGGAGTAGGAAGAGAGTCAATGGAATATCCACTAGAGCTGGAAACACAATTTCCGTTAACAATACTAAAAACTTCTATATCCAAAATGGCTCAGCAGCATACTTAAAAATCAGATCAAAAATCAAAGAGTTTGACGAAGGTGAGCACCACAGTAGTGACGAAGGATTTGGTGGAGGTCATCAATGGACTGATATAGGAAATTGGGATTGGAGAAGAGGTGTTAATCAAACTAGTTTTTTCGAAGCTCACTCAACCAATAAACATGGACAAAGATCAACAGTTAAAGTGCACTATACAGTTGAGTTGGTCCCTAAAGTTTCATTACAAAAAATGCAATCAGCAGTCGCCAGTAGAAACATAGAGAATGTAAAGCGACAAATAAGACTAGGTGGTGATGTGAAAGAACCCGGTGTTTTGAATCCTGCTGTTAGAAACAAGGATAGAAACACTTTAAATTTCTTATTAGCAAGCGGTGCAAAGGTCACGGAACAAGATGTCATCACATCGCTTAACAAGCAATTCTACGATCCATCAATCGCTAATAGACTACTGGCAAGATCAAAGGTTCCAGTATCAGCAGCAATGATGAATAGTGCCATTGATCTAAATGACTCCAAAATGGTGGCCGCTCTAATCTACAGAGGTGGCAAACCAGACAAATCTCACCTGACCAAAGCATTAAACGCCAACATGCTAAAGACAGCTGAAATCCTAATGGTAAATAAAGTGCCGGTCAACAGTCAGGATTTAGCAGCAGCAGTGAATGCAAATGATTATGCTAAAACAAATCTGATCATGAGATATGGTGCGCGACCTGATATCAATATGCTCAATAAAGCGGTTGGCGCAAAAAACCAGCAAATGGTCAACCTATTACTCACAGAACAGGTGCCAGATCAGAATTCTTATTTATTGGCAGCACAAGCTAACGACTTCAATATGGTTTCGTCATTAGGAAGAAGTGGTATTCCTATTCAAACTGATGGTCCTAGTCAGAAGGCAATTGATTTCAATAATTTGCAACTACTGAATAAGACTTTTGAATTGGGAGCGAATCCTAACAATGCACTGAATTATGCAGTTGGGAAAGCTAATGTTGGAGCAATCAACGCTGCTTTAAAGCACCATGCAGACCCAAATCCAGTTCTTCCATTTGCAGTCAATAAAAATGATCTTACTTTATTCACAGATCTTATTAAGACATACAAAGCGAATTCTACGACAGGACTATATCACGCCATAGGAGCTAATAATATTCAAATGGCAACTATTGCTCTTGTAGATGGTGGAGCAAATCCAAATACGAGATTGAAGGAAGTAGCAGATGCCGGAAATACTGCGATGGTGAGGTTATTGGTTTCTAATCACGGAGATCCGGAACTGGCAGCACCAGGAACAGTAGCCAAAAATGATGTTGCTCTCATGAGCGAACTAATAAAATACGGTGCTTCTGCGAATAACGCTCAATTTGTTCAAACTGCAGCCAATAACAGTTCCCTCGACATGGTGAAATTGTTGGTCAATAATGGAGCCAACCCTGATTATGGAACAAAGATTTCGGTCACTAAGAGAAACTACAACATGACTCAGTTCCTACTTGTGAGTGGTGCGAACCCTAACGGACTAATAGCAGATCCAGCTACTCAAGGAGATGGTAAAATGGTCAACATGCTATTAAACTATGGCGCCAATGCTGATGAAGGAATGAACGGTGCAGTAAATTCCAATCATGCTCCAATAGTTAAATCTCTCCTTGATTTTGGTGCAGATACTAAAAAGTACATTGCCATTCCGTCAGGAAAAGGGAACTACGAAATGTCCAAAATGCTACTTGATTTTGGTGGAAACCCGGATGATGGTATGCTTCCCTCTGCAAGAGGTAATCATACCAATATTGCAGTTATGCTTTTAGAAGCGGGAGCCAATGTTAATGGTGTAATGCCAATTTCCGCCGGACATGGAAACACAAAAATTGTCCAATTGCTGCTTAACAAAAATGTTAATCCAACTGAAGGTATTCGCCCTGCAGTTTCTAATAATCACACCGAAACTTCTATTCTGCTTCTTGATAATGGAGCCAATATTTCAGGAATGATTCCAATATCATCCGGACATGGAAATGATAAAGTAGTGATGAAACTTCTGGAGAAAGGAGCTAATCCAGATAATGGAACTGTTCCTGCGGTGAAGAATAAACATGTGAAAGTTGCTAAAATCCTAATCGATAGTGGTGCAAATGTGAAGGACCCTAAATTCCTCCAAATGGCTGTTGATAACAAACAAGGGCCAATGGTAACAGTGCTGGATAAAGGCGGATGTGATGTACATCATACAAATGATAAAGGAAATTCATTCCTCCACCAGTCTTCTCAGTTTAAAGGCGAAGTGGAATTAGTAAAAGCCCTTCTGGGAACCGCGATAGATGTAAATGCAAAAAATAACTTTGGAAATACGGCATTACATCTGGCAGCAAAAGAAGGGAATAAAAACCTGGAGTCTGTTACTGCTATAGCTGAAGCAGGGGCGGATTTGACAATTGAAAACGACAAGGGAAAAACCATCCTAAAAGTCGCAAAAGGAGGGAAAGTAAAGAAGTATTTGAAGACCCTGGGAGCTGTTAAGAAAAAGAGATAATTAACGGGTCCTTCTTCATCAATATTCAGTTAGCTACGCGAAATAAATAGTCAGACTGAATTTCCTGGAGACACATTTTTTAACATCAGGTGTAATAAAATGTGATCTCCGGGATACTTATTAGGCAAACTCAAATACTCATTAGTAAAATGAATGCCGAACCCCAAGACTTAATTAAAGACGGCTATCATCAAATCGAACAACTTGGTCACAAGGAATTAATCCCGTTTGTAAAGACCAATCTCAAGAAAAAAACAAGGGCTACATCATTATATAATGTGGCACTGGGTACCACTCTGGCTGTATTAGTAGGTTTCCTATCCTATTACTTTTTTGCAGATCATTTATCGTTTAGTAAGGCATTTGCATTTGCTGGAATTGGAATTTTTAGCACATTGTTTCTAATTCCGATTCATGAATTCATTCATGGGTTAGCTTATAAATGGGTTGGAGCTAAAAACACATCTTATGATGTCAATTGGAAAAAATTCTATTTCATGGCACTTGCTGATAAGTTTGTTTGCAACAGAAAAGAATTTCAAATAGTGGCATTAGCTCCTTTTATCACAATTTCCATCTTACTCATTTTAGTTTCTCTTTTGTTGTCAGGTTATTTCATATTCATCCCACTTGGAGCATTATTGTTTCACACCATGTGTTGTGGTGGTGACTTTGGTTTGTTAAGCTTCTTCGATTCTAATAAAAATGTAGAATTAGTAACCTACGATGATGTCCAGGAAAACATATCATACTTCCTTGCAAAATCGGCATAACTGATTTTTTTCACTGCACAATTAAACCATGGCAAGCATTTTGTATCTAAGTAAGCAGTTGAAACAAAAAAATGAGATTTATGAAAACTGTTATCTGGTACAATACTGAAAAAGGAATTTATGATTTCGGCACCTCTGAAGACTACTTATTTGTAGGCAAAGAATTCGATTTGATTTTCGCTGAAGAATTCATTGGTGCGCCATTAACAACTGTTGCTAACATCACTCAAAAACTTAATAATAACCTTACAATGCACAAGGCATTAGCTGCCTGATTCTTTCTTTTTGCTTTCCCACTTAGTCAATAAGATATTGGTTTGAAGGTTTAGTTTATTCCTAAATAATGGTGTCCATCCAAATATTACACCTGTAGTTCCAAGTGCTTGTTTAGACCATCTGTAGACATTAAAGACATCATCGTGCTGAATGATCTTGCCATCTTTAAATCTAAAAGTGGCTTCAATAATGTTATGAACTCTCCTACCGGTTTGGCTAAAATTATAATGTGCCTCCCAATGTGCTTTGCCAATCTCTCCTTCCATTCTCACTTGTGAGTGCTCCACAAGAAAGTCTTTTCCCTGTTGGCTTTCGCAAAGCATCCTCCACATATTGGAAGCCCTTTCACCTTTCAATTGTCCAAAAGCCGGATCACTAAATCGGATATCTTGGTGATAACATTCGGCCATTGTTTCTGCATCCAGGTTATTAAATGCAGTATAGAATTTCTCTATTATTTCAACTGACATTGCTTTTTCTTAGTTTGTTTCCAGCTATGATGAATAATACCCCAATGATTATGCTGATACCTCTTCCCATTAAATAGGCCACTGCATAATCCAGGTTTTCTGTTTTGAATTTCTCATTGATTTCAGTGATGGTGTTTGGAAGTCTGTATAGGATTGAAAACATAATCAGTCCTCCAATTATCATCAGAATTATTCCAAATATCTTTTTCATGAATCAGCCAATTTTAGATCCATTTGCAACTTTTCTTTCTGGGTTTAGTAATATAACATCTTTTTCATTTCCATACACACCCATTACCAGGCACTCGCTCATCAAATTTGCGATTTGCTTTGGTGGAAAATTAACAACAGCTATGATTTGTTGATTGATGAGATCTTCCGGTTGATATAATTCAGCGATCTGGGCGCTTGATTTCCTTACACCCAAATCACCAAAATCAATTGTCAGTTTATATGCAGGATTCCTGGCTTCTTTGAAAATATCAGCAGTTAAAATAGTACCTACTCTAATATCAACTTTCTCAAAATCCTTCCAGGTAATTGTATCCATTTAAAATTTTATTTCTGCGGAATTAATGAAATAGCAAAACCTCCTCCAGGTGCCATTACCAACTCCAATTTATCACCCTTTTTGAAAGTAGAACTCTCAATGCTAATTGAAAGTGGATTATCATCCCAATGAGCATCTTCTCCATCTTTATAAATGCTTGCTTCATATGTTATTCCATCTTCCAGAAAATCCAGATTAAGGTTGTAAGTCATGCCGGATTCATCCGATATACCTCCAACAAACCAACTTTTTGTATCTCTTTCTTCCCTTGCTATCACCGCAAATTCTCCTGGCTCTCCATCAAGCACTTTGCTCTGTTCCCAATCTACCCCAACTTCTCTTATAAACTGAAATGCCGGCTGACCTTCATAGTTCTCTGGAAAGTCTGCAGCCATTTGAATTGGACTATACAAAACAACATACAATGCCAACTGCTGAGCAAGCGTAGTATTTACCTGATTCTTGTCTTTATACTTACTGAATTTGATATCGAATATTCCCGGCGTGAAATCTATAGGTCCAGCTAACATTCTCGTGAAAACAACATTTGGCAGGTGATTTGGAGGATTTCCCCCTTCAATGGACCATGCATTAAATTCCTGTCCTCTCAAACCTTCTCTTGAGATCGCATTCGGATAAGTTCTTCTGATTCCCGTTCCTTTGATTGGCTCGTGTGCATTAATTGCAATATTATACTTAGCCGCAGTTTCTAACGCCCTCCTGTAGTGATTGACCATCCATTGTCCGTGGTGATATTCTCCATCCGGAATAATTGGACCCACATATCCAGTTTTCACGGAATGAATATCTAGTGAATGCATCAACTGGTAAGCAGTGTCCATTTGTTGATCGTATGTACGTGGTGCTGCACTTGTCTCATGGTGCATGATTAAATCAACACCATTTTCCTTACCGTATCTCACAACTTCCTGAATATCATAATCCTCATATGGTGTAACAAAATCAAATACACCTTCTCTATCAGGGAATCCAATCCATCTTTCCCAACCAGTATTCCAACCTTCAACTAAAAGTCCCTTTATATTATTCTTGGCTGCAAAATCGATGTATCTCTTAGCATTCTCGGTGGTTGCTCCATGTTTTCCACTTGCCAGATCCCAGCTACTTTTATTCATATGCATCTCCCACCAGATTCCCATGTATTTCATTGGTTTGAACCACGAGACATCTCCTAATTTATTTGGCTCATTAAGATTTACGATCAGATTTGACTCCACCAAGTCCCCGGCTCTCTCAGCAATCTGAATTGTTCTCCATGGTGTATTGAAAGGTACCTGAGTCTTCACTTTCGACGCATCTCTTGATCCTACTAATTCAGAAACCATATTCAAATTCACAGTATCCACTTTTAAAGTCATGCCTGAGTAATTGGTAAGATTGGCTTCATGAAAACTAAGGTATAATCCCTCTTCAGTTTTCATCGTTACAGGAGTGTTTACCGCATTTTCTGGAATTGTTGTTTGTGCCAGATTAGGGTGATCTCTTTTGGCTATCGCATTGATGTTTGAGAAATTGGTATTATTATAAAGATGCTCATATATATCCCAGTCACCCGGTATCCACCATACTATATGGTCGCCTGATAAATTGAAAGAAGTATTTTCATCCAGAATCACCACCTCGTTCATTCCATCCTGAGCCGGAAACTCATACCTAAATCCTAACCCATCGTCATAGACCTTAAACACAACATTAAAAGTCCTTCCTGGGTCTGCTTTTTCTTTTAAGGTTGCATAAAGTTGATTGTACTCGTTCTTTACAACTCGCTGCTCACCCCATGGCATTTCCCATTCTTCACTTGATTTGGTGATGTCGATAGTCTCAATTGAAAGATTAGAACCCAATGCAGGCATATCTTTAAAATCAAAACTGATATAGGATTTATCAACTACAGTAATGTCTCCCTTGCTAACCTTGTAACCGAATTCACCTGATTCCGAGGTAAAGACTTCAACTTTGATACTTTGATCAGGCGATAAAACACTTGTTTGTAGTGCTTCTGGAGCCGTACAGGCCGTGAAAGTAATGAGGCTAATGATAGCCAATAAACTAGATGCTAACTTCTTCATTTTTTACATTTTAATTGTTTCGATCCAATGGCTTGACGAATGGATCACTAATATAATGAGAATTGATTCATAGAGAAAGAACCTTGAAGATCTGGCAAACTTTTTGACAATTTGTTACACACAATTGATGTTTCAGCAAACTGATTTCTAGCTTACAACGTTAATTGACTATTTTAGCACCAAATTTGAAGTATAGGGAGAGTATGAAACAACTTATTTCGGTTTTAGTCATCACCATTGGGATTTCATTCCCAGGTCTTGCTCAGAAAATTGGACACGATATTACTATTGAGGTAAAGGGCATTGTTGATGAAACAGCCTATTTATGCTATCACCTCGACAGCAAAACTTATGTTGCGGATACTGTACCCGTTATCAACGAAACAGTAAGGTTTCAGTCTGATGAGGAATTGGAGCCCGGAATGTACTTTCTATACACCAAAGGAGGAATCTTTTATGAGTTCCTGGTTAAGGATCAATTCTTTACAATCACTGCGGATAAAAAGGATATGGCAAACACTGCTGAAGTTCGTGGCTCCAAGGAGATTGAACTATTCCTGGGGCTCCAAAGACAAATGGCTAAGTTCCAGCAAGAGACCAGAACTCTGCAAGAAAGTCTGGCAAAACCAGATGCTGATAGTACCAAAATATTAGAAAACATAACCCGAATAAATCGTGAGAACCGAGAACTTGGCATGAAACTGGCCCAGGAAAATAAAGGAACCCTGTTCTCTCAAGTACTGGCATTAATGGATCGTCCAACTGACATCACAGCGCCCGACAGTCTGGATGAAAAAGCCGCACAGCTTTACAAATATTATGAGTACAAATCGCAGTTTTGGTCAGGAGTAGATTTCACTGAACCGGGAATTATCAGAACTCCGTTGTACCTACCAAAAATGAAAGAATACTTCGAAAAAGTGGTTCCAACACATCCTGATTCTTTGGCAACTGCCTTGGATGAATTCTTATCGCAGGATATGGATTCAACTGTTTTTCAGTATTCGCTAGTTACTATGGTGAACCTTTACGCCAACTCAAAAACAATGGGAATGGATGCTGTATACGTTCATTTAGTAGATAATTACTATGCGAAGGGCAAAGCTCCATGGACAGATGAGACTACACTTAATCGAATGTTACAAACTAGTAACAGATTAAGGACTCTATTAATAGGAGCCAAGGCACCAGATTTCAGCATCCCAGATATCAATGGAAAATTGGTTTCTCCAGAGACAATTCCTGAAGATTATTTGATTCTATTTATTTACGATTCTGGTTGTGGTCATTGTAAAAAAGCCGCTCCTAAAATGGTGTCCACTTATGAAAAGCTAAAGGAGACTATGTCAGTGGATTTGGTTACTGTTAATCTATCCGAAAATGAAGAAGAATGGAAAGGTTTTATTGATACATACGGCCTTAGCGGAACCAACCTTGGGGACCTAACTGGCACGTCCAATATTGGCTATTACTATTATGTCACAAGTACTCCACAGGTCTATATATTGAATAAGGATCGTGAAATAATTGCTAAGAAATTAGCAGCTGAACAAATACTGGACTTCCTTCCTAACTACCATAAAGCATTCAATCAGTAAGACGCTTACTTTTTTTAATCGCATCCATAAGCTTCCTTCTTATCCAGAAGATTTCATTAGAATGACCAGTCTGTTGGAACTTAAAAATTCCCTCGGAAACTGTACTTTGAACAAAAAGCTTACTGACCAATTTACCATCTACTATAAGCCCCAGCGTTCGGCCTTTAAAAATTCTGGTAGTTGTTTTAAGAGTTTCTTTGCCAATTGAATCAAGCTTAAGATCAATGGACCTCATTCCTGTAGCTGAATCAACATAGATATCGCTTACAGAGTAGAACCTTTGCAACTCGATAATTGGTTTCTCAAGAATACAGTAGTAGTCATCAGTATTGAGGAGCTTTAATTTTTTGTAGCACTCGTTCATTGATCTTGAGGTAAAGTAGATTCCCTCTTCGAGCTTTTGGGCGGTAAGCCCAATACTGAATATTAGGATTGGAAGGATGATTAGTTTCTTCATAACTAAAGGGTTTTCCCTTCTATCAATACAATTTTCTCAACAGATTCATTTTTCATTTCCAAATACTGTTGTCTTGACGGATCATTTGCATAATCCAGGAAGTCCTGTTTGGCTTGAAAACTCACCAAGTGAATTTCATAGGGCGCATCATCATTGATTTCAATATAATCTGACTCCTGCGGCCTTAGCCTGTACATGAGCTTACCATTGTAACGACTCAAAAATGGAATGACCTTATCCTCGAAGGAGTGAAATATTTTTTCCTTACCTGGCTTGATGAAGATTAGTTGGGTATAGAATAGCATATACCAATATACCCACAAAACAGAAAAAGGCAGACCGTGCGGCCTACCTTTTCTAAAACAAAGCAGATGGTTATTATACTTTATGTTCAGGCGTTATTTGCTTTACCCATCATGAGTAGCTCGTTTAGAGTGATCTCTGTGGTGTATCGCTTTTCACCGTCAACTTCATAACTTCTGTTAATCAGCTTGCCTTGTATAGCAACCTCTGCACCTTTTGTAAGATACTTTTCCACTACCTCTACTTTCTTTCCCCACACAACAATGTTATGCCACTGTGTATCTTCTACTTTGTCACCTTTGCTGTTTCTGTAAACCTCATTGGTTGCCAAAGTAAATGTGGCCATCTTCTTTCCACTGTCGAAAGTTCTTACTTCAGGGTTTTTTCCTAGTCTGCCAATTAATTGCACGTTGTTTCTTAAAGCGTTCATAATTTTAATTTTTTAATAGTTAAACTTTTTAAATAATCACTGATCGGCAGATCGTATTGATCAAGTGTTTGATCGTTGTGATGTTGCAAAGATTGCATAGGGCCGAAAATCAAGTCGGTTGTTAAGTATTTGTACTCGTTTATAACCGATTGTAAACACTTGTAAATGTTTGTTGTCGGATATATTACTGTATATCAGCTATTTGCAAATAACAATAAGAAGTAATAAATTCGGGAAAATTATTCGATTAATCATCTATGACGGAAGTAGCGGAAAAGAAATGCCCTGAATGTGGCAACCCGATAATGGGAAGAGCAGATAAAAAATTCTGCTCCGACATGTGTAGAAACGCCTACAACAATAAGCAAAATAGCACTACCAACAACCTGGTAAGAAGAGTAAACGCCATCCTCAAAAAAAACCGGCGAATTATGGAAATCCTAAGTCCCAACGGCAAAGCAAAAGTGAAGCGTTCCAAGCTCATGGAACAGGGGTTTGACTTTGGGTATTTCACCAATACATATGAGACCAAGGAAGGTAATATTTATTACTTCTGCTATGACTATGGATATTTGGAATTGAAGGATGATTTTTTTGTGATTGTGAGAAGGGATTAGTTTTGACTTAGAAAATGCAAAATAAATATCTTCTTGAATTCAAACTTGAAAAGATTTAAAAGACTAAACATGAAACCTCTAGCCCTAATCGCGTTATTCATGATATTTTCGAATATTTCTTATGCTTGTGATTGCATACTTCAGCCAATAGAATCAGATTTCGAAAACATTGAATATGTTGTCATTGCAGAAGTAATTGAATTGCTTGATACCAAAGAGGAACGAGAAGAATTCCACTATCCTCAGGATACACAAAAGAGTTACCGTGTAAAAATTAAAATATCAAAAAGCTTCAAAGCAAATTTCAGAAAAGATCAAATAGTCGAATTGCATTCGGAATTCACCAATTGTGATCCATTGTTTAGTCTAGGTGAATCTTATTTGTTATTTCTTTATGAAAAGGATCAGAAATTTCTTGAAGTCCCTTGTACATACTGGGGTGAAGTCTCTCAATTAAAAAATGAGATTCAAACTATCTCTGAACTTGCAAGAAAAAACTAACACTGCTGTGAGCCAATCAGATACCAACAACCTGGTTGAACATTTCTTCCGAAAAGAATACGGTAAAATACTAGCTGTAATTTCCAGGTATGTTAATCTCGACCTTGCTGAAGATATTGTTCAGGATACGCTGATGAAAGCTACGGAGCACTGGAAACTTTATGGTATCCCACCAAACCCAGAAGGATGGCTTTATACAACAGCCAAAAACCAGATGTTTAACTTTCTCAGAAAAGAGAAAATCAAAAATCGCTTTTTGGAAACATCTGTTGATGTAAACAGCAATGAAATTAATTTTTCAGACGAGCAAATCTCCGATGAGGTATTAAGAGTGATGTTGAAATGTTGTCATAAATCTCTTTCTGATGATATTACCATTACACTTATCCTGAAAATCCTATGCGGTTTTAGTATTTCAGAAATTGCATCAGCTTATTTAACCAACACCGAGACAATCAATAAAAGATTAGTCAGAGGAAGGAAAAGGTTGAAATTAGATTTGCAAGATTCGATCAATTTCACAGATCTCAATCAAAACTTAGAAATTCTACTGAAAGTAATCTATTTACTATTTAATGAAGGATACCATCCAACCAAGAAAGATCAAATTGTGCGAAAAGACTTGTGTCTGGAAGCAATTAGGCTAGCAACCATTATTGTTGCAAATAGGAATGTGAAAAAAATGGGCAATGTTCATTCGCTACTCGCATTGATGTATTTAAACTGCTCTAGATTTGAAGCAAGAATAAATGAGGAGCAAGACATAATAGAGATCGAATTTCAAGATAGGAGCTTATGGAATAAGGATTTGATCAACATAGGCTTGTATCATCTGGGCCAGGCACAGAAAAATCAACATGTATCAAAGTATCTCATCCTAGCCAGTATTTCTGGAAATCATTGTATCTCGAAATCATACTACGAAACTAATTGGGAGGAAATACTCTCACTCTACGATTCTTTACTATCGATTGAAGATTCAACCGTAGTAAGACTGAATAGAGTTGTCGCACTATCAAAAGCTAGAAGTGCAACTGAAGCTATCGAGGAAATTGAAAAATTGGATGAACTTAAAGAAAACCATCTGTACTATTCTGTCCTGGCTCAATTGAAAAAAGAAATTGGGGAAATTATAGAAGCTGTATCTTGTTATCAACAAGCAATTGAATTCGCACAAAACTCAAGAGACATAAAATTTCTAACTAAAAAAATGAATGAACTTGTCCCTATTTCTAAATCTCAAGTGTGATGGATACAGAAACTAAAAAATTATAGTTATGAAAGAATTCATAGTATTCATCAGAAACGAAGGAAACCCTGTGATGGAATTATCTCCAGAACAACAACAAGAACACATTCAAAAAGTTGGCGCCTATATTAAGTCGATGGTTGAGCAAGGCAAAATGAAAGCTGCAGAACCGTTAGATATGGAAGGAACTATCATTACCCAGGAAAACGGGAAATTTGTAGATGGTCCATTCAATGAAACCAAAGAAGTGATTTCCGGCTATTACCATATAATTGCAAAAGATCTCAACGAAGCAATTGAAATTGGAAAAGCTGATCCTCGTTTTGAAGACGGGAAATGGAAAATGGAGATTAGGCCTATTATGCAAGTTGAAGGGATAAACTAAACTGACTTGAATATAGTTCTGATTAGATAACTCACTCAAGCATGCACATTTTGGGTGAGTTTTTTCATTGATTGTGAAACCATTATTCATTGTATCGGTCTTTATTTAGAATATAACCGCATAGACAAAACTGAATACAATTTGATTTACAATAGCATGAAACACCGATTGACCATCATTATTTTATTAGTCACATCATTTGTATCATTTGTAGACGCCTCAATTCCTATAGCTAAAATACCATTTGAGCTAGAAGGAAATCATATTTTTATAAACCTGAGTATTCAAGGTTCCGAAGAGTTGAAATTTGTTTTTGATACTGGAGCAGGTGGCACTGTAATCAATTCATCAACTACTAAAAGACTTAACCTGGTTTCCGACAGAACGACCGAAAACTCTGGAGCTTCGGGAACTGTCACTTCTGAAATCATTGAGAACGTTGAAATCAATATAAATGACATTCAACTTTCAAAAGTCAATCTCCAAAGTGTTTCTTTAAGCCATCTGGAAGAAGTCATAGGTAGAAATATTGACGGAATAATCGGCTATCATTTGTTGCGTCAGTATGTGATTGAGATCAATTACAACACATCTGAATTGATTGTTTACCAATCCAAAAAATATAAATATCAGGGAAATGGAGAACTCATCAAAATTGATTTAGGCTATGTACCAACAGCAGTTTTTACCGTTGCTCTGACAAATGACTCATACCAAAATGAAGAATTCATTATAGATAATGGAGCCGGACTTGCAATTGCATTCACCACTCCATTCTCTGAAAGAAACGATTTGAAAAACACCATTGGTAAGACCTACAGTAACCGTGCAAGTGGCTTTTCAAAAAATAAAGCAGATGTTGATGTCGGCAGAATAAACAAGGTAAAGATTCTGGGTACGGAATTTACCAACATTCCAGTAAGTATCTACAACACCAATGTGGGAGTATTTGCTCATCCAACAATTGCTGGAGTTATAGGAAATGAAATTCTAAAACGGTTTAATATCACGTTTGACTACAAACGAAAAATCAGCTACTGGGAACCTAATCATCTATTTGATGGTACAGCTTTCGAAATATCTCACTCTGGTCTCAAATTAAAGCTAAGCTCTGATAAATCTAAAACCATTGTGGACAGCATCATTTCAGAAACAGACATCTCAAAGTCTGATATTAAAGCGGGTGATGAGATTATTGAAATAGACGGTATCAAAGCAGTAGATGCTTCACTGGAACAATTAAGGGCATTATTATACCAGGATGGAAAGAAAGTTGAAATTAAATACCTTCAGGACAATCAGGAAAAATCCCTGGAAATTTTACTTAGACCATTGATTTGATGATCTACTGCTTCGACACATACTACACTGAAGAATTTGCTAATACTGCAGTGGTAGGAATTCAAAATTGGCATGACGTAGAATCATCTTACGAGTTATCTGAAAAAACTACCGAAATCGAGGAATATGAAAGTGGGTCATTTTACAAAAGAGAATTACCATGCCTTCTAAGTATAATTAAAAAGATTCCTCTTAATACTGAGAAAGATATACTTGTGATTGATGGTTACGTGATTCTATCAGATGATGGTAAACCAGGGCTTGGAGGTTATCTATTTGAGGAGTTGGGGGAAAAGTATCCAGTAATTGGAATAGCCAAAAATGACTTCTTAAGCCTTCAGAAGAAAAAATCCAGTGTTTTACGCGGTGAAAGCAAACATCCCTTATATGTAACCTCGCTTGGGATAAGTTTAGAAGAAGCCACCGAGAATGTATCAAAAATGCATGGTGAGTTTAGAATTCCTACTATTTTGAAACTTGTAGACCAGAGGAGTCGATTGATTTAAAAAAGGAGCTAACGTATTTGAAAGCTCCTTGGTAAATTTTAAAAATGATAGTTTATCAAAATCTGGTTTCCCAAACTTTTTAAACTTATCTCATAAAATCCGACTCCCGCAAGTGTGGATTGATAATAAGACTCTATTCCCCAGCTAAAGTGTTCTCCTACTCTTCTTTGGTAACCTGCAGAAAGATTTAAAACACCGAAATAATGTTTATTCTCTTTTCTTATATCAATATCATTAGTGACTGATCCATATATTCCATTGGAAACCTCCCACTCATAAAGTTCTCTGTTCATCAGGAAAGAATTAAGTCCTGCTAAACCATAAATTCTCCCTTTTGGAAGTTTTATTAGATCAAACCTTACGTTAATTGGAATCTCTATGACCGTACATTTTGCATCAATCTGATCAGGGAAATTATTATTATCCCACACCCCTGCCGGAAGG
>JANSWY010000138.1 GCA_024743255.1 bacterium | reverse complement strand
CGGGCAGTGCTTCAATTTATTTTCCAAAGACTTCATATCATTATGACGATACATTAAAGCATCTGCCTGAGAGAGTCTTGATCCCTCAATGATTGAAGCGTGGTTTAATCTGTCAAGAAGTATATAGTCACCTCTCTGCGTGATTGCAGGGATAACTCCGAGGTTAACCTGAAACCCTGTGCTGAAAACGATGCATCCTTCTTTGTTCAAGAAACTTGCTAATCTGTTTTCAAGTTCAACGTGAAGATCAATGGTACCATTAAGGAACCTGGATCCAGCGCAACCCGAACCATAAGTTCGAAGTGCTTTCTCCGCTGCTTCTTTTACATAGGGATGATTAGTCAGACCTAAGTAACTGTTAGATCCGAACATCAACACCTTCTTACCATAAATTTCAACTTCAGTTCCTTGTTCAGAGTTTATCTCTCTGAAGAAGGGATAGATTCCTTTCTCCTTGTAAAAGTTTGGATCCTGATATAACCTGGTTCTTTCCTTAAGTGTACTCCTCATTTCTTCAATGATTTGGGATAACCTTAAACAATTTTCAAAATTTACAACGATTTGTTCTTAATGTTTAAAAGAAATCAAATCTTTTATGTGAATTTTGATATCGTTAGTCTAAGCCCACAAAATTAATGAACCCATTCGGAACATTAGATAAATGAGCGAATTATTTGTACGAAAGAGTAAAGAAAATGTTGAATGGAAAAAAAATTGTTGTCATTCTGCCAGCTTACAATGCCGAAAAAACTTTGCAAAAAACCATCTTATCTGTACCTGAGGGCATTGTGGATGAATTTGTGCTAGTTGATGACAATAGTAGTGACAATACATTTAATCTGGCTAAAAAATTGGGCCTTATTTCCATAAAACATGAAAAAAATCTAGGATATGGGGCAAATCAGAAGTCGTGTTACGCTAAAGCTTTGGAATTAGGTGCTGATATTGTAGTAATGCTTCATCCCGATTATCAGTATGATCCAAGGTTAGTTCCTGCCATGGTCAGAATGATTGAATCTGGTATATATGATGTGGTTTTGGCTTCCAGAATTTTAGGAAGAGGAGCAGTGGAAGGAGGGATGCCCTTGTATAAGTATGTAGCTAACAGAATTTTGACGTTTTATCAAAATATTATGATTGGGCAGAAGTTAAGTGAGTACCACACAGGTTATCGAGCATATAACCGAAGTGCTTTGGAATCATTAAAAATGGAGAATATGAGTGATGATTTCGTTTTTGATAATCAGGTTATTGTCTCACTGCACTATCAAAAAATGAGGTTTGGGGAAATAAGTTGCCCAACAAAGTACTTTCCTGAGGCCTCTTCTATTAATTTTGTAAATTCACTAGTCTATGGATTTGGTGTGGTTGCTACTTCTGTGCAGTATAGATTGCAGAAATGGAGAATAGCAAAGTTTAGTTACCTCAGATAAATCCATGAACTGAAAACTATGAGAGAGAGAACTAAAATTGTTATTGGCCTTGGAACTTTCAAGAGGCCTAAGATGCTGTTGCAATGTTTGCAATCACTGAAAGCTCAACAAATCCCTGATCAGGTTGAGCTCATGATGATTGTGGTGGATAATGACAAAGAAGGATCCGCTCAACAGACTTATGATTCGATCTCTCAAGATTTTCCATATTCAACTCAATATTTCATTCATTCTGAAAAAGGCATTGTTTCTATGCGAAATAGAATCATTGAAGAATGTATGAAAGAGAATGCCCATTACTTAGCATTTTTGGATGATGATGAAGTTGCAGAACCAGATTGGATTTTTAAGCATCTTGAATCCATGCAAGAATATAATGCTGATGTTACTGCTGGTTATGTGGAACAATTGCTTCCTGATGACACACCAGTCCATATGAAACAGTTTTATAAGCTGGCAAGTCATCCTACTGGAACAGACAGAATTTCCGGGAGTACCCGAAATATCATGTTCAGCTTAGAATTATGTACAAAACATGGGCTAAGGTTTAATCCAGCACTGAATCTTACAGGATCCTCTGATACATTCTTTTTTGAAGAGGCATATAAGTTAGGGGCTAAAATAGTTTGGGTTCAGGAGGCTATGGTATATGAGGAAATGCCGAAATCCAGAATTACAAAAACCTGGTTGTGGAACAGGGCTTATCGACATGGAAATAGTCTAGTAGTAAGAACGCAAATTAGAGAAGGGAGAGTTCGGGCTTTCAGGTTGCTTCCGGCTGCTGTGTTTAAACTATTTATTGGTGCATTTGAATGGCTCATCTTCGGATTAATGGGCAAGTCACATCGCATAGGGAAGGTGAAACGCATGAAAAATGCTTTTGGAATGCTAAGCGCTTTGTTCGGTAAAAAGTACTACGAGTACCAATCTACGCATGGGCACTAATCTCCGGTATATCGGGGATAACATTCATTACAAATCTTCTTTCTTCCAAATAAGAAATATTTAGTTGGATAGACGTTTGATGAAATTGGAAGGAATTTCGGGAACAGTATAAATCTCATGTTTTCCTTTTGAATTAAATCATCAAGGGCTGATCCCAGCGCCAGAAAAGTAACGTTTGGGTTATTAGCAAACCATGTTGGAATTAAAATTTTTGCAAGCATTCCACATGTCAAAAGAACGACGCTACCTTCAGGGAATTTTCTGTCTTTCATCTGTTCATACAATACATATGAGTTCACAAACGGGACATTGGTTCTGTTCTCTTCCTTGACATTCACTCCGAGTTCTCCCAGGATAGAATAGTTCTGGTTTTCATTTCCAATGAAGAATACTTCTCGGTCTCTTAGTTCATTGATAATAGCTGGAATAAAGCTAAGGTTGTGGTGGAAGATCATCGCCGGGATAGTATTTTCCACTTCCTTGGTTAAGTCATTTGCAAGTGCTCTGTGCTCGGGCCAACAAGTAGAACAAGGTATTCCTACGTAGTAATTTTTTCTGTTCTCTTGAATAGAAGATAATAAGCGTTTACCTAATAGGTCATCATAACTTTGTTGTCCACGGCCATACCAGGTTTCTTTCGTGTCCTCATCCAGATGTTTTTTGATGAATGTTAGTTCGCCATCATTAAAGTGAGCAAATGCGAATGATTCTTTCTTTCTTAGATGTTCAATGAATTTCTTGATGCCTTGATCCCACTCAGGGTTGCTGTTAGGGGTGAACCTGAAAATCCTCTTAGGATCTGTTACGCCAACATTAATAAGTGTTGCAATACTTGATGAGAAGAAAGATTCCAGCCATGCAACAAAGCTCACTAAAACTGCGGGTAGATGGAGGAATGATAGATTAATTGAATTCTTTTTTAACCTGTTTATCAGTTTTTCAAATCTCTTTTCAGTCCTAGGGAGGTGGATTACCACAGGGTTTGTCTTGGTGACTTTATTGCAAAAGCTCTTTGTTTTCTTGATATACTTAAGGTCAAGAATTGTGTTTTGCCTTTCCTGAAGTTTGAATAGTTTGAGAAGTCTCCTTTCGTACCTGAAGAACAGAAATGACTGGACCCAGGTCAACATTGGCCATCTGACCACCCACTGCCTTCCAGCTGTACACGCAAATAACTCTTGGCTATAATCTAAAGTGATACTATTTTCAGATGTAATGCCATGGTGATATTGATCGACATAATATCTATTAAATAAGTATTGGTCTGATTCGATATCCTTAAGCTGAGCATCATTATTGAGATCTACTTTATAGAATCTTGTGATTTCCTGAATCATTGTTCTCAGGCTACTGGCTCTACCCATGTAACTTCCTGAATTAAGGTAGTTATATTTCTTATGCAGTCTTGGGTAATATTTCCAATAATAATATCTGAGGTGCTTCTTCTTAAAGAAGAAATTGGATTCTGCAGAAAAGACAATGTCAGTTTTGAAGGAATCGAATTTGTTGATTATTTCTTCAGCTGAGCCATTTAAGAAAACATCGTATGCATCGACGAAAAGAATCATTTGATCATCAGGCTGATTCTTCAGGAAATCATTGATTATTCTGAATTTTACTGCATTAGAAATCCATTTTACACCTTCACCTAAAATGGTGAGTTCTAAGTTATTGTTAGTACATGACTCCCTAAGCAGGTTTATGCGCTCATCTACGTGAGAAGCAATTGTTACTACCATAAGGTCGGGTGTATGCTCCATTTTTATATTTTTGCCTGAAAGTGGCGAAGTTAGTGATTTATTGGATTTGAAACATTAGGCTTAATGAATGTATTGGGGGAGTTTATCAGATATGCGCTAGTTCATACTCGATCAGTAAATTACTATATCAGAAAGAGTAATAGGAAGGATCCATCTGCAGGTATATCTATTTCATTTACATCAATACCAAGTAGAATCGCTGATACTAAGCCAACAATCAATTCCTTGCTTGATCAATCTGTTAAACCAGAGAATATTTTTATTCATATCCCCGGAGACCCAGAAAAAACGGAGTTGCCAGATTTTATTATGAATAATTCAGCTATAAAGATTAACTGGATTGAAAATGATTTGGGTCCGGCAACTAAATTGATTCCAGCTTTGGAAATGGTTAAGCAGGATGATTTGATTATCGTTTTAGATGATGATCAGGTTTACCCTAAGAGATTGGTAGAAACTTATCAAAAGTATTCATTAGATCATCCAAATGCCGCTTTCTGTCAGGTTGGTTGGAGAGTGCCAAAGTCTTTTAATCATGAGGATCGAGTTCAGAAATGGGGAGCGAAATTCAGACTGATTGGACAAGAGTCTCCAGTTAAAGGAATGGAAGAAATTGAGGTTCTTCAAGGTGCCTCAAGTTATGCGGTGAAACCGAAGTTTTTTGATGCTGAGGTCTCAGACTATGAAACAGCACCAAAGGAAGCTCGATTTGTGGATGATATTTGGTTCTCAGGTTTGCTCGCAAAAAAGAATGTGAAAAAGTTTGTCGTTCCGGGTTTGTTTAAATATTGCAGGTTGACAAACTCGAAAATTGCCAGTGGAACTGGATTGGTTAAAACTGCTAATAAGTCGCACGATAATAACAATTCCCTTTACAAGTATTTCGAAGATTACTGGAAGCTATACGACTGATTTAATAACCTTTTCATATCCCTCGACCATTTTGTCGATGGTGTAGTTTTCCATACTATATTGATGGTATTCCTCAATTTTAGATTTATCGGATGATGTCAGTATTGAATTTATTTTTGAAATCCACTCATGAGAGTTTTCGGCAGAAACGAGATTGCCATTCTTGTTTTCTTTGATAGCAGTTGTGATTCCTTCAATGTTAGAAGCCAAAACAGGGACTTTTGCCAATACTGCTTCCAGAAGTACAAGCCCAAATCCTTCATAGTCTCCATGTACTTTAATGTTTGGCATCACAAATAGATCAGATTTTTGCAGAACCCACATCAATTCGTCATTACTAAGACCCATTAAACGATGTACTCGACCTTTTACTGCCGGATTTTTCATTGCTTCTTCCAGTTCCAACTCATCAATTGCTACTCCCGCGAAAATGATAATCAGGTCAAATAATTTCTTGGGTAAAATGGCTTTAAGAAACCGCCATAATCCCATGTTTGATAGTTTTGGTCCGATTAGGATAATTTCAATATGCTCGTCTAGTTGTGATAACACATTCTTTACAAACCAGGACCTTCCTTTTCTTCTTACACTTCGTCCTATCGAAACCAAATAATTCTTTTCAGAATCGAACTCCATGGGTTCCTTCTCAATTTTGTTGGGAATGTGAGGAACCTCAATAGCATTAGGGACTAATTGTAGTCTGGAATTTTCAATTCCTCTCAAAGTGCATTCTTCTAGTGTACCCTGGCTCACAGGGACAATTGCATCTATGAGATTAAGATTACTTTTAATCCACTTTTGAAAGTAATTGAGAGGGAAAACAATATCCAATCCATGAGCAGTCATAACCATCGGTCTCAACTTCATTCTGATAACTTTCCCGATAATAAAAGCCATTAGGCCATCATTCAGGTAGATCACTTCAATTTGCGGATTTTTCTTAATCGTTTGCTTGATTCTCTTCGCTGCTGAAAAGAAGAAACGGAGCTTACCTTCCGGACCCTGAACTAGTTTGTGAACCTTGTGTTTCTTCTCCAGGCCCGATACCAATTGGTAGCAGTGTTTTTGCATTCCTCCAATAGAAGGGGGATATTTATGTGATACTACTAATATTTCCATAGAAAGGGTGCAAAAATATATAGTCACAACCGGAATACTCCGAATAATCCTATAATTTCGCAACTGATGGAGAAGATCAGGGTTGCATTTTTCGCTGACGTTCTGGAAGAGGATTTCGATGGGGTCAGTGTGACGTTACATCAAATTCTAAATAGGGTACCAAAAGATTACTTCGAATTTTTGGTGATTACCCCCCATCCCCCTAAAAACAGAAAGAATGTTCCATTTGATATTTATGTCTGCAACTGGATTCCAATTCCAGTCAATAAAGGTTACCGATTGGCAATCCCAAGATTAGATGCGGGACTCAAAGGACGCCTAAATAGATTTAAACCTGATTTAATCCATTTTTCAACTCCATCACTATTAGGTGTTTATGCCTTAAAATATGGCAACAAACGAAATATTCCGGTGGTTACCATTTACCATACTCACTATGCTACCTATGTGGATTATTACATAAGGGTACCTAAAGCTTCAAGCTATCTTCAAGAACCAGTGATTAAAGGTTTGATGGGTATATACAGCAAATGTGCATTGACTTTTGCTCCGACTGAAGAGATGCGTGATTTTTTGGTGAATTCTGGTGTGCCAAAGGAAAGCTTAAGGATCTTGAAAAGAGGGGTGGAACCTCTCAGATTTAGTCCACTTAAAGCGAATGGATCATTTCGAAAGGACTACAATTTAGAAGGTAAAAGAGTAATTCTTTTTGTTAGCAGGCTAGTAAAAGAGAAGGAGACAGACACTGTTGTTGCGGTATACAACATGTTTAAAGAAACCCGTGATGATGTTCAGTTTGTAATAACTGGTGATGGTCCGGACAAAGAGAATATGGAAGCTGCCATGCCTGATGCAATATTTACAGGAAAGCAAACCGGAGATACACTGGCGGAGATATACGCGAGCAGTGATGTATTTATTTTCCCTTCTGTTACTGAAACTTTCGGAAATGTAGTTCTTGAATCATTGGCTTCAGGAACACCAGTGGTCGCAGCAAAAGCAGGTGGTCCTGTCAACATAGTTGAAAATGGAAAGTCTGGTTTTCTCGTTACTCCAAAGGAACAACAAGAGTTTTATGACAGAATAAATGAAATTCTCGAAGATGATGAGCTGAGAGGGAGAATGAGTAAAGCTGCTGTTCTATATGCCAAAACTCAAAATTGGAACAGAATTAGCCAGATCTTATTTGATGGATACCACGAACTAATTTACAAGAAATGAGTAAAAAAGTCGTAGTTGTCCAACTCGCTACTCCCAATATTGATTCCTATGCAAAATACAGTGTAGCAAGCGTAAATGAATATTGCTTGAAACATGGGTATACTCATTATATTCAAAGAAATAAGACTATCGAGGATTTGCATATTAATTGGAGTAAGATTGATTTGCTTAAAGAGTCCTTAAATATCCCTTGCGATTATCTGGTCCTATTTGATGCGGATGTGGTGATCGCAGAAATAAATAAAAGTATTGAAGATTTTATCTCTGAAAGTGGCAATCCCAATACTGAAATAATGATGCCGAGAGATACCTACTTTGCAATAGGTAAAAGAAGGAAAAGAAGACCGCCCCGACATATTAGACCCAATGCTGGATTTGTCATTCTAAGAAATTCGGAGACTTCAAAAGAGATAATACAGGAGTGGTTGGATCAGGCCAGGGGAGATGGAAGTATTTATGTAGATATGCATCCTCGGAATCAATTGGTTTATTGGAATTTTGTGATGCCAAAATACCTGGATAAGCAAGTTGTGCTTCCAAAAAACACAACTTCCAACGGGAAAAATGTAATTTCGTCCTTGTTTAGCTCTAAGCCGTTTCTTTATCACATTATGATGGCAGAGGAAGGAAAAAGAGTTGAGAAGATGAAGACGGTATATGAAAAATATAACGCTGGGGATAGATTAGAAATAGTGTCTAAGCAATTAGATAACAACCCGGAAGGGTTAATAGAAATTAAAACTGAAGTATGATCAAGCAGGAAAATATGGCTTTTGTGTTCATTGGTTGTGGACCATATGCCAGGACATACAAATGTGAATTAGCTATAGAGTCGTTAATCAAAGTGGCCGGCTGGAAAGGTAAGGTATACCTGGTTACCGATTCTCCGGAGTGCTTTGATATTGAAAAGCTAAAGAGCGACTGTGAGTCTGATAATGTGCATCTTGTTGCAGTTCCAAAATTTTCCAATAAGTGGGATTGGCCTCTTGGAATGGGAGGGAAATTTCCGTTTATTAAACCAGTTCCTGCTCAAACGGTAGTTGAATCTAAGATATTGAAAGCTTCAGTTTTTGAAGTGGTAGATGATCCTTCTGTGGAAGTAATGCTTTACAGTGATTCTGATGTTCTATTCCCTCGTAAAGACTTAATGGCAACCGTTGAGTCAATGGCCGCTGATTGGGAAGACAAACCTGGGATCAAACTCAGAATAAAAGACCATACCTGGAAAGAGTCTAACGAAGACCCTCATTCTCTACATACTGGATTTATGATTGCGCATAGAAAGCATTCCAAATCAATCCTGGAAGCCTGGAAACAAAGAATGATGGACCCGAAAGAATGGTATAAAGATCCGTATGATAGAACTAAGTTTCTTTCAGCTTTTAATGAGGTAAAGGAGAAGGAGGAAGAGGTGAAATTCTATCCACTTCCAGATACAATTGAAAAGGTATACAACTTTAAAGGAGACCCATCATTTACAGCCCATATCACAATTGCCAGAATTCTGAAGAATGAATTCCATAAAGTGGAGGATTTCGTAAATCAATTCAATTTAAAATCAGCACCACAGGGATATTATTCTTTACCTGGATTGAGTAAGACAAGAAGATTTCTCTTTTATCTTGGGTACATTCCGTACAAGAAGACTTTCAAGATTGAAGATTGGTGGAAGAAGAAAAGAGAAGGTAATTAGAACTTGTAATCGAATTTTTCAATCTCTTCCTTAAAGGCATTTCGCACTATTTCTTTGGTCTTCTCTGAGTAGTGTTTCTGGTAATCTTTGTCCTTACGATAACCAACTTTTTTCTGCGGCATTTTTTCTGGTTCGAATGGAATCCCTACTTTGTCGCAAAGGGCTTCCAAATCTTCCTGAAGATTCTCATATCGAATGAAAAAGTAGTCTTCCCACTCATCAGTGATAAACATAATGCGTCTATCAAGATTGCAACGCATTCCTTGTCGGCTGATCAACTCTTCAAAGTCAACTCTTTGTTCCAATGGTCTTGGATGCTTTCCTCTGATTAACCGAAGTAAATGATAGTAAAAAGGCCTTTTCCTAGTTCTCCAGAAGTACAGAGAAACCATTTTGTCCCATGGATTTCTAACAGGACAGATTTTGGTGTAACTATTCCAGATTTCATCACCAACCATTTCTTTGGCTGAATACGCAGGTCGGTGAGATCTGTATTTGAATGTATCAATTATGCCATCTTCTTTACAGTAAGGTTTCAGATATTCTTCAATACTGGAACCAGCTGTTTTGTGTGTTTTAATGAAGATGAATTTGTGTTTGTGGCTTACTAACATGAATCCTTAGTAGGTATATCCAAAATCTTTAAGCTCTCTTTCATACGCCTGAGCTACAATCTCTTTTGTATGATCATTGTAGAAGGTCTTGTAATCTCTTTTTGGTCTATGCCCACTTTTCTCATGAGGCAAACGCTCGCTTTCGAAAGGAATTCCTAGTTTGGTGCAAACTGTCTCCAAATCTCCATTGAGGTTTTCATATCGAATGAACTCGTAGTTGTCCATTTCTCCATCAATGTAGATAATGCTGTTGTTCTCATTTAATCCTCTAACACCTTTCTTTTGAACCCATTCTTCAAAAGTAACCCGATGTTCCATAATCCCTTTAAATCTGAATTTAATGAACCACCTGTATAACCAGTAATAAAATGGACGTTTTCTTTTTCTCCAAAAGTATAGAGACACTGTCATGTCCCAAGGGTTTCTTATTGGGACTATTTTGGTGTAATTGCTCCAAATTTCATCTCCTACTATTTCTTTGATTTCAGAGGCAGTAGTGTGTTTTTCACTTAATTTTTTGCCAATAATACCATTCTCGCAAAAAGGTTTCAGATACGTTTCAAGGCTTGATCCAGCCGTTTTTTTAGTCTTAACAAAAATGAATTTGTAATCGTGAGATACGAGCATTATGTAATTATGAATTTGGTACGTTATAAACTGTGTTCACTAAGGTTTGATTGTCCATATCGGATTGTGTCAATTGTCCGTCTCTTAGGACCAATACCTTATCTGCAATATTAAAGTATCTATCGTCATGAGAAATGACTAAGACTGTTTTTCCTTGTTTTTTAAGATCTGGAAGGATTTTAGTATAATATACATCCTTGTAGTATGGATCCTGACTAGCTGCCCATTCATCGAATATATAGAAAGGTTTGTCCTCCAAAAGAGCTAATAGTAATGCCAGTCTTTTTCTTTGTCCGGTAGAAAGTGATGTTGTAGAGAGCTGATTGTCTTCTACTTTTACTTTCTTCTCAAGCTCTAGCATCTTAATTATTTCCTTGGCATCATCCATGGCATTTTTATTTTCTATATGCCCGAAATGATTAAATAGGTAATAATCTGTGAAAACAGCATTGAATTGCTCTCTGTAACTATCTATGTTGGAATAATCTATCGTTTCGCCGAAACTGTCGATTTGGCCTGTTTTTGGTAGATAAAGA
The DNA here is from genome assembly GCA_024743255.1 of bacterium. Taxonomy (GTDB): domain Bacteria; phylum Bacteroidota; class Bacteroidia; order Cytophagales; family Cyclobacteriaceae; genus JANSWY01. Next base: position 122 of record JANSWY010000138.1, on the reverse strand, counting down.
CCACAAATTACCTTAGCTAGGGTACTTTTTCCACTTCCATTACCACCTACAACAAAGATCAATTCACCCGGATTTATTTCCAGATTTATTGGACCTAGAACAAAGTGCTTATCCTCTTCTGT